>NZ_JBQUZE010000002.1:0-627805 GCF_056314005.1 Methylophilus sp. DMC18 | reverse complement strand
ACGGTGATGCGTCCTTCTTTTGCGGCTTCGGCCAGTTGGTTGGCGTCGTTGACGAGCAGGTTGACCGCTTCAATACAGGTATTGAGGTTGTTCTTGAGCTCGTTAAAGTCGCCATTGTAATGGTCGGTAATACGCTCAGGGATATCGCCTTTGGAAATGCGGTCTACGTAGTTCGCAGCCACATTCAATGGTCCAATCACGGAATCCAGGGTGTTGTTGACGCCTTCGACGATCTTGCGGAAGTCTCCATTATGTTTGCTGGCATCGGCACGGGTGGTGAGTCTGCCATCGACCGCGGCTTGTGACAGCATGTCGGCATCGCTAATCAGCGCATTGACGGCGTCTATACACTGGTTGAGGTTGTCTTTAATGGTGTTGAAGTCACCATTGTAGTGGTCGGTAATCTTGGCCGGGATATTGCCCTTGGAGATATCGGACACATATTGGGCCGCCACGTTGAGGGGGTCAATCACCGCATCCAGCGTCTCGTTCACGCCCTGGACAATCTTGCGGAAGTCACCTTGATGCTTGCTGGCATCCGCACGGGTGGACAAGCGCCCTTCTACGGCAGCATGCACCAGCTCGTCAGTATCATTGACCAGACGCTTGATATTGGTACGCACTTGCTCAATGGCTTCGTTCACAAAGGCTTTCTTGCCTGGGAATTGCTCCAACGGCATATCCAGATTGCCATCGCCAAACGCTTTCACCACTTCAATCGCACTGCGGTTCATGGCAATATGCCCAGCCACCATTTTATTGATCCCGGCGGCCATTTCTGCGTAGCCGCCTTTAAAGCGGTTTTGATCAACAGTGCAATCAATATCGCCTTCATCATGCTGCTGGCTGACATAGTTCAATGACTGTACCAGGCCATCCAAGGTACGTTGCAGTACACGGATAGAATAAGCAACACTGGTTTTGTCATCTTCAGGCAACACAATCTTCTGGGTCAGATTGCCCTCTACAAAGTTGCGTGCAATGACAGTTAAATCGGCAGGCTCCATACCCAATTGCTTAAACAGGCTGCGTTTGATATAGAAACCAATCGAAACCACGACAGCCAAGGAGAGGCCGGCAATCGCAATCAGCATCAACAATGCATTTTGCTTAACCTTCACCGCTGCAGCAGCCCCTTGTTTAGCAATCTCATTGTTGTAGGCCCGATGTTCACGAATCGCTTTCTGAACATGCTCAATCACCGCCTGATTAGCCAGCAACACATCCCTGGCCTCTGTTTTCTTGTTAGAGAGCGAAAGCGTCAGCGCGCTGCTACCTAGCTCATCATAAGACTTGATCGCCTCATAGTCTTTTTGCAGTAACTGCTTGTCTTTATCATCGCTGATCAGACTGTCGTATTTTTTAAGTGCAGCCATCAGATCACCATGCACCTCAGCAACCTGCTTTTCAATCTGCTGCATTTTGACGTTGTCTGTATTCAGCATATGCTGCCAGATCAAGCTATTTAATAGCTCAAACTCAGCGAGCGTGTCATCCAATGCCTCAATGCTGGGTGCCGCATTTTCATTGGCAACGTTGGTGTATTTAAATACACGATCAGTCTGAAAGTAGCTGAGCGTCGCTAGCGTAAATAGCCCCAGCGCTGCAACTGCAATCAGAATATACATTCTCTTCGCAATGGTCATAATTAAAACTCCAAATCCAGATTTTTATTCGCCTTTATCAGACTCTCGTTTATTTTGTAATACTCCAAACATATTTCATGCGCTAATAAACAAGCTTTTTACAGGTCTTTTCCTACTCAAGTTTTCATGTATTTTGCCGGGGCTACAGCTTGGCGATACGCATAAAAAATCCCCCTTTGCAGAGGGGGATTTTCAAAGCAAGAAATGCATTACTTCTTGGTTTTTTCAGCTTCAGCAACATCTACCTTTTTCTTCGCTGCTGAAGATTCAGCCACTGCGTCACCTTTCATGTGCGCTGCAGTCAATTCTGGGCTGCCCTCTTCAAAACAGACACGGCCCATCATAGACACTTTGCACACTTCAGCCGCAAACAGCGGTGTTGCCAATGTTGATAATGCAATAATACTTAACGTTGTTTTCAAATGTTTTTTCATAAAGTCTCCATCAAATTATTAACCATGGTTTAGGTGGCTTTTCACTACCACTTATTGTTAATAACGACAGACCTTATGATTTCTTTAGTGTTGTTACAAAACAATTACAACTTTATTTTTAGCCATGCGTGCCGGTTCTGCGCATGACTTGATGCCCCGCTGTAGAACGGCCACTGTCCACTTTAAAATGGCTGATCGCTTGAGCCAAATGATTGGCTTGATCCACCAAGGATTCAGCCGCCGCCGCCGCTTGTTCTACAAGCGCTGCGTTTTGCTGTGTGGTTTCATCCATACTGGTCACCGCTTCGTTGACCTGATCAATCCCCGTGGTCTGCTCAATAGAAGCTGCGGAAATTTCACTGATAATATCGGCGACCCGCTGTACAGAACTGACGACCTCCTGCATGGTGGTCCCTGCATGCTCCACTTGACGAGTGCCTTCTGCCGTTTTATTAACAGAGTCCGTAATCAGCTCCTTGATTTCACGCGCCGCGGTCGAAGAGCGTTGTGCCAAATTGCGCACCTCACCGGCCACCACGGCAAACCCTCTGCCCTGCTCACCTGCGCGGGCGGCCTCAACCGCCGCATTTAACGCCAGGATGTTGGTCTGGAAAGCAATCCCATCAATGACTGAGATGATGTCCTCAATCTTCTTGGCGCTTTCATTAATCGCGCTCATGGTTGCGACGACTTCATCCACCACTTCGCCCCCTTTGGCTGCAACACTAGAGGCTGACAGCGCCATCTGATTGGCCTGTTTGGCATTCTCGGCATTTTGTTTAACCGTAGAAGCAAGTTCTTCCATACTGGCCGCAGTTTCTTCGAGGCTGGAGGCTTGCTGTTCGGTACGGGCAGAAAGATCAGAGTTACCGCTGGAGATTTCATTGGCTGCGGTCGTGATTGTTTCCACCGCCTCAGTCACCGCACTAATCGGCCCAACAATCAGATCCAGCGTATTGTTGATACCATCGATAATATTACGGTAATCGCCAGGGTGCCGCGCTGCATCCGCTCGGACACTGATGCGACCATCTCTGGCGGCCTCGGCTAACATGCTAGTATCCGCATTTAAGGCTTTCAAATTGGCACGCACCTGTTCGATGGTGTCATTGATAAAGGCTTTTTTGCCTGGGAATCTTTCCAGTGGAGTATCAAAGTTGCCTTCGCCCAGTCCCTGCATGCAGGCCATGGCTTTTTTCTTGACGGCAATGTGGCCGCCCACCATTTGGTTGATGCCACCAGCCATGGTGCGATAAGCGCCATCAAATTTAGTGACATCAATCTCAACATCAATGTCACCTGCGTCGTGCTCGGCACTCATGTGGTTCATTTCAGCGATCAGGGTATTCAAGGCATCGATACACTGGTTCAGGTTGTTTTTTAAGGTATTAAAGTCACCCTGATAAGTATCCGTAATTTTTGCCGGGATATGGCCTTTGGAAATGTCTTCAACATATTTGGCGGCGACATTGAGCGGATTAATCAAGGCATCCAGAATCTGGTTAATACCTTTACCGATTTCAAGCACAAAGCCTTCAGGCAGTTTTTCCAGATCTACACGTTGTCTCAGGTTGCCCGCAGAAGCTTCACGCACCAAGCGGAAGACTTCTTGCTGACCAATGTCTTCAGCCGTTTTATCATCCCACTGCGTCATACGGCCCAGATATTCGCCCTTGGCGGTATACACTGAAACAATGGTCGCTTGAATTTTTTTGCCATAAGCAGCAAATTCAATCACCCGAGGTATCTTGGAAACTTCGGCAAATGCCGCGCGGTAAGCCTCAGGTAAATAACTGGAAATCGCATTCCCAAACATCTTTTCCAAGGTAAATCCTGGCTGTTCTTTGGCAATCTCTTCTACCAGTTGTTGCCAAAGGCTACGGGCCGCAGCATTCATATATTGCAATTGATGTTGACTGTCGCTGTAGGAAAAGGCGGTGGCACTTTGATCCAGCGCGGTTTGCAGACGACCCGCCTCTTCAGCCATTTTCCTAGAATCGTTGACATCAAAGCCCACCTTGATTTGCATGGACTTCAGTGTCTTCATCAAACTGCCAAATTCGTCGTTGCCACGCGTATCAATCTTGAGATTCAACTCGCCACCAGCCAAGCCTTCAATCGCATGTGCCATCACAGCCATCGACTTTTTCAGTTTTAGCGAGAAAATGCCGCCAGCCACCAATGCAGCCGCGATCCCCATCCCCATACCTACCCATGCGCCAGGATCATGACGATAAAAGCCCACTGAAGAAACAACAGCCACCGGGGTCAGCATAGCTGCTGACAGCTTGTAGAAAATCGGCAGGTCATGTACTTTTGCGGCCAGTTTTTCACCCCAGCCAGGTTGCGGGAGGTTGCCGTCACGCATCTGTTGATACAGTTTTTCAGCCTGCTCAATCTGTGCGCGGCTCACTTTATTGCGAACAGACATATACCCTATCACCTTAGCGCCTTCACGGATGGGGGCCACATTTGCTTCTACCCAGTAGTGGTCACCATTTTTACAGCGATTTTTCACCATACCGTTCCAGGGCTTCCCTGCTTTCACCGTCCGCCACAAGTCCTCAAACGCCGCTGCTGGCATGTCCGGGTGACGGATAATATTGTGATTTTTACCTATCAGCTCCGCCTCACTGAAGCCGCTGATTTCAATAAACTCACGATTGATATAGGTGATGGCCCCTTTTAAATCCGTCTTGGACACAATAGAGGCATCCTCTTTGAGTTCAATCTCTTTTTGTGTCACGGGCAAGTTGATTTTCATAATCTGATCTCTTTCGATATTTTGTATTTTCACTAGGACGAAATTACAATTTTTACTTCTGCCTGTGAGTTTATTAGATTACAACTGCAACATAGATACCGAAAAAGCATGTGATCGCGTGTTAAATAGCAGATTTGAAAAAAGAAAAAGCCGACTTTGCAGTCGGCTTCAATCAGAGTTTGCTAGGTCCTAACAACACTTCCACCATTCAATGGATCAATTGTAAGTACCTGTTCGGGATAAAGGTGGTTTGGCTTTGTTTTGAGTTGCTTCATTCAGATTGAAATCAGCCACCAGATCAGACAATTGGCTGGCTTGTTCAACTAAAGACTCGGCTGCGGCAGCCGCCTCTTCAACTAACGCTGCATTTTGCTGCGTCACATCATCCATGCTGGTGATGGCTTGGTTGACACTATCAATCCCTGAGGTCTGTTCAATCGAAGCTTCAGAAATTTCACTGATAATATCGCTGACACGCTTGACTGACTGCACAATCTCCACCATGGTTTGACCGGCACCTTCGACCAGTTGTGTACCTTCCGTGGTTTTATTGACAGAGTCAGCAATCAGATCCTTGATTTCTCTGGCAGCACTTGCAGAGCGTTGTGCCAGATTACGCACCTCTCCAGCCACAACAGCAAACCCTTTACCTTGTTCGCCAGCACGCGCAGCCTCAACCGCCGCATTTAGTGCCAGAATATTTGTTTGGAAGGCAATCCCATCAATCACTGAAATGATATCTTCAATCTTACGCGCGCTTTGACTGATCGCAGTCATGGTATCCACGACCTGATTCACGACTTCCCCACCACGCTCAGCCACTTTGGAAGCCGCCTCTGCCATTCGGTTGGCCTGCAATGCATTCTCAGCATTTTGTTTCACCGTTGCAGCCAGTTGGCTCATACTGGAGGAGGTTTCCTGCAAGCTGTGCGCTTGTCTTTCTGTGCGCGTAGATAAATCAATATTGCCCGTTGAAATTTCATTGGCTGCGCTATTGATCGTGGTGGTGGCCTCTTTAACTTGCAACAGAATTTCAGACACACGGTCCATTAAGCGATTGATACCGTTGGACAAACTAAGTATCTGATCCGTTTTACCATGCAAGTCTATGCGTGCGGTCATGTCTCCGTGCTGAGCCGCTTCCAGTAATTGCTCAGTAGATAGCACGGCCTCCATCAAGCCTGTTTCAGCACGTTTCTGCTGAGTAATATCTGTTGCAAACTTCACAACCTTGATGGGTTTCCCATGCTCATCAAGCACAGGGTTATAACTCGCTTGGAGCCAAATTTCCTGGCCGTGTTTATCTATCCGTTTAAACACACCCTGCATGAATTCGCCGCGACCAAGGCGATGCCAAAAGTTTTTATACTCCATTGCATGACGCTCTTCCAATGGCATAAACATACTGTGATGTTTGCCAATCAGTTCAGCCGCTTGATAACCTACGACTTGCATGAAATTTGCGTTCACTTTAGTAATATGACCATCCAGCGAAAACTCTATCGTTCCTAATGAGCGTTGGATAGCGGTCATTTGCCCTTGGTTATCGATATCACGCAGGCGCTGCTCAGTCACATCAATCGCATACTTGACTATTTTGTAGGGCTTGCCATTCAAGTCTAAAATCGGATTGTAGCTGGCTTGCAACCATAGTGGGTTGCCATTCGCCGCGACACGTTGATAAACACCCGCTTGTGTGTTTCCTTGAGCCAGCTTTTGCCAAAATTGCGCATACTCAGTGGATTGTTGAACGTCGCTCGGAACAAACATTTTATGATGCTTGCCCACAACAGCGCTTTTCTGATAACCAACAGCATTTAAGAAGTTATGATTGGCATCCAGAATATTGCCTTGCAGGTCAAACTCAATCACAGCCATGATTTGCCGAATGGCGGACAACTGGCTGGCCAAGTCTAAGTCTCGCGCCTTTTGCTGTGTGATATCAGTAGCAAATTTAATGATCTTCAACGGCTTGCCGTCACTGTCTAAAATAGGATTATAGGTCGCCTGTAACCAGACCTCTTGTCCATTTTTCGCAATGCGTTTGTAGATCCCCGATTTAAACTCACCTCTGGCAAGATCTTGCCAAAATCTGATGTAGTCCGAGGAGCTGGCTTCTGAGTGTGGCATGAAAATGCGATGATGTTTACCAACCACTTCAGCAGCATCGTAACCGGTCACCCGCGCAAAGTTCTGATTCAATGCCAGAATCGTGCCATCCAGCGAAAATTCAATGACTCCAAGCACCCGGTTTAAGGCATCAATTTGGCCTTGGCTCTCAAGCTCACGTGCCTTAAGCGCGGTGATGAGACTAAAGTAGTTGACGATTTTCACCACTTGCCCGTCTTGGTTTTTTAACGGGATAAAGCTGCCTTCAATCCAATCTTCGCGGTTTCCTTTGCTTAAGCGTTTAAATTGGCCCGTCTGAGCCTCTCCATTGCAAAGCTTTTGCCAAAACTGCTTATGCTCTGGCGCATCAAGGTTTCCCAATGGCAGGAACATGCGATGATGCTGACCGAGCACTTCGTCACGCGTATAACCGGTTAAGTCTAAAAATGTTTGATTGGCATCAAGCACGTTCCCATCTAGGTCGTACTCAATCATCGCCACGACGCGATGGAGGGCCTCCATCCTGTTCAAGCGTTCTAGATCCACCTCACTGAGTTGAGAATGATGAGATCCAGTCATCCATTGCTTGAGTATGCCTAGCCAGGTTCTCATTGTATTTCCACCTTCAAAATGGCAAAGCCCTGCAACAGGACTTTGAAATCACAACTTTTTACCACAGAGGATAACCGCTCAATAAGGAGGCCCACAATTTCAGGCCTTCAATTATTTTTTCTATCATTGCAGGACATCTGATCATGTTGCACCTCCTTGTATTGAGCGCTCACATTAAAACTCTTCCCACTCCTGGTCATCCGTGCCGGTTTTTGCGGCTTTGACTGGCGCATGATTGACCGCAGCTACCGTCGGTTTGGCTTTGCTTACCGCAGGTGCGGCCGCCACTTTGCTTGTCATCGTCGGGCGGCTGACAGCACTGCTCTGGCTCACGCCACGTAATTTAAATCGATTCACGGTATCCATCAGCGTCGCAGCCTGCTCTACCAGCGATTCTGCTGCCGCAGCGGCTTCTTCAACCAAGGCAGCATTCTGCTGTGTGACTTCATCCATGTGATTGACCGCGTCATTCACCTGGTTAATGCCTGAGCTTTGCTCTGCAGACGCCGCGGTGATTTCACTCATGATGTCGGTCACACGTTGTACGGAAGTGACCACCTCATGCATGGTTACACCAGCACTTTCCACCAGTTTGGTGCCTTCAGTGGTTTTGCTGACGGAGTCAGTAATCAGCTCCTTGATCTCTTTGGCAGCACTGGCAGAGCGTTGAGCCAGGTTACGCACCTCACCAGCGACCACGGCAAAGCCTCTACCCTGCTCACCTGCACGGGCAGCCTCAACTGCGGCGTTCAATGCCAAAATGTTGGTCTGGAAGGCAATGCCATCAATGACAGAAATAATGTCCTCAATTTTGCGCGCACTTTCGTTGATCGCGCTCATGGTAGTCACTACATTGCCAACGACATCGCCACCACGAAGCGCCACTTGTGAAGCTGCTTCAGCCATTTGGTTGGCCTGGCGGGCATTTTCGGCGTTCTGTCTAACGGTTGATGCCAGTTCTTCCATGCTGGAAGCTGTCTCTTCCAGATTAGAGGCTTGCTGTTCAGTGCGGCTGGACAAATCATTATTGCCACTGGAAATTTCATGAGCTGCCGTATTAATCGTTTCGCCCGCTTCACGCACACGCAACAAAATATCGCTAAACGTGTCCAGGAGCTGGTTAATGGCTTCCATCGTTTTGACGGCAGAACCTTTTGCACGATTCGCATCCAGTCTTGTAGACAAATCACCATCCACGGCATTTTCAACCACAGATTTCATTTCGTTTTCAAGACGTTTTTCCTCGGTCAAATTGACCCACTCCACCACGCTGCCAATACGTTCGCCTTGCTCATCAATGAGAGGATTTGCAGTGAGTCTGAAAAACATCTCGCCAATCGGTAACTCAGCAACATGCTTGCCCTTCAGGCTTGCCAGTAAATTGCGTTGATGCGCAGGACTTTTGTGGAACAGATCAAAGTTCTGCCCAATCAACTTGTCTGGGTCAAAAGATGGGAAGATGGCTCTGAACGTATCAGCAGCCTCGCGCATTAAGCTCAAGGTTGTTGGATTCATATAGGTAATGACACCATCGTTATCCGCAACCATCAAGTTGTTAGAGGAAGACTCCAACGCTTGCTTGATCATCGAAGCTTCTCTGGACTTTTCTTTTTGCTGTTTGTCTGCCAGCACTGCTTTGGTGATGTCAGTAGCATATTTAACTACTTTCATCGGCTTACCATCTAACCCTAAAATGGGGTTATAAGATGCCTGCACCCATATATCCTTACCATTTTTAGTATAGCGATGATAAACCCCTTCATCGTACTGACCGCTACTTAACTTTTCCCAGAAAACTTTATACTCAGGGCTATTCTTGTAACGCTCACTAACAAAAATGCTATGGTTCTTACCAACCACCTCAGCCAGTGAGTACTCTGTAAGTTTTAGGAAGTTGTCATTGGCATGCAAAATATTGCCTTGGAGGTCAAATTCAATGACTCCCTGTACCTTGTTAATCGCAGCCACCTTACCCTGAAAGTCAATTTCTCGCTGCTTTTCTTCAGTAATACAGTACGAATAGACTTTGACCTTGGCTAATTGGCCGCTCGCATCTGGGATAGGCACATAGCTGGAACTAAACCAGTACTCTTTGCCAGACTTTGCCACTCGGCAGATTTCCAGTTTTGCATTCTGCCCCTTGTTCAATTTTTCCCACATTTGCTTGTACTGATCGCTTTGTGCGGTAGAAGCCTTGAGCAACATGGACACATGCTTGCCGATCACCTCTTCACGGCGAAACTCAAGCGGGGTCAGAAAAACATCATTACATTCGAGAATATGTCCTTGCAAGTCACATTCCATGACACCAAAACATTGGTTTAGTGCGTGCTCTTCCTCTTGCAGGATGATGTTGCGCAGCTTGTCTGCTGTAATGTCTGTCAGGTAAGCAACCACTTTGCGCAGCTGGTTGCCTTGCATCACTGGGGCGTAATACCCTTGAAACCAGACATCCTTGCCCTCTTTGTTGATCAGTTTAAAGCTACCCACTTGCGATTTGCCACTGCCTAAGGCACTCCAGAATTGTTCATATTCTGGTTTTTCTGTATCAACACCAGCCAACAGGGCGCGATGATGCTTGCCGACCAGCTCATTGGCTGCGTATTTTAAAGAGTGGCACAGATTCTCGTTCACATGGCTGATTTCACCCTTGTCATTTAACTCAACAATGGCACGTGCCTTGTTGATTTCTGACTTCAGGGCACTAAATTCAGCCACCTGATTCAACACATTCTGATAGCCCCTTGTGTTTGCTGCCAATTTGTTGATGATTGTAGAAAACATGGTTGTTACCCCTTGCAAAAGATCTCTATGAAACGAGTTGCAATTTTTATAATAATTATTGTGTCAATGCTTTAATTGCATTCTCTCTATTTAATGGACGGCGGCATCCATCAGTTGCATTTCGTCACTGGTCATGAGTTTCTCAATATCCACCAGGATCAGCATTTCCTGCTCAATGGTGGCCAGGCCCACAATGTATTTGGTGTCGATACGGGTGACCAGCGTGGGGACCTCGCGCAAATGTTCATCGCGCAATTCACGGACATCAGACACACCATCCACCACGATGCCAACGATGCGGCCATTCAGATTCAGAATGATGACGACAGTAAACTCGTCATACTCCACTTTGCCCAGATTGAACTTGATACGTAAATCGACAATCGGCACAATTTTGCCGCGCAGATTGATCACGCCCTTGATAAACGATGGCAGATTGGCAATTTGCGTCACGGCATCGTAGCCACGGATTTCTTGCACCTTGAGGATTTCAATCCCATATTGCTCGCTGCCAAGCACAAAGGTCAGGTACTCGCCGGCCGCCGTTTTCAGGCTGCCGCCAGTGTTATTGGCCGATGTATTTGCTAATTCTGTTGTTGTACTCATTGCATATACTCCTTATGCATTGATATGTGTTTGTGAAGTCGAATAGTTCTGGTTGGAAAATGCCAATCCACCAGTCACATAATTGGTTGTCTGACCCATCTGGATAATGGCTGGCACATCCAGAATCAATGCCACCGAGCCATCGCCCATAATGGTGGCGCCAGAAACACCGGGAATCCGCTTGAAGTTGGTTTCCAGGCTCTTGATCACCACTTGCTGCTGACCAACCAGACGGTCTACAAACAGGGCAGATTTCTTGCCATCGGCTTCCAGGATCAGCAAGACACCATCAGTCGGATTGGTGATCTGGGTAGGATGGTTAAACAAGGCATGCAAGGCGATAATCGGCAGATACTCTCCACGGACATGCACCATCAGCCCCTCGCCTGTGACCGTTTTCAGGTCTTCTGCACGAGGTTGCAAGGTTTCGACAATCAGGTTCAATGGCACCACATACACACTCTTGTCCAGCGACACCGACATGCCATCGAGGATGGCCAGCGTCAGTGGCAAGGAAATCGAGATGGTCGTGCCATAGCCCAGCGCAGAGCGGATTTCAATATTGCCGCCCATGGCGGTGATATTCCGTTTCACCACATCCATGCCGACCCCGCGGCCAGACACATCGGTCACCACCTCAGCGGTAGAAAAGCCCGGGGCAAAAATCAAACTATAAACGTCAGCGTCAGACATACTTTCACTGACTGGCAAGCCGTTAGACATGGCTTTAGCCAGAATCTTGTCGCGGTTGAGGCCGCCACCATCATCGGTGACTTCAATCACGATGCTGCCGCCCTTGTGTGCCGCAGACAGGGTCAACGTGCCATTCTCGGCTTTGCCTAGCTGTTTACGCACTTCCGGTTTTTCAATACCATGGTCTACACTGTTACGCACCAAATGGGTCAGTGGATCCACAATCCGCTCAATCAGGCTCTTGTCGAGCTCTGTCGTGGCACCGCTAGTGACAAAGTCCACTTTTTTGCCCAACTTGCCTGCCAGGTCACGCACCATACGAGGGAAGCGTGAGAATACAAAGTCCATCGGCATCATACGGATAGACATCACGGACTCTTGCAGGTCACGTGTGTTACGAGTCAGTTGGCTGACACTATTAATCAGTGCTTCGTTATCCACAGGGTCCAGTGCATTAACACGCTGTTCAATCATGGCCTGGGTAATCACCAGCTCGCCAACCAGATTAATTAACTGGTCAACTTTTTCAATCCCGACACGGATGGAGCTGCTTTCTGCATTTTGCGCTGCCGCCGGTTTATCGGACTCACGGCGTTGTTGTGACCTGCGGTCCTCTTTCACTTCTTTAGGCGCCGCTTCAGCCACTTGTGCAGGCGCCGGTGTTGCCGCAGCTTGCGCTGCGACGGCAGTATCGTCACCGATCAATTGTGCTTTGGGGGCATCTGGGTGTGGCTTGAATGGGGCAAAGAAGCCGTAACCATCCTCCTGACGCTCCTCATTATTAGTGCCAAACAGGCCATAGCCCATTTCTTCAGCCACCTGAACTTTGCCATTACCAGTCACTTCTGCAGCGACCGGCTGAACCGGGGCGGCCTCCGCTGTTGCTTCAGGCTTGATAATCGGATCATCATCGAAGAAGCCGTAGCCCAGATCTTCCTCAACGGGTGCGGCAACCGCGACGGCAGCGGCAGGCGCAGGCTCTGGTGCGGCGGCGGCTTCTGGCGCTTTGGCGGCCTCGCTCGCTACCTGAATCACCAGTGCGTCAGGGTCTACAATAAAGGAGCAAATCGAAACAATGTCGTCTGCGCTAGAATCGGTTTTAACCAGCAGTGCATGTGAGCCTGGCGCACGCTGATACACGGCCACCTCACCTAACAAGGCTAACTCGTCTTTCAAGTTTGCCAAGTCGCGCTCGGTGACTACCGGCAAGCCGACGTCATATAAGGTGATGCCTTTGGCTTTTTCATCTTCACTGACAGACAAGGCTGGCTTTTCAGCACCGACGACCAACACTTCCGGCTCCGGTGTCGCAGCAGCAATGACAGGGTCTTCGGGAATGGCGCTTTTGCCTTCAGACAAGGACTTCAGCATCATGGAGACATCGCCGACTTGCTCAGCATCTACTGCTGAACCATGTCTATGCCCATCCAGTTGCATCTTGATCACGTCTTTGGCGGCCAAAAAGGCGTCCACATGCTCTGTGGTCAATGCCATTTCCTGCTTGCGAATCTTATCAAGCAGGTTTTCCAGAACATGGGTAATCTCTGCCATGTCCATAAAGCCAAACGTTGCCGCGCCCCCTTTGATTGAGTGCGCAGCACGGAAAATCGCGTTTAACTGCTCGATATCAGGTGACTCTACGTCAATATCAAGCAACAGGCGCTCTGCTTCGGCCAATAACTCTTCAGCCTCGTCAAAGAACACCTCATAAAACTGGCTCATATCCACTGTCATTGTTTACTCCAGTCCCTTAACCTTGTGCCCTTAGGCACCAATTACTTTTTGTACAACTTCAATCAGACGTTTTGGATCAAATGGTTTGACCAACCAGCCATTTGCACCAGCCGCTTTGCCTTTTGCCTTCATTTCGTCTGATGACTCAGTGGTCAGCATCAAAATAGGCACCTTCTGGTAAGAAGCCAATGTACGCAGGTTGGTGATCAGCGTCAGCCCATCCATCACGGGCATGTTCTGATCCGTCAAAACCAGGTCAACGGTTTTCTCTTTTGCTTTGTTCAAGCCATCCTGACCATCGACCGCCTGTACCACATCATAGCCAGCCGCTTTCAGGCTAAAAGCCACCATTTGACGCAATGATCCGGAGTCGTCTACTGTTAAAATTGTTTTCGCCATGTTTGATTCGCCTTTTTCACTAATTTTGTAAAACGCCGCTGTGACTAAAATAAATCGATATCACCGGTTGCCAAGTCCTGCTGGTTCACTGACTTGCGTAAATTGCCGGTCAAATGCTGGCTACCCTGATCAAAATTCTGGTTCAATTGCTGAATGAAGCTTCTGATTTCCTCATGCTCGTCATCCGCTGCCATCGGAAACTGATGGCTGGATAACTCATGTAACAGCACTTTTAAGCCGTTCACCCGATTAATCGTCCGTTGCAGCAATTGATTGGTCATGTCCTGAAACTGCATGCCAGTCACCACTTTATTCACTTCCTGACCAATATTGTCCTGAAACACCTGCAACTGCTGCATTTCTTCAGGCTGCAACTTGCCGGCCTCTACCAATAACTGGAGGGCAGACTGTTGCTCCATTAACTGGGCATACACATTCATAAAGCTGGCACTGAGCTTTTCAATCGCCTCATTGAGCAAAAAGCTGGTTTGCTGTAAATCGGTTTCGATTTCGAGCAAATGCCAATCACCATGGTGCGAAACTGCAGCCAGTAACTCTCTTAGTTCTTCTATGGGCAATGTTTTCATAGTGGTCCTATCTTGCCTGATTCCCCTGATTTTCAATCAAGAAATAAGCATCATAAAAATGACTTATTTCTTGCGCTTTTACCGTTCCCTGTTTTTTTACTCCGCAGGTGTATCGGCGGTTTTCTGCAATGCATCGACTTGCGAATGGTCTTTCTCACTGACAGAAATTTTTTCGTTATCCTTGAGTAAATCCTCTTCTGCTTCTTTGTTCATCACGATCAGACTGATCCGGCGGTTAATAGGATTGAACGGATTTTCCTTGTCCATCATGATGGCTGAGCCCATGCCAACCACACGCAATAACTTGGTCTCATCCATGCCGCCGGCAATCAGTTCTCGCCTTGAAGCATTGGCACGGTCGGCTGAGAGCTCCCAGTTACTGTAGCCCTGATCACCGCTGGCATAAGGCGTGGCATCGGTATGCCCAGACAGGCTGATTTTGTTATCCACGCCATTGAGTGTTTTACCAATCTCTCGCAAAATTTTCTTGGCGTAAGGTTGCAAGTCAGCGCGTGCGTTTTCAAACATCGGGCGATTCTGTTCGTCGATAATTTGTACGCGCAGGCCTTCCGCTGTCATATCCAGTTTTAATTGGGATTTGAATTGCTTGAGCTCAGGGTTTTCATCAATCGCCTGTTCAATCTTGGCCTTGATTTCTTCCAGCTTGGCTTTTTCTGCCTTCTTGAGGACTTCTTTTAACTCTTCTTCCTTAATCGTTTTGTTACGACCAGGGTCGCCATCGACCGGCTTCACCTGACCTTGCTTAAGTGTCACATCCTTGCCGCCGGTATTTTTCAAGGCGGAATCACTGGCACCCACGCCCGGGCCCATGAGCACGACTTTGAGCGGGGTTTTAAAGTATTCAGAAATGCCTTCACGTTGTGCTTTAGAGGTGGAGCCGAGCAGCCACATCAGCAAAAAGAACGCCATCATCGCCGTCACAAAGTCGGCGTAAGCGATTTTCCAGGCACCCCCGTGATGACCGCCGCCGCCTTTCTTGATTTTTTTAACGATAATGGGGGCAATATGTTCTTCTGCCATTTTCGTGGTCCTCTAGGGTTGGTCCTGTGCTTTATTTGGATTGATCTTGTTTGCCAGGCTTATTTTTTAGCTTGCTTGACGTAATCTTCAAGCTCAGAGAAACTTGGACGCTCAGTGGAGTACAAGACTTTGCGGCCGAACTCAACAGCAATTGCAGGTGCATACCCATTCAGGCTGGCAAGAAGCGTCACCTTGATGGTTTGAAAGACCTTGGAGCTTTCTTCCAGCTTGGCTTCCAGCACCCCAGCCAGCGGGCCAACAAAGCCATACGCCAGCAAAATACCGAGGAAGGTACCCACCAGGGCGTGGCCAATCAGCACACCCAGTTCGGTGGGCGGCAAATGCAAACTTTCCATGGTGTGTACCACCCCCATCACCGCAGCTACAATACCAAAAGCTGGCAAGGCGTCACCGAGTTTTGCAATACAATGCGCTGCCACATGGCCCTCCTGATGGTGGGTTTCAATTTCGTTATCCATCAGGTTTTCAACCTGGAAGGCATCCATGTTGCCGGACACCATCAAACGCAAGTAATCACAAATAAACTCGACCACATGATGGTCATGCTGAATTTTGGGATATTTGCCAAACAAGGCACTGGATTCAGGATCTTCAACATCCTTCTCGATCGACATCAGCCCTTCTTTACGAATTTTGGTCAGAATCTCGAACAGCAAAGCCAGCAAATCCATATACATGGCTTTGTTGACATGGGAGCCTTTGAAGGCATTTGGTAAGTCTTTAAGTGTGGCTTTCAATGACTTGGCATCATTGCCGACAACAAATGCACCTACAGCCCCACCGAAAATCATCACGACTTCCAATGGCTGCCATAGGCCACCCAAGTGCCCCCCGGCCGCTGCGTACCCGCCAAAAATCGCCCCTAAAATAACGACATACCCGACAATGACTAACATGCCTACACTCCACAATGGTTTTACCAATGTTAAAAGCATAGCAACAGGCCAAGGAATTCAATTATCCAAATAAAAGGGCTTTAGCCCCTTATTAAATATGGTTAATTCTGGTTAGATTTCATGCCAGCAACGACAGGCTTAAGCGCCTGCGATGGCGGATACAAGAAAGGAATAAAGGCTGTCTACAGGCTGTAGACGTACAAGGCAGGCGCGTTTTTTTGCGGATAGATGATTCGTTGCGCCGTCATGTCTGGCACTGGAAACTCGGAGCTGACAAACAGCGTGCCAGCCGGCATCTCTGCCCTCACCTTTTGCCAGACATCGGGCATCACAGCAGGCGACAAATAAGCAAAGATGACATCAAATTTTGCAAAGTCCAGTTCGCGGTAGTCACCGAGCGTAAATCTGGCACTGGTGCCAGAAAACAAGGCTCTGACCGCACTGACCGCCCATGGCAGCGGCGCAATTTCGATACCTGAAACCTCGTCATGCACACGCTGGCTCGCCAAAAACAGGGCGAGATCCCCAATCCCGCTGCCAATATCCAGCACTTTGAGCGGAGCATCATCGCCATGCTGCTCCAGCACGTGATGCAGCGCGCGCCAGGTGGCAGGGAAAGAAGGATAAAATGGGACCCGGGTGTTGTGTACAGACCAGTACAGGGTCAAGGTAATGATAAATCCAGCCAGGTAAACCGTGGCAGGCAAGTTAATATGCTGCATGCCAAGGACAGCGACTGGAAAAATCGCATGAATCCAGCGCCACCAGACTGGCATCTGCGCGGCTTTGGCCAGCAGGCTGACCAAACAAATATGCAGGAGCAGCCAAATCCAGACATGCTCTAGCGAAATGCCAAGATGGCTTAATTCAAATGCGAATACACTGTTGATCACGCCTGGCGCGAGGCCCGCGATCAACAGTATACTCAGTGTCTGGATCAGTAATGCCTGGCACCACAACCGTTTTGGTAGCAGGCGCTGTAGCCAGGGTTTGGGCAACAGCGTCTCTACCGAAAGTTTGGCCGATGGCATGCTGAATCCTTTCACTCACAGAGTGTCGTGACACTGATCTGGCTGATCAGGCAGTCATGGAAACCAGTTTGTAGCTCAACTCTTTTGCCTTTTTGGTTTTGCCGGCACGTGAAGGCACATGGCACAAGTTGCAGACATAGTTCTGGTTCAAATCATAGCTATTGACGATGTATTGACCACCACAGCAATGACAGACTTTAGTTGTCAGCATCTTGCTTTCAATAAAACGTACCAGTGTCCAGGCACGTGTCAGTGACAACACAGGCTCTTCTTTGGCGTCGGCATCAGGATGCTGTACTTGTTGCATATACAAGGTATAGGCTTTGATGATGGCTTGGATGCCGTCTACCCCTGCGTAATCAACCATAAAGCGATAAATGTTGTAGAAAATCGAGGAGTGAATGTTTGGTTGCCAGGTCAAGAACCAATCGGTAGAGAATGGCAACATGCCTTTTGGAGGAGAAACGCCTTTCATCTCTTTGTACAGCTTGATCAAACGCTCACGTGACAATGTGGTTTGTGATTCGAGCAACTGCAGGCGGGCGCCCAGTTCGATCATTTGCATGGCCAGTTGAATTTGTTCTGCTTCGTTTACTACACTCTTCTTTTGCATGATATCCTCTTTTCTCTTTCTAATCGCCGTGTGGTGACAACTACGCTGCTTATACTGTGGAATCTGCGGCCTGGGCTGACATTAATACCGCAGTATGCAGATGGGCTTGGGCAGGGTCTTTGGCATAGCTGGTCAACATTCCCAGGATTTCGCTATCATCAAAGCGGAAGCGGGTCAGCAGCATGTTGGTGTTACAGAGTTTGAGTAACTGCAGATTGGTCAAGTTTTCGAGCAGATCTGCAATTTCCTTGTTAATGCCAAGGCGGAAGATGGCAGTGGCTTTGTCAGCACGGATCAGTTGTTGCGCCAACATCAGGTAGTTCAGGTTGGCATCCTTGATTTCAGCGAGTAAATCGTTTTGCATGTTCATGATCTTTTCTCCGTTTTTTTGCGTAAATTTAAGTCCGCCTGAGCGTTAGGCGTACTTTGCGCGCAATCATGAACTGCAACAATCAGGGTTTGTCGGTTTATTTTGTAAGACAGACGAAAACAGCCGTGTAGGAGTTTGTCTTACAAACCCCTACACGGCATTATTCACCAACAATAATATCAATCACTTATCGCTCAAACCTAAAGTTGAGCTACAAGTTTGTTATGTGCAGTGTGTCAGCATTTTTTGATTTCCAATTCAAAAATTAATTCAAGTTTTCTTGTTGTATTCCGTAAACAATGACTTTTATTCGTTTTTAAGCAGCCTTCATGGTGGCCAGATACTTTTTCAGATATTCCGGTTAACGTCCCTACTTGATAAAACTTTAGGGTGCACAATCAAAAAAAATCCAAAAATTTGATAAGTCACTGTTTATTAATCAAAAATATTTTTAGCTTTTACACCCCTTAACAACAGGCAGGCAGCAACTGTGAGAAAGCGGTCAATTCGCCCTTTTATTCCCAACTTAGAAATACATTTATCTAGCCAATAATCACTCACAAGACACACGACATGGCGTGGTGTGCAAACCCGGAACGAGTGAAAGACATGGCAGCTGAAGACAGCGATATGGAAAAGACCGAAGACGCGTCCCCCAAGCGATTGGAGAAGGCACGCGAAGACGGCGATGTTCCCAGGTCGCGCGAATTGGCCTCTTGTGCGGTTTTGTTTACCAGCGGCATTGCCATCATGATGATGAGCAAGCCTATGGGTGAGGCCATGAAGGATGTATTGCGTCAGGGCCTGAGTCTGGACAGGGCCATGGCGTTTGAGCCGCAGCTGTTGATTGTGCATATGATAAAAGTGGTGGAACAGGCGATGTGGGCCTTTTTGCCACTGGCAGTCATTGTGGTTGCCGTAGCGATTGCTTCACCGATCTTGGTCGGTGGCTGGGTGATGTCGCAGAAATCGCTGGTGCCCAACTTTGGCAAACTCAACCCGATGAAAGGCTTGTCCAATCTGTTCTCCAAGAACTCGCTGGTGGAGTTGGTGAAGTCGATTGCAAAAACCATCCTGGTTGGTTCTGTCGGCTACACGCTGGTGAAAAAGGATTTGCAACCGATGTTGGGCTTGTCCAACATGCCGCTGGAATCCGGGATTAGCACTGTCAGCGAATTTATGGTGACCGGCTTTTTAACATTGGCTTCTGCGCTGGTCCTGATCGCCGTGATTGATGTGCCCTACCAGCTGTATCAATACGCGCAAAAACACAAAATGACCAAACAGGAACTCAAGGACGAATCCAAGGAGTCCGAAGGCAGCCCTGAAATTAAAGGCCGTATCCGTCAGCAGCAGCGTGAAATGGCGCGCAGAAGAATGATGAGTAATGTGCCCAAGGCAGACGTGGTGATTACTAACCCGACCCACTATGCCGTGGCGATCAGCTATAAAGAAGGTGAAAATGCAGCGCCTGTCGTCGTTGCCAAAGGCGTCGATGTACTTGCGCAAAAAATCAAGGAAATTGCTGCAGAACACAATGTGATGACGCTGGAATCCCCCAAACTGGCACGGGCCTTGTATGCCCATGCCGAGCTGGAGCGCGAGATTCCACAAACCTTGTATGCCGCGGTAGCGCAAATTTTGGCTTATGTGTTTCAACTGCGCGTGTTCAAGCAGCATGGCGGCGTCCGTCCGGTCATCCCTACTGATGTACCGGTCCCGGACGCACTGGATCCACATGCACTGGTCGCAGCGCCTGCCACGGCAACAGATATTGAATAAGCAAGACTGAGGAGTATTTAGATGAATAACTGGCAACAAATAATGGGGAAAATGGACGGCCGCAGCATCGCCGCCCCGCTCATTATTGTTTTGCTGCTGGCCATGATGATCTTGCCGTTACCGGCCATCATGCTCGATGTGTTTTTCACTTTTAATATTGCCTTGTCCATCCTGGTATTGATGATCGGTCTGCAAACCACCAAGCCGCTGGACTTTATCGCCTTCCCGACCGTACTGCTGATGACCACCATGTTGCGCTTGTCGCTCAACGTGGCTTCGACCCGTATCGTGCTGACCGAGGGCCATGCCGGCCCTGATGCCGCCGGTAAAGTGATCGAGGCCTTTGGTCACTTTCTGATTGGCGGGAACTATGCGGTCGGTATCGTGGTGTTCGTCATCCTCACCATTATTAACTTTACCGTGATCACCAAAGGTGCGGGCCGGATTGCAGAAGTGGGTGCACGGTTTACCCTGGATGCGATGCCAGGCAAGCAGATGGCGATTGACGCGGACCTGAACGCGGGCCTGATTGGCGAAGATGAAGCCCGCCGCCGCCGTAAAGAAGTCGGCCAGGAATCAGAATTCTATGGCGCGATGGATGGTGCCAGTAAGTATGTGCGCGGGGATGCGATCGCCGGGATCCTGATCATTATTATCAACATTGTCGGCGGGTTGATTGTCGGCATGGTGCAACATGACCTGAGCTTTGGCGATGCAGTGAAAAACTACACCTTGCTCGCCATTGGTGATGGCCTGGTGGCACAAATCCCTTCGCTGGTGATTTCCATTGCGGCCGGTGTGGTGGTTTCACGTGTGGCCAACAATGAAGATATCGGCGGCCAGCTGATTAGCCAACTGTTTGAAAATCCACGTGTGCTGACCATCACCGCCGGCATTATTGGCGGTATCGGCCTGATTCCAGGCATGCCTCACCTGGCCTTTATCGGGTTGGGGGGCTTGTTGGGTGGGATGGCCTATTCAGTCAAACAAAAACAGGAAAAAGCCAAACAGCAAACGGTGATTGAACCACAACCAGATGATAAATTGGCCCCGGCCAGCGAGGCGGAAGAAGCCACCTGGAACGATGTGCTGCCAGTAGATACCATCGGCCTCGAAGTTGGCTACCGTTTGATCCCGCTGGTGGATAAAGGTCAAGGCGGTGAATTGCTCAAGCGTATCAAGGGCATTCGCAAGAAATTTGCCCAGGAGATTGGTTTCCTGGCACCGACGGTCCATATCCGCGACAACCTGACGCTTAAACCGAATGCCTACCGCATCACCATGAAAGGCGTGGAAATGGCGACCGGGGAATCTAACTATCATCAAATGCTGGCGATTGATCCTGGTGCGGTGACCGGTGAGCTTGAAGGCACCCGCACTACAGATCCAGCCTTTGGCTTGCCCGCAGTGTGGATTGATCCCGAGCAGAAAGAATTCGCACAAAGTCTGGGCTATACCGTGGTAGATCCAGGCACCGTGATTGCCACTCATTTAAACCACATCATTTCACTCAATGCCGGTGAGCTGTTGGGCCGCCAGGAAGTCCAACAGTTGCTGGATCACATGAGCAAAGAATCCAGCAAGCTGATTGAGGAAATTGTGCCCAAGATCATCAGCTTGTCCACCTTGCAAAAGGTCTTGCAAAACCTGCTCAATGAGGGCGTGCATATCCGTGACATGCGCACAATTCTGGAAACGCTGGCAGACCATGCCCAGTATTCGCAAGATGCCAATGACTTGACCGCCATGGTCCGTATCAAGCTGGGGCGTGCAATTGTGCAGGACCTGTTCCCCTACAGCAACGAAATCACCGCCATGACCTTAGATGGCCAATTGGAAAAACTGTTGTTGCAAGCATTACAAAACAACCAGTCCAGCCAGGGCGTGATCGAGCCTGGCATTGCCGAAAGACTGTCACAAGAGACCGAAATGGCCGCCAGACAGCAAGAGCAGATGGGCTTGACACCAGTCCTGCTGGTGGCTGGCCCCCTCCGCCAGGCTTTATCCAGATTTTTAAGAAGGACCGTCCCGCACCTCAGAGTGTTATCCCACGATGAGTTGCCAGACAACAAATCGATTCGTGTCACCAGTTTAATCGGAGCGCAGTAATATGAACATCAGAAGATTTTTTGGCAAAAACGCACGTGAAGCCCTGGCTCAGGTCAAGCAGGCCCTGGGGGAAGATGCCATTATTGTTGCGAATCGCAGTGTCAACGGTGGGACCGAGATCATGGCCATGCTGGAGTCGGATGTCGATGCCAGTGCGAGCCAGGCAAATGCTGAGCAAGGCAGCGAGCAAACCCGCAGCCTGCTTGATTTTGTGCATGCAAAAGAGCAACCCCGGCAAGCAACCCCAGTACCGGCACCGCGCGCCGTTCAGCCGCCGACAGCCACGGTCTCTGAAGAGGCCAATGTCAACGAGTCGGCCATCATGGACATGCTCAAGCAGCACAGTGAACAACAAGAGCATGCGTATCAGCTGGCAACACAAACGCTGGAAGAAAAAATGCAAGGCATGATGGTGGAAATGCGCCAGATGCGCAGCCACTTTGAAACCCAGATGAGTGCCATGACCTGGCAGCATCATTTACAACATAGCCCGGCCAAATCAAAAGTGCTGGGCACCCTGCTCGCTGCCAACTTCAGTGCGTCGCTTTCACGCCAGATTGCCGAAAAAATGCCGCAACACATTGATGTGAACAAGGCGCCAATGTGGGCCAAAGAAGTGATCAGCCGCAATTTGCACACGCTGGACGACGAAGATGCTTTGTTGGACCGTGGCGGTATCTATGCCTTGGTCGGCCCGACCGGGGTAGGCAAAACCACCACCACAGCCAAACTGGCGGCCCGCTATGTAATGAAACATGGCACCCAGAACCTGGGCTTGATCACCACGGACAGCTACCGGATTGGCGGCTACGAGCAATTACGCATTTACGGCAAGATTCTGGGCGTGATGGTACATGCGGTCAAAGATGAAGAAGACTTAAAAATAGCCTTAAACGAACTCAAGAACAAACATATGATTCTGGTGGATACCGTAGGCGTCAGCCAGCGTGACCAGGCGGTGACTGAGCAACTTTCCATGCTGAGCCGTGCCGACAGCCCGATACAGAAACTGTTGTGCCTGAATGCGACCTCAACCGGCGATACCTTGACTGATGTGATGCGTAGCTACAAAAAGCATGATATCGCGGGCTGTATCGTCACCAAACTCGACGAAGCGGCTGCGATTGGCAATGTACTGGACGTGTTGATTCGCGAACGCATGCGCCTGTTTTACACCACCAGCGGTCAGCGTGTGCCAGAGGATATCGAGGTTGCAGACAAGCAAGCCCTGGTCGAGCGCGTGTTGACACCACACCAGGCCAGCCTGCCCTACCAGTATCTGGATGAAGAGTTACCGCTGGTGATCTCCAGCATGATGCAAACCGCCAGCCAGGAGCAGCCACATGTTTAATTACCGTGACCAGGCGGACGGCTTGCGCCGTATCATGGCCAAAACCTCTGCCCGCATTATCAGTGTGATTGGGGCCAATGGCCAGCCAGCCAGCCAGTGGATGCGTCAACTGGCGACCAGCATGCTGACGCCAGAACAGCGTTTGTTGCTGGTGCACGCGCACCGCCAACCCGCGATGACACATTCCCTGCAAGGCATCGCCGTGCAACGTCAGGCCATCCAGCGGGGCATTTTCAAACACCCGCAAGGCTATGACCTGACCTGTTTGGGCGAAAATGACCTGTTAACCTCGCCTTTATCTCACGATTTAAAAACGCAACTCAACGGTATAGTGGAGCAACTTGCGTACGATTACGACACTGTGATGATTGAAGCACAACTGGATAGCCAAGACTACAGCCTGCTGCTGCCGGTAATTGCCGCGCATGAGCTGGTGATCCAAATGGATAGAAGCGAAGCCGCCATTAAGTCGGCATATGCGACCATCAAGCACATCAGCCAGCAGCATGGGCAGATTCCGTTGGGTGTCGTCGTGACAGACGCTAACCATGATCAAGGCAATCAGTACTTTATGCGCCTGAACCAGGTGTGCAAACAATTTTTGGGCATCACGCTGGAGTTCATCGGGGCCATGCCTGCTGAAACCGCCAAGGCAGTCACTGCCAACCCTGGGCGCGCGACTGCAGAAGTGAGCAAACAGCTTTCCAGCACACTGGCGTTTAAAACCGTCGCCCATCGTCTAGAACAACAACGGATTTCCATGCCATCCATGGCTGTTGCCTAAAGTCAAAAAGGAAAAACATGTATACCGCTAAAGGCACGACTCAAAATACCGATCAGATGCTCAAAATGCATAGCGGCCTGGTCAAGAAAATGGCGTATCAAATGAAGGCCAAGCTGCCCTCCTGCGTCGAGCTGGATGACCTGGTGCAAGCGGGCATGATCGGCCTGATGGACGCGATACAGCGTTACGAAGATACGCATGGGGCACAATTTGAAACTTACGCCTCTCAGCGCGTACGCGGCGCCATGCTGGATGAATTGCGCGGTGCCGACTGGCTGCCGCGCGGTATCCGCAAAAACATGCGCGATATCGAGTTGGCTGTGCAGCAACTGGAACAAAAACTGGGTCGCCCGCCTACCGAATCCGAAATCGCCAAGCACATGAATTTTAGCCTGGAAGATTACTACGAGGTCTTGAGCGACTGCCAGGGTCACCAGCTGATTTATTACGAAGATTTTCAGGACGATGACGGTGGCGAGCACTTTCTGGATCGTTATGTGGACGATGATAGCAGCGACCCGGTGAAAGCCCTGCTCGAAAGCGACTTCCGTGAAGCCTTGATAGCCTCTATCGACAACTTGCCTGAGCGCGAAAAGATATTGATGGGCTTGTATTACGAGCAAGAGCTTAACCTCAAGGAGATTGGCGCCATCATGAATGTGTCCGAATCACGCGTTTGCCAGCTGCATAGCCAGGCGGTCGCCCGCTTGCGTGCCGCCATGCGTGAAAAAGCCTGGACCGGAGTCGCCTGATGGATTGGGGTAGCCTGGCCGGACTGCTGATTGCACTCGGCGGCCTGGTTCTGGGCCAAGTCATAGAAGGGGGCCACCTCAACTCCCTGATGCAACCTGCTGCCTTTGCCGTGGTTATTCTCGGCACGACTGGCGCCGTCTTGCTGCAAACCGAACTCAAAGTGTTTATCAAAGGCCTGCGCATGTTGAAGCTGGCCTTTGTCCACCCACAAGATGACCGCAAAAAACTCGCCGTCAAAATCAATCAATGGAGCCAGCAGGCGCGCAAAGAAAGCGTTCTGTCGCTGGAAAGTTACATCAAGCGTGAGCAGGATCCTTTCGTACGCAAGGGCTTGCAATTGCTGGTGGACGGCACCCCGCCTGATCGCATCCGCGAAGTCTGTGCCATTGATATGTATTACTACGAAATGCAACAGCGCGACGCTGTCAAAATCTGGTCAGCGGCAGGCGGCTATGCGCCCACCGTAGGCATTCTGGGTGCGGTGCTCGGCCTGATTCATGTCATGGAGAATCTGTCTGACCCAAGCAAGATCGGTAGCGGCATCGCAGTGGCCTTTGTTGCCACCATTTATGGTGTAGCGCTCGCCAACCTGGTGTTTTTACCCATCTCCAATAAACTCAAAGGCCATGTCCAGCATGAAATGTCCAGGCGCGAAATGCTGCTCAATGCCTGGGTCTCCATCGCACGGGGCGACAATCCAAAACTGGTCAGTGAGCGGCTGGAATCTTATCTGCATTTGAGACAATCGTGATGTACAGACGCCACAAGCTCGAAGATGAAGAGGAAAGCCACGAACGGTGGCTCATTTCTTATGCAGACTTCATTACCCTGCTGTTTGCTTTTTTCGTCGTCATGTATGCCACCTCCAACATTAACCTGAATAAATACCGCGCCCTCTCCAGCTCGGTCGTCAATGCGTTTCAGGGGCAACCGGGGGCTGTCGGCCAGCCGCAGAATATGCCACAGGGCTTACAAACGCCTGGTTTGCCAGTTCCTGGCGCACAGAATCAAAATGGGCAAGTTCCAAGTGCGGTGATGAAGCCTTTGCCGCTCAGCTATCTATATCAGGAAAAAAAACTGCGTGATCAGGAGAAAATTCGTGCCATGGCTCAGCAACTGGCCAACACTCTGGGGCAATGGATAGAGCAAAAACAGATCACGGTTTACCAGTCAGACTTGGGGGTGGAAATGGATATTTCCACCCATCTGCTGTTCCAGAACAACCAGGCGGCATATACACCCCAGGCCAGCCAGATACTGCACATCATCAGCGCACAACTAAAAAATGAATACCGCACCCTCCAGGTTGAAGGGCATAGTGACAAGCACACCTTCAGTGGCATGGTTGACGCAGAAAGCAAGCGTTGGACATTGACGGCGACGCAGGCAGCACGCGTCGCGGCAACACTGGCCGCCGATGGCATCGCAGCCAAACGGCTTTCAGCCCTTGGCCTGGCAGAAACAAGGCCGGTCTCCAGCAGTGACAACAATCTGGCGCAATCGCTCAACAGCCGTATCACCCTGCGCATCCTCACCGCAGAGGCAGGTGAGCAACTCACCACCAATCTGGCGAACCGCCAGGAAGTCTCGCCAGCCGAGCCAGAAGCAACCGCAGAGATTCCAACGATGGCAACGCCAGCTACCTTGCCATCAGCAATGACAAACAAGCGCAACAGTCAGCCTTGACCTTGGCTGTGCGGCCGTAAAAGTTATTTTTTAAACCATCCCCTTTTAGGGCATCATTTCTAAACCAGCGCTTGTTGCAACCAATCATTAAATGCGTCTATTGGCATGGGTTTACCAAACAGGTAACCCTGGTAGCGGCGGCAACCATTGTTTAGCAACAGCTCCAGTTGTTCTGGGGTTTCAACCCCTTCGGCAATCACGCCGAGGTACATGCTCTGCGCCATGGCAATAATGGTACGCACAATGGTGCGGTCATGACTATCGGTCACAATATCATTTACAAATGAGCGGTCTATCTTGAGTTGATACAGTGGCAATTTTTTCAGATATTGCAACGAAGAATAGCCGGTGCCAAAGTCGTCTAGGGAGAACTGGATGCCTGACTGGCTGAGCTCTGTCATGATGCGTACCGCATCGTCCACATTTTCCAAAAGCAGGCTTTCGGTTAACTCCAGACGCAAGGCATTAGGGTTGATTTGATGCCGCTGTAAACAGGCTTTGACCATGGCGGTGAAATTGGCCTGACGGAACTGGCGCGCGCTGATATTCACCGACAAACTGAGTTCACGTGTTTTTTGTGCCCGTTGCCAAACGGCAATTTGTGCACATGCCTGGTCGAGCACCCACATGCCGATTTCAACAATCAGGCCACTGCTCTCGGCCACCGCGATAAATTGCAGCGGTGAAATGAGGCCTTGGGTGGGGTGTTGCCAACGCAGCAAGACTTCTGCACCAAACGGCCGGCCGGTGTGATCCACTTGCACCTGATAATAAACCCGCAACTGTTGCTGGACGATGGCTTCGCGCAGCTCGGCTTCGAGGCGCGCTTGCGTCGCAATCTCGGTCTGCATGCCAGGCTCATACAGACAGGCATGGTTGCGGCCAGTCTGCTTCGCTTTGTGCAAGGCGATGTCCGCGGCTTTCACATAGTCCGTTTCATCCATGTCTGTCCCGCTAAAGCTGCACAAACCCATGCTGGCGGTCACCGGTAGCTTGAGTCCTGCCACGTTAAAGGGCCGTTGCAGGGTTTTGTGCAATTTGCGCTGCAAGGCCCAGACCTGTTGTACCGCCTTGTCTTTTTGGGTGGACAGCCCGGAAAGCAGAATCAGAAACTCATCGCCGCCCATACAGGCAATAAAATGCGGTTGTGCCGCCTTTTGCAGGCGCTGCGCCACTTGCTGCAACAGCGTATTGCCTGCATTGTGGCCATGGGCTTCATTCACCCATTTGAAATGGTCGAGGTCGATATAAATGAGACCGCCATGTTGCTCTGCGGCGGATTGATGACGCAAGGCATGCAATACTTCATACATTTTTTTGCGGTTAGGCAAACCGCTCACCGGCTCAAGATAGGCCAGGGTTTGCATCGACTGCTGTGACAAATGGCGATCCACGACGATACTGACCAGTCTGGCCGCCTGCCCGATCAGGGATTGCTCAGCGGCTGTAGGTAGTTGTACCTGGCGCGAATACAAGGCAAACGCCCCGAGCACTTCCCCCGCAGCATTGAGAATAGGCTCTGCCCATCCGCCCTGCACTCCCGAAGCCTGTGCTGCCGTTCGGTGGTACTGCCAGTAAGGATGGGTCATGACATTTTCAACCATCACGCGCTGGCGCGTGGCAATCGCTGTGGCAAGAGAGCCATTACCGGCCTCCAGCTTGAGCTGTTGCAAGGTTTGCAGTAGCGGAGATGGCAAACTGGGCGCGATCACGGTTTGTACACGTTGCCCCAGATCCTGCGTCAGTACGATGGCACAAAAGGTCTCGGGATGCAGCGCTTCGATCTCGCCAGCGATCCAGGCCAGGATGTGTTCGGTATCCTGTTCTTTAAGAATCAGCTCCAGCATAGAAAACTTGAAGCGATCATAGTCTCGCACTCGTTGTTTTTCTTGCTGGTAAAGCAAGGCAGCTTGATGCGTCTGACTCACATCCCGCACCAGCAGCAAACAACGTGGCTCGTTTTGCCCATGCAAAAAATAATGCACTCGACACTCTAGCCACAGCACTCCCTGCTGGTCGCAGGCAATCTGTATGCATTGTTGGGTGGTCTGATCAGTGGCGGGCGTTAACAGGGCTTTTATCAACGCATGACTTTCGGCGGGTAAGGCTTGCCAAAGGCCGTTGCTATTCAAGACTTGATGCGCTGGTGTAGTCGCAGCTGGCCCTTGCGCTAACACAGACAAACAATCACCGGCGGCATTGGTCTCAACCGCCAGGTAATACTGGGCCGGATCAAGCAAATCAGACCACTGTTCAAGAAGCACACACAGTGCAGGATTGGCCAATATTGAAGCACTTGGCTCAGAGATTACTGAAGACATCGCAAACTTTCACAACTGCAGTGCACAATCTCTGTCCCTCCAACGCAGGTAAATACGCTGGTCATGAGATGGCACACCCCCGAAGAATATTTTTAGAATAGCACTACCAATGGATGGCTGCGCATTATATTTACAATAATGTGTCCAAAAAGCAGTGCGATGTCAAGCACAGATACCTTAACACTTGTCTGGCTGCAAGCAAGTTCGCGGGTAGAAACAGTGCGCGACCATCCCCCTCCCCGGCCTCACTTTGGGGTAAATCCGGCGATTGGAGTTCGTCCCACGTAAGATGGCTTTGCATCATAAAAAATCAAAGAAAAATCGCCCAAATCTACTTTCTACTAAAGACAGGCAAACGCAAGAGCATGATCAAGCCAAACACACCGCTGTAAATGATCGGTTCGGTCAGGTCTTTTTTGACCAGCCACCAGAAATGCAGCAAGGCCAAGACCGCAATCACATACACCAGTTGATGCAATGTTTTCCAGCGCTGTTTAAGGGCATGCATGGCTGCCTGGTTAGAACTAGCCGCCAACGGCACAGTCAATAATAAAGCCAATGCCCCAACCAGCACATAGGGATGCTTGACGATATCTTTGACCATGTCCGACCAGTCGAACTGATAATCCAGCCAGACATAACTGGTCACATGCAAACTGGCATAGGCAAACATCCATAACCCTAACAGGCGCCGCACGGCGATCAACCAGCCTAGACGGGTGAGAGATTTAAGCGGTGTCACACTCAGTGACAGTAACAAAAATACCAGTGCCCACGTGCCGGTCGAACGCTCAATAAATTCAACCGGATTCGCCCCCAGGTCATTGGTAACCCCCAGATAGACCAGGCGCAGTATCGGCAGTAATGCGCCTAGCCAAACCAGCATCTTCACCGCCTTGATGCGGTCTTTCACTGAAAGAGAAGGCCATGTGAATAAAGGACTCATATTAGAAATTTTTCTTCAAGTCCATGCCTGCATACAAGCTGGCGACTTCTTCATAACCATTAAACAGCTTGGTTTTCACGCGCCCGGCAAACAGTCCTGCGCCGATACGCTTCTCTGAGGACTGCGTCCAGCGTGGATGATCGACTTGCGGGTTTACGTTGGCGTAAAACCCGTATTCACGCGGACTCGCCCGCATCCAGGTTGTCGTTGGCATCTGCTCTACAAAGCGAATGGTAGAAATGGCTTTGGCCCCTTTAAACCCATACTTCCATGGCACCACCAGACGCACTGGTGCACCGTTCTGATTTGGCAAGACCTTGCCATACAGTCCCACCGCCAGAATCGTCAGTGGTTGCATGGCCTCATCCATACGCAACCCCTCCACATAGGGCCAGTCCAGTATCGGCATGCGCGCGCCAGGCATATGCCGGGGGTCGTTATACGACACAAATTCAATATACTTTGCATTGCCGGTCGGTTGCGCCCAGTCAATCAGCGCCTTGAGTGGCAACCCTATCCATGGGATGACCATAGACCAGCCCTCGACACAGCGCATACGATAAATCCGCTCTTCAAGCGGTGCCAGCTTCATCAGTTGCTCAATGCCTATGGTTTTCGCTTGCTTGACCGCACCTTCTATCTTGATGGTCCATGGCGTCGGCTTGAACAGCACCGCCTCGCGCGCCGGGTCTTCTTTGCCGGTGCCAAACTCATAATAATTATTGTAATTGGTCACGTCCTGCAAAGCGGTGAGCGTCTCCTCCTTGCCATAGGCGGTTTTTTGAAACTCCAGCGTTTGCGCTGCCTGTGCCGTGGTCGGCAACCATAAACTGGCAGCGGCGACACCAGCAGCCTTGATCAAAGTCCGGCGTTGTTCAAACAGCGCTTGCGGCGTGATTTCTGAGGGTAAGATTCCGCTGGGGTTACTGCGGTGAGGGTCAAATTGCATGATGTTTCCTGTGTGGTGACAATTGTATGTTTGTCGCGTATGACAGGAAAACCTTACAGGGGATTCCAAATAAAAATAAATCTTTAACTGCCAGGGACGTTTGACAGGGCTAAATGCGTCACTTGAGGCTATACATAGGCCTCAAGCGCAAATCATCCAGTTTGATTGGGAATGCTTTACTTTGCCTGTGTCAACAAGGCGTCCAGTTCAGCATCTTTTAATTTGGCGGCAATGGTACGGGCTTGCTGCAGTAACTGTTGCGCAGCCGCATGATCCCCTTGTGCCTTTTTTGAAGCGGCCCATTGAATGGCGGTCTTGGCTTCATAAAATTCGCCGCCATTGTCATGCGCATAGTCCATCAAGCGCTGGTAGGTTTTGTCTGCCCCGACAAAGTCTTTTTTATCGGTAAACAATTGCCCCAAAGTCAGGCTGGCTTCAGCATATTGGTCAGGGGTGCCTGATTTGCGCAGCATCAGGACACCTTTGAGCTGATATTCAATCGCTTTTTCAGCCTGTTTTAACTGCTGATAGGTCATGGCTTCGTGGATATAGCTATCCGCGCGCTCGTCGTCGTTCAAGGAGAGCTTTTCGCCGGCTTCAAATGATTTGAGCGCGTCAGCATACTGCTCCATTTCAAAATAGGCTTCGCCGATGAGGTTGTGGGCAACGCGGGCATAGCGGCGCATGTTTTGCTGCTCGCTAAATTTCAATGCTTGCTGATAACTCTCCAGCGCTGCGGCATGCACTTTGGCTTCCAGCTGCGCATTGCCCAACAACATATGCGCCGCAATCAGATCCAGCCCTTCCGGCTTGAGGCTGAGTGCCTGTTTAAAGCTCTGCTGGGCGGCGGTGTTATCCCCTAAACCCGATTGCGCGCGGCCTTTGCAAAGCCAAAATTCAGCCTGTTTTGCATGCTGCTCCGCAAGTTTGACGGCTTCAGCGTATTGATGTTTTTGGACGGCAGTATCGCAGGCATCTAATGCAGCATCCTTAGCCATTGATTCATTGATAATCAATAGATTAACAGCCAAAATTAAAGTTAATTTTAAGTTCATATTCAGAATAAACTCGATTGTTTTGAGAGAGGTTCGATTGAATCAGAGGGCGTTTCCGTTGTCGTGTCATCTTCAGAAGCGGCCTGTAACATGACGAGCAATGCAGCTTCATCCAGAATGGCGATATTCAGTTGCTGCGCTTTTTCAAGTTTGCTGCCCGCCTCTTCTCCGGCCACCACATAACTGGTTTTGGCCGAGACACTGCCGCTGACCTTACCGCCCGCGGCTTCAATCATCGCTTGGGCTTGGTCACGCTTGAGCGTAGGCAATGTGCCAGTCAGCACAAAGGTTTTGCCAGCAAACGGGGTCAAAGCGGCCTTTTTTTCAATGTCGGCCCAATGCACACCTAAATCGCGCATGGCGGCGATCACTTCGCGGTTATGCGGTTCCTGAAAGAACTGATATGCAGCTTCCGCCACAATCGGCCCGACATCCTTGACTTGCGTGAGTGCGGCTACATCGGCCTGCATCAAGGCATCAAGATTGCCAAAATGTTGTGCCAGGTCTTTTGCAGTGGCCTCACCCACATTGCGAATCCCTAATGCATAAATAAATCTGGGCAAGGTCGTTTGCTTGCTTTTTTCAATGGCTACCAGCACATTTTGTGCAGATTTTTCTGCCATCCGTTCAAGGTCGCTGAGCATGGGCAGGGTCAAACGGTAAATATCATCCAGATGATGGACGAGTTCGCGTGCAACCAGCTGGTCTACCAGTTTCTCACCCAGGCCCTCAATATCCATGGCACGGCGTGAAGCAAAGTGTGTAATGGCCTGTTTACGCTGTGCCGGGCAGATCAATCCGCCAGTGCAGCGTGCCACGGCTTCATCCTGCGGACGGACCACATGCGAGCCACATTCCGGGCAGACGGCAGGCATGACAAAGCGGCGCGCATCTGCCGGGCGTAATTCTGTTTTAACCGAAACAACCTCTGGGATCACATCCCCTGCCCGCCTGACAATCACGGTGTCGCCGATCTGGATATCCTTGCGCCTTAATTCATCCTCGTTATGCAAGGTGGCATTCGTGACCGTCACGCCGCCTACAAATACGGGTTTCAATCTGGCAACAGGGGTAATCGCGCCAGTACGGCCCACCTGCACAGAAATATCTTCAACAATGGTCGTTGCCTCTTCGGCCGGAAACTTGTGTGCCACCGCCCAGCGCGGCGCACGCGAAACAAAGCCTAGGCTGGCCTGCAAGGCAAAGTCATTCACTTTGTAGACCACGCCATCGATGTCAAATGGTAACTGGTGCCGTTTTTCGCCAATCTCGGCATAGTATTCACGCAACCCCTGAGCGCCTATTTTCACCGCGCGCAAATCACTGACAGGAAAACGCAAGTCAGCCAGGTATTGCATGGCTTCAGAATGGGTATGTAATTCCGGCACGCCTATGCTGGCGCCCAGACCATAGGCAAAGAAATGTAGAGGGCGTTTGGCGGTAATGTGAGGATCCAGCTGGCGCAAGCTACCTGCTGCAGCATTGCGCGGGTTGGCAAACAGTTTGCCATTTACCGCCGCCTGCTGCTGATTGAGCTTCTCGAAGTCTCTTTTCAACATCAAGACCTCGCCGCGCACCTCAAGTAAGGCTGGTGGCTGCGCAATATTCAAGCGGCTGGGAATGGCGCGTATAGTTTTGAGGTTATGGGTGACGTTCTCCCCCGTATACCCATCGCCACGGGTCGCGCCCTGCACAAATAGCCCGTGCTCATAGGTCAGGGTAATCGCCAGGCCATCAAATTTTGGCTCGACGGCATACGCCACCACGGCCTCCCCGGTACCTTCACGCACTCGGCGGTCAAATGCATCTAGCTCGTCGTCTGTAAAGGCATTATTCAGGGAAAGCATGGCTTGCCGGTGTTGCACGCTTTCAAAAGCAGCCAATGCCTGACCACCCACCCGCTGACTGGGGGAATCCGCAGTAATCAGCGCTGGATATTGCTGCTCAATCTCGACCAGCTGGCGGTAGAGGCCATCATAGTCACTATCGCTGACTAAGGGCGCGTCCAGCACATAATAGTGATAGTCATACTCTGCAACACGTTGCTTGAGCTGCTGCAACGCCAGCGCAGCCTCTTGCATGGACATCATCAGGAGAACAGGCGCTTGGCATGGCTACTACCGGGGATAATCCCCTGCGTCGCCATTGCATTAGAGATATTTTTGAGTTGCTGGCGGATTTTATCCAGCTGTGGATCACCAATCGCTTTGCGGTTGACGTCAATCAGGGCGGCATTGAGGCTAGTCGCCAGATGACGTGCAATTTCGACCATCTGGTCAAACACCTGCAAACTGTCAGGCGTAGTAGGAATATCCAGCTGGAAAGTCACCCCAGTCATCACTGCGGATTTCAACATATCAGCAGAAAATGGCTTGCCCTCGTAATTACGTACTGAAAACACTAATTGACCGTCAGCATTCAATAACTCGAAGCGGCCTTCGGCACTCAGCTGCATGCCGCAAGCTTCAGCCAAGCCACGCAGCTTGGTCGCATGAAACATGCCCTGGTTGGCTAACACATGAAATTCAACGGCTTTATCAACGTCGATACAGAAAGCATCTATCGCTTGTGCTTGTAATGCAGGCTCATATTCGCCCTGCCATACCACAGTCAGGCCCAAGGCTCTGGCCAATGTTTCCATGGACTTCTGAAAGCGCTTGAGCGTTTCCTGATCAACCGGACCACCACGGTCTGCCAATTGCAAACTGCAAGCGACCTGACTGGCGGGCGTTTGTGTTTGCATGGCGGCAGCATCCAGAGCCAATACATCCTGCCACTCGCCCGTTGTCGCGCTCTGCGCCCAGAGGGTGGCATGTTGTGGGAACGTACGTACCTCAGCTTGCATATCTTCCAGCTCAACCAACATGACGCCTAACGGCGCATCAATCAAGCCGATCCAATCCATAGAGGGGTGCACTTCAGCAGGCAAGTCCGGCAGTGTCGGGGACAAGGAAGCCGATTCTGCCGATGGCATCTCTTCCAAGGCCTGGACTGGCGGTGCTTCAAAAGTAAAAGTCGGTTGTTCTGCTACCACAGCCGGCTCTGGCACTGCGACTGGCGGTTGATAAGCCGACACCTGTGGGGTGAGCGGTTCTGGCTTGGTCACATTGATCACTGGCTCATGAATCGGTTGAACAGGCGCTGTTTTGACCGGAGAAGTGGCAGGCGCTGGTTTTGGTTTAAGCTTGGCAGGCTCTGCGGCTTTTTCCGGGGGCGGATTGGAAAATTCAGGCTCAACTTTAACAGAAGGTTGAGCTGAAGGCCGCACGCCAGTTTGGCGGACACGGGGCTCAGACATCCAGCCCTCTACCTCCTCGGACACAGGCGCGGTATCCACGGCAGCTTTCTTGGCAGCCTCTTTGACCTTGGCGGCAGGCTCGCCATCCAGTAAATCACTACGGGTATGACTAAAACGGTATTCAACGTCTCTACGATATTTTTTTTCCTGCCACCAGTTAAATACAACCACTGCCAGAACGATGCTGACCCCGAGCAACACCAATATCATCCACAAATCAGACATGTGACTTAACAATCCTTTATAACGCTTGCATTATGATACAACAAAACTGGCGCTAAGCCGCATGCATGCGGATGGCCTCTTCGATATCCACATCGACAATCCGTGACACGCCCGACTCTTGCATGGTGACCCCAATTAGCTGTTCAGACATCTCCATCGTGATTTTGTTGTGAGAAACAAACAAGAATTGGGTTTTTTCTGACATCACGCGCACCAGTTGGCAGAAACGCTCGGTGTTGCTGTCATCTAATGGTGCATCCACCTCATCCATCAGGCAAAACGGAGCCGGATTTAACCTGAACAGCGCAAACACCAGCGCCATGGCCGTCAGCGCTTTTTCGCCCCCGGATAATAACTGGATGGTCGTGTTTTTTTTGCCTGGCGGTTGCGCAAAGACTTGTACGCCGGTATCCAGAATTTCATCACCCAACAGCACCAGCTTGGCATTGCCGCCATTAAACAAGGTATTAAATAATTCGCCAAAGTGACGGTTGGCTTCATCAAAGGTTGCGCGCAGTTTTCCGCGGGTTTCGCGGTCTATTTTCTGGATCGCCTCTTCCAGCGTTTCGCTGGCGGTGAGCAGGTCTTGCAGTTGACTGTCCAGATACCCTTTACGCGCCTGCTCGCTGGCTAATTCTTCAATCGCAGCCAGGTTGACTGCGCCGAGTTGCTGGATCTGCTGTTGTAACCTTTGGGTCGTTTGTGCCAGTGTTTCGGCTTTGCTGTCATGATTTAGCCCTTGCTGAAGCAAGGCTTCATCCAGCCCCGTTTCAGACAAAGACTGCTGGCATTGCTCGACTTGCAGCTGACAGGCCTGCTGTTTAAGTCTTTGTTGCTCAACGGTGTCGCGCAAGGGATGCAATTGCTGCTCGATTTGCATGCGCTGACGCTCTTCTGACTGCAAAACGGCTTCTTTCTGCGCCAGATCGTTACGCACATGCGCCAGCGCATGCTCACAAGTGTGCTGCTTGTCCAAGGCCTGTGCCAAATGTGCCTTCAAGGTTTCCATGGCACTGACGGCCAGCGTTTGCTCGGTTTCTTGCAGGCGTAATTGCAAATGCTCACGCTCTTGGCTGAGCTGACTCAAGCGGTGCTGCAAATCATTGACAGCATTTTGCAACAGGGTTTGCTCGAATACTTGTGACTGATGCGCTTTTTCAGCCTGCTGTACGCTGTCACGCGCATCAAAATAGGCTTGCTCTACATGATGCTTGAGGGCCTGCGCTTCGCGCGCCGCCTGTTCCAGGCTGGCAAACTGCGCCTGATACTGCGCGATCCTGGCTTGCGCTTGCAAAATCTCGTCATTGAGACTCTGCTGCCGTACTTGCAGCGCAGACAGGTCTTGTTGCAAAGCGGTTTGCCTGCGCGACGCGTTGTCATAGGCCTGCTGCAAGCTTGACTGTTGCATCTGCGCCTCATGCATGGCTGCGGTATATTGTTTGATCCGTGGATGTGCCTGCTGCTGTTGCAAGCGCAACTGTTGCAGCGCCTGTTCAATCAGTTGCACCTGCTGCTGAGTGTGATTAACCGCAGCTTGCGCGGCTTCCAAACCGGCCTGTAACTTGACCAGTTGCTGCTGCCGTTCCAACACGCCTTGCATGGCATTCTGGCGGCCATGATAAACCACGCTATAGCGTTGATAGAGATCCCCTTGCTTGCTAAGCAGACTCACGCCTGCCGGGAGTTGCGATTGAAAGTGGCCAGCTTGGGCAATATCCTCAATCACATAAATGCCCATGAGCCAGTGTTGCAAGGCACCGGCAATTTCCGGCTGCTTGAGCGTAAGCAAACTATATAGGCTAGGCAATCCTTGCCAACGCTCTGGTAAACTATCGCGCGCCGTTCCAGCCATGGCTATGGCTAAAGCGGCTTGCGGATGCGGTAATGTAGCCAACATCGGCAAAGATTCAGTGAGCAAGGCATTCAGTTTATAGCCCAGGACCGCTTCGAGTGCGGGTTGCCATGCGGCATCCACCTCTACCGCCTGCCACAAACGCGCCGCTGATTGCAAACCGCTTTGTTGCAACCAGGGCCCTAGTTGCTGGTCTTGCTTGAGGCTTTGCAGCAACTTTTGCAAAGACTGGATTTCGGCTTCAAGCTGGTTCAGCTGGCGTTGAGCCTGCTGCCAGTCTTGCCTGGCTTGCAGCAACCATTGCTGTTGCTGCTGCTCATCTACCCGCCATTGTTGTAGCTGCTGTTCTTCTTGCTGCAACTGGGCTTGCTGTTGCGCCTGCTGCTGCTTATACCCCTCCAAGGCCTGCATATCTGGCAAGGCCCAGGCTGATAGCTCACCTTGTAACTGTTGCAAGCGCTGGTTGGATTCCGAAAGATTGCGTTGCAAAAACTGTACGTTATTCTGCTCCAGGTGCATCTGCTGGCGGCATTGCTGCACGGCTTGCTGTGCTTCACTGGCGGCTTGCTGTATACCTTGCAACTGTAATGACTGTGCAGGCAAAGCCTGTTGCAAGGCTTGCAACTGCTGCGCTTGTTCGGTCAGCGTTTGTTGTGCGGAGGCAAGTGCCGTGGTTTTTTCGTCCAGTTGCTGTTGTAACTGCGCTTGCTGCTGGCTACCACGTTCAATCTGCCCCTGCAGCTGTTGCTGCTGTTGCAGCAGTCTTAAGCGGGCCTCTTCCGATTGCTTGACTTGTAAATCCAGATTGGAAACTTGCGCGTTGGCCTCGTAAAAGGCGGCCTGTGCCGTATGCAATTCGCCTGATGCGGCCTGATGCTGCTGTCGAGCCTGCTCCAAAACCAGCTCGCAACGTCTTAACGCCGCAACTTTCTCCTCCAACGCATTCACTGCGTGCGCTACCGCTTGTGAAGCGGCCTCGTAAGCCAGCACAGCATCTCGCTTGCGCAACCACCACCATTGCGCCTCAGCCAGTTGGTACGCCGCTTGCAGTGACTGATATTTCTGCGTCACAACGGCTTGCGCCTCCAGCTTGAGAATCTGCTTGTTCATCTCGCGTGAAATATCTTCCACGCGCGCAAGATTCTCACGTGTATCACGCAGGCGTAGCTCTGTTTCACGCCTGCGCTCTTTATATTTGCTGATCCCTGCGGCTTCTTCGAGAAATACGCGCAGCTCTTCTGGCCGGGCTTCAACAATACGTGAAATCGTGTTTTGACCGATGATGGCGTAAGCACGCCCCCCAAGGCCGGTGCCCAAAAACAAATCTGCCACATCCCGACGGCGTACCGCAGTGTTATTAATATAGTAGCTTGAGCCCTTATCGCGCTCGATTACGCGCTTGACCGAGATTTCGGCATACTGATTCCACTCGCCACTGGCACCACCCAAGCTGTTATCAAAAATGAGCTCGACACTGGCCCGCGAAATAGGTTTGCGATGCGAAGATCCGTTAAAAATCACTGCATCCATGGCATCGGCGCGCATTTCCTTGGCGGAGGATTCGCCCAGCACCCAGCGGACCGACTCCATAACGTTAGACTTGCCACAGCCATTTGGCCCTACCACGCCCACACGCTGCCCATGCAGGTGGATGGTCGTTGGATCAACAAAAGACTTGAACCCCGCAAGTTTTAAATGTGTCAGACGCAAAGTAAGTAAACTGCTTATAAGAATTTGAGTGGTCGCTTAAGCGTTATAATACCCATTTTTAAGACGAAACATGCGCACAATGAACGAACATTTACTTGGTGGGAAACCCACTGCACAACCGACTAAAACACTGGAAACCTTTGAAAATCCCAATTCGCAGAGAGACTTCCATATCCATATGGAAATTCCAGAGTTTACCTGCCTGTGTCCAAAAACCGGTCAACCTGACTTTGCGGTCATATATCTGGACTATATTCCCAACAAATTATGTGTTGAGCTCAAGAGTCTTAAACTTTACATGTGGTCATTCCGTGATGAGGGCTGCTTCCATGAAGCGGTCACCAATCAGATTCTGGATGATCTAGTCTCTGCCATAGACCCGAAATTTATGCGCGTAACCGCCAAGTTTTATGTCCGTGGTGGCATTTTCACCAATGTGGTGGCCGAACATCGTGCCCCAGGCTGGCAGCCACAACCCTTTGTCGAGCTCTCTCAGTTTTCTGCGCAAAGTAATATACGCGGATAAGCCATCTGACCATGCAGAAAAACAAAAGCCCGGCAATGCCGGGTTTTTTACTGCGTAACCTGTACGCAGCTTGACACCATAGCCTTAAAGAAACTTAAGCTTTAGTAAGCACTTTAATAAGCAGGTGATATAAATAAATATGAAATTTAAAGCTAGAAATCACTGAGTGATTTTTGGCGTCCCCACGGGGATTCGAACCCCGGTCGCCTCCGTGAAAGGGAGGTGTCCTAGGCCTCTAGACGATGGGGACCTAAGAAATTTAACAACCCGTGCATTATACCAGTTTTTCAAATAATTAAAATATTTATTTTTTAAAAAATTCAATATTTTCAATCACTTGGTGGAGATAAGCGGGATCGAACCGCTGACCTCTTGCATGCCATGCAAGCGCTCTCCCAGCTGAGCTATACCCCCAAATCTCTGGTATTGCAGTTCTTTGTTTTGCAGTGCAATTCAAAGAAGGCGCCATATTAATGATGCCCAGATATCTTGTCAACGACTTTGATAAGAAAACATGAAAAAAACTTTATATCGTTTTGTTTTATGAGGCCCTGCCTTGTGTTGCACAGAGCCTGCCGTGAAAAAGCTTGAGAAACTTACTTGAGATGGGGTTTGATCTTGCCGAGAATTTCTTCACTTTCCGGACGTGTCATACTGTTAAAAGAATAAACCTTCTGCCCGCCTGGCAAAATCAGATATTTGTAAAAATTCCATTGTGGTGCCTGCCCTGTTTGTTTGATCAGTTGCTGATAAAGCGGATTGGCGCCACTTCCAGTCACGCTGGACTTTTCAACCATAGGAAACTTGACCGAATAAGTCAGCTTGCAAAAGTCGCCAATCTGCTTGTTGTTGCCAGGCTCCTGACGGAAATCATTGGAGGGGAAGCCAATCACCACCAGCCCTTTATCTTTATATTGCTCATACATGGCCTCCAACGCTTCAAACTGTGGCGTGAATCCGCATTTGCTGGCAGTGTTCACAATGAGCACTGGCTTGTCCTGAAATTGACAAAAATCGACAGTTTGACCTTGCAGTGTCTTAAACTGGTGCTGGTATAACGGTAGACATTCTGCCTCAGCCATGGATACCCCCCCCAGGGTTAAAAACATCAATATAAAACTGCGCATTGCATCTCTCCAAATAGTTATGATTGTGTTATGCCTTTGTAGACAATGTGTTAGCTTGATTGTTCTCAATTAAGTTTTCATATTTTACTTTTTTTAATAGGTGCCGTTAACCTTCTTGTAAGGAACCTTTGCCATGCTTGGCACAGTCTATGCTAAAGATGTTCTAAAGCAATTTGATACTGACAGGTTTTGTTAACAGAATAACGTCATGGGAGATCATCATGTTACAAAAAGCAGCACCTAACGATAAATTCAAGAAAATCGATCAAATGCTCGAAGACTTTGCCGGCGATGAAGTCGATGATTATGACAGTGGCTATGGTAGCTATGAAAAAAGTCATAAGCACTACTCTGCCGATGAAGATGCATTGATGAATATTGATGATTTGTATTGATGCATGCACTTGCATTTGCAATCCGTGATCGCGCATCAGCGTGAGCCGTGGTTGCTGATATAATGGCGTGATGGAAATTACTACACGCTTGGAATTCGATGCGGGCCATCGCATTCCTGATCACAAGAGTCAATGCCGTAATCTGCACGGTCATCGCTACGCAATTGAAATTACACTGTCTGGAGAGGTGATTCAGGCAGAGCATGCCTCTGAAAATGGCATGGTAATGGATTTTGCCGATGTAAAAAGAATTGCCCGTGAAACCATTGTCGATCGCTGGGACCATGCTTTTCTGGTCTACCATGGCGATACGGCGGTGCTGGATTTTCTAAACAGCTTGCCCAATCACAAGACTGTGGTGTTCCCAACCATCCCGACGGCAGAAAACATGGCTGCGGAAGCCTTTAAGCTGCTCAAGGCCCAATATCGTGATACCTTCGGCAATCAGCTCAAGCTTGTGAGAGTTCGCCTTTACGAAACGCCCAATAGCTGGACGGACGCATTCGATCAGAAATAGTCGGCGATCAGAATTAATTTTCCAGCGCACTCAACGCTGGCATGACTTGCGCTAGTGATGTGTCCCATTCAGGCAAGCGCACACCAAACACCTGTTCCAGCTTATCGCTGACCAGCCTTGAGTTTTGGGGGCGTCTGGCAGGCGTTGGGTATTCTGCGGATGATATGGCTTGCAGCTCTTTAAGTAGCAAGGCGGGCCAGCCTTGTTGTAGCGCCAGCGCTTGATACTGCGTCACAATCTCGCTGGCAAAACCATACCAGGTGGTTTCACCTCGATTCACCAAATGATAAATCCCGGTCTGTTCAGCGTTGTGCGGATGCCAGCGTTCAATTAATTGCGCGACTGCTTCAGCAATCGCGATATCGGCCGTGGGGGCGCCATGCTGGTCTGCCACAATGCGTAGTTGTTCCCTACTCTGTGCTAACCGAATGATGGTTTTGAGGAAGTTTTTGCCGTAGCTGCCATAGACCCAGCTAGTACGCAGGATGAGATGCGGGAGGCCAACCGCAGCAATTGCCTGCTCGCCTGCAAGTTTGCTGGCGCCATAAACACTGACTGGATTAACTGCGTCAGTTTCAAGGTAAGCAGTGGCTTTGCTGCCGTCATATACATAGTCAGTCGAGAAATGGATCAGCACTGCATTCAGTCGTGCGGCTTCTTCTGCAATGATTTGTGGGGCCGTGGCGTTGATGGCAAAGGCCAGTTCACGCTCGGTTTCTGCCTGGTCTACCGCGGTATAGGCAGCAGGATTAATAATCAGGTCTGGTTTGACCTGGCGGATGACTTGCCGGATGTGCGCTGGCTGACTGAGGTCCAGTTGTTGGCGAGTACAGCTGATTAGCTGTACTTGAGCAATGGGCTGTTGTTGCAGCTGTGCGGCAAGTGCATGCCCCACTTGACCATTGACGCCTGTTAACAGGATTTTTTTCATATGCGTAAGCAAGGTCCGAATCAAAGAATATGCTAATAATTAGTCAAATTTGGGCGCCTGTGCCCAGGGGAGCCCTTGCTGATCTTTGGCAGACAGGCTGGGGGGCATGTCCAGCGGCCAGTCTATGCCAATCGTTGGGTCATCCCATTTAAGGCAGGCCTCATGTTGTGGCGCATAGTAATCCGTTGTTTTATACAGAAAGTCAGCCGTGTCAGAGAGCACGACAAAGCCATGCGCGAAGCCAGGCGGAATCCATAACTGACGGTGATTGTCAGCGCTTAAATGCACGCCTTCCCATAATCCAAAGGTCGCAGAACTCTGACGCAGATCGACCGCGACATCAAACACTTCTCCGGCAACCACTCTCACCAGCTTGCCCTGCGCTTGCTGGACTTGATAATGCAGGCCGCGTAATACGCCCTTGGCCGAACGGGAATGGTTATCTTGCACGAATGTCACATCCAGCCCTGTGGCTTGTTTAAAGGCTTGCGCATTGAAGCTCTCTATAAAGAAGCCTCGTGCATCGCCGAATACCTTGGGTTCTAGAATCAACACCTCTGGAATTTTGGTCGCAGTCACCAGCATTAAAACACCCGCTCTTTTAAAATCATCTTCAAATACTGTCCGTACCCATTCTTGGCATATTTGTCCGCCAGTTTGTCCAGTTGCTCTGCATTGATAAAACCCTGGCGATAGGCGATTTCTTCCAGACAGGCAATTTTAAGGCCCTGGCGCTTTTCAATCGTTTGAATAAAGCCACTGGCTTCCAGCAGTGATTCGTGGGTACCGGTATCCAGCCAGGCCATGCCACGCCCCATGACTTCGACATTGAGGTCCCCAGAGGCCAAATAATGCTTGTTGACGTCAGTGATCTCGAGTTCGCCACGGGCCGAGGGCTTGAGGTTCTTGGCAATCTCAACCACGCGCTGATCGTAAAAATACAGCCCCGTTACCGCATAGCGCGACTTGGGTTGTGTAGGCTTTTCTTCCAGGCTGATGGCCGTGCCGTGCGCATCAAACTCGACCACGCCATAGCGCTCGGGGTCGTTGACCGGGTAGGCAAACACGGTGGCGCCCTGCTCGCGTTTACCGGCAGTCATGGCCATGTCACCGAGCTCATGCCCGTAAAAAATATTGTCACCGAGCACCAGGGCGCTGCTGTCGTTACCAATGAACGACTCGCCGAGGATAAAGGCTTGTGCCAGCCCATCGGGTGAGGGTTGTACCTGATACTCAATGCGCATGCCCCACTGGCTGCCATCGCCCAGCAGTTCTTTAAAGCGTGGCGTGTCCATCGGGGTAGAAATAATCAACACTTCCCGGATGCCTGCCAGCATGAGTGCGGACAGGGGGTAGTAGATCATGGGTTTGTCATACACCGGCAACAGTTGTTTGGAGACGACTTGCGTCACTGGATATAAGCGGGTGCCGGAGCCACCGGCCAATACGATGCCTTTTCTTGCCATTATGCCAACTCCTCGCCACGTTCATGGTAGTTTGTACTGAGCCAGTGCTGGTATTCACCGCTGGTGACGCGTGCCACCCATTGGGTATGCTCCAGATACCAGCGCACCGTTTTACGGATCCCGGTTTCAAAGGTTTCCTGAGGTTTCCAGCCTAAGGTCTGCTCGATCTTGCTGGCGTCAATGGCGTAACGCAGGTCATGACCGGGACGGTCTTTGACAAACGTAATCTGGTCGCGGTAACTGCCTTGCGCTTTGGGCTGCTCCTGATCGAGGATGTCGCACAGCGTATGTACAACGTCCAGATTGGTTTTCTCATTCCAGCCACCAATATTGTATGTCTCGCCAGGCAGGCCCTTGGCCAGCACTTCACGGATGGCATTGCAGTGGTCTTCGACATACAGCCAGTCACGGATATTGCTGCCGTTACCATAGATCGGTAAGGGTTTGCCAGACAAGGCGTTATGAATCACTAACGGAATCAGTTTTTCCGGGAAGTGGTAAGGGCCATAATTGTTGGAGCAATTGGTGGTGAGCGTCGGCAGGCCATAGGTGTGATGATAGGCACGCACCAGATGATCTGAGGCCGCTTTTGAGGCTGAATATGGACTGTTGGGCTGATAAGGGTTGGTTTCCTTGAATGCAGGATCATTGGGTTCCAGTGAGCCATAGACTTCATCGGTAGACACATGCAGGAAACGGAATGACTGCTGCGACTCTACCGGTAGCGCTTGCCAGTAGGCCCTGACCTCTTCGAGCAGGTTAAACGTACCGACCACATTGGTCTGGATAAACGCATCCGGCCCGTGGATAGAGCGGTCTACATGACTTTCTGCAGCAAAATTAAGCACCGCCCTGGGTTTATGGGTTTCTAACAGTGACTTCACCGCAACGCGGTCACCGATATCCGCATGAATGAAGACATGGTCCGGGTCATGGCTAATCTCCGCCAGATTCTCCATGTTGCCGGCATAAGTGAGCTTGTCCAGATTGACCAGTTTACCCAGCTTCAGCTTTACCCAGGCATTGACGAAATTGCTGCCGATAAAACCGGCACCCCCGGTCACTACAATGGTGTCTGTGTGCATAAAATCTCTGCTTAATAGTGATTACAACTTGGAAATATCTTTTGATACTACCGCAAGCACCCGGCATGTAAAGAGTGAATAAGCGCAGCAGAGCCGCATCAAATCACAACAAAAGACGGTCGTCACCAGGGTGAAGCGCCAGACTTGCTGAGACTTTCTATATATTGCTGATGGCTGGCCAACTCCTCTTGGCTAGGCGGCAATCGCTTCATTGCAGAAAAGTCGACCTCAATATGGCTTTGCATGGTTTGTTGCTCGGAGGTTGAGAGTTCCATCAACAGGCTCTCTTGTCCGCGCGTCATGGCAATGTAGACATCGGCGAGCAATTCCGCATCGAGCAAGGCGCCGTGCAAGGTCCGCTGTGAGTTATCGATACCGTAGTGGCGGCACAAGGCATCCAGATTGTTACGCTGGCCGGGACGCATTTCCTTGGCCATTTTCAAGGTATCAACGATACCACTGACGAATGACGGCAGCGGGTCCATGCTAAGCCTGGACAACTCCATATTGAGGAAGCCGACATCAAACGGAGCGTTATGAATAATGAGCTCTGCACCACGAATAAACGCAATGAAATCCTGTGCAATTTGCGCAAAAAGCGGCTTATCCTGCAAGAACTCCAGCGAAATTCCATGTACTTCCTGCGCACCGGCATCAATCTCACGCTCGGGATTGATATACAAGTGAAAGTGACGCTGGGTTGGTCGGCGGTTCAACATCTCGACCGCAGCAATTTCAATAATTCGATGTCCCTGATCGGGATAGAGGCCAGTGGTCTCGGTATCGAGGAAAATCTGTCTCATTTAAGCTACGCTCCTATCCTATCGCCACGGTTAGTACACCTTGATTTGCCAAGGCATCTGCACGCTCGTTGCCCTCGTTGCCGGCATGCCCTTTCACCCAAATCCATTCAATCTGGTGAGGCTTGGCGATGTCATCCAACTGTTGCCATAAGTCCGCATTTTTAACCGGTTTTTTATCCGCCGTACGCCATTGCTTGAGCTTCCAGCCTGCCAACCACTCGGTCATGCCTTTTTGCACATAGCTGGAATCGGTATACACTCTGACATGCGAGGGTTTCTTGAGCGCCTGCAAGCCTTGAATCACCGCCGTCAGCTCCATACGATTATTGGTGGTCAGCGCTTCGCCACCATAGAGGGATTTTTCGTGCGAGCCCGCTTTAAGCCATACGCCCCAGCCACCGACGCCAGGGTTGCCCTTGCAAGCACCATCAGCGTACATTTCTATCCATTGTTGATTCGACATCCGCGCATTCTAACTGCTTTTGGCCGTTTTTTTGTATGCTGGAACGGCCTTTTCTGACCTGCAACGCCGGATTCAGCGGCAACATTTTCCAGTCTGGTTTTAATAAGCGGATGTTGAGCACTCTTTTTTTGGCGATCAGGAAATAAATGCCACCACTCATGCCACACAAGCGTGGCCCCCACCGTTCCAGGCAAGACTGGCGCGCCAGCCAGTCAGGATCATTGAATGGAAAAGCGTGCATCAAATAACCACTACGCACGACCTCAAATCCCAATACACTCAACCAGTCACGAATGCGCCAGGCTGTAAACAATCTGCTGAAACCGCCTGCCTGCCTGAATTGCCCGACTCTGGCGCGCATGCCCAAACAACTGGCAGGGCTAATCCCGGTCAGCACCAAACTACCTTCAGGCACCAGTACCCGAAACACTTCGCGTAACGTCTGCTGTGGATCCGCACACTGCTCCAGCACATGGGGCATGCAGACCAAGTCAACTGAATTTTCGGCAAATGGCAAAAACTCGCTTTCGCATAATAACGATGCATTGGCCGAGGCGGTTAGCTGTAGGGAGTGTTTGTAAGGAATCCGACACTGCTCGAGCAGGTCATGCGCAGACCATCCGATCTGCAGAGCATGAAAGCCGAACACATCAGCCACGGCTTGCGCGTACAAAGGCGTTTCACGCGCGACAATATATTGACCCAGAGGCATTTGTTCAAAGAACACTGACTGGCTTGATTGCAAGATAGATTCCCTCACGCACTTAAAGCACCGCTTGAATACCGTCCAGGGCATCTCCCTTGACAAGCATCATGATTTTTTCAATGATGCGTGATGGACAAAAGTTCTGCAAGTATAGAAATCATCCCCCTGCCCGCTTTTAGCGACAATTATCTGTGGTTAATTCAGTCTGGCTCGCTGGCCTGGGTGGTTGATCCGGGCGATGCCGACGTGGTTGAAGAGGCTTTGAGCAAGAGAGAACTGAGCTTAAAAGGGATTTTACTCACACATCATCATGCAGACCATGTGGGCGGCGCTGCCAGCTTGCAAAAGCATTGGCGCTGTCTTGTCTATGCCCCGGACAGTTCACAGCCGTCTTATCAGGCCATGCAGACCATCCCCGTCCACGCCGGGGACACTATCAGTCTGCTGCCAGAAGACATAATAAGCTGCGAAGTGCTTTCGCTGCCGGGCCATACACTTGATCATGTGGCTTATTATGTCAATCAGCAGCATTTGTTTAGCGGCGACGTACTGTTTGGTGCAGGGTGTGGCCGCCTGTTTGAAGGCACGCCTGTGCAAATGTATGCCTCACTACAACAGATTGCCGCGCTTCCCCCAGAAACACTCGTTTATCCTGCGCATGAATATACCGCGCACAATCTTGCTTTTGCGCAGACCATAGAGCCGGATAACCGCGCATTACTCCAACGTATCGCAACCACCCGCGAGTTACGCCATCAGCAACGCCCCAGTCTGCCAACGTCCTTGGCACAAGAATTGGCGACCAATCCGTTTTTGCGCTGTGAACAGTTGCGTCTGCGCCCTGAATTTCAATCGCGCTCGGCGCTGGAAGTGTTTACCGAGATCCGCACCCGCCGCAATGACTTTTGATCGCGCAACCTTCAAGCACAGTCTGGGCTTGCTGGCAAGGGCTTGTCTCCCCCCGAATTTAACGTAGAATGATGTCCTCCTTAAAGCGCTTGTGTGCGTTAGGCCTATCTCAAACAGATCGGCGCGGCCGCTACGGCCATCCGGATTTAGCAATCCATGTGTATCCGCCCTGCCGGATGCGCAACACTCTCAGGATAAAGTATTACCGTCATGCGTTTTAAAAGATTCATCGTCTGCATTGCACTGTCAGCCTCGCCATGGTGTGGATCGGCTGAATACGTGGAACCAGCCACTTTGTCCGATGACAATGGCAGTTATGACGAAAGCTATGGAGAGACTGGCGTAGAAGGCTACACCTCCAGTTATCAGTTTGAAGATAGTCTGACCTTGCAAAACAGCTTGTGGGACCGCGTGCGCGATGGCTTTAACATGCCTGACATCGACTCAAGCTACACCAACAAACACGAACAATGGTACGCCTCTCGCCCAGACTACGTTTCACGCATGCTGGAGCGGAGTAAAAAGTATCTTTACCACATCGTTGTTGAGGTTGAAAAAAGAGGCATGCCCACCGAGATTGCGCTACTGCCCATGATAGAAAGCGGCTTTAACCCTAAAGCGCTGTCTACCAGCAAGGCGTCAGGCATCTGGCAATTCATCCCCTCTACCGGCAAAGACTTTGGCCTCAAGCAGAACTACTGGAAAGACTCACGCAAAGACGTGACTGCCGCCACCCAGGCTGCGCTCAATTATCTGCAAAAGCTTTATACCATGTTTGGCGCCTGGGACTTGGCACTGGCCGCTTACAACGCGGGCGAAGGCACGGTTGCACGCGCCATTGAGCGCAATGAGCGCCTGGGCTTGCCGACCGATTACCAGCACTTGTCCTTACCGGATGAAACTCGCAATTACGTGCCCAAGCTGCAGGCCATCAAAAACATTATTTTCCGGCCTGAACAATATGGATTGACGCTCAACGAAATTCCAAACCGGCCTTACTTTACCACCGTCCAGGCCCCCAACAAGATTGATGCAAAACTGGCTGCAGAGTTGGCAGGGATTACGCTGGAGGAGTTTAGCGCACTCAACCCAAGTTTTACGCGGCCGGTCCTCATCACGGAAAACAGTTATCAAAAACTTCTGTTACCAACCTGGGCGGCCAGCAACTTTACACAAAATCTGAATGCATATAACCGTCCCCTCTCCAACTGGCACAGCTACCAGCCCAAGCGTGGTGAGCGCCTGGGTGTGATTGCCAGCAAGTTTGATATCAGTATTTACGAATTGAGCGCAACCAATAACCTGAAGCCGAATCGCAATCTGATTGTCCGTCGACCATTGTTAGTGCCCGCCAGCGTGGAGTCAGCCGGTCTGACCAAACCGATTGATGTTGCAGCCATGGCTAAACTTTCCGTAGAAGTGCCGGTTGAAAAAGAGTCATCCAGCGAACCAACGACTATTTCCCATAAAGTGAAAGCTGGCGAGACCTTGTCCACTCTGGCCAAGCGCTATGGCATCAGCAGCCAGCAAATCATGCAACAAAACCATCTCAAGTCTAAAAAACTGGCGGCTGGCCAGGTATTGCAACTGCAAAAACAAGAAAGCCACGCCAGCAAATCAAGTAAAGGGAACTCTGGAAAATCGCATGACTCGAAAACAAGCGTAAAATCTGGTGCTAAGAAAGCAGGCAGCCACAGTAAACATAGTGCCTCTTCATCAGATTCAGCTAAAAAGAGCACAACATCGCATCATAAGAAAAGTCAGTCCAGCAAACATTAAATCGGCCCATCATGCGCACTGCACACTCACCGCTCAATTTGCACGTTGTGTCTCATCCGCAGAATGCGCAAGGCAAGCGCCGAGGATATGTGAGCCATGCCATGATGACCATGGCTCTGGCGGCCATGCTGTCAGCCTGTAGTCCAGAGCAGGCCAACCAGGAGACACTGGCGTTTGATCAGGCCTACCCACCACAGGCCGGGGGCACCCTGATGAGCGCCATGCCCTCAGATCCGAGCAGCATGATCGGTATGGTGGCTGGCGAATCCGCCTCGCTGGCAATTGGCAGTTACCTGTTTAATTCACTGCTCAAATACGACCAGAATCTGGATTTGGCCGGCGAATTAGCCGCTTCCTGGCAAGTTGCAGACGACAAGAAGACCATCACTTTCAAGCTCAAACCCAATCTGCAATGGGCCGATGGCAAGCCGCTTACCAGTGCGGATGTGCTTTTCACCTGGCAGCTGATCACAGACGAAAAAACGCATAGCCCTTATGCCTCTGATTATCAACTCGTTACCCAGGCAGAAGCGCCAGATCCACAAACGTTTATCGTGCACTATTCGCAGCCCTTTGCACCCGCGCTCGAAAGCTGGGCCAGTTTGCAAGTGCTGCCCAAACACAAACTGGCAGGACAGGATATACATACCACCAGTTTTGCGCAAAAACCGTTAGGCAGTCATTATTACCAGCTTCAGGAATGGCGACACGGCGAATACATCAAATTAAGTCGCAACCCCAAGTCTGTCATGGGAGCCGCCAATATCGAAACGCTGGTCGAACGCGTGATCCCTGATCCAGCCGCCCAATTTCTCGAGCTCATGGCGGACCATATTGATAGCATGAACATGGATCCGATTACCTATGCACGCATTATTCCTTCGCGTCCGGCACTCGCAGCCAGGCTCAACCAATACAAAGAGCTAGGCAACAGCTATACCTACCTGGGCTTTAACCTCAAACGCAAACCATTTGATGATGTGCGTGTGCGTAAAGCGATCAACTATGCCATTGATAAACAGGAAATTATTGATGGCGTCTATCTTGGCCTCGGCATTGCGATTGCCTCCCCGTACAAGCCGGGCACGCGCTGGAGCAATCCTGATCTTCACCCCTATGCCTTCGATCCGGCCAAAGCCAGACAATTGCTAGCCGAGGCAGGTTACACAGACAGCGATGGCGACGGTTATCTAGACAAAAATGGTCAAAAATTGTCATTTGAAATCCTGACCAACCTCGGTAACAAGCAGCGCGAGAAAACCTCGGTCATTATTCAGCGCAGACTCAAGGAAGTCGGGATTGATACCCGCTTGCGTACGCTGGAATGGGCCAGTTTACTGACCAATTTTATCAAACCGGGTAATTTTGATGCCGTGGTAATGGGCTGGGGACTGGGTCTGGACCCTGACCAGTACAATATCTGGCATTCCAGTCAGCAGAATCCCGGACAATTCAACTTTATCGGCTACCACAATCCTCAAGTAGACCATCTGCTGGAGCAAGGGCGACTTGAGTTTGACCCGGAAAAACGCATGCAGATTTATCATGCATTCGCCAAGGCCCTCTATGACGATAGTCCTCTGGTTTACCTGTCTGCCGGCTACGGGCTGACCGCCATCCACAAACGTGTGCAAGGGATTATGAATCCTATACCTCCGGCGGGTGTCGGCTACGACTCACAAAAATGGTATATTCCGGCGCCGCTGCGCCGCGCGCAAATACAGGCTGAATAAAACATGCTACGTTATTTAATCAGACGTGTGTTATGGATGATCCCGATGTTGATCGGCATCAGTCTGATTTCGTTTTTTATCATGCATCTGGCGCCTGGCGATATCACCAGTACGGAATCTGCGTTCGACCCCAAATCCTCAGAAGAGTCACGGCAAAAACTGCGTGAGCTTTATCATCTGGATAAACCCATCATCGTGCAGTATGGCTTATGGCTGGAGCGCATGGTGCACCTTGATTTCGGCCATTCGTTTGCCAGCCATCAAAAACCGGTGTTTTGGTCAGAAACCGACAAAGACGGCAATACCACCAAGGGCATGATTGAAGAAGCCTTGCCAGTGACCTTGCTCATGAATTTAGTTGGTTTGTTGTTGACGCTGAGCCTTGCGATTCCGCTGGGCGTCATGGCGGCCAAAAAACATGGTCATTGGCAAGATCGCAGCATTACCTTATTTAATTTTATTGGTTTTTCTATCCCCGGCTTCTGGTTATCCCTGTTGCTGATGTACTGGCTGGGCGTAATTCACCCCTGGTTTCCGATTTCTGGCCTGCATAGCCTCAACTACGACCAACTCAACGCCTGGCAGCAAGCACAGGATCTGTTCATGCATTTGTGTTTGCCTGTGATCATTCCAGCATTGACGGGCCTCGCAGGTGTCACCATGTTTGTGAAAAACGGCATGCTGGACGTATTGAGCCAAGACTTTGTGATCACCGCCCGCGCCAAGGGCTTGAGTGACCGGGTCGTGACTTATAGACATGCTCTGCGCAATGCCCTGCTACCACTGATTACTTTGGTCGGCCTGTCACTGCCCGGCTTGATTGGCGGCTCGGTGATTGCTGAAACCATTTTTGCCATTCCAGGCATGGGTAAACTGTTTTATGAAGCGGTGATGATGCGTGATTTTCCGGTCGTCATGGGCATACTCACCATAGGCTCAGCCTTGACACTGGTGGGCAACTTATTGGCTGATCTTGCCTACGCGTGGGCGGATCCGCGTTTACGCAAAGGGGTCATGCCACAACGCTAGGCTATCCAGACATGAAAAAAGTCCTGCAAAATCCCTTAGCCCTAACCGGGTTGATCATTATCAGCATCATCTTGCTGCTGGCGCTACTTGCACCCTGGATTGCCCCTTATGACCCGGATGCGATCCAGGTCAAGCAGATTCTGGTGGGGCCTTCGGGCCAGCACTGGATGGGCACCGATGGTCTGGGGCGGGATGTCTGGAGCCGGATGCTGTTTGGCGGCCGCGTCTCGCTATTGGTAGGCCTGGTCGCGGTGGGGATTTCGACTGCCATCGGAGTCGTGCTCGGTGCTTTAGCTGGCTACTATCGTGGTTGGGTAGATACGCTGATCATGCGACTGGTTGATTTGATGTTGTCTATTCCCAGTTTTTTCTTGATTTTAGCCGTGATTGCTTTTTTAAGTCCTTCGATCACCAACGTCATGGTGGTCATCGGACTCACCTCCTGGATGGGCGTCACGCGGCTGGTGCGCGCTGAATTCCTGAGTCTGACACAACGTGAATTTGTCACCGCTTCCACGGCACTCGGTGCTCTGGACAGTCGCATTATTTTCAAGCATTGCCTGCCTAACAGCCTCACCCCTATTCTGGTCAGTGTCGTGCTGGGCATCGCCAGCGCCGTGCTCCTTGAGTCTGGCCTCAGCTTTTTAGGCCTGGGCGTGCAACCGCCGCAAGCCTCCTGGGGCAACATCCTCACCGATGGTAAAGAGTATATCCAGTTTGCCTGGTGGTTATCCGTGTTTCCCGGACTTGCCATTTTAATCACGGTGTTAGGGTATAATCTGCTCGGCGAAGGCCTGCGGGATGTGTTCGACCCACGTTCCAACACAGTACGCTAACCCTTCAATCAACTGACCAAACGAACTAACAACCACACAGGAACAAGCATGGCATTTCTTGCTGGAAAAAAAATCCTGATTGCCGGTTTGCTGAGCAACCGTTCAATCGCTTATGGCATCGCAGCCGCAATGAAACGTGAAGGTGCCGAACTGGCATTTACCTATCAAGTCGACAAGCACGAAAAGCGTGTACGTGACCTGGCCGCAGACTTTGAATCCGAGATCGTTCTCCCCTGTGACGTTGCTGAAGATGCACAAATCGACAACCTGTTTGTAGAGCTGGCTAAAGTCTGGGATGGCCTGGATAGCCTGGTGCACTCGATTGCTTTCGTCCCTAAAGTCGCCCTTGATGGTGACTACCTCGAAAGAATCGACCGCGAATATTTCCGCATTGCACACGATATCAGCTCCTATAGCTTCTCTGCGATGGCCAAAGCAGCCTACCCGATGATGCAAGGCCGCAACGGCAGCCTGTTGACCATCAGCTATTTGGGCGCAGAACGCACCATGCCTAACTACAACGTCATGGGGGTCGCCAAAGCCAGCCTCGAAGCCAACGTGCGTTACCTGGCACAAAGCCTTGGCCCACGCGGCATCCGCGTTAACGCAGTCTCTGCTGGCCCAATCAAAACGCTGGCTGCCTCAGGCATCGCTGACTTTGACAAAATGATCGGCTTTAACGAAAAACACGCCGCCTTGCGCCGTAACGTGACTATTGACGAAGTTGGCAATGTCGCCGCCTTCCTGACCAGCGACCTCGCCTCAGGAGTGACTGGTGAAATCACTTATGTTGATGGTGGCATGAACATCACTGCTGCTGGTCAAATCGACTAAGGCTGACCACTCGTCAAGCAAAACGCCTGCGCTGATAAAAGCCAGGCGTTTTTTATGGCCAAATGCCGAATACTTGCACTGCTTAATAACAATGCACTAAATTACACAGTATCTTCAAAACAATCTAAAAAATAAAAAAATTTAAGGTGCACTAAAAATTTATTCACCCATTTAATTATGGTGTACTAAAAATTTATAAGATATTGCATTTTAGCTAAAAATTTATTTTTTAATATTTATATCTCCCATCCTATATAAAGCTTAGGTTCGTTTTTGGGGTCTAATTAACGTTAGCGCTTATGAAATACACCTCCGCCATTTTTCTTTTTCTCTGTATTCTTATTCCCGCTCTTTCTAGGGCGGCAATTGATGACACGGCACTACTCTTCAAGGGAAAAGGGAGCGATTTAACAAATTCCGAAAAACAACAAATTTTCCAACGTCTCGGTTTCAAGGTGGCTCCAGATAAAAAGAGACTGGTTGACTCAACCTGTGAAGAAGAAGCTCAATTCGATATTGATATTACTGATCTAAATAAAGACAAAACCTTTGAAGTGGTTATCTTGGGTGGTAACACGTGTAGTTCAGGAGCTACTGGCAGCTCAATTTGGCTATTCATCAAAGATGTTAAAGGTGTCTATCAGCCCAATCTTGGCTTTCCTGCTGCAGGCTATTAGGTTATGAAACATAGTTCAAAAGGCTTTCCAGATATGCTTATTGGTGGCATGGGTTTCTGTTCTGCTATATGGCGCTGGAACGGTATTAAATACCAACATTTTCAAAATGTACCTACAGCTAAAAGAGGGTGTGATGGTCGTTAAATCAAGCGCTAACCCATCAAGAGGAACTGGCGAAAGCAATCTTCGATGATGGAATTTTCATTAACGAGGGTGGAGCCACCAATGTCGCCAGCTCCTTATGTCAAACGTTAGCAGTCTCATGGAAGCCATCGACCAACTTCAGCGCCACTACATGATGCTTACGCTTGGTGTAGGTGAGATACAACCGTGCATCGACTGGGCAATTGAACGATTGGAGCTCAATCAAGAAGGCGATGATCTAGACGTTATCTTGCTTGCAGCAGCAACAGTACTAGAAGAAGCTTCTCCCTCCGTTGGCTCATACGATTTTGGAGCGCTACAAAGGCCCTGAGGCATTGGACAAGCAACTTGCTGCAGGAAAGTACGTGGCGAGTTTACGGCCTTTGTATTTGTCTGGCGCCGAGTCTATTGAGTCGCTCAATGGCAAGTTCACCATACTCTTTGTCAGTCTTGGGTATCCAAATTGGCTAGTTATGCTCAGCAGAAACTGTGAATACGCTACCGACGTCGATGCATTCCGCGAGCCCTTCGAACAAGAGTTCGAGTACATCGCAGATCTTTGGGGCAAGGCCAGAACACTCACTGAGTTTAAAGCTGCATACAGTCGAGAGGTATCGAACACTCATGACGCGAAATACTGCTAACAAGTCCGTCAACCGGATGCCAAAATGCTGCGCTCCGGCGCCGATTAGGTCAAACGTTAGCGGGTTTATGAGAACGCTCGCAAAAGCTGCTGCCATTCTCGTCTCCTTATCTTTGGTAGCTTATCAAAGAGTTGCAGAGTTCATGCGCTATGAAGGCGAAACCTAGCGAGTCAGATCAAACGGATATCTAACAGAAATGAATTATGAAATGCACTCGTTATCAAGGCAGAGTTACCACCTGGAAAGACGAACAAGGGTTTGGCTTTATCACGCCCAATAGTAGCGGAAAGCAAGTGTTTGTACATATCACTGCATTTTCAAACCATCATCGACGCCCGATTGGCAACGAGATTGTGAGTTATGAAGTCAGTAAAGATGCGAGTGGGAAATTAAAAGCCGAGCGTGTTCAATACATTGATGCGCCATCGCGATCAAAGGATGGGCAGTTTCTATTGCTATTTGCCATCATTTTTCTTGTTTGCATTGCAATATCCGTTTTCGCCGGAAAACTGCCATTATGGGTGTTAGGGATCTATTTGCTGATGAGCAGTTGCACACTCATTGCTTACAAGCTGGATAAAAGTGCTGCAAGGCAGAACAATAGACGTACCCCTGAAAAAACCTTGCATCTATTAGCCTTGATCGGTGGCTGGCCTGGGGCCATCATTGGCCAGAAACTGTTTCGACACAAATCAAAGAAGCTTTCTTTTCAAGTGATTTTTTGGGCAACTATTATTCTGAACTGCGCGACATTAGCGTGGCTGCTTTCCATAGATGGATTTGCTTTTACAGAGCGCGTGATTGGCACATTTTTAAATTAGCCAGGTGTATTAATTAACATAGTGACATGAAATAAAAAAGGAGGGCTATGCCCTCCTTTTTTCACTTCAGTTCGCTAATTATTCGTTACCTTTGGATAACAACACTTTGGCATTGAACTGAATATCTTTCTTGGCTTTGAGTGAAGCCACATAAGCATGTGACATCTCTGCCCCCAGTGCCATCTGATACACCTTAAAGGCTCTGTCAGCCACATCTGGCTGGTCTTTGAGCTTCTGGTTCACCGCAATCACTTTAATCACGGTATAGCCTTTGTTGGCCTCGTTAAAGCCATAGTATGCTGGCAGTGCATGTGTGTTGACCTTGAACACATTTCTCATCACACCATCGCTCAAGCCTTGCGCATTTCTGCGATCAACCGTCACGGGCGTAATCCAGTCTGCATTGCTTGCTTTACCGGCCTTTAGCTCAGCCAACAAGGCCTCGCCTTTTTGCTGCACCAATTTATCTGCGGCTTCAGCTTTGAGCAAGCCTTCAATACCGGCTTTAACTTCATCAAAGCTACGAGGCGCTTCTGGGCTGTACTCAACCACGCGTGCAGACACCAGGTTATTCGGTGATACCTCAACGGCTTCGGTATTGCGTTTATCTTTGAGCACGTCATCGGAGAACACCAACGAAGCAAAACGATCGCTTTTGAAGAACTTGGCGACTTCATCTTTGCTCATGGCTGGAGAAGACTGCAATTGCAGGTTAAATTTCTTGACCGCTGGCTCCAGGCTGCCAGATTGCTCATACACAGTATTGCCAAAATCATCGGCCAACTCAGCATATTTAGCTTGTGCTTTCTGGAACAACAATTCAGCTTTAATTTTGAGCTTCATCGAATCAAAATCAGAAGACTCGCCTGTAATGCCTGTCAGCTTGATGATATGGTAGCCGAACTCAGATTCCACCAAATCGCTGATATCGCCAACTTTCATCGAGAAAGCTGCATCCTCAAAAGGCTTGACCATCGCACCACGGCCAAAACTGCCTAAATCGCCGCCCTTGCCTGCTGAGCCTGTGTCTTGTGAAAACTCAATTGCCAGCTTTTCAAAACTCTTAGGATTGGCCTTGACTTGCTTGAGAATGGACTCTGCCTTTTCTTTGGCAGCGGCTTTTTCAGCAGGCGTGGCAGTGCTATTAAAACCGATCAAAATATGGCTGGCCTGACGTTGTTCATTGCCCTGAAATTTAGCCGCATTTTCATCATAATATTGCTTAACTTCTTGGTCAGTCACGCTGACTTGGCCCATCAGGCCTGCAGCAGAGAGCAAAGCAAACTGTAACTTCACCTTGGCAGGTGCAATGAATTTAGTTTTATGCTGGTTGTAATACGCTTGTACCTGCTCAGGCGTCACCGTCACCTGATTCATAAAGTCAGCTACTTTAATATCGGTCACGCTGACTTCACGCTGTTCAAACTCGGACATCAGCGATTGCTCAGCGACTTTTTTCGGCATAAAGACCAGATTGCTCAGGCCTTCTCTTACCTGCTGGACCGCGAGGTCTTTGCGTATGCTCTGCTCAAATTTGGCTGGTGTCAGCTTGTTTTGTGTCAGCAACTGGTTGTAGGTTTCCTCAGAAAACTTACCGTTGCTTTGAAACTCCGGCATGCCAAGAATATGCTGGCTGAGTTGCTCATCACTGATTTTAAAGCGGTAATCATGAATCGCGCCTTCAATCAGCCGACGTGTAATGATGCCTTCCAGCACAGATTGCTTGAAAGCTGGACTTTCGAGCAAAGCCGTATCGACTTTTTGTCCCTGGGACTGCATATAGTTACGCGCATTTTCCACGGCGTTAGAATATTCCTGCAGGGATATCTTCTGGCCATCAACTTTGGCCACTGCAACCTGCCCACCCGCCTGATTCAAATAGGAGTCGATGCCAAACAATGCAAACGGCACCACAATCAGTGCCAGAATGATTTTTGCCATCCATCCTTGTGTATGTTTTCTAAGTGCTTCCAACATTTTATCGTTTCCATTACCTGATTTTTTGCAACAGCAAACTATACCATAAAGCGATTAAAACCGCCTGAGTGCAACGCCTTTAAGACATAACCGCGGCCAATTTGTGCAGGAAAAATAAACAGTAATAATCACACCAGTAACCCGCACTCAATCAAAGTGCTGCAAGCCAGATATGATAACGAGCGGTAAAGGTGTGACACTCAGCGCAGAGCCTGTACAAACTCAGCAGAGATAAAATTACTTGTACCAATGCTGGAATTTTTTAGTGAGTAGATGAGGATTGTTTTAGGTGCTGAAAAAGAAAAAAGCCCTGAATAATCAGGGCTTTTATTTGGCGGAGCGGACGGGGCTCGAACCCGCGACCCCCGGCGTGACAGGCCGGTATTCTAACCAACTGAACTACCGCTCCCGGTAATCGTTAAGCTGAAATTATAACATTGTTTTTTATAAAATCAACTAATTTTTTTAATTACTTATTCGGTACTTAGCATTGCTAATTAAAGTAACTTCTTAAGTACCGTGTCACTCAAAAAATTAAGAGCGCAAACTTCGCACTCTTAATTTAAATTGTTTGGTGGGTGCTAACGGGGTCGAACCGCTGACATTCGCCTTGTAAGGGCGACGCTCTACCAACTGAGCTAAGCACCCGTAACAACCACTGGTGTTGCTACTGCAGTTAAGCAACAAACGCTGCTCAACCAAAGAATGCTAGTTTACAGCATCTTTAAGGCCTTTACCAGCCCTAAATTTAGGAGATTTAGCAGCTTTGATGTTAATTGTTGCGCCGGTACGAGGATTACGGCCAGAACGGGCAGAACGCTCACCTACATAGAATGTACCAAAACCAATCAAGGTCACCATATCACCTTTTTTCAATGCACCGGAAATAGCCTCAGTTGTTGCATCCAGAGCACGAGCCGCAGCGGCTTTAGAAATACCAGCAGCACTTGCAATATGATCTATCAATTCTGATTTATTCACGTGTTTCCCCTAATAACTAGTTAAAAAGACAGGTACATCCTGTACCGTCTTTATATCAAGCCGCAAAACGAGCTGTCAAGCGGTATTCCGGCCTTTTGACAATAATTCGCATCAATTTTACTAATGCGTGACAGCTTGCTCGGCATTCCCCTCGCCAGCGGCAACAATCTCGACTGCAGGCGCTTCCACAGCCAACGGCTGCGGTGCTCTTTCCAGCGCAAGATCCAGGACCTGATCTATCCATTTCACGCAATGAATGTCGAGATCCTTTTTGATGTTGGCAGGGATTTCAACCAGGTCCTTTTCATTAGCTGAAGGAATCAATACCGTTTTAATCCCCCCACGGTGAGCGGCAAGCAATTTCTCTTTTAAGCCGCCAATCGCCAGCACCTCCCCACGCAAGGTTATCTCACCTGTCATCGCCACGTCTGCACGGGCTGGAATGCCCGTCAGCACAGACACAAAGGCGGTGGTTAAGGCAATACCGGCACTTGGACCATCTTTAGGCGTCGCACCTTCTGGCAAGTGGATATGAATATCCTTCTTCTCATAAAAGTCGGTCGGAATACCCAATCCTTCTGAACGGCTACGTACCACACTCATGGCCGCAGTGACAGACTCTTGCATCACATCGCCCAGCTTACCTGTGGTGATCGTTTTACCCTTACCAGGCAAAGTCACCGCCTCAATGGTCAGCAACTCCCCGCCGACCGAGGTCCATGCCAAGCCTGTCACCTGCCCTACCTGGTTATCTTTAGCGGCAACACCAAAGTCATAGCGCTTGACGCCCAGGTATTGCTCAATATTCTTGCTGGTGATGTTAATCTTTTTAACGGTTTTGGTTTTGCCTTTTGCCAGCAATTGCTCTTTGACTGCTTTACGGCAGACCTTGGCAATTTCCTGCTCCAGGCGGCGCACCCCCGCTTCACGGGTGTAGTAACGCACGATATCGCGCAGCACACTTTCCGCCACCGAGATATCGGTAGACTTCAAGCCATGGGCTTTAAGCTGCTTGGGTAACAAGTAGCGTTGCGCAATATTGATCTTCTCATCTTCGGTATACCCTGACAGACGAATAATCTCCATCCGGTCCAGTAATGGCTCGGGGATATTCATACTGTTAGCCGTCGCGACAAACATGACGTCGCTCAGGTCATAATCAACCTCGACATAGTGGTCAGCAAAGGTATGGTTTTGTTCTGGATCCAACACCTCCAGCAAAGCTGAAGACGGATCACCGCGCATGTCCTGGCCCATTTTGTCGACTTCATCAAGCAGGAACAACGGGTTTTTCACCCCAACTTTAGTCATGCTTTGCAGCACTTTGCCTGGCATGGAGCCAATATAAGTACGGCGATGGCCGCGAATCTCCGCCTCATCACGCACACCGCCTAAAGCCATGCGCACAAACTTACGGTTGACCGCTTTGGCGATACTCTGGCCCAGCGAGGTTTTACCCACCCCTGGAGGGCCCACCAGGCACAAAATTGGGGCTTTGAGCTTGCCAACACGCTGCTGTACTGCCAGATATTCCACAATACGCTCTTTGACTTTATCAAGACCATAGTGATCCGCATCCAGAATCGCTTCTGCTGCCTGCAAGTCTTTACTGATTTTGGTTTTCTTTTTCCATGGCAGATTTAACAGAGTATCAATGTAGTTACGTACCACAGAAGCTTCAGCTGACATCGGTGACATCAGTTTAAGCTTCTTGAACTCGGCGGTGACTTTGGCTAGTGCCTCTTTTGGCATGGCTGCGTTTTTAATGCGCTGGTCCAGCTCTTCCATCTCGGCATTTTCATCCTGCTCACCGAGCTCTTTCTGGATAGCTTTCACCTGCTCATTGAGGTAGTACTCGCGCTGACTTTTTTCCATCTGCCGTTTAACACGGCCACGGATGCGCTTTTCAACCTGCAGGATGTCGATTTCAGACTCCATCAGGTAGAGCAAATGCTCCAGACGCTCAATCACGCTGAGCATCTCAAGCACTTTCTGCTTTTCTTCCAACTTGAGCGTCAAGTGAGCTGAAATGGTGTCAGCCAGACGACCAGGCTCGTTAATTGTTGCCAGTGAAGTCAGAATTTCGGGGGGGATTTTTTTATTCAGTTTAACGTATTGATCAAACTGGGTCATGACCGTACGCATCAAGGCTTCGGCCTCTTTGTCATCCTGGTCTGTTTGCTCAACTTCTTCACCCAAGGCCATAAAGCACTCGTCAGTCTCCACAAAATCGGAAACGCGTACGCGATGCAAGCCTTCTACCAGGACTTTCACTGTACCATCCGGGAGCTTGAGCATTTGCAGCACGGTCGCCAGGGTACCGATTTCATACAAATCTTCAGCCACAGGATCGTCTTTGTTGGCTGACTTTTGTGCAACCAGCAAAATCTTTTTGTCACCCTCTGAAGCGCGCTCCAACGCTTTGACCGATTTAGTCCGGCCAACAAACAATGGAATCACCAGGTGGGGATAGACGACGACATCGCGCAAAGGCAATAAAGGAATTAAAGCGTTTTCCGGTGTCTCGGAGTCAAGCAAAGTGTGTTCTGTCATAGCGTCTTTCAATAAGTGTCAAAGGAACAAGTCCTTTGCATATAGATGGGAACATTCTTTGAGAATTCAAGAGAGCAAGCATCTCATGCTATTAGATGCTATCTTGCAATAGCCGGACGGCTATTGCAAGCGGGATTTAATGTGCGTTTTCAACGCGTTTTTGTGCATCCTGATAAATCAGAATTGGTTCGGAGGTGTGTTCAATCACGCCAGCATCCACAATCACTTTGGACAAGTTTTTGAGAGATGGCAGCTCATACATCAGGTCTAGCAAAGCGTGCTCGAGAATCGAACGCAGGCCACGTGCACCGGTTTTACGTTCCAGCGCTTTTTTAGCAATCAGACGCAAGGCAGACTCTTCAAACTCCAGCTCAACGCCTTCCATTTTGAACAGCTTCATGTATTGCTTGGTCAGCGCGTTTTTGGGTTCTACCAGAATCGTCATCAGTGCAGCCTCATCAAGAGACTCAAGTGTCGCCACGACTGGCAGACGACCAATGAACTCAGGAATCAAACCAAACTTGATCAGATCTTCCGGCTCCACTTCACGCAAAACTTCGCCAACCGCGCGCACATCTTCTTTGCTCTTGACTTCGGCACCAAAACCAATACCGCCTTTTTCTGAACGGTGACGAATGACTTTTTCCAGCCCGTCAAAAGCGCCACCGCAGATAAACAGAATGTTAGTGGTATCCAACTGCACAAACTCCTGGTTAGGATGCTTGCGTCCACCTTGTGGCGGCACCGAGGCAATCGTGCCTTCGATCAGTTTCAACAAGGCCTGTTGCACGCCTTCACCAGACACATCACGGGTGATTGACGGGTTATCAGACTTACGGGAAATCTTGTCGACTTCATCAATATAAACAATGCCGCGCTGTGCTTTTTCTACATCGTAATCACACTTTTGCAGCAGTTTCTGCATGATGTTTTCAACATCCTCACCCACATAACCGGCTTCGGTCAGTGTGGTCGCATCCGCCATCACAAAAGGCACATCCAGCAAACGTGCCAAGGTCTGCGCCAGCAATGTTTTGCCAGAGCCGGTTGGTCCAATCAGCAAAATGTTGCTTTTTTGTACCTCAACATCATCTTTGCCAGACTGGTTGCCGTCAGACAAAGGGTTATACCCCAGACGTTTGTAGTGGTTATACACCGCAACAGACAGATTTTTTTTCGCCTGTATCTGGCCAATCACATACTGATCCAAAATAGAGCAGATTTCTTGTGGCGTCGGCAATTTTTTGTCTGCGGACTTGATTTCGTTAAGGCTCTGAATTTCTTCACGAATAATGTCATTGCATAAATCAACGCATTCATCACAAATAAACACAGAGGGGCCTGCAATCAGTTTTTTCACTTCATGCTGACTTTTGCCACAAAACGAGCAATATAACAGCTTCTCGCTGTCAGATTTGTTTGCCATGCTATTCCCCTGCTAGTTACGCGCTGATTAAGCAGCGCTACGTGCGGCAATCACCTGATCTACCAAACCATAAGCTTTGGCAGCGTCAGCACTCATAAAATTGTCACGATCGGTATCGTTGGCAATGGTTTCAATACTTTGGCCAGTGTGATGGGCCATAATGCCATTGAGTTTGTCCTTCAGGTACAAAATCTCTTTGGCATGAATCTCGATATCAGACGCCTGCCCCTGGAAGCCACCCAGCGGCTGGTGAATCATCACGCGTGAATTAGGCAGGCAGAAACGCTTGCCTTTCGCACCAGCGGTCAGCAGGAACGCGCCCATGCTGGCAGCTTGACCGATACACAGCGTGCTGACATCGGGCTTGATGAACTGCATGGTGTCATAGATAGACATCCCCGCAGTGACCGAGCCACCGGGAGAGTTAATGTAGAGAGAAATGTCCTTGTCAGGATTCTCGGCCTCGAGGAACAGCAACTGCGCCACCACCAGATTGGCGGTCATGTCATTGACCGGCCCCACCAGAAAAATGACGCGTTCTTTGAGCAGCCTGGAATAGATGTCATATGAACGCTCTCCTCGGCCACTCTGCTCAATAACCATAGGGATATATCCCAGGCCTTGTGGCTCCATACGTTGTTGCATCATGCCTTCGTTCGCGTTCATATAGTTCATGGTTTAAGCACCTGCCATCATCAATTCATCAAATTTAATTTTTTTGTTTGTTACTTTGGCTTTTTCCAACACCCAGGCAACAACATTTTCTTCGGTTGCCAAGGCCGCTGGCTCATCCAGACGTTTCACATCTGCATAATACCAGTTGACCAGCTCTTCAGGCTTCTCAAAGCTTTGCGCGAAAGTATCTACCATCGCACGTACCTGATCGGCATTGGCCTGCAAGTTGTTGGTGTTGACCAACTCAGTTAAAACCAAACGCAACTTGGCATTGCGCTGTGCCTGCGTTTCAAACACAGAAGGCTCCATTGGCACTTGTGCCGGATCCACACCGCGCTGACGCAGGTTTTGTGCAGCAACCTGCATCAAACGATTAGTCTCGGCCGCAATCACGGCTTTAGGCAATTCAAAGCTGCTCTCATCGACCAAGGCCTGGAAGACAGACTCTTTAACTCGTGCCTTGATACGTTTATCTACTTCTTGCTCAAGGCTTTGCTTGATTTCAGCTTTCATGGTGTCGATGTTGCCATCTTCCACCCCGAGGCTTTTCGCAAACTCAGCATCCACTTCAGGGTAGACTGGCTGCGACACAGAAACAAACTTCACCGCATAAGACACAGTTTTACCTGCCAACTGCGCCGGATTGTGATCTTCCGGATAAGTGATCTCGAATGTTTTTTCGGTACCAGCTTTGCCACCGATCAACGCATCGTCAAATTCTTTCACACGGCCTGGTTCACCGATCACAAGATCAATACCACGGTCACCAGTACTTTCAACCTGCTCACCATCAATAGAAGCGGTCAAAGTAATGTTAATGCGGTCACCCTTTTTCGACATGCGTTTGACCGGCTCATAGCTCACGCGCTGCTTCACCAACACATCCAATGTTTTTTCCACGTCGGCATCTGTCAACTCCAACGCTGGACGCTCAATTTTGACTTTGCTCAGATCGCCCAGTTTCACTTCCGGGAAAATTTCGAAAGTAGCAATGTATTCAAATTCCTCTGCAGCATCCTTAAAGGGGATATGTTCGATATTCGGGAAGCCTGCCACACGCAGCTGATTCTGCTCTACCGCTTCACCAAAGCTGGTTTCTACCGCTTTGGAGTAAACTTCATCGCGTACCTGATTGCCATAGTGCTGGTTGACCAAACCCATGGGCGCTTTGCCCGGACGGAAACCAGCAAACTTGGCGGTACGTGAAATTTGCTGTAAACGTTGTCTGATTTGCCCTTCCAGCGGTGCCAAAGGGACTTTGATTGTCATGCGACGTTCCAAGTTGCTGACTGTTTCAACAGATACTGCTGCCATGCTGAACTTCCTGTAAAAATCGTTATTTAACGATGGGTTATGTAAGTGAGCGCCATTGAATGCGCATTTAATAATGTTTTCACACAACCTGACCACACTCTAAAGGCAGAGGCCGGCGATCAAATGATGAAAAAAGAGCGTAAAAATATAACACAAGTCTGAATTGAAATAAACTTAAAGCCAGTTTAGCGCAACTGCGCACAACACATGGCTAAAGACACTGTACTTTTAAACGACAACCCCATCAAAACGCGAAATACTCACTACATGAATCGAAGATGGGGCTAAGCACTTTAATTGCAAGCCGCCAAGCTTAGCAATGTTTACTCGCCATCTTAAGCAAGCGCAACAATCGTCTCAATCTCAACCAGCACATCGCGCGGCAATTTGGCTACTTGTACCGTGGAGCGTGCCGGGGTATGCGTGCCGAACACTTCGGCATACACCTGATTCATCGCCACAAAATCATCCAGATTCTTGAGAAACACGGTTGTTTTCACAACTTGCTGCAAACTGCCCCCTGCAGCCTCGATAATAGCCTGCAAATTGGATAGTACTTGACGCGTCTGGGTCTCAATATCGCCATCATTGAGCGTGCCATCCGGGCGCAAGGCGATTTGGCCTGAGGTATAAAGCATATTCCCGACGACAACACCTTGTGCGTAAGGCCCGATCGCGGCTGGTGCATTCGCTGTTTGTACAATATTCATTTTTCGTTCCTTTCAGAGCGTCATTCAAAGATGACTCGCTCAAATCACTCCAGATCATTTGCTTAGGCCGCTCTATCATAACCATTGAACGGCCGCCAAAAACAACAAAGGCCTCCGCAAAGGAAGCCTTTAATTTGTATCCTCCCCCATCGGGTGAGGTGGTGCGAAAGGAGAGACTCGAACTCTCACGCCGCGAGGCGCTGGAACCTAAATCCAGTGCGTCTACCAATTTCGCCACTTTCGCATACTGCCATCGTTCGCTGACAATTCGATAGTATACCCTAATTGCATCAGCTTTCACAAACTTGCCGAGTTCAGATTGACAAGCCAGCCGTTCAACTGCAAGATGCCAGATTAATCATCATAAAAACGTTGTTATAGGACAGGATATGCATTCAGCCGAAGAAAACATGCTTAGAGCGGAACTTGAGCTCTTGATGCGAGAGCGTGAAATTTTGCTCAAAATCACCGGGGTGGCTGCCGGACTCATTGCAGAACTCAACACACCGGATTTGCCAATTCGCACGGTGGAAGCCGCTGATTTATTGGCCACGACCATTAATCAGCTGCCAGAAGACCTGTTACAAGACGCGCTGGACGCTGTTCACGCGACCATCGTCAACTAAGTTCTGGTGAAGTGCATGTCTGACATGCGGGCTTGAGATGTGATGCGTCTGCTAGCTTTTGCTTTTCCATGGTTACTGACTGCTTGCGGCACTGCTTTTCAGCCACACCCGATTCCCCAACAAGAAAACATTACCACCATCCATGAAGCGGCACCGGATGAAGATGGCTTCAAGACGTTTGTTCTAAGCAATTCACCCCAGACCGCCTGGCCTATCCAGACCTGGGATTTGGATAGCCTGACCTTATCTGCGCTTTATTTTCATCCAGCCCTTAAAGTTGCAAAATCCGATTACGCGGTTGCGCTCGCCAGCATCACCAGTGCCGGACTCCGGCCGCAAGTCGGCTTGAACAGCCAGTTAGCGCATAGCAACCAGGCCAATGGTGACATCAGCCCCTGGGCTTACAGCCTGCAAGTGAGTATCCCGCTGATTACTGCTAACAAGCGACAAATCAGCATTGAAATCGCGCAATATCAGGCAGACATCGCCAAAATACAGATCGCGGAAACGGCGTGGATGCTCAGGCAGCAATTGAGCGTAGACTTGATTTTGCTGGCAGAGCAGCAAGCCATGCAGGCAAACTTGAGCAAATTGCAAACAGCACAGGATCAATTGCTGGATGCTTACCAGAAACGGCTGGATGTGGGAGTCGCAGGGCAATCTGACGTGCTGCCGATTCGTTTGCAGCGTGACCAGTCAGCCTGGCAGTTGCAGCAAACCAGTGTTCAAATCAAACAGACCGAGCAGAAAATCTTGCATGATGCCGGACTGACCACACAAAACAACCCGCTGTTTAAACTGGCGCCAGTCCAGCTTTCCCAAATTCTCAAGGAGCGCTTTGCGCATGCAGCGGTATATGCCGATGCGACCACCATACAACATTATGCGCTGACCAACCGCATGGACATTCAACGCGGCTTAGCACAATATGCCAAGGCTGAGTCGCAACTGAAACTGGAGATGGCCAAGCGCTACCCCAACCTCTCGCTCAGCCCCGGCATCATGTATGAATATGGCGATAAAATCTGGTCATTGGGATTGAGCACCATGCTGAACCTGCTCAACCGCAATTCGGATTTGTGGGCACAAGCCGAGCAAGTGAGACTGAATGAAGCTGCGCGATTTTATGCCTTACAGCATCAGGTGATTCAATCTTCAGAGCAGGTGCATGTCAAATACCGCGATAGCGCGCATTTGCTGGTCACATTGACACAAACCTATGAACAGCAAATGCAGAGAAAAGCCCAGCTTGCAAAACAGTGGCGGCAAGGGCTGATCGACAAAGTGGAATACTTGCAAGCCGAAATTCAATTTTACAATGCGCAGCAACGGCTCATTTTGCAGCAAGCCAATGTCATGCGGGCATTGCAAGAGATTGAGAACGTAATGCAAACACCCATCGCGCTGTCACAGCGCCCGGTGGTCACCCTAAAACAACAGCAAAAGGCAACAGCCAAATGAATAAAAAAGCGCTGTGGATTATTGTAGTTCAGGTTTTACTGATTGTGGTTCTGATATGGTGCGTTGCCATTGTCGGTCGCGACGAGTATGAATCCGTCCAGAATGACGGAGATGAAACCATTGAAGGCCCCTCAAGAGTAAGCGAGCAAAATGGGTTGCAAGTGGTCAAATTGAATGCAGCCACGCAAAAAAACAGTGGCATCCAGGTGCAGCCTCTGCAAGCCTATCAATATCATGGCAATATCAAGGTGCTGGGTTCGGTGATCTCGATCCAGACACTGGTGGACTACAACAGCCAGTATCAGCTACTCAAGTCACAATTGGCACTGGCTGAAAACATGTTGCCTAACCATCAACTGCAATACCAGCGTTTCAAGCAACTGAACGAAGATGACAAAAACATCTCTGACAAGGCACTTCAAGAGGCGCAGTCAGTGATGATTAGCGACCAGACGCATATCAAAACGACACAAGAGCAACTCCGGGCGCTCACAGACACCATCGTGGCACAATGGGGCAAACCGCTGGCTACCCTCATCACCCAGCAACCTTCGCAAGGCCCGCTCAATGACTTGATCAAGCAAAAAAAAGTACTGGTACAAGTCAGTTTTCCGTTGAATTATGAGGCACCAGCCACCGACTCCGTTGTTTATCTGACCCCAATTCAAGATGAAGTCACCCCCATCCGTGCAGAGTTTGTTTCGCAATCGATCCAAACCGATATCAGCAATATCGGAAAAACCTATTTTTACAGTGCGCCCGCCGATTATTTGCGGGTAGGCATGCGGGTCAATGTGGTTCCGGCCGAGGCCTCGTCAAAATCACTCAAGGGCGTACTGGTGCCTAACCAGGCGATTGCCTGGCACGGGGGCATCGCCTGGATTTACATCAAGACCCAGCCAGATACCTTTTTGCGCAAACCGGTGGCTTCTGACATTGAACTTGAGCACGGCTGGTTCGATACCCATTTAACGCCAGGCACAGAAGTCGTCACCCATGGTGCACAGTTGCTGCTGTCGGAAGAGTTCAAATTTCAGATCAAGAATGAAAATGAAGATTAATCTGCAACTGTTTGAAAAAAATAGAGATTTCAAACCATGATGGCAGCCCTGGTCAGATTTTCCATCCGCTTTTACGGTGTCATCATCGGCCTGGCCCTGCTGGTAGTACTGTATGGTGTTTATAGCCTGCAGCAGAGCGACCTGAATGTTTTTCCAGAGTTTGCGCCAACACAGGTGGTGATTCAAACCGAATCGCCGGGCTTGTCCGCCAGCCTGGTAGAAAAAATGGTGACACAACCGATTGAAAACGTGCTCTCCGGATCGATAGGCATCAAAAGCTTACGTTCGCAGTCGATTCCAGGCTTGTCCATCGTCACCGTCGTTTTCCAGGACAAGTCAGACATATACCGCAATCGGCAAATGGTTGCGGAGCACCTGAACATGCTGGGCAATCTGCTACCTGCAGGCATTATTCCCAAAATGACTCCGCTGACCTCGTCCGCCAGTACCGTTCTCGGGCTGGGTATTACCTCGGAGACGCTGTCGCTGATGGCGCTACGGACCCTGGTCGATTGGCAACTGACTCCGCATTTGATGAGCATACCTGGCGTGGCTGATGTCAATGTCTATGGCGGACAAGTGCGTCAGTTTCAAATCAAGATTGATCCGCGCAAATTGATGCTATACCAGCTGAATGTGCAAGATGTCGTCAATGCAGCCTCCCGCGCAACTGGAGTCAGAGGGGCCGGGTTTATCCAAAATGACAATCAGCGCCTCATTCTGAATACGCAAGGGCAAACCACGACACCACAGCAACTCGCACACATCACCCTGCTCCGCAAACTTGGCCGGACCATTCGCATCAGCGATGTGGCCGAAGTCGCAGAAGGTGCGGCCCCCTCCATTAGCAGTGCGGCGATCAATGGCAAGGTGGGCGTCTATCTGTCGGTGCAAGGGCAATTGGGGGCCAACGTATACGCCCTCACCAAACAGCTGGAGCAAAAACTGGCAGAGATACAGCCCAGCTTGCAACGCGCACAAGCAACCTTGCACACCGGCCTGTTCCGCCCGGCCAACTTTATTGAAACGGCGATTCACAGCCTGCGCTCCGATATCTTGATTGGTTCCATACTGGTCATCGCCGTCTTGTTTGTATTTTTGTTCAACGTGCGTACGGCCGTCATTTCTGCCACCGCCATTCCCTTGTCACTGCTAACCGCCATTGTGGTGCTCTACCAGTGTGGTGCAGGTCTGAATATCATGGTGCTGGGGGGGCTGGCGATTGCACTGGGCGAAGTGGTGGATGACGCCATTATTGATACGGAAAATATTTTCCGCCGCCTGCGCGAAAACCGCCAGCTTGCACAGCCACAACCGCTGTCAACCGTGGTTTTTCAAGCTTCGATGGAGGTGCGCAGTTCGGTGGTCTACGCCACCATGATTGTCGCGCTGGTATTTTTACCGTTGCTGACCTTGACAGGGGTGGCAGGAAAATTGTTCGCGCCATTGGGCTACGCTTATATTTCTGCCATCTTAGCCTCATTATTCGTCGCGCTCACCCTTACCCCAGCACTCTGTTATCTGTTGCTGGCGAAAGCGCCTTTAGATGCGCAAGAATCACCTTTATTACACTGGCTCAAGCACCGTTATGTCGCCCTGCTCCACCGCATTGAACAGCATTATCAGCTCATTCTGCTGAGCAGCTTTGTGTGTATTGCACTCGGCCTGGCCCTGCTGCCTTTATTCAGGAGCCAATTTATTCCCTCCCTGCATGAAGGGCACTACGTACTGCACATGACTACTGTGCCGGGGACTTCAGAGCTGCAGTCACTCAAGCTGGGCAATCAGGTTACTAAAACCCTGCTGGAAATCCCCGGAGTGAAAACGGTCGCCCAATGGGTAGGCCGGGCCCCGAATGCAGCAGATACGTTTGGCACGCACTACAGCGAGTTTGAGGTCGAAACTGGCACCTTGCCCGGCGCTGAGCAGGAGCGTATTTTTCATGCCATCCGAGAGGAGCTGGCTGGCGAATCCACGGACGAAGAGGATGACGGTAAAGTGGAGGTTGGATTTGTCGGCGCCAATTTTGCCATGAATACTTTTTTAACCGAGCGGATTGAAGAAACCATCTCGGGTTACGCCGCTGGCCTGGTGATTAATATTTACGGCCAGGACCTGGATGCCCTGGACAGGGATGCACAAAAAGTCGCCAGTGTATTGGCCGGGATACGCGGCATTCGTGATGTTATGGTGCAATCCCCGCCTGAAACGCCAGAGATTGTGATTCGGCTCAAACAGGAAAAACTGGCATTGTGGGGGTTGCAGCCTATGGACGTCCTGGAGACGGTTAAAGCCTGCTATGAAGGGGTGCCGGTCAACCAGGTTTACATTGGCAATCGAGCGGTCGGTGTCAGCGTGCTGCTCAATGATGCTGCACGCGACGATATTGCCGATATGCGCAACCTGCCCATTTTCAACCCCGAAGGCCAGATGCTCAAGCTGTCTGATGTCGCTTATGTTGCGCAGGAAGGTGGACGGTCAAAAATCCTGCATTCAGGTGCCAAACGCATCCAAACTGTCACCGCCAATATGGCCGGGCGTGACCAGGCATTATTGCTTAAACAGATACAAAGCGCTTTACATGAAAAGATGACACTCAATCCCGGCAACTATCTTGAATTTTCGGGTGAGGCTGAAGCTAACGCGCAATCGCGTCAGGACCTAATTGTTCATTCGCTGGTCGCTGGCATCGCCATTTTTCTCATGCTATACATGGCGTTTGGCCGGCTGCGTAACCTGCTGCTAGCCTTTGCCAATCTTCCTTTTGCCTTGATTGGCGGCGTAGTGGTGACCTTTTTTAGTGGCGGCTGGATCTCGGTAGGCACATTGGTGGGGTTCGTCACCTTGTTTGGCATCACGTTGCGCAACTCCATCATGATGGTATCGCACTTCCAGCATCTGGTGGATCATGAAGGCTGTGAATGGAATCTGGAAACCTGCATTCGTGGCGCCTCAGAACGGCTGCCTTCGGTGCTGATGACCGCATTGGTAACGGCGTTAGGCTTACTCCCGCTCGCCATTGGCAGCGGCGAACCCGGGCGGGAGATTGAAGGCCCGATGGCGACCATTATTGTCGGCGGGCTGGTGTCTTCAACAATTCTTAATTTGCTGATTCTGCCCACGATCATGCTGCATTTTGGCAAGTTTGAGCAGACAGCCCCTCAATAATGCGCCTGGCTAAACCTGCATTACGCAGTTGAAATACTCGTCACGCCACAACGATCAAAATGGCTGGCATCAAAGCCGTGCTCGCACAGCATGTATTGACTCTGATGCACCACCCGGGTTTTAAACCGCGCCAGCTTGAGGAGCGCAGTAACTCCAGTGTCTATCATGCCCATCTCCTGCAATTGCGGCAATGTCAGCGCCTGGTCTAGGCTCAGCAAGCGTTCATCAGACTTCACCAGCAACAACTGGCAAGCATCCAGTTGCAAAGCCAACCACGCGGCCAGGCTATCCGAGGTCACGTCCCAGCTGTGCGGCAGCGGATATTCCGTGGCAAATGCCTGGTTTAATGCCATTTCACTCGGCAACCAGACCAGGCCACGGTGTTGCCAGCCACGCTCGGCAATTTCAAAGGGATTACGCACCAGGGTTAGCGCGGGCATCATTGCTACCAGGCTACGTGCCATTTGATCCATGGCGTAAATTGCCAGCGCATGCGCCTGACTGTCATCGATATGTCCCTCAGGCATCGTCGCCCGCAAACGCTGGAACTCACGTACCGCATCAGCATACACACCGCCCCCGGGGACGATGATCACCTTACCATCCCCCCAGCGCACCACCAGCTTTAGCCATTGCATCAGGCTATCATAGTGGGTCACGCTACCCCCTAGCTTGATCACCCACATCGCATCTTCCTGAACATTAGTTTTTTGCTGACCATTCGTTTTTTGTTTTAAATGCCGCAACCAGCTTGAAGAACTGCGACGCCTTGTCAAAGGTTTCCTGATACTCTTTGGCGCAATCCGAATCAGCGACAATGCCACCGCCGGCAAAAAACGTCATGCGGTCTTGGGCAATGACCGCCGTTCTAATCGCAATATTCGTATCCATACAACCATCAAAGCCAATGTAGCCGATACTGCCGCAATAAATCCCACGCCGATGCGGCTCCAACTCCTCAATAATTTCCATCGCACGCAACTTGGGCGCACCAGTAATAGAGCCGCCAGGGAAGCAACCGCGCAGCAAATCCAGCGCATGAAACCCATTGGCCAGCTGACCACGAACGATGCTGACCAGATGATGCACATTGGTAAATCGCTGCAATTTGAATAACGCTTCGACTTTCACCGACCCAACGGCACACACCTTGCCGATATCGTTGCGCAACAGATCAACAATCATGAGGTTCTCGGCGCGGTCCTTGATACAGCCGGATAACTCCTGGGCAATCGCTGCATCTTGCTCAGCATCGAGGTGACGCGGACGAGTGCCTTTGATCGGACGCGTTTCCACCTGTTGATCCACCACCTGCAAAAAACGCTCAGGCGACATGGAAAGGACCGAAACAGGCAACCCCTCCCCGTCCTCCACTTGCATCAACGCCATAAAAGGCGCACGGCTCAATTGCCGGAAATGATCATACGCCTGACAGGCGTCACCGCGCACCTCCACGGCAAAACGCTGCGCAAGGTTAATCTGATAGCAATCCCCGGCACGGATGTAATCTTTGACGCGTGTAAAGGCCTGAGCATAAGCGGCTTGATCCAGATTGGCCTCTACGTTGCCGACGACTTCAAATGGTACGCTATTGCATTCTGGCGCCACGGATAGCAACCTGGCATGCAGTTGCTCAAGGCCTGCTTGATCCAGATAGCGTAAATGCGAAACCAGCTTGCACTGCCGTGCATGGTGATCCACGATGATCGCCCAGTCATAAATGCCCACCATCATCTCTGGCAACGGCACGTCCTGTTGTGCCATCACTGGAATATTTTCAATACTGCGACCCAAGTCATAGGCAAAATAGCCGAGGGCGCCCCCTGCAAACGGAACCTCAGGGGTACGTTCAACAGGATGGGAGAGCAACCATTGCTGAATGGCTTTGAAAGGATCTTCTTCCGTGCGGGTGCGCTGCTCATCAACCAGCACGTCTGTGTGCGGATGCCGATGAATTATTCTCGCCACAGGGGCAGCCACCACAATATCAAAGCGCGCCCCCAGGCTGATCTCTTCATCCACGGTCGCGACTGCATCTGTTTTCTCAATCTGCCCACTTTCAAGCAACATGGGCCAAGTGAGGTCTCTCACCTGCTTGAACCAATGCATGCCTTCAGCATACGGGAGCGTCAGCGTATTCAATGTCATTGCTGCCATAACCTCGCCACTGCATAGGCCGGAAAACATACCTCTGCATCCTTTTTTAAACTTGCCTCAGCGGCCTCTACCACAGTAGAAGCAGCGTAGTACTTCATCCCCAATTCGTCAGCCAATTGGCTGACCAGAAAACTGCCCGCACCAAGACCCACCAAGGTCTGCGGTCGGTCTTGTCCCTGCGCGATCACTGCCTGAATACTGTGCTTGATTAAGGTGAGCTGCGCTGCTTTAAACGCCTGCGCCAGAGACTGCCAGAGGTTGTCCTCGGCTGATTCGACATCATGCCCAACCATACGAGCGATGCGCCGCATGCTTTCTAACAGCGATTTGCCTTGACCATCCGCCGTGTCTGCCAGGTCATCGCTGGCCGGCAGCTCGCCCAAAATACGGTAGACATCCGCCGTGGTGGCAAAATACTCGGCAGCGATATGGCGCTGTGCACCTTGCCATTCAATAAATGGCCCAAGCGCCATCAGCGGTGTGCGGACGACACCGGTATAACAGAGTCCAGATTGCCGCATACGTTCGGCATCTGTCCAGCCTGAGGGCAAGACCTGTTGCTGCTGACATCGTGTCAGATCGCAAGTCGTACTGCCGATATCAACCACAACCATCGCGGTATCAGGCAAGGCCATGGCAAGACATTGTGCTGAGGCATGCCAATTCATGGAGGCAATCGTTTCCGCTTGGCCTGTCACATTGTCGGTAAAGGTCATGCCTGAACCCTTTGTGGCCTGATAAAATCTGGCGGCTGGCAAATAGCGATGGACCGTTTCCGCAATTGCTTGTACGCCTTGTGCCCGATTTTCAAATAAATCCACCAACTCGCCGGTCATGGTAATGACATGATCGCATTCGTCCGCCGACAATTGCCAGTCATGCAACAGATGCTTAATGGCCTCTTCCAATCGCGGCAGGCCTTTCCATAAAGCGCATGCCTGCTGTGAAACGTTGAGTACCTGCGATTGTGTATCCAGCATCACCGCTTTGACATGCGCACCGCCAATATCCCATCCAATGACAGGTTTAGACCTGGTCATATCCCCCCTCTTGCAATGTGTTCAGCGTGAGTCTTAGCGAGCTGCTAGCCACGTCTGCTTGTAACTGATTGTTTAATACTGCCTGCAGAATGACTCCTGCCGGATTGCTGTTCATTATCCTCGACAATCCAATATACGGAGTGGTTAATCGTGGATTGATTTCAACCAGAACCAAGGCGCCCGCAGCATTCAAAATCATATCCGCCCCCCAATAACCGATCAGGCCCGGGATCGCACGATGCACTTGCTCGGCCAGTCGCTGCATGGCGAGGATCTGATCCGTCGCTTCGTTGACACCAGCCCCGTTAAAAGTAAATTCACCATTGACGATTTCCACCTGCTGGCGATGCGCAGCGATCACTTTTACCTGGTTAGCGGTAGCCACCACTGACATGCTCAAGGCAATGCCTGGCACATAGGGCTGTAGCAAAAACCGCGTCTGACTCAGCAAGGAATTATTGATTAAATTATTTTTAAATTCAATCAGTTCAGAATCTTTTTTAAAGTAATATGTTGCAGTGCAACCCGCGCCATCATCAGGTTTCACTACCCAGCCATGCAACTGCCCCTGAGCATACCAGGACAGCGATTCAAATGTGGTCAGTTCAGCCAACATCACGTGTGGCACCACTGGCACACCGGCCTGGTGACAAAGCTCAGCCATGCATGCCTTGCTGGTGGTGTCGGCAATAGCCTGTGCCGTGCATCCGACCCATGGAATACCCATGTCTTGCACCAGATGACACAACGCTTGCAGAATCCCCTGCGTTTCGGGTGCGATCACCCAACAGGCATCAATGTCCTGCTCAGCGAGTTGCTGTTGCCATACCGAATGCGCATTTTCATGCGCCTGTATGGCAACACTCTGCGCCATTGCAGGCGGCATCACGCGGTAGTCATGGCTAGTGATACAATCCATGCCCAGCGCAGCCAGGTCTGCCAATAGGGCGTCTCGCATCAACAGCCCTTCCTGCAGCAAACTGGCAGGCAAGGCTTCTGCAACCAAGCCGCCGGCGCTGATGTATTCACAAACCCAGATTTTGAAACGAGTGGTATTTTGCATATTATTCCCGTCATCGATTTGATGCATGGCCAGGTGGTCCAGGCCATACAAGGCCAGCGCCAGCACTACCGTCCTATTCAATCGCAACTGACGGAGAGCCATGCCCTGATCGATATCGTGGCAGCTATTTTACAAGTTTATCCGTTTGACTGCCTGTATATTGCAGATTTAAATGCCATCACTGGCCAAGGCACGTTGCCGAACCACCTGTCCTTGATCCAGCAGGCGATGGTCGAGTTCCCGCAATTAGCCTGGTGGATAGACGCAGGTTTTCAAACCGCCGACCAGCTGATTCCTTGGCAATCTGCCCGCATCACCCCTATTCTGGCCAGTGAGTCTATGCAAGATGATCAAACCTATGCACAAATGCGGCAAACGTGCCCAAACAGCCTACTCTCGCTGGACTTTTTCCAAGATGGCTTTCATGGGCCCACCCAACTGCTCTCAGCGCCACAGCAATGGACACACCCCACCATCGTCATGAGCTTGCCCAAGGTCGGGGCAAATCGCGGCCCAGACCATACACAACTGGCCACGCTCAAAGCGCAGCATCCGCAACAAGCTTTATATGCCGCTGGTGGCGTACGTGATGCGCAAGATATTGAAACCTTATCGCAGGCAGGCGCCAGCGGCGTATTGATCGCCAGTGCGCTGCATCAAAAGCAACTCACAGCACATGATTTATCCAAATGGGGCGCATAAAAAAACCGGTCATACGACCGGTTTTTTATAGGCCAAGCCTAAACACTTACTCAAGGTTTGCATGCAATGCGCGCATGCCTTCTTCTGTCAGGCCTTTAGCATGAATCAATTCAGAAATCGCGCCTTCAAGGAATACCAAGGTCGACAGCTCGAACTGACCACCCATAGGCATGCCTTTGACCAGTGGGAAGCTGTCATCCTGACCAATTTGAATCACCAGGTCAGCCACATCTGCCATGGCAGAAGTTTTCTTCATGGAGATAACCACCAGTTTTGCGCCCACTTCTTTGGCTTTTTTCACAAATGGCAGCAACGTCGCTGTACCACCGGAACCAGAAACCAATACCAGCAAGTCACCTTTTTTGATGGCTGGAGTCACCACTTCACCGATCATGTAAACGCTGTAACCGGAGTGTACCAGGCGCATGGCAAAGAAACGTGAGACCAGCAGTGAGCGACCTGCGCCACCAATGAACGTAGAACCTGCCTCATCAACCAACTTGAGCAGCTCAGCTGCTTTTGATTTGTCGGTCACGTCAAGAATGCGTTTCAGGTTGTCCAGAATAAATTGTTGATGATCCATTTTTAAATCCTGTGTAAACATAAAATTGAATAAAAAACCCGACACATTACTGGGTCGGGTTTTTATGATCGCTAATCAATAATTGCTTATTGATGCTTAAATGAATTAAGCGTGAGCGATAGCAGTGATTTCTGCAGCAGCAGCAGCTGGGTCAGCAGCGCCGTAGATAGCAGCACCAGCAACGATGATAGTCGCGCCAGCGTCACGTACTTGAGCAGCTGTAGCAGCTTTAACGCCACCAGCAACAGAGATGTCAACACCCAGGTTCAAACCGGCAACAGCAGCCAGGTCAGCAAATGGAGTTTGACCAGCAGCTTGTTGGTCCAAACCAGTGTGGATACCGATGATGTGTGCACCAGCAGCAGCAACTTCTTTAGTTTTAGCAACTTTGTCTTCAACGCTGATCAGGTCAACTTGAGCTTTTTTGCCGTATTTGTTAGCAGCTTTGATTACGCCTTTGATTGTACCGATGTCGGATACGCCCAAAACTACGCAGATGTCAGCACCAGCTTTGTAGAATGGCTCAGACTCGTACTCACCAGCGTCCATAGTTTTCAGGTCAACCAGGATCTTGTTGTTTGGGAACTTAGCGCGCAGAGTTTCCAGCAATTTGATACCGTTGTGCTTGATGCATGGTGTACCGATTTCCAGAATGTCAACGTGTGGAGCAACTTTTTCTGCCAAAGCGATAGTTGCGTCGAAATCCAATGAGTCTAATGCCATTTGTGTTAATGCCATGTTTTTCTCCAAAAGTTAAAATTTAAATGCTATTGCTAGCGTACTACCAATTCAAGCTGGTCGCCCATAGTAAGCTCGCAGCCAAAATAAGTCAATGTTGCAGGCCAATTTATGCCTGACTTAAAAGCCACACGGGCAGATCACTGCCCGTGTGCATTATCGCATGGCGATATTACAGTTTTGCGGCTAATGCAGCTTCCAGTTTGTTCTGGTCAGCCACGAAACCACGGATACCTTCAGCCAATTTTTCTGTCGCCATTGGATCCTGATTCAATTCAAAGCGGAACTGCTCTTCTGTCAATTTGGCAGGCACTTCTTTGGTTTTTCCGCCATCTTTCAACACTTGAGTCAATGTACCTTCAGTTGCAGCCAACTCTTGCAGCAGGTTTGGAGACACGGTCAAACGGTCACAACCAGCCAAGGCAATCAGCTCGCCAGTGTTACGGAAAGAAGCACCCATTACCACGGTTTTGTAACCGTGCTCTTTATAGTACTGGTAGATTGCGCGCACAGAAACTACACCTGGGTCAGTTTCTTGTGTGTACTCAGTGCCTGGGTTTTTCGCTTTGTACCAGTCGAGGATACGGCCAACGAATGGGGAGATCAGGAATACGCCAGCTTCAGCACACGCACGGGCTTGACCAAAACCGAACAGCAAAGTCAGGTTACACTGGATGCCTTCTTTTTCAAGAATCTCACCGGCCTTGATACCTTCCCAGGTAGAAGCCAGTTTGATCAATACGCGGTCTTTGCTTATGCCAGACTCTTGGTACAGGCTGATCAATTTGCGACCTTTAGCAACCATGGCGTCGATATTGAAAGACAGACGTGCATCCACTTCTGTAGAAATACGGCCTGGAACCACTTTAGTGATTTCAGCGCCAATCAACACAGCCAATTTATCCGCTGCGTTTTCAATTTGTTGCTCTTTAGAGCCGCCTTGTGCTTTAGCATAAGCAATGGCAGTGTCAATCAATGGTGCGTATTCAGGGATTTGGCTAGCCTTCAACACCAGAGATGGGTTTGTGGTTGCATCCACAGGTTTAACACTTTTGATTGCTTCAACATCACCAGTGTCAGCCACGATGGTTGTCATTGCTTTCAACTGATCTAATAAATTTGCCATTCGATTGCTCCTAAAAATTGCAATTATCGTTTACGTATTGTTATACACAAAAACCTCGAACATTATAACTGAATTTATTTGAGTTGGTTAAGCCTCGTTTTGGCCTTGGATAAGCCCCGGGGCCAGGTCTACCTCACACACAACGCGTATTTTTTTGATTAAAATCAAATGATTGAGCCGGATTTTTACAGTGAATAAAGGCGCTTTGACTTTTCATTTACCCCCTTTTCGGGCACAATTCACCTTTTTTGCAAGTAATCTATCCGTTGGGCATATGGGCTCTGTCACCTCTTTAAATAAAGAACACCATCAGACTCGCTTCGCACAATTACCCGTAGACTGGTACCTCAACCCGGAAATCTATGCGCTGGAGCAGGCGCATTTGTTTTCCTTGCTGCCACAATACATGGGGCATACGCGCATGGTGCCTAACGCCGGAGACTACCGGGCGCTGGATTGGATGCACGACGCCGTGGCCTTGGTCAACCAGCAAGGCACGCCTCAACTGATCAGCAATATTTGCCGTCACCGGCAAGCAGTCATGCTCAATGGACAAGGCAATACGCAACATATCGTCTGTCCGCTTCATCGCTGGACATACGACCTGAGCGGACAATTGCTCGGCGCCCCGCATTTTGAGCAAACCCCTTGCCTGCACCTTGAAAAACAATCCCTGACAGAATGGCAAGGCCTGCTTTTTAAAGCGAACGAGACCACTGGCAAACAAAAAGGTCTGGAGATTAGCCAGGTGTTAAAAACGCTTGGTTGCAAGCAGGACTTTGACTTCACCGGCTATTATTTTGATTCGGCGATTGTGGATCACTATGATTTCAACTGGAAGACTTTTATCGAAGTCTACCTGGAAGACTACCATGTAGGCCCTTTCCACCCTGGCCTGAACCAGTTTGTTGATTGTGGTGAACTGCACTGGGAATTTGGCGAACACTACAGCGTACAAACCGTGGGCTACAAACCGCTGCCAGATTACAGCCTGTCGCCAGTCTACAAGCAGTGGCAACAAACGGTCACCGATTACCAACAAGGCACCGCGCCCAAATACGGCGCCATCTGGTTCGTCATGTATCCTTTCCTGATGATCGAGTGGTACCCCAATGTGTTGGTCGTCTCCCACATCATCCCGACCGGCGTCGAGTCGTGCAAAAACGTGGTCGAATTTTACTATCCAGAAGATATTGCGCTGTTTGAGCGTGAATACATCAAAGCGCAGCAAGCGGCTTATTTTGAGACCGCAGTAGAAGACAAGGAAATCTGCCAGCGTATGCAGGATGGCCGCAAAGGCTTGTATCTGCTAGGTAAAGATGAGCGTGGCCCCTATCAGCACCCGATGGAAACAGGACTGGAGCACTTCCATCAATGGTATCGCCGCCAGATGGAACCGCATCTACCTGCCCACTTGCCACGCTAACCGAACATCCATCTTACTGTTTCCGTTTGAAAAAACCACCTTCCCCACGCTCCTGGCACCCCCAACATTGGCAGCTGGGTAGCTACTGGATGTTGCTGGCAGGCTTGGGGTTTGCCATCATGGGCGCATTTGTCAAAGCAGGCGCAGCACGCTTCACCACCAGTGAACTGGTGTTTTACCGCTCTGCCTTTGGCTTTGTGATGATTGCCGCCATCGTTTACGGTCAAGGCAAGCAGATAAAAACACCGCTATTCAATATGCAGCTGCGCAGAGCCGGCGTGGGATTCACGGCCTTGCTGCTATTTTTCTATGCCATCGCGCATTTACCGCTGGCCACTGCCATCACACTCAACTACACCTCGCCCATGTTCCTCGCCCTGCTCTCCCCCTGGCTGCTCACAGGTGACCAGCCACTGACGCGCCAACAGCGATTGAGGCTTAATCTATGCGTGGTGGGAGGCTTTATTGGCATTTGCCTGCTCTTACAACCCACGTTCCATCGCGAGCAATGGCTGGCCGGGGGCGTGGGTCTGCTCTCAGGCATTGGGGCAGCGCTCGCCTATGTCCACGTCAAACAACTGGGGATACAAGGCGAACCCGACTGGCGTACCGTCTTTTACTTCACACTGGTGTGCACGCTTGCCAGTGGCGGCTGGATGTTGATCGACCATGTCACGCCCCTACGCTGGCAAGACCTGCCATTATTGTGCGGTCTCGGCCTCTCAGCCACCCTGAGTCAACTGGCGCTCACCCGCGCTTACCGCACAGGCAACACCTTGACGGTGGCAAGCCTGGCTTATAGCACCATCGTCTTTGCCACCCTGCTTGGGATGCTCTTCTGGGCAGAAGCCCTGAGTCTGCTTGAAACAGCAGGCATGCTGTTGATTATCTCCTTTGGTGTTTTAAGTACCCGCAGCCGCGCTTAAAGTAACCCCAAGGCCTTACCCTCCCCCAAAAGTGCAATAAAAAAAGTCATTCTTATTGCTAAGAATGACTTTTTATTAAAGACCTAAGCTGGTTTTAATTGAACGCTTATGGCTCTAGCAAGCCACAACGCATCGCAATCAGCGCAATCTCGGCAGAGTTTTGTGCGTTGAGTTTTTGTTTGATGTTATATAGGTGCGTGCCCACGGTACGCGGACTCAAAAACAAGGTTTCAGCAATCTCGTTGGTGGATTTGCCTCGCGCCAGCGACATAAACACTTCAAACTCACGTTCGCTGAGCACATCGACTGGATTTTGCTCACCTGATAATTGCTGAATCGCCATTTGCTGGGCCACGCTGGCTTCAAGATACTTTTTGCCTTGTGCCACACTGCGGATGGCTTTGATCAACTCTTCCGCCGCACTGCGTTTGGTGACATAGCCCATCGCACCGGCATTTAGCACGCGCTTGGGATGCACGGAGTCTTCATGTGCAGACAGTACAAGGATACGCGCGTGGCTGTCTTTGGCGAGAATCCGCTCAATCGCCTCCATGCCGCCGATACCAGGCATGGTGATATCCATCACCACCACTTGCGGATGATGCTCCTGATAGGCCTTGATGGCTGCCTCGCCACTTTCAGCTTCAGCAATCACCTTGATATCCTGGTCGGACTCCAGCAACATTTTAAAACCCATCCTGACCACGGCATGGTCATCCACCAGCATTACACTAATCACGCTTGTCTCCCCTTTATTTATGCTGATTGTATAGGCAACCGAACTTCCAGGGTGGTTCCACGGCCAGCATCTGGCTGCGAAACTACTTTAAATTGCCCATGCAATGCTTGTACACGTTCACGCATGCCCAGCAAGCCAAAATGCTTGGTCTGGTCCACGTTGTCGATATGCATCCCCACGCCATCATCGCAGATCATCAGGCGTAAGCCATCCTTATCCAGCAGTAAATGCACATTGATACATTGTGCATGCGCGTGCTTGATGGCGTTATTCACCGCCTCTTGCACAATGCGGTAAAGATTGATGTTCACATTCTCGCCCATGGGCTGAAACTCGCCAGAGACATGCAGCTGTATGCTTAATTCTGGATGCTGCGCCTGGTAACCGGATATCATATCTCGCAAGGTTTCCACCAGGCCCATATTATCCATGGCGGCCGGACGTAACTGGCGGATGATATTGTGCATGCCGTCGTAAATATGGTTGGCCGCCGCCACGATGGTCTGCGCATTGGCGGAGATATCAGGCGTGGTCGCCTTGGTTTTGTTCACAATAGCCACGGCAAAGGTTTTGATCGCGGTCACATACTGGCCGAGCTCATCATGCAGCTCACGCGCCAGGCTGCGCCGCTCGTCTTCAATATGCTGCTGTATCAGTTGCGTAAGCTGGCGGTTTTGCTCCAACTGGCGCTCGGCATCCAGCGAGACAGCCATCTGGTTCAAGCTTTGGCCAATACGGTCAAACTCGGGCAAAGAGAAGCGCTCCAGGCGCGTTGTCAAATCACCCTGCTCTATGCGGTTAATCGCATGCAAAATATGCCTGACCGGACGCAACGCATGACTCAGCAAGCCATACACTAGCAAGTTGAGCAGCACAAAAAAACCAATGCCCATAATCATCAATTGCCTAAAGCCGGACCAAGCCTCCCGAATCGAGCCTTCTGCACTGGAGTGAACAATCAGCACCCCATACCGCACCCGGCGCGTCACGGTTTCGACCTTGGGGGCCACCAGACGTACAAACCATTGTGGCGGGATGACTTCAGATTTAAAAGTGGAGCCAGGAGAAAGATACAACGGGTTATTGGCGTAGTCATACAGCTCAATCCGGCTGCTGCGCACATAGCCCAAAGAGCGTAAAAAATCCTGCAACACATAATGCGTCGGCCCCAGGCTGGGATTCATGGCAGAACTGACAATCACCGTATCCAGCAATTGCACCGTCACCCGCGTAGCCGCCTCCACCCGCTCACGAATACTGTCTTTGGTGTCGCGCACCAACACCACGCCTGCCGCGACCAAAAAAGCCAGCGACAGCATGGTGACTAAAAGATTTAACCTGAAACGTAAACTCATGGAGAGTGATGATAATCGCAATTGCCCTATTAGACTTTAACTACCGCGCATTCTCACAGCGTAAAATCATTAAATTCAACCAATCCGGCGCTTAGTCTTTAATCTTCAAAGCATCCCATTCCTTGGGTTTAGGCGGGTAAGCCAATGGCAGTTGATTCAGCGTCTCCAGCAACAAACGTGAAATCAGCAGATTGCGGTTGGTTTTAGAATTGGCCGGGATCACGTACCAAGGCGCATGTTCGGTAGAAGTGGCTTGCAAGGCAGACTCATACGCTTGCATATAATCCTCCCAAAGCGCGCGCTCCTCCAGGTCTTTTGGATTAAATTTCCAATGCTTAGTCGGTTCATCCAGACGCTCTTGCAGGCGCTCCTTTTGCTCTTCTTTCGAGATATGTAAAAAACACTTGATCAGTGTCGTGCCCGTCTCGGTCAACATACGCTCAAAATCGTTGATTTGCTGATAACGGCGCTTGCATTCCACCTCATCAATCCAGCCATGCACCTTCACAATCAGCACATCTTCATAATGACTACGGTTAAAAATCACCAACTCACCGTTTGCCGGCACCTGCGCATGCACCCGCCATAAATAATCATGCGCCAGCTCATCAGCGCTAGGCGCTTTAAAACTCGCCAGACGAATGCCTAACGGGTCACAAGCACTGAACACATGCTTCACTGTGCCATCCTTGCCGCTGGTATCCATGCCCTGCAACAGCAAAATCACCTTATGCTTGCCCTCAGCATGCAAAATATCCTGCCGCGCATTAATTGCCTCAGTCAGTTTTGCCAACTCGGCCAAATCCTGCGCTTTATCTTCACTCCGCGCTGAGCGGTCATCGGGAGAATATTGCTTGAGGGAGAATTTTTTAGGGTTGACGCGGTATTTTTCCAGCTTTTCCATGAGGCCTGCCAAGATGACAAAATCACAAGCAGTGTATCTCAAGCTGAGAGCGTTGCAAAAGGTGGGGTTAATTTAGGATCACAATGCGTGGGCAACAAGTTGCCCACCCTACTCGACTACAGGAGCCTAACGAATTAAGGTGAACACCTTAGCGTGTCTCGCCTGAATAATTGGTTATGCATACGATGTGAACAAACCTTGCGCAACAAACAGCCCCCATGTAAAAAAAGCATAGGAGACTAGGCCGAGAATAATACACAGGATATTAAAAACAAAAACTGCCTTACGAGCGGATGCATTGGTGCTGTCATATAGCCACTGGCTTAAATAAGTAAAGCCAGAGGTAACAGAAATTGCTAAAACACCTAAAGTAAAAGGCAACAAACAATGCCCAAAAGCAGCAACTTTAGTTGGTTGAAACTGAGCCAAGTGACCTATAAATGCAAGTAAAGCAATAGAAGCCCCACCGTTCAAAAGAAAAGATGATTTCATTGCATTTTGACCTGATGAGATAACTGAACGAAACATCTCTAGGTCACTTTCATGGTTCAGTTTGTTCGACTCAATCCAGTTTTGTAAGTCAGCCTTATATCTTTCAATTTCTACAGCTGTTGGTTCAATCTCAGGTGAATTTTGAACCTCTGTTAGATAGGCAATCAGGTTGTCACAATATATTGCCGCTGTACCCTTGGACTTTATGTCCTCAATCATCGACTTCATTTGTGCAGCAAACTGTTTAGTGCTCATAAAAAGCCTTTATGCATAACGTTAATTAGCCAAAAAAAGAACCTAAATTTTTATTTAGTACGGAAATATAAAATTAATAAAATAATTTATCATAATAAAATCAATGATTAGTTATTTTTTAATACACCATCATTTAAAGGATGGCGATATGAAAAACACACCTGAACTAAAACCGACAACTAAGGTGTTTCCGTTAACCTTAGAGCGATCGAAGCTTTAAGAAAACGCGATGAAGAAATCTATATACAAGAGATTTAAATCTTTTTTTTGAACCATTGCAAGCGCACTTCTTAATGTTTAATCATCCAGCATTCTTGCAATAAAAAACGCCAGCTTTCGCTGGCGTTTTTTATCAACATATCACTTATTTAGTCTTTAGAAGCACGTTTACGCTCGTGCTCCAGCAGGTAACGTTTGCGCAGACGAATGGTTTTTGGGGTGATTTCGACCAATTCGTCATCGTCAATAAACTCTACAGCACTTTCCAGGCTCAGCGAGACTGGCGGGATCAAACGCACCGCTTCGTCTGTACCAGAAGCACGCACGTTTGTGAGTTGTTTGCCCTTGATCGGGTTAACGACCAGGTCATTGTCGCGGCTATGAATGCCGATGATCATGCCTTCATACAGTCGGTCGCCTGGGCTAGAGAACATTTTGCCGCGATCTTGCAGCTTCCATAAGGCATAGGCAACGGCCTCGCCTTGTTCCGCTGAAATAAGTACACCATTACGACGGCCTGGCATGTCTGCTTTTACCGGGGCGTATTCGTCAAAAATATGCGCCATCAAGCCTGTACCACGGGTTAAGGTTAAAAACTCACCCTGGAATCCAATCAGGCCACGTGCTGGGATGCGGTATTCCAAACGTGTGCGACCGTTACCATCAGATTCCATGTTAGTCATTTCACCGCGACGACGGCCTAACTCCTCCATGACCGCGCCCTGATTTTCATCTTCAACGTCTACAGTCAGGATTTCATAAGGCTCACATTTTTCGCCATTGATTTCTCTGAACACAACGCGTGGTTTACCTACAGCAATTTCAAAGCCTTCACGACGCATGTTTTCCAGCAAAATGGTCAGGTGCAATTCACCACGACCAGACACACGGAAAACATCGGTGTCTTCAGTATCTTCAACGCGCAAAGCCACGTTAACCAACAACTCTTTGGTTAAACGATCACGAATTTGACGTGAGGTGATGAACTTACCTTCAGTCCCTGCTAATGGTGAGGTATTGACCATAAAGTCCATGGTCAAAGTCGGCTCATCTACGCCCAGATGTGGCAAACCAACAGGTTTGTCGCGATCACAGATGGTGAAACCAATACCGATTTCTTCGATCCCTGAAATGATCACAATGTCGCCTGCTTCGGCTTCTTCAACCGGCACACGCTCCAAACCTCTAAAACCGAGCACTTGGTTAATACGGCCTTGTGCGACCTGTTCATCTTCGCGCATCACTGCTACGACTTGGCCTGGCTTGATACGACCATTAGTGATACGACCAACGCCCAAACGACCTGTATATGTCGAATAGTCCAAGGCTGAAATTTGCAATTGCAATGGAGCATCGCTGTTGCCTTTTGGCGGCTCAACGTGACTCAAAATCGTTTCAAACAAGGCACGCATATTGTCTGAAGGATTTTTCAGGTCCAGCGTTGCAAAACCATTCAAGGCAGAGGCATAGACCACAGGGAAGTCTAATTGCTCATCCGTTGCACCCAAATTGGCAAACAAATCAAAAGTGTGGTTGATCACCCAATCCGGACGGGCACTTGGACGGTCTACCTTGTTAATCACGACAATAGGCTTCAAACCTAGTGCCAGTGCTTTCTTCGTCACGAAACGGGTTTGTGGCATGGGGCCGTCAACGGCATCCACCAACAGCAATACGCCATCCACCATACCCAATACACGCTCTACCTCACCACCAAAGTCGGCGTGGCCCGGGGTATCAACGATATTGATATGCGTGCCTTCATACGTTAAGGCGGTGTTTTTGGCCAAAATGGTAATGCCACGCTCTTTTTCGAGATCATTGCTATCCATCACACGCTCAGTCACCGCTTGGTGTGAGGCAAAAGTACCTGACTGTTGAAGTAGCTTATCGACCATGGTGGTTTTACCGTGGTCAACGTGGGCGATAATTGCGATATTTCTTAAATTGCGTGCCATGTGAACTGCCATCTGTTTGGAAAGGGCGCGATTTTATCACAAATCAACTAAATAATTGACTTTTAAAATAAAATGGATATACTGCGAGCAACTTTAAAGCGTTGCTGGTGCTCTACTAGCCCAATACGTTTTAAATTCATTGCCCTGACCTGTCGATAACTCGCGAATTTTTGAGGTTATCATCTTTAGATGAAGTCTTGATGACACCATCTTCTTTTATCGGTTAGTGGCCATGCCCAAGCGCCGGTAAAAGCAATCCATTCCTGATGTTGCTTTCGCTCAGCAAGTACTACATGCGCACTTTGTGCAATGTAATTGACTGGCTTTGCATTTGCTTTACTAGCGCCCTTTTTAATTGTTGATGAAAGGGACATTCCTTGTCTTTTGCAGATTTAAATCTCGACCCCTCCATTTTGCGCGCATTGACCGACGCAGGCTATGAAAACCCAACACCGATTCAGGCACAATCTATTCCTGAAGCATTGCAAGGCCGTGACATTATGGCTTCTGCACAAACCGGCACCGGCAAGACCGCTGCATTTACCCTGCCCGCTTTAAACTTGCTGGCAACACCACACCCGGTGCGCAGCCGTGGCCCACGTATCCTGGTACTTACACCAACCCGTGAACTGGCTGCACAAGTGAATGAAGCCGCACGTAAATACGGTAAATTCTTGCGTGCACGCTGCATCAGCATTGTGGGTGGCATGCCTTACCCATTGCAAAACAAGCTGCTGTCGCAACCACTGGATATTCTGGTAGCAACGCCAGGCCGTTTTATTGATCACCTTGAGCGTGGCCGCATTGACCTGAGCCGCCTGCAGATGCTGGTGCTGGATGAAGCTGACCGCATGCTGGATATGGGCTTTATGCCGGATGTAGAGCGTATTTGCGAAGCCTTGCCTGCTGAGCGCCAAACTTTACTGTTCTCTGCCACTCTTGACGGGATTATGGATATCGGCAAACGTTTCCTCAATAATCCACTCACTATTCAGGTGGCTGGTCAAAAAGAAAAACATGCCAACATTGAACAACGTTTGCACTTTGTGGATGACATGAACCACAAGAACAAACTGCTGGAGCACTTGCTGATTGCACCAGATGTCAATCAAACCATTATTTTCACCAGCACCAAGCGCCATGCCGATTTGTTGGCTGAAGACTTGTATGCTGCCGGCCATAGCACTGCCGCATTGCACGGCGACATGACTCAAGGTGCGCGTAACCGCACGCTGACAAAATTGCGCCACGGCGATGTAAAAGTGCTGGTAGCGACGGATGTTGCAGCGCGCGGCATTGATGTACAAGGTATTTCACACGTCATTAACTACGACCTGCCTAAATTTGCTGAAGACTATGTACACCGCATTGGCCGTACTGGCCGCGCCAACAATACCGGCGTTGCGATTTCGTTTGCTTCAAACGCCGATCGTCATTTGCTGCGCAAAATCGAGCAATATACTGGCCAGAAATTACAGGCTGAAGTGATTGCCGGTTTTGAGCCAAAACGTGCGGTACGCATGGATGATGGCGATAGCCGTCGTGGCAAGCGCCCTGGCAAACCACAAGGTAAAGGTGGCTTCCGTCGCGACGAGCGTTCAGCACAGCCAAAATCATTTGGTGAACGTGTTGCACGTGAAGGCCAGCGCGATGCGCAAAACAATAAGCCACGTGCACCGCGTACCCCAGAAGCTGGACAAAGCAAAGAAGTCAACGGTAACAGCAAGAGCTACAACAAGGATACCGACTTCCAGTTTGCCCGCGCATTGGCGGACGAGTTTGGCCAGCGCCGCCCACGTCCAACCAATAGCCAGGAACGCTTCGGCAACCCTAACGCCAGCCGCAGCAATCAAAAACCACGTCCAGCGGGAAAATCCTTTGGTGACAATGGTGGTGGCGCCGCCAAACGTCCTCGTTCATTTGCCTAAGCCTAGCCTATGACTGAGCAAACCATTGTAGATTTTCGTGCGCTCGGCCTGGCCGAGCCGCTGTTAAAAGCGATTGAGGAATCCGGGTATACCACGCCGACGCCGATTCAGGCGCAGGCGATTCCTCTTGCCTTGCAGCACATGGATTTGATGGCCGGTGCGCAAACCGGGACGGGCAAAACGGCGGCGTTTTCGCTGCCAATTTTGCATACCCTGCTACCATTGGCCAGCACCAGCACCTCGCCAGCCAAGCATCCCATCCGGGCCTTGGTACTGGCGCCGACTCGTGAGCTGGCGATTCAGGTATACGACAACATCAAAACCTATGCCAAACACACGGCTTTGCGTAGTACCGTGGTGTATGGCGGTGTAGATATCAAGACGCAAACGCCTATCCTCAAGACGGGCGTTGAAATTCTGGTCGCGACACCTGGGCGACTGCTGGACCATGTCGAACAAAAAACCTTGTCGTTAAACCAGGTACAGTTTCTGGTGTTGGATGAAGCCGACCGCATGCTGGATATGGGCTTTATGCCTGACTTGAAGCGCATTCTGGCCTTGTTGCCAAAACAGCGGCAAAATCTGATGTTCTCGGCGACATTTTCTGATGAAATCAAAAAACTGGCAGATGCGTTTTTAAATAATCCGACATTGATTGAAGTGGCACGCAGCAACGCCACCAACGACAATGTGGAACAAAAAGCGTTTTTGGTGAACACTGACCAGAAACAACGTTTTTTGGTACAACTGCTCAAGCAATACCCCAATCAGCAAGTGATTGTTTTTACCAAAACCAAGCTTTCGGCCAGCAAGCTGGCTAGAGCCCTGGAACGTGATCAGGTGCCTTGTAGCGCGATTCATGGTGACAAATCGCAAAAAGAACGGATCGAAGCGCTTGATGCGTTTAAGGCGGGCAGTATTCACGCATTGGTTGCGACCGATGTTGCCGCACGCGGTCTGGATATCACGGACTTGCCGTTGGTGGTTAACTACGAAATCTCTACTGCGCCAGAAGATTACGTGCACCGTATTGGCCGTACAGGCCGTGCAGGCGCTAAAGGCATTGCCATTTCGCTGATCGACGAGGATGAAACCAAGTATTTTGACGAGATTGAAAAGCTCATCAAAAAACAGATTCCAAAAGAAAAAGCGAATGTCAGCAGCAGTACGACCCCTACGCGTTCACGCCCCTCTAAAGCCTCCAGCGGCAAGGATGCCTGGTTTGAGCAGCCTTACCAGCCAGCCGCCGCCACGGCCGCGCCCAAAGCAGTCACGGCAAAATCTGCAGCAAACGTAAAACGCAAAGTGGTTGCCGCGCTGCTGGGTGGATTTGGCTTTAAAGCGACGCCGCAAAACCGCACGCAAGCCAAGCGCACGACAGGCAGGTCTAAGCAGAAATCAGATCTCCCTGCTCAGCAACCTGCTGAAAATGCAGCGGAGACCGCGAATATTGAGTCTTAAGCCTGCAATCCCAGAGACGACACTGAAGTCCTGGAACTGGGATCGCGATGATGACAAAGCCCCGAGAGTCGGGGCTTTTTCTTTCTGCGGATGAGAGGTTGAGCTTGCGAATATTAATATTAAGGGGATTAACCCTCGCGATTGCGCATAAAATCCGCCACGCCATACAATTGATTGGCAATATGCTTCATCAGCGACTCGTCAAACTGTAAGGCATGCATGGCTTTAATCATGCAATACATCCATTGATCGCGCTCGGACTCACCAATGGAAAACGGCAAATGCCGTGCCCGTAATCTGGGATGACCATAGCGTTCGATATACAACTGCGGCCCACCCGTCCAGCCAGTTAAAAACATAAACAGCTTTTCGCGTGCCTCGGTGAGATCTGGCTGGTGAATGGCGCGTAACCCCGCCGCTTTTGGGTCGCTATCCATGATGTCATAAAAGGTTTCCACCAGCTGTCGGATGGTCTCAGTCCCTTTTTCTGTGCCGCCCAGCCAGTCAAACAACGATTGTTTGGAAGCATTTGGCTCTTGAATTTCAGTCATTGCCACACCAGTTATCCTGCGACTTTAGGCGTGACCAGACCCGCAGCCTCTTTGGCACGCGCACGCGCGAGGTCAGTATTGTCAGCGGTCGCCAAGGCGACGCCCATGCGACGCCGCACAAAAGACTCCGGCTTGCCAAACAAGCGAATCTCGCTGTTAGGTACTGACATGGCCGCTTCCAGACCGTGATAGGCCAGTGTTTTGGTATCTGCACCGCCATAAATGACGGCGCTTGCGCCAGTCTCACGCTGAGTCACATCCACAGGCAAGCCTAAAATCGCACGCGCATGCAGTTCAAACTCATTCAGGCGCTGCGTGCACATGGTGACCATCCCAGTGTCGTGCGGACGAGGGCTAACCTCAGAGAACCAAACCTGCTCACCTTTGACAAACAGCTCAACGCCAAACAAGCCCTGACCACCCAAGGCATCCGTCACTTTTTTGGCAATGTCCTGAGCATTTTTCAAGGCTAGCGCATCCATTGCTTGTGGCTGCCAGCTCTCAACGTAATCGCCCTGCTTTTGCACATGGCCAATCGGCGCGCAAAAATGCGTTTCAATCTCGCCAGCGGCATTTTTGGCACGCACGGTTAACAAGGTGATTTCATAATCAAAATCAATCTGACCTTCGACAATCACCACCCCTTGATTGACACGCCCCGCACTGGCGGCATACTCCCAGGCGGCCTTCACTTCTGAGGCTTGTGTAATGCGGGATTGACCTTTACCAGACGAAGACATGGTGGGCTTGATAAAGCATGGATAACCAATACCACCGTCAATCGCTGCTTGCAATTCAGCTTCAGAACGGGCAAACGCATACGGTGACGTCGGCAGGTTTAATTCTTCCGCGGCCAGCCGGCGTATCCCTTCACGGTTCATGGTGAGTTGCACGGCACGTACAGTAGGCACCACCGTGACGCCTGTGGCTTCAATCTCGGCCAGCGCCTGCGTATTCAACGCCTCGATTTCCGGGACGATATAATGTGGTTTGACCTGACTCACCAAGGTTTTAAGCGCATCCGCGTCAGTCATATCAATCGCATAGGCATGATGGGCAACTTGGTGACCAGGCGCATGCTCATAACGGTCAACCGCAATGACTTCCACCCCCAAACGCTGCAAGGCAATAATCACCTCTTTGCCAAGTTCGCCACTGCCCAACAACATGACTTTGGTCGCATTTGCGCTTAACGGGGTACCAATCATTTTTAGCTCCACTGTAAAAGCGTAATGATACCATGCGCGATTTATGTGCAAGAGGCCGTACGCTTGATTTACATCATGCAACAACCACGCACGGGCATAACAAAACGCCCCGCAGTTGCGAGGCGTTTTATTCAGGATGCCAGAGATTCAGCGCGTTATACAGAGATACCATGTTTATCCATACGATAGCGCATGGTCATTCTCGTGATGCCCAGCAATCTTGCGGCCTTAGAGACATTGTTACGCGATTGCTCCAAGGCATTTAGCAGCATGGCTTTTTCTGCATCATCCAGCGTCACCTGGCTGTCGCCTTGCAAGACACTCGCCACCTGGTTCATGCCAACCTGAGGCAAGCCCAAGTCAAGCTCGGAAATCATAGACTGTGTGCACATCAAAACCGCACGGCTGATTTGATGACGCAACTCACGGACATTGCCCGGCCAGTGATAGGTTTGCATTGCCATTAATGCCGCGGCGCTAAACTCATGATGCGGCAAGGCGTAGCGCTTCTCAGTCAGTTGCCGGAAATAATTGGCCAGCAACAAGACATCTGCCCCACGATCACGCAAGGGAGGCATTTTCATGGTGATCACGTTCAGGCGGTAATACAGATCCGAACGGAAGCGCCCCTCATTCGACATCTGGTATAAATCACGATTGGTGGCGGCAATAATACGCGCGTTCACGGGACGTTCCTTGGTAGAGCCCAAGCGACGCACCATTCTGCGCTCAAGTACATTGAGTAATTTTGCCTGTAAACCCAACGGCAACTCGCCGATTTCATCGAGGAACAAGGTACCATCTTCTGCAGATTCGATCAGGCCTGGCCGCGAGGAAACTGCATTGGTAAATGCGCCTTTCTCATGCCCAAACAGCTCACTCTCAATCAGCTCAGCCGGTAAAGAGGCACAATCCACATGCACAAAAGGTTTGTCATGATTGGCACAACTGCCATGCAAAAAACGTGCAACAACGTCTTTGCCCGTGCCGGTTTCTCCTGTAATCAACACCGTCGGTTGCACGGCATCACTGAGCGCACTTAACTGGGCAATACGCGTGATCTGTTGGCGCACACTTTGCATAGGCGTACTTTCGCCTATCAGTTGAACGGAGTCATTAGCAACGGCATTGCGCTGGCGCGAGTAATCCAGGCTGGTTTGCAGTTCTGTCGTCTTCTCGTTTTTCTGAATAATGAGCAATAACTCTTCAAGATCAATGGGCTTTTTTAAGTAATCAATGGCCCCCAGCTTGATGGCATTGACCGCATCACTCACGTCACCAAACGCAGTCATGACAATCGTATTGATATTTCTGGCAATAAACTCTGATAACAGGTCTAGACCATTGCCATCGGGCAGGCGCATATCCAACAGCGCCATATCCGGTTCAAACTGCTTGATTAGCAGTCTTGCATCGCTTAAAGATTCTGCGTGCTCGCACTCAAATCCTGCTTTTTGCAAACGCTTAACCACCGCGCGCGCAAAAAGCGCCTCATCCTCTACCAGCAAGATTTTTTTCTTGAGAGGCATTAAGCTGGATTTATCCACTGATGATGAAAGTTGTGAAAGCACGCATCCTCCTCGTTTATTTAGTCTTTATCGTAAGAAGCGACGGACTTTTTGACGCCAAAATCGTAACGCGCACCGATCCAGCCTGCTCTTGGCGCACCAGGCGCATAAAACGTATCGTTGGTTTCATTGCCACTAAACTGGCCGGTAGTCGGGTCAATCGGATTCTGACCCAGCATGCCCAAGCTGTAATACTCGCGGTCAAACACATTATTCACACGGGCGAAGATGTTCCAGCCATTGTCAAACCGGTAGTTTGTGAACAGATTCACTACCGTATAACCACGGACTTTTGCGCCAGAACTTGTATCCTTGTTGTTTTCGTTGCCACGTGAATACTGGCTGGAGAAGGCCACAATATTGCTGCCCACATTCCAGGCAGAAGTCACGTCATAGCCCAAGCCCAGTTTAAACTGATGTTTTGGGATACCTGCCAGGTAATCTCCCTTGTTCACCTGAATAAAGCTGTTGCCTGACGCAGGATCTACAGTAGCGCTGGTATTCACCTGATTCGCAATCTGGAAGGAAGACTCGTAGGTAGCCTGCACAAAGCTATAGCCCAGATTCCATGAAAATGCATCCATACGCCCTGCAAGACTCGCATCAAGCCCCTGACGCTTGGTTTTACTGATATTAGAGAAAAAACCAGCGCCGTTATTGAGGGCGGTCGCAGAGGTCAGAAACTGAATGTCATTGGTGTTGATCGTATGATAGGCACCCAGACTCCAGGTGATTGTCGGTGTCAGGAAGCCACGCAGCCCGGCATCATAGGTTTTGCTAACCACTTGTTTGAGTGGTGGGTCACCGGCCATTGCGTTAGGCAATTTACAAGGATTGTTTTCATCCGCACATCCCAGCTCGATAGAGGTAGGTGCGCGGCTGCTTTCACTATAAGACGCATATGCCGTCAATTGATTGCTGGGCGTAAAATTAATCCCTAATGATGGGTTCAGACGGTTAAAAGTGTGTGTGCCAGTCAGCGAGCCAGAACCACTGGGCGTGATCTTGTCATCATTATCAATTTTGGTGGTGTTGTAACGGGCAGAGGCTGTCACATGCCAGTAGGGATTCAAAGACAAGGTATCCGTCGCAAAGACGCTCCATGTGCGGTTCACACCGCTCAAATTCACCTGGTCGGTCAAGGCATTAAACTCGCCATTACCATCCACGCCACGATAGCTGTTTAACAAGCCAAACTCGGTATTCTGCGAGAACTTGGTCTTACCGCGGTTGTAGCCCAAGCCGCTGATAAACTGGTTTTTCAGGCCAAGCAAATCTTGAGAAAAGGTTAACTGTGAGGTAAAGCCATAACTCTTCTGCGTTAATCTGCTGCGGTTAATCGCACCTGAGCAGTTCTCGTCGGCATCTGGACCACTACAATTAGCATTGTTGTCGTCTAAACCAGCAGCAGATAACTCAAAACCATCATTTAAGTCACCATTGAAGGTTTTGGTACGCACATCACGGTAATAAACATTCCCACTTAACTGAATGTCGTCAGCAAAGTAATGGCTCAAATTAAGGTTTACAAAAGCCATGTTATTCTTGGTTTGGTCAGGCACGGTAAAATTGCTTTTGTAGCCCAAAGAATCCAGCAAACTGCCTGCTTGCAAACCATTGCCACGCATTTTGTTATCTGCGAGCGACAAGCTGACATTGACAGCCGTTTTATCATTCTGCCAACCGGCCTTGGTAAACAGCTGCTTGACGCGGGAGGCTGAAAAACTACGCCAGCCATCCTCTTCAAAACTATTGCCAGAGATAAAGAAATCTTTAGAACCGTCTTCGGACACGCCACCATATTCTGCATTCAACACATGACGGCCCCAGGAACCAGTGTAGGCCTCAACAGCGCCGCCCTGGTTGGTACGGCCACTCTTGGTCTGCACTGAAATCGCCCCGCCTAAAGTGTTCAAACCAAACAATGGGTTAGAGCCTGGAATCAAAGTCATCTGATTAATGGCGTTCATCGGAATCAGGTCCCAGTTCACCACGTCACCAAAGGCTTCGTTCACACGTACGCCATCGACATACACGGACAATCCTTGTGGCGTGCCAAGCAAAGGGGAAGCGGTAAAACCGTGATAGTTCACATCGGGCTGGAATGGGTTGTTCTGTGTTTCATTCACATTCACCCCAAGCATATTCTGGTTCATGTAGTCGCCTAATGTCAGGCTCTTTTGCTTGACCAGCTCTTTTTGTTTCACTTGCTGCACGCCAGCAGGAATGTGCTCAAGAGGCACACCAACCCCATTCAGCGGCGTGGTGCTGATGACCTCGACTTTATCCAATTGCACCTCTTCAGCTTGCACAGCAACCGCATGCGCCGCATAAGCAGAGAGAATGGCCATCAACAATGGTTTGACTGCTTGTTTATTCATAACGAATGATCCTTTTCCCGAGAATACTTAAATGAATGTCTTTTGGCTGCAAAAAACATTCAAGGTATTGAGCAAAAATCATTCCATTGTGAGGCTAAAAAAATATCTTTTTTTAATCAATGAGATAAAAATAAATCTGGTTTATTACAACCAGATTTTATCTTAAAATTGGTTTATTACAACCAATTTAACAACCACCATTGGATATATACAACCAATTACAGAAGAGAGGGAGACGGCGTCAGGCTGATTTCCAGACCGTAAGCATTGCGGCCAGGCTGCCAGGCGGCATCCACCGCCAGCCCTGCCAGTGAGACCAGCGTTTCAGAAGCGCCTGGATGGGTGGTGGTCACTTGGACCAAAGGATAAAAAGCACGTTGCCATGGCGGAATGCCAAGCATTTGAAAAAGGATCTTCAATTCACGTCGTGGGCGCTTGGCATCAGGCTGCAAACTCTCACCCCCTGCCCTAGGCATCAACTTGAGCGAAGTGCCTTCAGCAAGCACCAAAGGCTGCCCATACCTCCGGTTAAGGGTAATCGCTGCCGGGGAAACCCCCAGTCTGGCCAAAGCAATCCCGCGCGCTTTCACGACTTTAAACTGCACTTGCCATTCACCCCATTGCTGCGAGGCTTGCCCTTGCCACACCAGCGGTGTTTGCGGCAATGCGCTTGGTTTGGTAACGCAATACAGGCGTTGCTGGTAATGGTGCAAATAAGCTGACTGATGCGAGGCTTGGCCTTGTAACGGCAAATGCAGATAACGGTTAGGTTTGACCGATGAAAGCTGCTGCCAATATTCTTGCAATTGATCCTGATTGGGCATCCGTAACTGCAACTGTTGAAACCAATGGCGGAGCAAGTTTTTGGCGCGGACATCACCCAATGCATACAGCTTTGACATCGCAATCGATTGCCCCAGCCATTCGGCTTGCAAATCACATTGCGCCAAGTCCTGGCTGGCCAGTACATCCAGCAAACTCTGCGCGTCTGCCATGTGCCCCGCCGTTCTCAACAATGACTGATCCACTTGCGGATAACGTTCGCGCAACACTGGCATCACTGCATGACGCATAAAATTGCGGTCGTAAACCGTATCTGCGTTGCTTTCGTCTTCTACCCATTGCAAGTGGTGTGCGGTAGCAAACTGTAAAAGTGCAGCTTTTGGCACGCTTAACAGCGGCCGATACAAGCGGCGTGCGCCATCCCACGCGGCCATGGCACTCAAGCCCTTGACGCCAGCGCCTCGTACCAGTTGCAGCATCAACGTCTCTGACTGGTCTTGCAGATGATGAGCCGTCACAATCGTATCTGCACCGATCTGCTGACGCTGTTGCTCCAGGGCATGATAGCGTGCTTCTCGGGCGGTGGCCTCCAGGCCTTGTCCGCTTTGCAAATCTACGCGCACCTTGTCAGCAAAAAAAGGGACATTGTAGGTCTGGCAACGGTGTTCGCATTGTTGCAACCACGCATCGGCATTAGGACTCAAGCCATGATGCACATGCATGGCTGACAGCCGAAATGGCAATCGCTGGCAGAGCTCTGCGAGCAGATGTAACAACACCATAGAATCTACGCCACCGCTCAGTGCGAGTAGCAGATGTGGTGTGTTGGCATCCGGATTTGACAGCCCAGCCAGAAAACCAGATAACTGGCTTTCCAGGCTGGTCATAAGAGAAGCATTACTTTTCACTGGCCGCTTTAAATTTACCGTAACTCATCAGACGCTGGTAACGTGTCTCCAGCAACTGCGGTATTTTTTTGGCTTGCAATGCTTTCAACTGTTGGCCGATCGCTTGCGAGACCTTCTCCATCACATCTTCATAATTACGATGTGCGCCACCCAGCGGCTCGTTGATAATGGTATCAATCAAGCCCAAAGACTTGAGCCTGTCTGCGGTAATGCCCAAGGTTTCGGCGGCTTCCGGGGCCTTGCTGGCGCTCTTCCACAAAATGGACGCACAGCCTTCAGGCGAAATCACCGAGTAAGTGGAATATTGCAGCATATTCAAATGATCCACCACGCCCAAGGCCAGCGCACCACCAGAACCGCCCTCACCGATCACCACGCCAATAATCGGCGTTTTCAGTTCGGCCATGACATACAAATTGCGTGCAATCGCTTCTGACTGGCCGCGCTCTTCAGCCCCAATGCCGGGATAGGCGCCTGGCGTATCAATAAAGGTGATAATCGGCATCTTGAACTTTTCGGCCAGACGGAACAGGCGCAGCGCCTTGCGGTAGCCTTCAGGACGCGGCATACCGAAATTGCGGTATTGGCGTTCTTTGATATCGCGGCCTTTTTGATGGCCCATGACCATGACCGGAATGCCTTTAAAGCGCGCAATGCCGCCGACAATGGCCGGGTCATCTGCATAGGCACGGTCGCCATGCAACTCCTGGAAATCAGTAAACAAGGCATTGATATAGTCTGCAGTATAGGGGCGCTGCGGATGGCGGGCCACCTGGGAAATCTGCCAGGCAGTCAAGGCCTGGAAGGTATCCTGCAATAGCTTGGTATTCTTCTTTTGTAACAAATCCAGCTCTTTGGAAATATCCAGAGAGTCATGCTCGTCATGCGAAACTTGCAGCGCGTCAATCCGCTTTTCCAGTTCGGCAATCGGTTGTTCAAAATCAAGATAAGTCAGTTTACTAGGCGTTAAACGTTTTACACTCATTGGAATTCCAATATGAATTCTTTAGAAAAAAGTTCAGGCATTATAAAGGATTTTGACGTTTTCTTTAGACAACCAGCCCTGTAAATTGTGTAGCAGGTCGTCATGCAGCACGACTTGCCAGTCATCCCCTAGCATCAAACTCACCTGAGCAGACTGGTTATGGTAGTCGACTTTGATCGGACAACGCTTCTGTTCCTCACCGGCGTAGCGATAAGGCGTCAATACTGTCATGAGACGCTGCACATCCGAAGTGCCATTGCAGCTCAAGGTCAGCATTTGCGCAAAACGGTTACGCACGGCGGCCAGATCATAGAGTTTACGGGCGCTGACGCGGATGCCACCGGAGAACTCATCATTACTGATTCGCCCTTCTACCACCAGCAGCTGGTCTTCCTTGATCCACTGTGCGTGCTGATTCAACAGTTCGCTACCGACGACCACATCCACGCGTCCGACGGCATCATCCAGCGTCACAATCGCCATTTTTCCGCGCTGCGTCATGCGGACACGTACGCCCATGACCACCCCGGCCAGCAGTTTCGGCTGCTCTTGTGGCGCCAGTTCACCCAGATTGCCTTTAATAAAGGGGCCAAGCTGCGCTTTGTAGCTTAAATAAGGGTGGCCACTCAAGTAAAAACCCAGCGCCGTTTTTTCTTCTTGCAAGGCCTGCTCAGGGCTCCAGGCGGCAATATCCGGTAAAGCATGCTGCGTTTCGATCACCCCGCCAAACAGGCAATCTTGCCCGGCGTGTGCCGCGCCCTGCTCTGCGACACTGATCGCCCTATCCAGGCCCGCCAGCAACGCAGCCCGGTTAGGTTCCAGCTTGTCAAAAGCGCCGGCGCGGATCAGGGATTCAATCACCCGACGGTTGACCTTGCGCAAATCCAGGCGCTGACAAAAATCGAATAAGTCTTTGAAAGGGCCTTGAGACTGACGGGACGCCATAATCAACTCAATCGCCGCCAGGCCGGTGCCTTTGATGGCGCCCAGGCCGTAAAGCACCTGCTGCGCATTGAGCGGCTTGAACTGATAGACACTGGCATTGATGTCTGGCGGCAATACTTCGATATGATTGGCGCCGCAGTCATCAAAAAACGTATGCACGTTATCGGTGTTGTTCATATCGGCAGACATGGTCGCCGCCAGAAAAGCCGCCGGGTAATGCGCTTTGAGGTAAGCGGTATGATAAGCCACCAAGGCATACGCTGCCGCATGCGACTTGTTAAAGCCGTAACCCGCGAACTTTTCCAGCAAGTCAAACAAATCGTTGGACTGCTGCAAAGTCAGGCCATTTTTGAGCGCACCTTCATTAAAGATTTCGCGCTGTTTAACCATCTCTTCCGGTTTTTTCTTACCCATGGCGCGGCGCAGCAAGTCTGCACCACCGAGACTATACCCGGCGACCACCTGGGCGATCTGCATCACCTGTTCCTGATACACGGCAATACCGTAGGTTTCCTTGAGAATAGATTCGGTCGACGGGTGCGGGTATTCCACGCGCTGCGTGCCATGTTTACGGCGGCAGAAGTCTGGAATCAGATCCATTGGGCCAGGACGGTACAAGGCAACCAGCGCAATAATGTCTTCAAACAAGTCTGGCTTGGCTTGCTTAAGCATATCTTTCATGCCGCGCGATTCCAGCTGGAACACCGCTGTCGTATTGGCTGTTTTCAGCAGATGGTAGCTACGCTTGTCATCGAGCGGAATCGTCTCAAAACTCAGTGGTGGCAACGTTTCTTGCGCGCGCTGCGCATTGGCGTTTTCAAGCGCCATATTGAGGATAGTCAGCGTGCGCAGGCCCAAAAAGTCGAACTTAACCAGGCCGACCGCCTCCACATCATCCTTATCATATTGACTGACCAGACTGTCGCCATTGGGCTGGCAATAGACGGGCGAGAAATCTGAAATCTTGCCAGGCGCAATCAACACCCCCCCGGCGTGCATACCGATGTTACGGACCAGGCCTTCCAGCCGCAATGCCAAAGACAGTAATTCTGCGACCTCTTCTTCTTTTTCGCGGCGCTCTTGCAGTTGCGGCTCTTTTTCCAGTGCGGATTCAAGCGTGATGCCCAGCTCCATTGGAATGAGCTTAGCGATGCCATCGACAAAGTTGAACGGCAAATCCAGCACGCGGCCCACATCGCGGATCACCGCTTTGGCCGCCATGGTCCCGAAGGTGGCGATCTGAGACACCGAAGCCAAGCCATATTTGTGCTTGACGTAATCGATGACGCGATCTCGCCCTTCCTGACAGAAGTCAATATCAAAGTCGGGCATGGAGACCCGCTCCGGGTTTAAGAAACGCTCGAACAGCAGGTTGTATTTGAGCGGGTCGAGGTCGGTAATCCCCAAACTGTAAGCGACCAAAGACCCCGCACCGGAGCCCCGGCCTGGTCCGACTGGCACGCCGTTGTTTTTTGCCCAGTTAATAAAATCGGCCACGATCAAAAAGTAGCCAGGAAACCCCATCTGAATGATGATGCCGCACTCAAACTGCAAGCGCGCTTCGTATTCAGCTCGTTTGGCTTCCCGCAGCTGTTCATCCGGGTACAAATAGGCCAGGCGGTGCTCCAAGCCTGCTTTAGACTGGTCCACCAGATATTGATCCAGACTCTCACCATTAGGCGTCGGAAAATCGGGCAGGTAATTTTTCCCCAAAGTCAGCGTCAGGTTGCAGCGCTTGGCAATCTCCACCGAGTTTTGCAAGGCGATGGGCATATCGGCGAACAAAGCCTGCATTTCTGCCTGGGTTTTCACATACTGGGTGGCGACAAAACGCTTGGGTCTACGGGTATCGGCCAGCACATAGCCTTCCGCGATACAGGTGCGCGCCTCGTGCGCCATAAAGTCATCCGGCGTCTGGAACTGGATCGGATGCGTTGCCACCACAGGTAAATCGAGCTGCTGTGCAATGGCGATGGTTTGTCTGATCAATTGCTCTTGGGCATAGGCTTCGGTATTGCCGGGCACATGTACGCGCTGAACTTCCAGGTAGTAGCGGCCTTCAAATACCCCGGCCCAGTGTGCTGCCGCTTGCAAGGCTTGAGCCTGGTTGCCAGCCTGCAGTGCCTGTCCAATGTCACCGGCAGTAAAGCCCGACAGCAGCAATAGACCTGCGTTTTTTTGCTGTAACCACTCGGGTTTGATTTCTGCCCGTTCACGGTACTGGTTCTCCAGATAGGCGCGACTGAGTAATTCACACAGATTGCGATAGCCCTGCTGCGTTTGTACCAGTAACAGCAAGCGGTGAGGCTGGTCGCGCTGGAGCGGATTCTCGATCCAGACATCACAGCCCAGAATCGGTTTGAGCCCCTTGCCACGGGCAGCCTTGTAAAACTTGATCGCCCCAAACAGGTTAGCCAGATCGGTCAGCGCAATCGCTGGCATGGCATCACTTTTTGCAGCCTTGACGTAATCATCAATGCGCACCGTGCCATCCACAATGGAATACTCACTGTGGCAACGCAGGTGAATAAATGCAGGTTGGAGAGAGGGTGTTTCAGGCGCTTCCATCACTTTATTTTAACCGCCAACCTGCTTTTTTGTACCCATGCCGACGACAAATAATGTCATTGACAGCCTCAAAAAAGCCATGCAAACCTCGTAAAAAATGGATTGTTGATAGTTGTAAAAAATTGAAACGAACCGGGATTATGTTCTATGATGGCAGGCGTTTTTGTCATAAGCGATAGATCACATGCCCAATGCCACTGCCCTGCTCGATGACCCGATACTGGTGGAGGACGAGCTGCCTGCCGTGGGGCAGCCCCTGCCGTATTTCCAGCTAGTTAACCGCGAGCTTGAGGACGTTGCGCTGGATGCCTTTGCAGGTCAGCGCAAGATACTGCATTTCTTCCCGGGCATTGATACGCCCACCAGTGCTAACAGCGTGCGTATTCTTGAGCGCATGGCGCTAGATCTGACTAACACCGCCATCCTGCATATTTCACCGGATTTACCATTCACCATGGCCCGCTTCTGCGCCATGGAAAGCCTGCCGCAATGCATGACTTTATCCACCTTGCGTGGCCGCGACATGCTCAAGAATTATGGCGTGCTCATGATGACCAGCAAACTGGCAGGCCTACCTGCACGCGCCATCATCGTCGCGGACGAAAATGACCGCGTCCTCCACGTTGAATTGGTCAAGGACCTGGTCATGGAACCAGACTACGAAGCCGTGCTTGCGGTGCTGCCCGCCTGATTCCCTTACTTTTTATGTGGTTGATTGCGTTGCGCTGACACGTTAAAGTGCTTGTTTAAGTTTTATTCATCACATTTTGGAGAACACTATGTCTAGCGTTACGCTCAAAGGAAATCCGGTCGCGGTTGGCGGTAAATTTTTAACCAAAGGCGACAAGGCTCCTGATTTTCAATTGGCAGATGCCAAACGCAACCTGCTTGGTCTGGATGCGTTTTCAGGCAAGCGTAAAGTCTTGAACATTTTCCCTAGCATTGATACGCCCACCTGCGCCACCTCAGTGCGCACCTTCAACAAGGAAGCCAGTAGCGTCAGCAACACCGTCGTGCTGTGCGTGTCTGCAGACCTGCCTTTCGCACAAAGCCGTTTCTGCGGTGCAGAAGGTCTGGAGAATGTTGTAACCCTGTCTACCTTCCGCGATACAGCCAAATTTGGCAATGATTATGGCGTCCTGATCACCGATAGCAGCCTGGCAGGCCTGACTGCACGTGCAGTGGTTGTACTGGATGAGAACAATCAGGTATTGCATAGCGAACTGGTTGGCGAAATTGCTGACGAACCAAACTATGCTGCTGCCTTGGCAGTCCTCAAATAAGTCAGCAGATTTGAGTAATAAAAAAGCCAGCATTAAGCTGGCTTTTTTATTACTGCTTTTATATTGCTAAAGACCCGTCTTAAATACTTTTAAACGCGCTTGAACAACAAGCTGCCGTTAGTCCCACCAAAACCAAAATTGTTTTTGAGGGCATATTCAATCTGCAAGTCACGTGCCGTGTTGGCACAGTAATCCAGATCGCAATCCGGATCAGGATTCAACAGGTTGATGGTCGGTGGTGAAATCTGATGGTAAATCGATAACACCGTAAAGACCGACTCCAGACCGCCTGCGCCACCGAGCAAGTGACCAGTCATCGATTTGGTCGAATTGACTACCAGCTTGTAGGCATGATCGCCAAACGTTGCCTTGATGGCATTGGTTTCATTGGTATCGCCCAGGGGCGTCGAGGTCCCGTGCGCATTCATGAACTGGACTTGGTCCGGGTTCACCCCTGCATTTTTGAGCGCGTTAACCATGGAGCGGCGTGGACCATCCATATTCGGTGCGGTCATATGATAGGCATCGGCACTCAAGCCGTAACCTGCCACCTCGGCATAAATTTTGGCACCGCGTGCTTTGGCATGCTCATACTCTTCGAGCACCATCACCCCTGCACCTTCACCGATGACAAACCCATCACGGTCTTTATCCCAGGGACGGCTGGCCGTCGCGGGATCGTCATTGCGTGTAGACAAGGCTCGCGCAGAGGCAAAGCCACCGACACTGAGCTCGGTAATGGCCGCTTCGGCCCCACCTGCCACCATGACATCGGCGTCACCATACTCAATCATACGTGCGGCTTCACCAATGCTATGGGTGCCTGTGGTACAGGCAGTCACCACCGCAATATTCGGCCCTTTGAGACCCAACATGATGGACAAATTGCCCGAGATCATGTTGATGATGGTACCAGGAATAAAGAATGGCGAGATCTTGCGTGGGCCACCTTCGTCATAACTGTCGTTGGTGGACTCAATCAAGCCCAAACCACCAATCCCGGAACCAATGGTCACGCCAATGCGTTCTGCATTTGCGTCGGTCACTTCCAGGCCAGAATCACGGAAAGCCTCCAAGCCAGCAGCCAGACCGTACTGGATAAAAGTATCCATGCGGCGTGCATCCTTGGCTGGAATAAAGTCTTCAGCGTTGAATCCCTTAACCTCACCTGCGATTTGCGAGGCAAATGGGGTAGGATCAAATTTAGTGATACGGGTAATGCCTGATTGACCAGCGACCAGATTGTTCCAAGCGGTTTGGGTACCAATCCCTACTGGAGACACCACGCCCAAGCCAGTTACTACTACTCTGCGTTTCGTCATAATAGAAAATCAGCCCTCTTGCGAGGGCTGATTGAAGAATGAAGTCAATGAATTACTTGAGGTTTGCGTTGACGTAGTCAATCGCTTGCTGCACTGTAGTGATTTTTTCAGCTTCTTCGTCAGGGATTTCGCAATCGAACTCTTCTTCCAAAGCCATTACTAATTCTACGGTGTCCAGAGAATCTGCACCCAGATCATCTACGAAAGATGATGTGTTTTTTACGTCAGCTTCGTTTGCACCTAATTGTTCACAAACGATTTTCTTTACGCGTTGTTCGATGTCGGACATCTAAAATACCCCTTTGTTGATAAGTGTCGTGTACAGTAAACCAGTATTCTAGCAAAACTTGCCCAGAATACCAAAGAAACTAAATATTAAGCGCAGTACATGCCGCCATTGACATGGATGGTTTCGCCCGTGATATAAGCGGCCGCTGGCGAAGCCAGGAAAGCCACTGTCGCCGCGATTTCATCCACAGCCCCCAAACGCCCAAGCGCAATACGCTCCAGCATTTTGGTCTTGATATCGTCAGGTAGTTCAGCGGTCATATCCGTGGCGATAAAGCCAGGCGCCACACAGTTCACAGTAATACCGCGACTGCCGACTTCTTGCGCCATAGACTTGGTAAAGCCAGTCATCCCAGCCTTGGCCGCTGCGTAGTTGGTCTGCCCGGCATTGCCCATATGACCCACCACGCTGGAAATGTTGATAATACGTCCCTGACGCGCTTTCATCATTGGACGCAATACCGCCTGACTCATGCGGAATACGGACTTCAGGTTGGTCGTCAAGACCGCATCCCAGTCTTCGTCTTTCATGCGCATGAGCAAGGTATCTTTGGTGATGCCGGCATTATTCACCAGGATGCTGACATCCCCATACTGCTCGGCAATCTGCTTTAATACCGCCTCAATTTGTTCAGGCTGTGTCACATCCAGCGACATCCCGACGCCGTTGACCCCAGCTGCTTTCAAATGGGCGGTGATTGCTTCTGCGCCACTGACAGAGGTCGCCGTACCAATCACGGTGGCTCCCTGCTTGCCCAGGGCTTGTGCAATCGCTGCGCCTATGCCGCGGCTGGCGCCCGTCACTAATGCGATTTGTTGGTCAGACATGGTCTCTCCCTTATTGCGTAATCAATGTTTGCATGGCTTCGTCATTGACGAGCGCAACACAGCTCACCTCGGCCACAATGCGCTTGGCTAAACCAGCCAGCACCTTGCCGGGGCCACATTCAGCGGCACTCAGCACCTCTTGTGCAGCCAGCTGTTGCACGGTCTCCACCCAGCGGACCGGGCTATAGAGCTGGCGAACCAGCGCGTCTTTAATCTGCACGACATCCGCGTAGGCTGCGACATCGGCGTTATGCAAGACAGGCACAACCGGCGCCTGTACATTCACGCCATTGAGATATTCGCGCAGCTTTTCAGCCGCCGGCTGCATGAGGTCGCAGTGCGAAGGCACGCTGACAGGCAATGCTAGCGCACGCTTGGCCCCTTTCGCCTTGGCTAACTCCATGCCACGCTCAACCGCCGCTTTGTCACCGGCAATGACAACCTGGCCTGGTGAGTTGAAGTTAACGGGCTGCAAGACTTGACCTTGTGCCGCCTCGGTACAAACAGCACGCACGGTATCATCATCCAGCCCCAAGATCGCTGCCATGGCCCCCTGGCCTTCCGGCACGGCTTGCTGCATTACCTGGGCGCGAAATTTTACCAGTGGCAAGGCATCCGCAAACGAAATGGCATTGGCTGCAACCAGTGCAGTGTACTCACCGAGACTATGCCCCGCCATCGCGGTTGGCAACTGGCCACCCAGCGCCTGATAAACACGCCAGGTAGCAATACCCGCGGTCAGCATGATGGGTTGTGTGTGTTCCGTCAGATTAATTTCTTCATTTGGCTCGGTGGCCATTTTCCAGAAATCTACCCCCAACACAGCCGAGGCTTCGTCAAAGGTTTGTTTAACGATGGCATGGGCTGCAAGTCCTTGCATCATGCCCACAGACTGTGAACCTTGACCAGGAAAGAAAAAAGCAAATTTAGACATATTGATTCAGTTATTTATTCAATTAAAACGGTCATGCAAGCACGGCATGCTTCATTGTTGAACCTTGGTACTGTTAGCACTGGTTAGTACTTTACCAGGACTGAGCCCCAGGTAAATCCACCACCAAAGGCCTCCATGAGCAAGGTATGTCCACGCTGGATGCGCCCGTCACGTACAGCCACATCCAGTGCGAGCGGAATTGAGGCTGCGGAGGTATTGCCATGGCGATCCACCGTCACGACGACTTTATCCATCGGCATTTCCAGTTTTTTGGCCGTTGCCTGCAAAATACGGATATTAGCCTGATGCGGCACCAGCCAGTCAATATCTGACTTTTGCATCTGGTTCGCTTCCAGCGTCTCATCGACGATCTGATCCAGTGTATTGACCGCCATTTTGAACACCGGATTCCCTTCCATCACCACCGTGTCAGGCCCATCAGGATTGCGCGGCACATGTAAATAGGTTTCGTAGTTGCCATCGGCGTGGATGTGGGTAGAAAGAATACCGGGTTGCTCACTGGCTTGCAGGATCACCGCACCGGCACCGTCGCCCCATAAAATGCAGTTGCTGCGGTCGCTGTAATCAGTAATACGGGTGAATGTATCCGCCCCAATCACCAGGACATTGCGGGACTGGCCAGACTTGATGAACTGGTTGGCGGTGGTCAGCGCATAGACAAAGCCACTGCATACCGCCTGTACATCAAAAGCGGGACAGCCGCTGATGCCCAATTTGCGTTGCACCATGGTCGCCACACTTGGAAAAATCTTGTCAGGCGTGGTTGTTGCCACAATAATCAGGTCGATCTGTTCAGCCGCGATGCCGGCCGCGTCAATCGCTTGACGCGCCGCGTTAGTCGCCAGATCGCTGGTACGTTCATCCGTGACGCGGTGGCGTTGTTTGATGCCAGTTCGGGCGTAAATCCACTCATCGGTGGTATCCACCATTTTTTCCAGATCGGCATTGGTCAAAATATGGGGTGGCAGGTAGCTTCCAGTACCTGCAATGCGAGCGTAAATCATTCGTGCGATTATGCCTTAATTGGTTTGAAACACCTAACAAAAAGGGGTTCAGGGTTGCTCGGAGGTCGTCAGATGCTCAATCTCCAACTGCGACTGAATACGCTTGAGGACACCACTCTGCGCCTCTTCCATCGCGACATGAATCGCATGGTAAAAACCGACGCTGTCTGCGCCACCATGACTCTTGACCACAATGCCACGCAAGCCCAAAAAGCTTGCCCCATTATAAAGTCTTGGATCTACCCGCTTTTTAAAGGCCTTTAGCACCGGGAAAGCGCCCAGCGCCATCAATTTGGTCAACCAGTTACGTTTAAATTCCTGGGTGAGGAATTTACCCATCATATGCGCAAGGCCTTCGGTAGTTTTTAACGATACGTTGCCAACGAAACCGTCACAAACGACCACGTCTGTCGTGCCCTTGAAGATATCGTCGCCTTCTACATTGCCGTAAAAATTCAAATGACTGCCGCGTAACAACTCCGCCGCCTGCTTGACTACCTCATTGCCCTTGATATCTTCAGAACCGATATTGAGCAAACCCACGGTTGGATTCGGCTTATTGGTCAGGCAGCTCACCACCATCGCGCCCATAATGGCAAACTGGTACAAATGCTCAGGCGTACAGTCGGCATTCGCCCCCAGATCCAGCATAAATGTACTGCCTTTTTCAGAGGGTAAAGTCGAGGCAATGGCTGGCCGGTCAATCCCGGGCAAGGTTTTGAGGACAAAACGTGCGGTCGCCATCAACGCACCGGTGTTACCGGCACTCACGCAAGCCTGCGCTTCTCCCGTTTTCACCATATTAATAGCCACCCGCATAGAAGAATCTTTTTTGTTCTTCATCGCACTTTGTGGCGACTCATCCATCAACACCACTTCACTGGCATGGCGGATACGCAATCGCGGTCCCGGCTGGACATTCAAGACCTTAAGCTCGGATTCAATTGCCTCTTGCAGGCCGACCAGGATAATGTTTAATTCAGGATTTTCGTTCAGAATTCGAACTGCCGCGGGCACAGTCACATGCGGACCGTGATCTCCTCCCATGGCATCAATGGCAATCACTACTTCATGTGAATGCACGTGTTGACCAGTTGTCATGTGATTTTCCAAGTTTGTTAACTTTGCGCGTTTAAGCGCAGCCATCACAGCGGCTTACGTCAGATACGCAAACGCCGCGCATTTTACTGCGCGGCGCGTTTTAAAGCGGTTCGCTTTAATGTGGCGATTATTCGCCTTTTGCAGGCATCACTTTGCGGCCACGGTAAAAACCGTTAGGGCTCACGTGATGACGCAAATGCACTTCACCTGTGGTTGGCTCAATTGCCAAAGGTGGGTTAGTCAAAAAGTCGTGGGAACGGTGCATACCACGCTTGGAAGGTGTCTTTTTGTTTTGCTGAACGGCCATTTAAGTTACTCCAATATCAAACCGCCACACCTCATGTATCGAAGCTCAATGACAGTTTATAAAACAAACTCGGTTATTAATAAATTAAAAATGCTACCTAATCCAGCATTATAAAATAACTCAGGGATAACTGCAAATAAATCATGCAAATATCGCTTTTCATTGGTTTATTTGCCATGATTCGCGGCATGAACACCCAGCTTACGGGGTTATTTGTCCAGCTTCAACTGCTTGAGCACAGCAAATGGATTCGGCTTTTCACCCGCAGACTGCTGTAATTGTGTACACGCCTCTTCATGCATGACAGAGATAGGCAGCGCCATCAACAACTCATCCTCGACCAACACTTCCAGTGACGACTCATCCGTAGATTCCAGCCAATCCACCGTTTCATCTTCTAGCAATGCTTCCGGCGGCTCATCACAAAGCGCAAATTCAAAGGTCATCTCTAGCGACTCTGGCATGGGCTCAAAGCAGCGCTGGCACACCAGCGGCAAAGTCGTCTGCAAACTTAGCGCCAGCATAGGCAGCGACACCTCACCAAAATAGCGGGATGGCAAGCCTTGCAACCGATAATGCACCTGCATGCCGTCGAGCGCGGCCGCATCCGTCACTCCTAGCGCTTGCAACGCCTCATGTAACCTGGGCATAGCGCTCAGCGCTAACACCCCCTCAACGGTTTTTTGCTGCTTTGCAAGCTCCTGAAAATGCGCCATGATCTTTACCAAACAATTCAATCAACTATTAAGCCGGCACTATAACAAACTCAATGATCATTGACGACTAAAACACGGACAAGACCAGCACTAAAATGACAGGCCTCTGTTTAAGCGCAAGGTTTGTTGTTATAATGACACCGCATCACGCGGCGCTCTGTTCAAGGGCTCACCCATGGTGCCGGTTTGCCTGATCGGCCATTTGTTGCTGTAGCAAAGACGACTCCAAACCACAACCAAATCAACTTGAACCGTTTTATATTCAGTCTCCTGGAGATTGAAAAACTCGGTTGAGTTACTAAAAGACTCTAGTCCTTTTTTCTTGCTTTAAGGGTAATGTGTGTTTAAGAAAATTTTAGTCGCGAATCGCGGTGAAATTGCGGTGCGCATCGTACGTGCCTGCTCTGAAATGGGCATTAAATCGGTAGCTATTTACTCCGATGCTGACCGCCATGCGTTGCATGTTAAAAAGGCAGACGAAGCCTATAACATTGGCTCAGACCCTGTCGCAGGCTACCTGAACGCACACAATATAGTCAACATTGCTGTGGCTGCAGGCTGTGACGCCTTGCATCCTGGTTATGGCTTCCTGTCAGAGAATCCAGAACTTGCTGAAGTCTGCGAACGTCGCGGCATCAAGTTCATTGGTCCTGATGCCGACGTCATCCGTCAAATGGGTGACAAGATCCAGGCACGTAATGCCATGATTAACGCAGGCATTCCTTGCGTGCCAGGCAGTGAAGGCAATCTGGAATCGGTAGAGGCCGCAGTGACTTTGGCCAATAAAATTGGCTATCCCGTGATGCTCAAGGCGACGAATGGTGGCGGTGGCCGCGGAATTCGTCGTTGCGATAGCGAGAAAGAGCTGCTCAGCAACTATGACCGCGTCATTTCAGAAGCCAGCAAAGCCTTTGGCAAGCCAGAAGTCTTTCTCGAAAAGTGCGTGGTGCATCCGCGCCATATCGAAGTGCAAGTGCTGGCCGACTCACATGGCAATGTCATTCATTTGTTTGAACGCGATTGTTCCATCCAGCGTCGTAACCAGAAACTGATCGAGATCGCCCCCTCTCCACAACTGACTCAAGCCCAACGTGAATATATCGGTGGTCTGGGTGTGAAAGCGGCTAAGGCTGTCGGCTATGAAAACGCTGGTACGGTTGAGTTCTTGCTGGATTCAGACAATAACTTTTACTTCATGGAAATGAACACGCGCTTACAGGTAGAGCATACTGTGACCGAGACCATTACTGGCGTGGACATTGTTCAACAGCAGATTCGTGTTGCAGCCGGCTTACCGCTGCAATACAAGCAAAGTGAAATTGCTTTCCGTGGCTTTGCCATGGAGTACCGGATTAACGCAGAAGACCCGAAAAAAGACTTTTTGCCCAGCTTTGGTAAAATCACCCGCTACTATGCGCCCGGCGGTCCGGGTGTGCGTATGGATGCGGCGATTTACAGCGGATATGTCATCCCGCCTTACTACGACTCCATGTGTGCCAAACTGACAGTTTGGGCCCTGGATTGGGAAAGCGTGATTGAACGCGGTCGCCGTGCCTTGAATGACATGATTGTCTATGGCGTCAAAACGACCATTCCATACTACCAGCAGATCATGCAGCATCCGGACTTCCGCGCCGCTGATTTCAACACCAGCTTTGTGGAGCAACACCCCGAGCTGACTGAGTACGACGTAGGATTACCCAAAGAGTTGATGGCAGCCGCCATTGCGGCTGCGATTGCCGCCCACGAAGGCATTTGATTAACCCGCATTGCAAGATATTTATTTAGATCGACAAGACTATGAGCAAAATACATGTCACCGAACTCGTTTTAAGAGATGGTCACCAATCCCTGATTGCAACGCGCATGCGCACCGAAGACATGCTGCCGATCTGCAGCAAGCTGGATGAGATTGGGTTCTGGTCTCTCGAAGCCTGGGGCGGTGCAACCTTTGACGCTTGCGTCCGATTTTTGAAGGAAGATCCGTGGGAACGCCTGCGCAGCTTGCGTAAAGCCTTGCCCAATACGCCTATCAATATGCTGTTGCGTGGCCAGAACTTGCTGGGCTACCGCCATTACTCTGATGACGTCGTGCATGCCTTTGTCAAACAGGCAGCCGATGCCGGTGTCGATGTGTTCCGTATCTTTGATGCGATGAACGACATCCGCAACCTGAAAACCGCGATTGAAGCCGTTAAATCTGTCAAGAAACATGCCATCGGTACCCTGTCCTTTACGACCAGCCCGGTGCATGATGTGGCCTACTTTGTGAGCATGGCCAAAGAGCTTGAGGCGCTGGGCTGTGACAGCATTGGCGTCAAGGACATGGCCGGCCTGCTGACACCCACCATGGCTGCCGAACTGGTCAAAGGTCTGAAGGCTGCGGTCAGCGTGCCCGTACACATGCACAGCCATGCCACCTCCGGTCTGGCCAGTATGGTCTTGCTCAAGAGCGTGGAAAGCGGCGTGGATATTATTGATACCTGCAACTCTTCATTCTCCGAAGGTGCCAGCCATCCGACCACAGAAAGCCTAGTGGCCGCATTGAAAGGCACGGAATACGACACAGGCCTCGATTTGGGCAAGTTGCAGGAAATCACCGCCTACTTCAAAGAAGTGCGCAAGAAATACTGGCAATTTGAAAGCGAGTTTACCGGCGTGGATACCCGCGTTCTGGTCAACCAGGTACCAGGAGGCATGATTTCCAACCTGTCCAACCAGCTGAAGGAACAAGGTGCGCTTAACCGTATGGACGAGGTGCTTGCCGAGATTCCACGTGTGCGTCAAGATCTTGGTTATCCTCCGTTGGTGACGCCCACCTCACAAATCGTCGGGACACAAGCTGTACTGAACGTATTGACCGGTGGCCGCTACAAGTCCATTACCAACGAAGTCAAAAATTACTTGTTAGGCCAATATGGCAAAGCCCCTGCGGCAGTGAATGCTGAGGTGCGTAAACAAGCGGTCGGCGATGCTGAAGTCATTACCTGCCGTCCAGCAGACTTGCTGCAACCGGAAATGGTCAAGCTGCAGTCCGAGGCCGAGCGCTTTGCCAATAACGAGCAAGATGTATTGACCTATGCCATGTTCCCGGACATCGGTAAAACCTTCTTGCAAGAACGCAATGCAGGCTCATTGAATCCAGAGCCCTTGTTGAGCAAAGATGCGGTCACCCAGCAAACAGCAGCCGCCCGTTATGCACCGAATGAATTCAACATTACCCTGCATGGTGAAACCTACCATATCAAGCTGACCGGCAGCGGTCACGCGGGTGAAGAACGCAGACCTTACTATGTCAAGGTAGACGGCATTTCTGAAGAAGTGTTTGTTGAGACCTTGAGCGAAATGGAAGTCAGCGGTGGCGGCAGTAACGGCAGCAAGAAAAAAGCCGCTGCAGTCGCCGCGAGTGGGCGTCCACGCCCTCACCATCCAGGCTGCGTCACCACGGCAATGCCAGGCACGATAGTGACGGTAAAAGTGAATGTGGGTGACAAAGTCAATGCCGGTGATGGCGTGTTGGTGATCGAAGCCATGAAAATGGAAAACGAGATCCAGGCCAGCAAATCGGGCACCGTGGTCGCCATTCACGTGGCCAAGGGCGACAGTGTCACGCCAGATGAAACACTGATTGAAATTCAACCTGAATAATTACAATCAACAAAAATCCCTGAAGTAATTCAGGGATTTTTGCTTTTGAGCTACCTGATCCATGAAACAATCACTGATTCTTGCCTCCTCTTCACGTTACCGTCGTGAAGTACTGCAAAAGCTGCATTTACCGTTTACCTGCTTGTCACCAGAGATTGATGAAACCCCGTTGCCAAATGAAAGCCCCGAACAGACTGCTTTGCGCTTGGCAGAGGCCAAAGCCCGCAAAGTGGCAGAAACCCAGCCTGATGCGCTGATTATTGGCTGCGACCAGGTCGCGACCGTGGATGGTATGCAGATAGGTAAACCTGGCAATCATGCCAATGCTGTCAGGCAACTCACCATGCTCAGCGGCAAAGAGGTGGTTTTTCATAGTGCCTTGTGCCTGTATGACAGCCAACGACAGCACATGCAAGCCACCATCGTGCCCTATTTCGTTAAATTCAAATCCTTAAGTGCCAGCCAGATCGAGACCTACCTGCGCCTTGAACAACCTTATGATTGTGCAGGCAGTGCCAAATCTGAAGGCATGGGCATCGCACTGCTGGACTATATGCGCGGCGATGACCCGAATGCGCTGATAGGACTGCCCTTGATTGCCTTGGTCGAGATGCTGCGACAAGCGGGTGTAGACGTATTATCGGCTTCAACTCGATAGCATAAAACAAAGTCGTGTGTTAACTTTTGAACGGCCAATGCGTTTAGGCAGTCTCATGCTTAAAACGCAAATAACCCATAACGAAAGGATACACATGCGACTCAGCACCCTGCTATTTTTCTCCATGGGGACGGCTGCATTGACGTATGCAGCCGCTGCACAAGCGGAAACCACCCTCACCAGCCCGCAATCTGACCAGACCAGTGTGGCGGTGACGATTTACAATGAAGACCTTGCGCTGGTCAAAGACAGTCGCAAGTTAAAGTTAAGCAACGGGTTTTCTGCCGTTTCTTTCCGCGATGTCAGTGCGCAGATCAAGCCTGAAACCGCCTTGTTGCGTAGCTTGCTCCCTAACACCAGCTTGCAGGTGCTGGAGCAGAACTTCGACTTTGACTTGCTCACCCCGCACAAACTGCTAGAAAAATATGTCGGCCAACAAGTCACCGTGATTCGTACCAACCCGACCACAGGTGCCGAAACAGAAGAAACAGCCACCGTACTCTCTGCCCAGGATGGCCCGGTGCTCAAAATAGGTAACCGTATCGAAACCGTGATCCCGGGCCGTATCGCCTATCCTAACGTCCCCGGCATGCTCAAAGACCGTCCAACCCTGACGACGCAGTTGCAATATAAAGGCGGTGAACAGTCCACTCTGGAGCTCAGTTACCTCACAGGTGGCTTGCAGTGGAAAACCGACTATGTCGCTGAGCTCAGCAGCAAAGAGGATGCGATAGACCTGTCTGGCTGGGTCACGCTCACCAATACCAGCGGCACCAGCTATCCCAACGCAAAAGTGCAACTGGTGGCAGGGGATGTCAACCGTGTGCGTGAAGTGATCCACCCCAAAACCATGATGATGCGCGCGGATGCCATGGTCGCCGAAGCCGCCATGCCCACCGAGCAAGCATTACTCGAATATCATTTATACACCCTGCCACGCCCCACGACCATTGCAGAAAACCAAACCAAACAAGTGGCCTTGCTTTCTGCGCAACATATCCCGGCGCATAAAGAGCTGGTGCTGAATGGCTCGGAGTATTATTTCCAGGGTCAGTATCCTGATATCGACAAAAAACTCAAAGTGCAGGTCTTTGTAGAATTTGATAACAAAGAAAGTAGCCAGTTGGGCATTCCTCTGCCTAAAGGCACCATGCGCGTTTACAAAAAAGATCACGACGGCACGGCACAGTTTGTGGGCGAAGACCAGATCGACCATACACCAAAGAACGACACGGTGCGCCTCAAACTTGGCAATGCCTTTGATGTGACGGCTGACCGTGTGCAAACCGATTTTAAAAACCTGAGCAAGCAAAACCAGCCACCCGTGTATGAAAGCGCTTATACCATCACTTTGCACAACGCGAAAAAAGAAGCGGTCACCGTCACCGTGCAAGAGCCGATTGCAGGTAGCTGGAAAATACTAAGCGAATCACAGCCACACCAGAAAACCAGTGCCCACCAGGCCAGCTGGAAAATCAATGTGCCTGCCGATGGCGATGCCACGCTGAAATATCGTGTGCAGGTGAAATATTAGCCTGCCACACCCCGGCTCAACATGCTTCAAGGGCGTCAACAAAAGCATTCTTGCAAAAGAATGCTTTTTTGCTGTCTGGCCGTGGGATAATCACGCTGTTTAACTCATTAAGATTGCCATGACTGCTGGAACCCTCTACTTTATTCCCGTCCCCCTCACGGAAGACACCACGCCCCAACAAGTCGTACCGCCCGAAGTCATACAACGCATGCACAGCTTGCGTCACTTTATCGTCGAGAACGAAAAAACGGCCCGTCACTTTCTAGGCGCCAGCGGGCACCCAGTGCCTATGCGTGAAATCACGCTCACGGTGCTGACTAAAGATACACCGAATAAAGACCTGCAAAAGTTACTGCAACCTGTGCAACAGGGCATGGATGTTGGCTTGATGAGTGAAGCCGGTTGTCCGGGTATCGCCGATCCAGGGGCCGCGCTCGCCGCCGTCGCTCATCACAAAGGCATACGCGTCTCCCCGCTCATCGGCCCCAGCAGCTTGCTGCTGGCACTGATGGCCAGCGGCTTGAACGGCCAGAGATTTACGTTTTTAGGCTATCTTCCCAGCGATAAAAATGAACGTATCAGAACCATCAAAGGCATTGAGTTTGACTCAAAAAAACAGCAAGCTACCCAGCTGTTTATTGAAACACCCTACCGCAATCAGCATGTATTAGAAGACCTGATTGCTAACCTGCAAGCACAAACAAAATTATGTGTGGCCTGCAATGTGTCAGGCAAAGAAGAATTGATTGTGACAAAAACAGTGGCTGACTGGAAGAAAGCACCCCTGCCAGATTTGCATAAAAAACCGACCGTTTTTTTGCTGCTAGCCTAAGGGATCAAAAACGTACCACCCGCACACCAGAGGCAGCCTCGGGATTGGAGGCTGCCTGCTGCGCCTGATCATAATCACGTTGCGCTTGCAACACCTCATCCATATGCGTCTCAGACCAGTCCCGCAATGCGGCTAGCAGGCCCACCAGCGTGTTCCCCAGTGGTGTCATCTTGTACTCCACTCTTGGCGGCACCTCAGGATACACCGTACGCGCAATCAGCCCGTCCCGCTCCAACCCGCGCAATGTTTGCGTCAGCATCTTTTGTGAAATTCCACCAATCTCGCGCTGCAAGGTGCTAAACCGCTTGGTTTCATTCTCCAGCAACCCCAATACCAGTACCGTCCACTTATCTGCTATCCGGTTCAACATCAAACGTGTCGGGCACGCTGCCTGATACGCATTCCAGCTACTGACAATCTGCAACGGTTGTTCTATCTCTTCCAGCATGGCTTTCCCTCGGTATCTAAGACGTTCAAGTGAGTAACAAGTGCATAAGTTACTTTAAGGTACCTACTTACTAAAAGTAACCATTGAAATTATGATGCGCAACACCTACAACACGCAAGCATTTTCAACTCACTTAAGGAAGCCATATGCATCTATTCAAATCGCTGCTTACCACCTTGCTATTCACCACCCTGTTAACCAAAGGAACCCTCACCATGGCACAAGACCAAACGCAACAAAACAAACAACTGCTGGCAGACTTTGCCACTGCCGTCTTTGTGAAAAAAGACCTGAGCCAACTGCCCAACTTCATGCAGCCAGGCTATATTCAACACAACCCGCTCGTGCCACAAAGCCTGACTGGCTTCGAGCAATTCTTTAGTGCCTGGTTTAAAGCTGTACCAGACTGGCACTATCAACTGGAAAAGCTGGTCGCCGAAGGGGATACCGTTTGGGCGTATGGCGTGTATTCAGGGACACAAAAAGGCGACTGGTTAGGCATCCCGGCTACAGGCAAGCACTACAGTATTTACGCCGTGGATATTTTCAGGATCGAGAACGGTAAACTGGCCGAGCACTGGGATGTGCTGGATGCTTATGGCTTGTTCAAACAACTAGGCGTTATTCAGTAACTTTCACCGATTAAAAAGGCCTATCCAAGATAGGCCTTTTTTGCGCCTACAGCAATATCCGCTACCGCACTGCTTAAAGCGATTTGAACTATATGATCCAACCGCGGTATTAATCAATCAGTACATCACTGATGAAAAGAATGCATACAAAACAATCATTACCGAGAAAAGGAATGAATAGGCCGCCCAAGTGGGCTATTTTTACGGCGGTTTTCATAGCGGATAAAGCAATGGTGATTGTAGAGGCCGTTTAAAAAAGCAGTCTTGGACAAGAATTGTTTTTAAGTACTATCGTGGGATAATCCGGCTTTGCAATCTCCTCTATCTCTTTGGCTGCCATCCTTGATACTTCATTTTATGCGTAAATCTCTGATTGTTAATCTGCTGATCAATTAGTGAGTGCCGGACATGTCAGACCAAGAGCACAGACGCATCGCACATATTGATATGGATGCTTTTTTTGCATCTTGCGAATTGTCACGCTACCCGGAGTTGAAAGGCTTGCCCATGGTGGTGGCCGGTGGCTCCTCACATGTGCCGAGGATCAGAGAAGATGGTACACGCGAATTCTCGCGCTTGCGTGATTACGCAGGGCGCGGCGTGTTGACCACAGCCACCTACGAAGCGCGGGCGCTGGGCTTGAACTCGGCCATGCCCACCATGCAGGCAGCCAAACTCGCGCCAGATGCGGTCTTGCTACCGGTCAACTTCGAACTCTATCGCCATTACTCGCAGTTGTTCAAAGCAGCGATTCGTAGCATCAGCCCGCAGGTGGAGAATATTGGAATCGATGAAGTCTACGCCGATGTTTCGGCGCTGCCAGGAGACGCCACCGAGATTGCACAACAGCTGAAATCGGCCGTATTCGCTGCCACCGGCCTGACCTGTTCAGTCGGGATCGCCCCCAATAAACTATTGGCAAAGTTATGCTCTGAAATGCAAAAGCCAGATGGCATCACGGTCATCACGATGTCAGATGTCCCCAGCCGCATCTGGCCGATGGCGGCAAAAAAGATCAATGGCATTGGTCCCAAAGCCAGTGCAAAACTCGAATCGTTGCAGATTAAGACCATAGGCCAAATCGCCGCTATGAGCGAAGCCTGGCTTGTTCAACATTTTGGCAATCGCTATGGCAGGTGGTTATACCGTGTTTCCCGCGGTCAGGACGACAGACCGGTCGTGACAGAAAGCGTCCCGGTCTCCATGAGCAGGGAGACCACTTTCGAACGCAACTTGCATCCGGTGAGAGACAAACCAGCGCTGAGCGAGGCATTTACCCGCTTATGTGAACGTGTCGCCAACGATCTGCAAAAGAAAGGCTATACCTGCTGCAAGGTCGGGATCAAGCTGCGTTTTGAGGACTTTAAAACGGTCACGCGCGACCTCACCTTGCCCACGGCGATCAGCGATGCGAAATCGCTACGGCTTTTTGCTGGAAAATGCCTGAAAAGGATAAATCTTGATAAAAGGATACGATTATTAGGCGTAAAAACCAGCGGTCTGCTGCGTGCTGATCGTATAAACCAAACGGATTCAGCGCAATTTACCCTAGACTTTGACGAGTAAGACGCACACGCTTTTAAAATCGGGGCTAGACGGCTACTGCCCCCGCATAAACATCTTATCCAAATCGGCCAAACTCACCTGAAACCAGGTGGGTCTGCCGTGATTGCACTGCCCGCTTCTTTCAGTCGCCTCCATATCACGCAACAAGGCGTTCATTTCAGTAATGGTCAGTTGCCGGTTAGCACGAACGGCAGCGTGGCAGGCCATGGTACCCAGTACTTCGTTTTGCCGTTCTAGCAGCACGCGGCTGGCGCCATATTCGTGTAAGTCGCGTAATACAGCACGGGCCAGCGCGACGGCATCGGCATCTTGCAGCATGGTGGGGATGGCACGAATGGCAATCGTGGTGGGTGACAAGGTAGCCAACTCAAAGCCCAGTTGCTGTAATGTGTCGCTGCCTTGCAAGGATTGCAGCGTGGCAACTTCAACTTTTTCGGCATAAAAACTGATGGGGATCAGCAACGGCTGAGTTGCGATGGCCTGCTCGCTCAGGGCATTTTTCAGGCGCTCGTACATGATGCGCTCATGCGCGGCGTGCATATCGACCACCACCATGCCTTGGGCGTTTTGGGCAAGGATATAAATCCCATGCAACTGCCCCAGCGCAAACCCCAACGGGTATTGTTGCGGCAGATCTGGCGTGGGTTGTATCGGCTGATCCAAGGCCGCCACCGTAGCAAACACCTCTAAAGAATTACTTTCAAGGATGGTCGCTTGATCCATCGCGGCCGGTTTTAAGTCGCCGTAAAGTTGACCATAAAACTGCTGCGCCATGTCACCCCCGTTGCTGATATTGGGGGGGTAGCTGCCGCCAAAGACCGGGCGATTGTGCAGTGGCATTTCCACCTGTTCGCGTGGCATGCTAAACACAGAGGCATCCGTGCCTGGGCGGAAGGGATTAAAAGGCGCTTGCACGGGCTGGCTGGCTTGTATCTCGGCGGAGGTTTTACCCAGGGCCTTGTGCAGGCTATGAAAAATAAAGCGGTGTACCGCTTGCGATTCGCGGAAGCGGACTTCGGTTTTGGCGGGATGCACGTTGACATCGACCAGGGAGGGATCCAGCTCAAGAAACAGCACAAAGGCCGGATGTTTATCGCCGTGCAACACATCCTGATAGGCTTGCTTGATGGCGTGCGCAATCAGCTTGTCGCGCACAAACCGGCCATTCACAAACACATATTGGCTATCGCGGCTGTGGCGCTGGTAAGTGGGCGAAGCGGTCATCCCCCACAGGCGCAAGCCACCGCTATTCTCTTCTAGCCAGAGGCTTTGTGCAGCAAATTCGCTCCCTAACACATCTGTGATGCGTTGCTGCGGGGTATTGGACGCCAAGCGGCTAATGGCTTTGCCATTGTGTTGCAACAAAAACCCGATATTCGGACGCGACAGGGCGACGCGGGTAAAGGCATCTTCACAATGGCCAAACTCGGTATTTTCGGTTTTGAGAAACTTGCGCCGCGCCGGGGTATTAAAGTACAAATCATGCACCTCAACAATGGTGCCTGCATCCAGTGCGGCCGGGCTCAGCTGTGGCGCTTGCGTGCCTTCTGCGGCGATTTGCCAGGCATGACTGGCGCTTTGCTGACGGCTGGTGAGCACAGTACGCGAGATAGAGGCAATACTGGCCAATGCCTCGCCCCTGAAGCCCAGGCTGCCAACTTGTTCGAGATCTTCAAGGCTCTCAATCTTGCTGGTGGCATGCCGTGTCAGCGCCAGGGCCAATTCATCCTTGGCAATTCCGTGACCATTGTCGGTGACTTTCAACAGCTTGATACCGCCTTGTTGCAAGGCTACCTGAATCTGCGTGCTGCCTGCATCCACACTGTTTTCGAGCAGCTCTTTCAGGGCGGAGGCTGGGCGTTCAACCACCTCACCGGCGGCAATTTGAGAAATCAGTTGATCGGGGAGAAGTTTAATTTGCATCTTGGCATTTTAAACCGTTTGGTAGAATGACTGTATGTTCTCAGAAGAATTTCAGGCGTATTTATCTCGCTTTACCCTCGCCCGCCAGCTGGGTCGCCAACATCATTTTTATGTCGGGCCCACCAACTCAGGCAAAACCTATCAGGCACTCGAAACCCTGCGCCAGGCTGAGTCTGGCGTTTATCTCGCGCCGTTACGTCTGCTGGCAATGGAGGTCCGCGACCGGCTGATGCAGGCGGGCGTCCCTTGCAATCTGGTGACTGGCGAAGAGCGTGTCATGGTGCCCGGTGCCAGACACACCGCCTCCACCATCGAAATGCTGCGGCCAGACCACGCCGTAGACGTCGCAGTGATTGATGAAATCCAGATGCTGATGGACCCGGACCGCGGCAGTGCGTGGACAGCGGCGCTGGTCGGGGTCCCTGCCAAACAAGTATTTATCTGCGGGGCCAACAGCGTCACCAGCAGCTGTACCCGCGTGCTGGATACGCTCAACGAGCCCTACACTCTCACTCATTTACAGCGCATGACACCGTTGCTGATCGAAGAACATAGTATTTGCGGTGCACGCTACCACGCCGCCAAACTACGCAAAGCACTACACACCGGTGATGCCATCATCGCCTTTAGCCGCAAAGATGTGCTGACACTGGCTGCGCGTATCCGCCAATGGGGGCTGTCTGTCGCCACCATCTATGGCGCCCTCTCGCCTGAAGTCCGCCGCGTCGAGTCTGCGCGTTTTGCCAGCGGCGAGGCGCACATTCTGGTCGCCACAGATGCCATAGGCATGGGGCTCAACCTGCCGATCCGCCGCGTGATTTTTGCCAATATCCATAAATTTGACGGCATCGCCTCGCGGCCGCTCAATGCCACCGAAATGCGCCAGATTGCCGGTCGGGCCGGACGCCATGGCTTATATGACACGGGATATGTCACCGTCCTGGAAGACGACGAGCAATGGCATTTACAGGCTATGTTAGACGCCGATGACACGGTGCCACCATTTGCCTTGCCGATTGCGATTGATGGCGGGGAGATTGAAGCGCTGAGTTTACACATCCCTACCTGGCGACTGGCCGAATGCATGGAGTACCTGCACAAGCAATATGCCAGGTCACCCGGCCAGTATGCCTTGCAGTGGCAAGTGACAAGCCTGCAACACCAGCAAGCCATGCTGATAGACCAAACCGCACCGCAACTCTCCATGCGGGACAAATACCGCTTGATGTGCGCCCCGCTCGCGATCCAGGTGCCGATTGCACGGGACTATTTTTTGCAATGCGTACAAGCCGTCGCTACGCAACAAGCCAGGTCATTGCCGCAAATGCCAGAATGGCTGAATGGCCAACAGGCGCAATATCTAGAGCAGGCTGAACTCATATGCCAGCATTTGAGCTTGTATAGCTGGTTATCGTATCAATATCCACGCATCTTTGTGGATAGCGCATTGATTGATGATGCCAGGAAAAAGCTCAATGGTTTTATTGGTCGGGCGTTGAGAGTTCAGGCGGGCTATGGCAAGACGCAAAGGGAAGCAGAATTAGGGCAATACTTTTAATAGCACTTCTACCAAGAACGCTTACAGCGTCCTTTTCGCCTGTAGGCAAAAATAAGCCCAATCATCGAATGACTTTTGAACCAAATAAATAACACTTATTTTTTAGCGAAGGAAGGATTGGTCGCAATATAAGACTTCACGCCAGACAAAATCGCATTGACCAACTTATCCTGATAAGCATCATCATTCAACCTGGCTTCTTCTTCAGGATTGCTGATAAACGCCGTCTCGACCAGAATCGAAGGGATATCCGGTGATTTAAGCACCGCAAACGCCGCTTGTTCAACATACTTGGAATGGAGCGTATTGATTTTAGCGATGCGTCCCAGCACGGCTTTACCCATGCGGATACTGTCGTGAATAGTGGCCGTTTGCGACAAATCGAGTAAGGTTCTTGCCAGGTCCATATCGCGGGTATCAATCGCCACACCACCAATCAAGTCTACCGCGTTTTCCTTTTTCGCCAGGTAGCGGGCGCCAGCACTGGTGGCGCCACGCTCAGACAGGGCAAACACAGAAGACCCTTTGGCGGTGCTGTTCACAAACGAGTCGGCATGGATGGAAATAAACAAGTCGGCCTTGGCCGCGCGTGCTTTTTTGACACGGTCTCCCAGTGGCACGAAATAATCGCCATCGCGGATCAGGATCGCTTGCATGTTTTCTTCGGCATCGATCTGTTGCTTGAGCTTGCGCGCAATGGCCAGGGTAATGTTCTTTTCGTGGCTGCCATTGGAACCGCGTGCACCAGGATCTTCACCGCCGTGACCGGCATCGACGGCAATGGTAATGAGTTTTTGGCCAGGTTTTGCCTGTTTGAGTGGTTTTTCAACCGGCTTGTCGGCCACTTTTTCCGCCGGTTTTTCGGCAGATTTTTCCACCGTTGGATTGGCATTGTCTGGTGTGGGCTCGGCTGCTTTTTCAGCAGGTTTGTCGTCTTGACGTGGCACTTCTTGCAATTGCCGGGAAGGTGTCAGTACCGGGTTCGCCATGGCTGACTCGACAGGACCACTCGCAGGGCCTATGCTGATGGCCAAGCGTTGTTGCGAGCTGCCCGCATTCATATCGGTGACCTGCGGTTTAATATCAGATTTGATGTCAAAAACGATACGCGCCGTTTTCTCGGTAAACGGCGCAATGCGGATTTTAGACAGATAAGGATGTTGGGCATCCAACTGCAGCGCGAGCGCTTTCAGGGTCGGGCTGATGGCAACGCCGTCCATATCAATCACCACGCGGAATGGATTATCCAGCGTGAAGACACGGTATTTGACTTGCTGGTCGAGCAAAAGCTCGACATGTGCCTGACCGCCTTGCTGCTGCAAATTGGCCAGGATGACTTCAGCGGCATGTGCGGCCTGACTCAGGATGAAGAACAGGACTGGCAATAGCCAGCCCAGGCAATGCTTACGATTTACTGGCATAGTGTTTCCAAGGCCAGCGCCTGCTGACTTGTGATGTGCAGCACGCGGCCGTGCGGCAGGATATCAAAGCGAATCTCGATGTCTGCGACAGGCAATAGCTCGGCTGCACGCTCAGGCCACTCGACCAGGCAAACACTGGCAGGGTTGAAATAATCGCGGAAGCCGGCAGCTTCCCACTCTTCTGCATCCTGAAAGCGGTAAAGATCAAAGTGATAGCACGTGGCGAATGGCAGCATATAGGATTCCACCAGTGTATAGGTGGGGCTTTTCACTTTGCCGACATGACCCAAGGCATGTAGCATGCCACGCACCAGCGTGGTTTTACCGGCCCCCAGATCACCGTGCAGGTAAATGACCTGCCCAGGCTGCAATTGCTTTGCCAGCACGCTTGCGGCATGCACGGTCGCTGCTTCGTCTTTTAAAATCTGTGTAGAATACGTTTCTGTCATGTCACATCAATCACATCCCGTCCCGATTCAACTGCCAAATGTTCATGTCGCTGCGCAAATGGCAGCGACCATCAAGGGCTGGGCGCGAGAACTGGGGTTTGGCAATATCGGCATTAGCGATACCGACTTGTCTGCCGCGGAGCCTGAATTTTTAAAGTGGCTGGACAAACAATACCACGGCGACATGGATTATATGGCAAAACATGGGACCAAGCGAACCCGTCCGGCAGAATTGGTGCCTGGCACCTTGCGCGTGATCTCGGTCAACCTCAATTATTTGCCCGCAGATGCAGCCGACGGCTGGCAGGTGCTGGAGAGCCCTGAGCAGGCTTATGTCGCCCGCTATGCCATGGGGCGCGATTACCATAAAGTGATGCGGCAAAAATTGCAGCAATTGTGTACCCGCATCAGCGAGACCTTTGGCAGTTTTGAATACCGTGTATTTGCCGACAGTGCGCCGGTGATGGAGGTGGCACTGGCGACCAAAGCGGGGGTGGGATGGCGTGGCAAACATACGCTGCTACTCAATCGCCAGCAGGGATCATGGTTTTTTCTGGGGGAAATTTATACCAACCTGCCGCTACCCGTGGACCCGCCCATCTCAGCACATTGTGGCAGTTGCACTGCGTGTATTGATGTCTGCCCGACCGCTGCCATCGTTGCACCTTACGAACTAGACGCCCGCCGCTGTATCTCTTACCTCACCATAGAACATCAAGGCAGCATTCCCGAGGAGTTAAGGCCACTGATGGGCAACCGGGTGTATGGCTGTGACGATTGCCAGCTAACCTGCCCGTGGAACAAATTTGCCGTCAAGACCTCAGAGCCCGACTTTGCGGTACGGCATGGACTCGACAGCTTGAGCCTGGTGACCTGTTTTGGCTGGACCGAAGCTGAATTTCAGCAAAAAATGGCGGGGAGCGCGATCTACCGCATAGGCTACACGCAGTGGCTGCGCAATATTGCCGTCGGCTTGGGTAATGCGCCGACGTCGATGGCGGTGATTGCAGCACTGAAGTCACGGGCACAGGATGAAAATGCCTTGGTGCGGGAGCATGTGGTCTGGGCACTGGCGCAACACCAGGCGCACACGCATGAAGGGTTATGCTGAGCGGGTGGTGGACTCGGCCAGCAAGGCAGCACCCAGCATGCCAGCAATATCGCCAGAGCGAGATAGATGAACCACGACCTTGCCTCTGAGTACCGGAATCAAGTCAGCTTCTAGCCGTTGATAAAACGCCTCAGACATCAGCGACCATGCGGCAACCACGCCACCGCCAATCAAAACGGTGCCGACATCAACCACCTTGAGTACACTCGCCAGCATTTGCGCCAGTTTGCGACCAGCATCCGCGTAGACTGCGCGCGCATGTTCATCGCCCTGCTCCGCAGCCAGCGCAATCTCCAAAGCACTCCTTGTCTGGCCAGTCAACTCGGCATAGCCTTTGCTGATGCCGGTGGCAGAAGCATATTGCTCGACGCAACCTCGGTTACCACAGCCACACAAGCGGCCTTGATGCTCGACAATAATATGCCCGGCCTCGAGCGCATAACCATGCTGCCCGGCCCAAACATGACCATTCACGACCAAGCCGGCACCCACTCCGGTGCCCAGGCCCAGATACAGCAAGCCACCAGCAGGCTGACCAAGCAGGCTAAATTCCCCAAAGGCTGCAGCATTGGCATCGTTCTCGACCCGGATATTGAAACCAAGTCGGGCACCCAGATCGTGGCCCAGATTCACGTTCAACAAGCCCGGTAAATTGGGCGATTGCGCCAGGATGCCCGTGTGCGGATCAATAAAGCCGGGAAAACCAATGCCTATACTCTGAATCGCCGGATATTTTTCGAGCAATGGCTGGATGGCTTCTGCCGTAACTGCAATAATCTTTTGCCAGGCCTGTGCTGGCGAGTGCTGCTTGCAAATGGCAGAATAGTTTGCCTCAAAACGCGTTTCTTCAATCAGGCGCAGATCAGAAAACACACCTAAACGCAGATTGGTCCCGCCCACATCCAGACCCAAACGATAAACCGGAGTCACATCACGCATGGAAGCGGCCACTTTCTTCAACACTGTGTCTAAAAGACAATAATTTCTCTTCACTCAGTTGCGACCATTGCATGCGCCAGCACCAGTTACCTTCTATGGTGCCTGGCGTGTTCATGCGCGCCTGGCTATCCAGCGCGAGAATGTCTTGCATGGGAATAATTGCCAGCTTGGCCTGGCTCTCCAGGGTCAGTTTAATCAGGGCGGCGGGCATTTGCGGAGGATGTTGATTCAGGTAATCATGTAAATGATTACGCACATGCTCTGGCGCGGTGAGGTACCAGCCCAGGGTGGTATCGTTATCATGTGTGCCGGTATAAGCGACGCTGTTTTGTTCTATGTTTTCTGGCAAGTAAGGATTATCCTCACCGCCACCAAACGCAAACTGTAAAATTTTCATGCCAGGCAAGTCGAATCCATGGCGCAAGGCATCCACCTCTGCGGTGATAATGCCCAAGTCCTCAGCCACCAGACTCAGCTCCGGGAAGGTCTCGGAGATGGCGTTTAACAGCGCTTCACCTGGCGCCTCTTGCCAAGTCCCGTTAATGGCAGTGGGCTCTTCTGCGGGGATTTCCCAAGCGGCCTGCAAGCCCCTGAAGTGATCAATCCGTAGCACATCAAACAGCTGTGCCTGCGTATCGATACGCCCCAGCCACCATGAAAAGCCATCTTTTTGCATGGCTAGCCAGTCGTAATGCGGATTCCCCCAGCGTTGTCCGGTTTCAGAGAAATAGTCTGGCGGCACACCCGCTACGACGGTCATGTTGAGGGTGTCATCCAGCTTGAACCATGCGTGATGCGCCCAGACATCGGCACTGTCGTAAGCGACAAAAATCGGGATATCGCCAAACAAGCGAATACCGCGCTGATTGGCGTAACGCTTGAGCTGCGCCCATTGCTGAAAAAACACATACTGCGTAAACTTAATCAGCGTCAACGGCTCCTGGTGCGTGACCCGATAAGCTTGCAAGGCTTGTGGATCATGCTTGCGGTAAGCTTGTGGCCATTGCTGCCAGCTTTGATTATGGTGCTGCTCACGCAAGCAGCCAAACAAGGCAAAATCTTCCAGCCAGTATTGCTGCGTCTGACAGAATCTCGCAAACCCGGACCAGGACAGGCCATGGCCTTCGCCATGTGTGGGGGCGCTGCCTGACTGCACGCGCGCCATGACTTTGGCCATCAACGCAGGCAAACTCAGCGCGAGCTCATTGGGCAGACACCAGCCATCAAGCTGCAATTGCTGCGCGCTGATCATGCCACTATGTCCTGCATGCGCGGAGACACTTTGATAGGGCGACTGGTCTCCATGTGGCTGGTTGACCGGCAAGGTCTGCCACACCGATACGCCCATTTTGACCAGGGTGTCTACAAAACGATAGGCCTCTGGGCCGAGATTGCCCTCAGGCAATGAAGTGATGTGCATCAGCACACCCGCTTGTCTATGTTGCGTCATGGATTGGCATTCAAATCAGTTGAAAGAATCAGGCGTTGCCCCGGCGCATGGTGCCTGCATTTTCGGCATCGCCACCGCCCAGGCTGATGGGTTGTAACAAATGTGCAGGGGCTGTCAGGCCAAGTAATTTGTACAGGTTGCTCAAATTACGGCGATAGAGCTGGTCAAAACTTTGTACGCTTTGGGCGCTGTTGTAATCGCCAAACCACCAGAACCAGTCCGAACCTTCGCACAGGGCCAATTGCTGCTGGCACTTTTGTTTCTGTTCGGCTGAAAGTTGGTGTATCTGTTGATCATAATGCCGCTTGGCTTCGCACAACAGATCCCAGGCACGGTTTTTGGCCGGTTCCCCAATCCAGGTACTAAAGGTGCCATAGACCCAACTCCCGGCGCAAATATCATCCAGCAAGCGTGGCGCTGGCAATGTGTGTTTCTGCTGCAAAGCGAGAATATCGCTAAAAGTCGTCATCTGGATATCCGGATGCTGCGCCAGCGCCTGATAGAGCTCGTGCAAGAAATAATAACCGTTGTATGGATAGTATTCCCAGGCATTCTCGCCATCCAGAATCACGCTAACCACCGGCGTCTCTTCACTGTTGGCCAGGATATGCTCCAGCGACTGAATAAAGTCATGCACCGCTTCGCTTGCGTATTGCTTGGAATACTCAAAACCAATTTTGTCAGACAGATGGTCGTCACGGAAAAAGCACACAATATCCTGCTGACCATTGGTGATCTTATAAGGCTGATACAGGTATTGCGCTGGCGTGTCGTGCGGCAGCCCAAGTTTACGCAAGCTGTTAGCCAGCACACCCTGGCCAGTGGCTGCCCAGGCTACGCCCTGCTCTGCCAGCAACGACAGTGCAGGATGCGAGACCGCGCCTTCAGCAGGCCACATACCATTGGCGGGCTGACCAAATATTTTTTCATGATAGCGCTGTGCCGCCTGCACATGAGCAATCGCACGCGGATAACCGTCTGGATAGGTGGCTGACTGCGGCAACGGCGCATCGGGCATGGCGTCACGCGCACTTTCCAAATCAATGAGCAATGGCAAGATGGGATGGTAGTAAGGCGTGGTGGTCATTTCAATGCGGCCTTTTTTCAGCAAGGCCTGATAGCGCGGCAAAATGCCTTGCAAGGTCTCGCTAATCACGGCTAACAGCGCTTGCCTGTCTTCCAGGGTAAACAACACGCCTTTTTGCATCAGGGTTTGCACAGTTTTGTTTTTGCGGCGCAAGCTCTCCCCCGTCCATGCCAGGTGGTACCAGACCAGCAAGTCCGCTTTATATTGCGCCGAGAGATAATGAAACTGGCCGTTTTGCATGATAGGCGCCACCAGTTCATACAGCTTGAGCAAGCGCTGATAATGCGGAAAAGGACTCAACATTTTTTCATGGTGTGCCTTGAAACAGCTGTCCACAATCAGGCGACACTCTTCATCCGTGATGTTTTCCAGATTGGGATTTGCCAGCAAACGCAGTAATGGGTCGCGCCACTGTCCGGACCGTGACTGCTCAGCATAATCTTCGAGCTGCTCCACCAGAATAGGTACAAAGTTGAACGTTACCCTGGCGTTTGGATTTTGCTCCAAGTGAAAGGCCATATCACTGTAATCCTTGAGCGCATGCAAATACGTCCATGGCAGCACAAACTCGCCTGTCACCAGATCACGGTAATCCGGTTGGTGCATGTGCCAATATAAATTCAAGAGCAATTTTTTATCGGACATCCTTCAACCTCTTTCACTCATTCAATGACTGTAAAACTACTTCACACGGTATAAATCTTGGCCCAGCATGTCGGGTGTGACCAATACGATGCCTTTTTCAGAGACATGAAAGCGCTTTCTATCGCGCTCCAGATCGACACCGATCTGCATGCCAGCAGGAATCTCGCAGCCGCGGTCTATCACTGCGTTGCGCATGATGACCCCCTCGTTAATTTTGACCTTGGGCAGCACTATAGCGCCATCCAGATCGGAATAATCCGCCACATGCACGCCGGAAAAAAGCACTGAGTTAGACACGCAAGAACCACTGATCAGGCAGCCCCCTGACACCAGCGAGTCTGTCGCCTTGCCCGTACGGCCTTCATCCTTGAATACAAATTTGGCCGGCGGCAGTTGTTCCTGATACGTCCAGATCGGCCATTCACTGTCATACAGATTGAGCTCTGGAATCACCTTGGTCAGCTCCATATTGGCTTCCCAGTAGGCATCTATGGTTCCCACATCCCGCCAGTAAAAGTTGTTGCCTTGTGCACCAACGCAACTATCGGTAAATCGGTGCGCCTGTACCCGGTATTTTTTGATGATGTAAGGAATAATGTCTTGCCCAAAGTCGTGGTGTGACTTGCGGTCATAAGCATCCCGGATCAATTGTTCGTACAAAAATTTGGCATTGAAGATATAAATACCCATGCTGGCAAAAGCCACCTCGGGATTGTTCGGGCTAGGCTTGGGATGCGCTGGCTTTTCATCAAAGGCGATCACGCGGTCGGTGGCGTCCACCTCCAATACCCCAAACCCTTTGGCGTCTTCGAGCGGCACATTGATGCAGGCAATGGTCATATCGGCATTGCTGCGTGCATGCGTCGCCAGCATTTTGCCGTAGTCCATTTTATAGATATGGTCGCCGGCCAGGACCAGAATATATTCGCCGCCATTCTCTCGCAGCAAATCAATATTCTGATAGACCGCATCAGCCGTGCCTTTGTACCATTCCTCGCCCAGACGCTGCTGGGCAGGAATAATGTTGACGTATTCGTTAAACTCCCCACGCAAAAAGCCCCAGCCGCGCTGAACATGCTGAATCAGGCTTTGCGCTTTGTATTGGGTCGCCACATTAATGCGGCGGATGCCAGAGTTAATGCAATTAGACAAGGGGAAGTCGATAATGCGGAATTTGCCACCAAACTGTACAGCCGGTTTGGCCCGCCAGTCTGTGAGGTTTTTTAACCGGCTGCCACGACCACCCGCCAGGATAATGGCAACGGTATTTTTCGTCAGGTTACTGATAAACCGGTCGGAGGGACGTTCTTGCCGCCGGTTGGCTTTACGACGTTCAACAAACTCTGCTACTTGAGACATGATGCTATTCCTGTTTTTCCTGATCCTGGGAACCAGCCTACAGTCATTATTGTCAGCGTTGCGCGTTTCAGCAGAGACGACACAAGGCTTTGCATCTGCAGGTCTGACATCCACAGTCTGCATGATAATTGGGGTAAAGACAACGAAATTCCGGGGGCGAATGACGTAAATCTTAACTTTTTTTGATAGCATGGAATCTGCTTAACCGGATACCGACAGCATGACTGCCAAAGCTTCTCATCAAATTGCCACCGACAATCATCATTTGCAACGGATTTTAGACGCCACCCATCATAATCCCTTTGAATATTTGGGGTCGCATCAGGATGCGAAAACCAAGCGCTGGCAGGTGCGTGTGTTCATACCAACGGCAGAACAAGTATGGCTCAACAATGGCAAAAATTGGCAGCCCATGCAGCAGGCGCATGCCCAGGGCTTGTTTATTTACGAGTCAGATAATCCGATTTCAACCCCTGCCCTACTGCAAGTTCAGCCCAAGGGGCAAGCTAGCCGTTACGAAACCCTGGATGTCTATGGTTTTGACAGCACCGTGTCTGCCGATGACCTGTATCTGTTTGCTGAAGGTCGTTTTTACCAGGCCTACAATACCCTGGGCGCAGTCCCCATGCAGGTGAATGGGGTGCCAGGCGTCCGGTTTGCTGTCTGGGCGCCCAATGCGTCACGGGTCAGCGTAGTTGGCAACTTTAACCAGTGGGATGGCCGTATCCATGCCATGCGTGTCATTGGTAGCACCGGTGTTTGGGAGTTGTTTATTCCCCACCTGACCGAACATGATTTATACAAATTTGAGATCCGCAACCGCGAGCATGGCTATGTCATGCTCAAGGCCGATCCCTATGGCAGAGCCTTTGAGCCTAGGCCCGGCACGGCCAATCGTATCTGCCACAGCAAGTATACCTGGCAAGATGATGGCTGGTTGCAGCAACGCCAGCAGCATGACTGGCTGCATGCCCCCTTTAACTGTTATGAAGTGCATTTAGGCAGTTGGCAACGAGACCCAAACGGCCACTTTATGGGCTATCGCGCCATGGCAGAGGCGCTGATTCCACATTTGCTAGAGATGGGCTATACCCATATCGAGCTGTTACCAATTGCCGAACATCCGCTGAATGAATCCTGGGGTTATCAGGTGACGGGCTACTTTGCCCCCACCCAGCGCTATGGCAGTCCGGATGATCTTAAGTATTTTATTGACCGCTGTCATGCCGCCAATATCGGCGTCATTCTGGACTGGGTCCCTGGTCACTTCCCCAAAGATGACTGGGCGCTGGCGCGTTTTGACGGCACGGCGCTGTATGAACATGCCGACCCCCGCCTGGGTGAACATATGGACTGGGGCACCTATATTTTCAATTATGGCCGCAATGAAGTGCGCAGCTTTTTACTCAGCAATGCTTATTACTGGTTGCAAGAGTTTCACATTGACGGCTTGCGTGTGGATGCCGTGGCGTCCATGCTCTACCTGGATTACTCGCGCAAAGATGGAGAATGGTTGCCTAATGTCTATGGCGGACGTGAAAACCTGGACGTGATCGAGTTTCTCAAGCAACTGAACGTGATGGTGGGCGAACGCTTCCCCGGCGCATTGACGATAGCCGAGGAATCAACGGCCTGGCCCGCCGTTTCGCGACCGGTCTATGCCGGGGGCCTGGGGTTCAGTATGAAATGGAATATGGGCTGGATGAATGATGTCCTGACCTACATGCAACTGGATCCGGTCTACCGCCAATACCACCATAATCGCCTGACCTTTGGTCAGATGTACGCTTATTCCGAGAACTTTGTCCTGCCGTTCTCGCACGACGAAGTGGTCCACGGCAAAAAGTCCTTACTCGAAAAAATGCCTGGGGATGATTGGCAAAAATTCGCCAACTTGCGTCTGTTGATGACCTTGCAAATGACCATGCCAGGTAAAAAGCTCAACTTTATGGGCAATGAAATTGCCCAGCGCCGTGAGTGGCGTGTCAACCAAAGCCTGGACTGGCATTTACTTGAAGACACTGCTGCTGACCATGACCTGCATCGAGGTATACAGCGCGTTTGCAAGGACCTCAACTGGCTCTATCGCCATCAAAGCGCACTCCATGCCCATGACTTTGATGCACAGGGCTTTCAATGGATAGACTGCGAAGATGCCGCGCAATCAATATTAAGCTACGTCAGACGCGGCAAAGACCATAGTTTTGTTATAATCCTACTTAATTTCACACCGGTACCGCGCCATCAATACCGTTTGGGCGTACCACAATCGGGTTACTATCAGGAATTGTTTAACAGTGACGCCGCTTGTTATGGTGGCAGCAATGTTGGTAATGGTTCCGGCTGTCCTAGTGACCCCGTGCCATGGATGAACCAGCCAGCCTCCATCAGCCTAAACTTGCCGCCACTTGGGGGTGTCATACTTCAGTTACAATAACTGGTTACACTGACTATATGATGTAGCCTGGCAGTAAAGATTTTTGGCCAGACAAGAAAATTCAGAGATTGCCTTGTCTGGCCCCGTAAATTTAATTGACTTGAAAAACGATAGTAACAACACGACATGGCAAAACTAACCACACATCCGAGCTGGCATGCGCTGAACCAGCATCAAATTGAAATGCGCGATGTTCAAATGCGCGATCTGTTTAACCAAAACCCCAAACGCTTCGAAGAATTCAGTTTAACGGTGGACGACATCCTGCTGGACTACTCCAAGCACCGTATCACTAAAGAAACCCTGTCCCAGTTATTCCAGTTAGCGCGCGACTCAAATATTGAGCAATGGCGCAGCCGCATGTTCAGCGGCGAAAAAATCAACATTACCGAAAAGCGTGCAGTGCTGCACACCGCCCTGCGTAACCGCAGTAATACACCGGTGTATGTGGATGGCAAGGATGTGATGCCAGAAGTGAACGCCGTACTGGCGCAAATGCGGGCCTTTACCGAGCAAGTACGCAACGGCCAATGGACAGGATTCACCGGCAAACGGATTACCGATATCGTAAATATCGGTATTGGTGGCTCAGACCTCGGTCCAGTCATGGCATGTGATGCGTTAAAACCCTACGCCAGCCCCAACTTGAAAGCCCACTTTGTTTCCAACATTGATGGCGCGCACTTGATGCGTGTGCTGGAAGTCTGCGACCCTGAAACCACCCTGTTCATCGTTGCCTCCAAAACCTTTACCACCCAGGAAACCATGACCAACGCGCACTCAGCGCGCCGCTGGTTCCTGCAAGCAGCTAAACAAGATCAGCATGTGGCCAAACATTTTGTCGCGCTGTCCACCAATGCCAAGGCCGTGCAGGCATTCGGCATAGACACCAACAACATGTTTGCTTTCTGGGACTGGGTAGGTGGTCGTTACTCCCTGTGGTCAGCCATCGGTCTGTCCATTGCGCTCTATGTCGGCATGGACAACTTTGAACAGTTGCTGGCAGGCGGTCACGCCATGGATCAGCACTTCTTGTCGGCGCCACTGGAACAGAACATGCCTGTCATCATGGCCTTGCTGGGTGTCTGGTACAACAATTTCTTCCATGTTGATACGCACGCGATTTTGCCTTATGACCAGGGCATGTCTCGCTTTGCGGCCTATCTGCAACAAGCAGACATGGAAAGTAATGGCAAATTTATTTGCCGTGACGGTAGCCGCGTCAGCTACAAAACGGGCCCGGTCATCTGGGGCGAAGCTGGCACCAATGGCCAGCATGCGTTTTACCAGTTGATTCACCAGGGCACACAAATGGTTCCGGCAGACTTTTTGATGCCAGCCAACAGCCATTACAAAGTGGGTAGCCCAGACGATCAGCACCATAAAATCCTGCTGGCTAACTTCCTGGCACAAACCCAAGCCTTGATGTTGGGCAAAACCCGTGAAGAAGCACGTGCCGAACTGGAAGCACAAGGCATGAGCGGCCAGGCACTGGAAGATCTGCTGCCGCATAAAGTGTTTGAAGGCAACCGCCCAACCACGTCTATCCTGTTTAAACAGCTCACACCCTTTACCTTGGGTAAACTGATTGCGCTTTATGAGCACAAGATTTTTGTGCAAGGCATGATCTGGGACATTAACAGCTATGACCAGTGGGGTGTGGAATATGGTAAGCAGATTGCGAGCCAAATTCTGCCACAGCTGAATACCAACGAGCCGGTAAACAGCTTTGATAGCTCAACCAACGGCTTAATCAATTACGCGAAGAAAATTTCATAGCATATTGATTAATATTAAAAAAGGCCTCTATTGAGGCCTTTTTTTATTGTGCGGTGCTATCTCAAGCGCCCCTAAACCAATTGGTTCTTGATGGCGTAATGGGTGATATCGGCATTATGTTTAAGATGCATTTTTTCGAGCAGCCGCGTCCGGTACATGCTGACCGTTTTCACCGACAATGCGAGTTTATCTGCAATCTCACTGACTGACTGCCCGGAAGCAATCATGCGCATGACCTGAAACTCGCGATCTGAAAGGGTTTCGTGCAAGGCCACCGCATAATCATTCCCCACCTGCTCGGCCAGAATCTCTGCCACGTTGGGGGTAATGTATTTTTTGCCTTTGGCCAGCGTGTGTATGGCGGTGAGCAATTCTTCTGACGCCGTATGCTTGCACAGGTAGCCAGAAGCGCCAGAACGAATGGAGCGCACGGCATACTGCTCTTCCATGTACATGGAAAGCATCAAGATGTTGAGCGCAGCATTTTCTCGCTTGATGAGCTTTAAGGCTTCTATGCCAGTTTTATCCGGCAACGAAATGTCCAGTAGCATGACATCGGCAGCCACTTCACGTACACATTTAATCGCCTGCGCAACATTCTCCGCCTCACCGACGACATCAATATCCCCACTCGCAAGCAATATTTGCTTGATGCCAGAACGTAAGATGGCATGGTCATCTACGATAATGACTTTTATTTTTTGTATATCCAACCTGACCCCTCTGTTTTGCTGGTTGCACCATGGCTAATCCAGAAACTGCGCTGTTGATTGTAAATCGGATCAGCCATTCTGTCACGACTCTGCGGGCTTGAACGGTGCTTGCACCCGGATACAAGTGCCAGACGCGGCGCTGGAAGATTCAATCTGGCACTCGCCCCCCAGTGCCGCGGCCCTTTCCTGCATACCTCTCAGGCCAAATGCGTTCGATTTGATCTTGTCGGCAGGGGCAATGCCGATGCCATTATCCGTGATGTTCATGAATAACAGCTGATCCTTGAGGCTGAGCTCCACTTCGACCGCATTGGCCTGCGCATATTTGGCGATGTTCGAGAGCGCCTCCTGACAAATCCGGAACAACGCCATGGATTGGTCGGGATCACACTCCAAATCATGACAATTGGTGAGAAATTTTGCCGAGATGCCTAATTGTTTTTTGAACTGGCTCACCTGCCACTCCAGCGCATCCACCAGCCCCAGATCGAGAATGTTGGGTCGCAAATTGCCAGAAATACGATGTACGGAATCAAACGTCTGGTTGATGATCCCTTGCAACAAATGCGCTTGCTCGAGGTTGACCGGCTCACCGGCCTCAATTTGCTGGATGATGGTCGACAAGCCCAGCTTCATCGCGGTCAGGTTGCCGCCGAGGTCATCATGAATTTCACGCGCAATCGACACGCGCTCCTGCTCTTTGACCTGGTTCAAGTGCGCCGTCAGTGCCTGCAGATCTTGCCTGGCTTGCTCGATCTCCTGTTTTTCATGCTTGCTCTGGCTAATATTGAGCATAATGCCATCCCATTGCACCGCGCCCTGCCCCAAGTCTTGCACGGTAGCCCGGATATTGACCCATTTCATGTCTTGCCAGTCGGCAATCCAGATTTGTCCTTCCCAATCCAGGCGCTTGTGTTGCCGGGCGGATTTTTGCAAGTTTTGCTTGAACAGATGGGCGGAAGGTTGATCCATGGCATCAAACAGGGTGTTGGCATCCTTGAGCAATGCTGCGGCCGGGATACCCAGCAAGGCTTCGCAGCCCTCACTCACATAAGTAAAAACCACTTGAGCATCTGCAGTCATATGCATCTGGAACACGAGTCCAGGAATGCTGGAAACAATGGCGGAGAATCTGCGCTCGCTTTCATGCAAGGCGTGTTGGACACTATCAATAGGAAAATGGCTGGCTGGCGTAGACACATGGCACCTCAATCAAGATGCCAGCTAGCATATCATGCCAACCCACGGCTGGATATGACAGTCAGTGATCCCGGATAAAACCGCTGTCGATCAACAAAGTGCTGACCAAGCGCACAAGCTAGGGATTGACGCTGCCAACTAGATCAGTTTCAGTCATCACCCGGTTTTTACCGCTTTTTTTGGCCAGGTACATGGCCTGATCTGCGCGCAACAAAATGGCACTGACATCGTCCTCTTTCTGGAACAAGGCGACGCCTGCACTAAAGGTGATGAGCAGCTTTTGGTTATTACCCATGAAGTACTCTTTGGTCAGTGATCGCTGCAAGCGCGACATAATGATCACCGCCTCTTGCAAGTCGGTCTTGGGCAGAATGACAACAAACTCTTCGCCGCCCATTCTGGTCACAATATCCGTCGGCCTCACCGCACGTTTAACCACTGAAGCCAGATGTTTGAGCGCAGCATCCCCGGCGGCATGCCCATGCTGGTCATTAAGCGATTTAAAATTATCGATGTCGAGCAAAGCCACACTAAATGACTCACCGCTACGCTGAAAACGCGCAATCTCGGCCTGGAAGGCATCGTCCATACCGCGGCGATTGAGCACGCCGGTGAGTTGGTCAATTCTGACGACCTCACTCAACTGCTGCAACTCCAGTTGCAATTGATCAATACGGTCTTGCGTATCCGTTGCCTTGCGCTGTTGGATAAGCAAGTCATCGCGCGAACGCAGGATGTCGGTCTGCATGACAGAAGTATCGCGCATCAACTGGTTGACCAGCTCATTAATTTTAATCAAATCATCAGTTTGAGAGAGCTCTTTGGCATAGGTCTCGATTTTGCCACTGTAGAGTTCGCTGGCTTCACCCATATATTTGAGCTTATCAATAAAAGTACTGATTAAGGTTTTAAATGAGTTCCTCGCCTCAATCAGACTGTGCTTGACCAGTCCTTGCTTGTAAATAACCTCTTTGAGGCTTTTTTCGGCTTGTTTAAGCTTGGTTCTATCCAGCGGACCGGTAATAATCGACTGTACAGCATAGACCTGACCACTCAGCCAGCTATCTTCAGCCACCAGTTCACCGATATTTTCCAGTAGCAAATGCAACAAGTCGATAATGTCGCCGCGCACGTCATCTTCTTGCGCGCCAATCACCTCGACCCGCATCAATAACGCTTTGAGTGACTTGGCCAAAGCCTCCCACTCTTTCAGCTTTTTGGCGCGCTCGGCAGATTCCTGCAAGGCCACCGCTTCCGCCTGCAAGTCTGGATACCCTTGCAAACGGGGAATCAAGCCCAGGTAAAGTGTTTGCTTCAACAAGGTCTGCAAAATGGTAAAAGCGCCATGGAACTGCTGTACTTCAGAGGGCAAACCTTGTTCACTGGATATATCCAAGACAGGTTGCGACGTCGATGCTGTGGCCGCGTCAGCCGCATCAGTCAAGGCAATCCCCTCAACCCGGGCTTCAGAAGGCAACCACATATTCGCCATGCCGATCAACTTGTCGGACAGGCTCTCGTCATCACCAAAATTAATGAGCACACGTTCCAGCGTCTCACGCTTTCTGGCAGTATCTATGCCACTGCGCTTGTCGTCCCAGGCTTGCAATAAAACACGAATCGCCTTGGGCCATTTGGTGGAATGACTAAGCTGCTGTTGCATGGCCTCAGTCAGCAATTCCCCCAATCCTTGCCAGTTATCCTGTTTCAGGACTTTTTCCCAGCGGTTAATCCAGTTGGTTTGCTCCAGGGTGTCGTGGGGCAACTGCTTCAGTGCCTTGCGCAACGCACTGGCAGCATCCTCCTTCACCGGTTTACCTGCAATCTCATAGTAAATTTGCATGTAATTGTCCGGTGTCGGTTCGACACGCCTGACAGCCATTTGCTTGATGGTTTCACGTGCAACTTCTGAAGCTGTCATGGATGATCCGTTTGCTGCCATCGTTTTCTGCCAAATCACACTAAAATTAATAGGATGCAAATATTATGCGGGGCGATGATTGGAATTTATTGGTGTATAAGAAGGTAAATAATTGTTTATTTCAGAAGCTTTACCTCTGCAGGTGAAATGGGGCACGGCGAAAATAAGGCGGTAAAAAAACGTTTTTGCGTTACAATAGCGTCCGCGGGCCTCCCCGCATTGTAAGGTAGCCAACCTGGTCAGGTGCGGAAGCAAGCAGCCACAACTATCGAGCAAGTGCCGGGGGTTGGGCTCGCCCCTTCTCTCCAGCCCTTCTGTTTGTCATGCCAGCGTTGATCTCAATGTTATGGTTTGTGGCAAGCATGAGTCGGCAAATTAGGCTAAAGTACAGGTTTGCCTTATTGCTTTTAATCAGTAGAGTGCGCGATGTCTTACCAAGTGTTGGCGCGTAAATGGCGCCCCAAATCTTTTGCCAGTCTGGTGGGCCAGGACCATGTAGTCCAGGCCCTGAGCAATGCTCTGAGCCAACAGCGCCTGCATCATGCTTACCTGTTTACCGGCACCCGTGGCGTCGGCAAGACCACCCTATCCCGTATTCTGGCAAAATCGCTGAACTGTGCGACCGGCATCACCGCAACGCCTTGCGGCGAATGCGAAGCATGCCGTGCGATTGATATCGGCCGTTATGTAGATTATGTGGAAATGGATGCAGCCTCTAACCGTGGCATCGCAGACATGGTGAGCTTGCTGGAGCAGGCGATCTACGCACCGTCTTCCGGCCGTTTCAAGGTCTACATGATAGACGAAGTGCATATGCTGACCAAAGAGGCGTTTAATGCCATGCTGAAAACGCTGGAGGAGCCGCCTGCCCACGTCAAATTCATTCTGGCGACCACAGATCCACAAAAAGTCCCGGTCACCATTTTGTCGCGCTGCCTGCAATTCAATCTGCGCCAAATGGCCAGCAGTACCATTACCGCCCATTTGCAAGACATTCTGAGCCAGGAGCAAATTCCATTTGAGGCGCCCGCATTACAGCTGATAGCGCGTGCGGCCAATGGCAGTATGCGTGACGCGCTCTCACTGACCGACCAGGCAATTGCTTATGGCAACCAGTCCGTCCGTGAAAGCGATGTGCGTAGCATGCTGGGGGCGATTGACCAGAGCTACCTGTATGATTTGTTGCGGGCGTTGATCGCACAAGATGCAGCCAGCCTGCTCAATATCGCACAGCAAATGGAGTCGCGCAGCATTGGCTTTGAAAGTGCCCTGAACGACCTTGCAGCTTTGTTGCATGTGCTAGCTGTCGCGCAATACGCGCCGCAATCGATTGCGGACGATCACCCCGAGCGGCAGAACTTGCTGGAACTTGCTGCAGCCTTGCCCGCAGAAACGCTGCAGCTGTATTATCAGATTGCTATTTTAGGTCACCGCGATATTGGCCTGGCCCCGGATGCTTATGCAGGCTTTACCATGACGCTGTTGCGTATGCTGGCATTTAAAGCCGATGCAACGGCTACCACACCCGCGCCCCCGTCAAGCACAGAAGGTCATGGCCGTGGCAGCGCTCCGAGTATTGGCAGCGCGCGCGCCGCCTTGGCGCAAAGTTATCAAGCCAGCAGCGCAACCAACCCTGCAACAGCGGATCATGCGATGCGCAAGCGTGCGGTGGAACAGGCTCCCGAAAGTGCTACTGAACCAGGCGCATCTTTCACCACTGCCCCCCTGGCAGAAATGTCGCAGCCAGCGCTTTCGGCCCCAGCACCGACAGCCGTTGCCAGTGAAGCAGTACATGTTGCAATGCCTGAGACGCAAGAAACAAGCGCTGCATTGGACTGGGATGGCAACTGGCGCGCGCTGGTAGAGAACCATTTGAGCAAATTGGGCCTGGTACGCGCACTGGCACAAAATTGCGAGCTGGTCCAGTTTGAGGACGATGCCATGACATTGCGGATTAGCGAGTCACATAAACACCTGGCCAGTGCCAATTATCTCGAAAAACTCAATGCTGCTTTAAACAGCCATTTTGGCCGCCGCTTGCAACTGATCATCACCACCAGCCAGGAAGCCAATACGCCCGCCAGACAGCTGGCCGTCGAAAAAGCAGAATTACAGGATCAGGCTACACAAGCGATTATGAGTGACCGCTTTGTGCAAGGCCTGATGCAGGAAATGGGCGCAACGATAGTGCCAAATTCCATTAAACCCTTACATTAACCACACGTAACTTCAGGAGCAGACAATGATGAAAGGTGGCATGGGCAATATGATGAAACAGGCCCAAATGATGCAAGCCAATATGCAAAAAGCCCAGGCAGAACTGGCAAACACTGAGGTGGAAGGTATTGCCAGCAATGGCATGGTCAAAGTGACCATGACCTGTAGCAATGATGTGAAACGCGTACAGATTGATGACGCGGCCATGGATGACAAAGAAACACTGGAAGACTTGCTTATGATTGCGTTGAAAGATGCGAAAGCGAAAGCCGAAGCGACCAGTTCAGCGAAAATGAGTGGCCTGATGCCACCAGGCTTCAAGTTGCCGTTCTAGTGCCTGACGCCCACCCATATTATCGTCGACGCGGAGACCAGGCGTGAATCACCCGGCAGTTCTGGATCAGCTGATCAGTGCCCTGCGCTGTCTGCCGGGCGTGGGGCCTAAATCCTCCACGCGGATGGCCTATCACTTGCTGCAACGTGACCGTGAAGGTGCACAAAAGCTGGCAGCCAGTCTACAACAGGCGCTGGATAAGCTGGCGCATTGCGATTATTGCAACAACTTCAGCGAGCATCGCGTATGCAGCGTGTGCCAGGATACCCACAGAGACAAATCCACGCTATGTGTGGTGGAGATGCCGACCGACCTCATGATGCTGGAGAATACGCGTAGCTATCAGGGCCAATATTTTGTATTAATGGGAAAACTCTCGCCCATGGATGGCATTGGGCCCAAAGACATTCACCTGGATAAACTGCTCAAACGTGCACAGGACAGCGCGATAAACGAAGTGATTATTGCCACCAACTTTACCTCCGAGGGTGAAGCCACTGCACACTATATTGGGCAGATGCTCAAATCGCGTGGCATTCGCGTCAGCCGGATTGCGCGTGGGCTGCCGATGGGTGGTGAGATTGAGTATGTGGACAGTGGCACGCTGTCTACCGCGTTGCTGGAAAGAAAAGCCGTCACTTAACAGCAAAGCAATCGTCAAGCAGTCAAGATGACTGCCAGATTTGATGCCCTTGTGCCAAGACCTTAACAAGTTTTTAAGCAGACTTGTCTTTTATCTTCGTTTTCTCTCTTCATAAACACGCTGTCCTGTCGTTATACAAATGACGCCCTCCCGGTTGTTAATCAGGCGAGTCGTCATTATCGTGAGCTAATAAAAATAAAAGCAAGGTCGTATTCCATGGAATTATTTCTGCATACTTTTGACGCCAATAGTCATACCAACTCTGAAAGTCCGCATTTTTCAGGCATCAACACCGCATCTTTCAGTTATGAGACTGAAGCAGAACTACTGCAGATTTTAGACCGTATCATTCCCGAGGAGCCTGCACATACACTCAGAGATACCTGGGTGCTGGTGTCACAGGACAAGCAGGCCATGCATCCAATGGAAGCCTTGCAGGCCACCATGCCATTCAATACCTTTTATGCTAGGCATAAATACCCGTGGCTGCTGTCTGAGCTGACGCCACATGTGCAAATGCATTATCAACCGATTGTCGACTTTGGCCAGAGTGGCAAAGTGTTTGGCTTTGAAGCCTTGTGCAGACTGAAAACACCAGAAGGCAAGTGGCTCAACGGCATGGAGGCTTTCGCCCTTGCCACTGAGGTTAAACGCAGCCACGAGTTAGACCTGGCCTGCCAACAGTTGGCGCTGATGGGCAAGTCACAATCAATTTCTGTGGACAAGCCCCTCTTTATTAATGTGCTGCCACAAACAATCATGAGTCCGGGCTGGCTCAATTTTATTTTAAACCTCTTGAACCAGCAGCAGATTGATCGACGGGATATCGTCATCGAAATTGTTGAGAGTGAAAAAACCAATCCCGAAGTACTGGCGCGTTACTGTGATGAAATCCGTATGCATGGTCTGCGCATCGCACTAGATGACATGGGTTCCGGTTTTAACGGTTTGCGCATCCTGGCTGAGGTACGGGCTGACTTTATCAAGATAGACCGTGCCATTGTGCATGAAGCACAAGGCAGCCGTGTGAGGACAGTGTTACTTGAGGCGATTATTTCGATGGCGCAACGACTGGGATGCACCATTATCGCTGAAGGGCTGGAGCGCGTAGAGGATATTACCTATTGCCAGGATTTAGGCCTGCATTATGCCCAGGGCCATTATTTTGCCCAGCCACAAAGCACGCCGAGCGACAAGGTGGCGGCACTGCCCGTACGGGATGAAGCCCACCGTTCGCATATTCCTGATGATTTTCATATTGGTGAATATATTAGTCACGGCTTGACAATTGATGTCAGCAGCACGCTGGCTGAAGCCAGACGCTTGTTTAACGCGCATGCCGATATTGCAACGGCGGTGGTGCTGGACGGGCAAAAACCGCTGGGGGTATTGCGGCGGGGCAAAGTATTCTCCAAGAAACCCACAGGCCTGGGTGCTTGTTGCGACCCCTTGCCCAAGGTCATCAACCATAAACTGCCCTCTTCGGTGTTGGCGCGCATTTTTTATCTGGAGCGTGGCAATATCGACATCTGGATCACCGTCAATGACGAAGGCGGCTATGTCGGTATCTTGCAGCCGATGGAAATCATGGCTCAGTTGATCAGCCGCAAAACTGCTACCGGCAATCTTCACCCCTTAAGCCATCTGACGACAGGCCCGACACTCCGGCAAACCCTGGATAACAGCTTGCGTAACAATCCCAATACGCAACTGATCTACATAGATCTGGATCATTTCAAGGCCTATAACGACCGCTACGGTTTTATCCGTGGCGATGCCATGATACGACTCCTCTCCGAAATCATCCGACAGGAGTTTCAGGATAAAGCGGGCGTGATGGTAGGCCATATTGGTGGCGATGACTTTGTGCTGATCTATGATCATAAGGTGCCTACCCTTAATGACACCTTATTGCATATCATTAGCCAGTTTCAGGCCCTGGCCGTGCATCTGTATGACGCAACAGATCTGGAACGAGGATTTTTCACCACTGAAGATGGTAAGGATCACCCGGTCGCCAGTGTCTCGATTGCGGTGGTGAATGGCAAACAAGGCAAGCTCGAAAACAGCGTCATTGCCGCGGAACGCGCAGCGCTGCTTAAAAAGATAGGCAAAGCCAATATTGGCAGCATTGTGGTTGTAGAAGATACGCCGCCACAAACCATCCTGCCAAAAAAAGAATTTTATTCAGACTGGCAGCAAAAAGCACTGTCCGCCTTACAGTCGCTGCTACACACGCAACGCTCGACAGGCGCCCATGATTTGGACAGCTGCTTTGCCGAATTCCCCTTCTTTGAGGTGATCTTTGAGTTAGAGCCAAACGGTGTACAGCGCTATGCCAACTGGATAAATCCCAACATGTATGGAAAAATCAAGGCTGGCGGTGCAGGCATAGACCGGAGCCAACAAGCCTATTATCGTCGCGTGGCAGAAACTCAGGCGCCTTATATTTCAAGCATTTATCTGTCTACCGCAACCGAAGACTTCTGCCTCACGGTCTCTTTGCCTATTTTGGGTGAGGACGGCCAGCTGGCTAGTATTTTAGTCGCAGATATTAATATTGCGGCGATGGCGGTACTCAGCAGCAAGCGCAATTAGCTGAGCGGCAAGCGCAATGATAAATTGGCGCGGAATCTGCTCAGTTATAAATACGCCAGCAAGTCCTGGGGCTGCTGGATACAGCCATCCGCACCCCATGCCTCAGGCCGATCCATGTCTGACAGGTAGCCAAACAAAGCCACCAGCGTTGTCATGCCCGCTGCATTACCGGCCTGCACATCTCGCTCGGCATCGCCAACATACACCACCTGTTCAGGATCAAGCTGCATACGTTCACAGGCCAATAACAGTGTTTGGGGCGCCGGCTTGGGCTGGGGCGCATCATCCCCGCTGATGACCGCACCCGCGCGGCTATCCAGCGCCATGTGTGTAATCATAGGCAAGGTAAACCGGCGTGGCTTATTGGTGACAATGCCCCAGCGGAGCCCCCGCTGCTCAATCTCCTGTAACACCTCTGCCATGCCGTCAAACAATTGTGGCTGACGGGTCATGACTTTGGTGTATAACTCCAGATATTCAGTGCGCATCTGTTCAAACTCAGCATGATCCGGTAACAGACCAAATCCGACTTCCAGCAGCCCTCGAGACCCATGCGAGGCATAGGGGCGAATCGTCACTTCTGGTAAAAAGGGCAATCCATGCCGTTCACGCTGCAAATTAAGTGCATATGCCAAATCTGGAGCGGTATCTACCAACGTCCCATCCAGATCAAATAATACGGCTTGCATGCGCTCAATCCTCTTTGACCGCATGTAGCATGTAGTTGACGTTGGTATCTGTTGTCAATTTATATTGTTTACTGAAAGGGTCATAAGTGACGCCAGTCTGATGCTGTAACTCCAGTCCAGATTGACGTAACCAGCTCGCTAACTCAGACGGCTTGATAAACTTGCTGTAATCATGTGTGCCTTTGGGAAGCAGATTGAGGACATACTCAGCCCCGACCACCGCCATCAGGTATGCCTTGGCATTGCGATTAAGCGTGGAAAAAAACAATTGCCCCCCCGGCTTGACCAGTGCAGCGCAAGCACGCACCACGCTGGATGGGTCGGGAACATGCTCCAGCATTTCCATGCAGGTCACCACATCAAACTGCTCCGGCATTTCTGCAGCCAGCGCTTCCACGGCAATACAGCGATACGAAACCTGGGCCCCTGCCTCAAGCGCATGTAATTGCGCCACCTGCAGCGACTTGTCTGCCATATCAATCCCCATCACGTGGGCACCACGTTGTGCCATGGACTCGCTCAGAATACCGCCACCACAGCCGACATCGAGCACCTGTTTGCCCTTAAGCAACGCGCGACTGTCAATATAATTTAAACGTATTGGGTTCAACTGATGTAAAGGTTTGAAGACACCTTGCTGGTCCCACCACTGGTGTGCCAGTTCAGCAAATTTGTTTACTTCTGCAATTTCGACATTGGCCATGATGTTTTCCTAAACAAAATTAATCTGCGGGCTGTTGCATCTTGAGCTGCCACTGCAAAGCGATAGACCGTAATGCCTCGGTCTCAATGCCTGCAAATTGTGGCTGGCCATCTGGTAAGCGCTGATACCGTAATTGACCATTGACCCAGGTATGGGTGACCTGCTCGCGGCTAGCCACATACACCAGATGAGAAATCGGGTCAAAACAAGGCAAGCTATTCAGCTCATCCAGACGAACCGCAATCAGATCAGCCTGCTTACCGACGCTAATGCTGCCAATCTGTGCTTGCAACCCCAGTGCCGTGGCTCCATTAATGGTTGCCATCTGTAGCGCCTGATAAGCTGGCACAGCCTCTGCCTGTTGCGCTGATACCTTGGCAAGCAAGGCCGCTGTGCGCATTTCCTGCCACAAATCGAGCCGGTTATTACTGGCGGCACCATCAGTGCCTAAACCGATATTGATCCCCGAACGCAACGCAGATGCCACCGGCGCAATCCCACTCGCCAATTTCAGATTAGAACTTGGACAATGCGCGATATGCGCGCCTAACGTTGCTAGGGTCTCCTGTTCATACTTTTCAAGGTGTACTCCATGCGCCAATACGGTGCTGGGACCAATTACCCCCAGCGCTTGCAAACGCTGCAACGGCCGTACACCAAATTGCTCCTGACTTTGCGCGATTTCCGCCTGGGTTTCATGCAAATGCGTATGAATCCCCAGATTCAACTGTTCGGCAAGTGTGACAACGTCGGTAAAGGTTTGATCACTCACCGTATAGGGGGCATGCGGCGCAAAAGAAAAACTGATAGAGGACTCGGATTTATACTGATCGCGCACTTCTGTGCCCAAGCGGATATATTCACTGGCAGTTGCCGCATAATTACTGGGAAACTCCATGATAGTTAAGCCAATATGTGCGCGTATCCCTGTGCGTTTGGCAGCCTCTATGGTCGCTTGCGGAAAAAAATACATATCGTTAAATGTGGTGATTCCGCCTGCCAGCATTTCCGCACAAGCCAGCAAGCTGCCATCCTGTACGAAAGCGGGTGAGACCCATCTCTTTTCTGCTGGCCAGATATGCTCATTCAACCACGGCATCAACGCATAATCATCAGCATATCCCTTTAACAGGTTCATACTGCTATGAGTATGCAAATTGATCAGCCCGGGCATCACGACATGTTGTGAACAATCAACGACGGGCCAGTCAACCGCCCAATCCGGGATATCGGATTTGGGTACAATCGCCTTGATTTTTCCAGCATCCACAAGAATTGCATGCTGCTCCCGCACTTGTGGCCCTTCATCCATAGTAACGAGCCAGCGTGGTTTGATGATAAATTGGGATTCACTCATGCTTGGATTATAACTGAGGCAGGCTGGCAAATTGAAAGTCCGCCTGCGTGCAGCAACAAAAAAGCCACGCAATTGCGTGGCTTTTTAAACTCACAAGTCAGTGCTTATTGGCAACCTTCTTGTTTCGTACCTTCTGCACGGATTTCAACGCGGCGGTTAGGTTGCAGGCAAGAGATCAATTTCTTGCTTACTTTTTTACCTTCGCACTGAACAACTGGCTCAGATTTACCTTTACCTTCAGCAGTGATCAAGCTGCTGTCTACACCTTGAGCAACCAAGTAGTCCGCCACTTGTTTTGCACGGCGCTCAGACAACTTCTGGTTGTAAGCATCTGAACCGATACGGTCTGTGTGACCAGTGACGATCACAGCTTTGATTTCAGGGTTTTCTTTAATCTTCGCGGCAACCGCATCCAATGTAACGCGGCCTTTTTCTTTCAGGTTTGCCTTGTCAAAACCAAACAACTCTTCAGCAGATACAGTCACAGTCTCATTCACTGGCTTGCAAACAGGTGCTGGTGCCGGAGCTGGTGCTGGTGCCGGAGCTGGTTCAGCCGCAGCAACAGGTGCTGGTGCTGGCTCTGGTGTTGGCTCTTCAACCACTGGTGCTGGTGCACCAAAGCGGAAGATACCACCAATATTAAATAATGTGTTATCAACACGGCCAGAATCACCAGCTGTTCCACCAGGGCCGGTAGCTACCAAACGTGCTCTGCTCCATTGATGGCGCAGATCAGCTTGGATACCAAACTTATCATTAAACAAATACTGGGCACCTAAACCTACGTTAGCCATCCAAGAAGTTTTTTTACCATCAATATCAACGTTTGGAATGTTGTAATCTAAATCATTGCGGGCTGCACCAATACCAGCCAACAGGAATGGGCGGAATTTTTCACGACTGAACATATACAATGCGTCCAAACCCAAAGTGGTTTGTTTGTATTTACCACTTGCACCCGCAATGCCAGTATCTTCATCAGCACGGTTATAACCCAGACGACCTTGAATGTCCCAGTGCTCGCTCAGCTCTTTACCAATGGACAAGAAACCACCACGGGCATTATCTGCATCCAGATCACTATCAGTGTGCATGTAGCTTGCACCTGGCACAACATACCAAGCACCGCGGTACATGTCTTCAGCTTGCGCAGCTTGCGATGCAAAAACAAATGCAGAAGCAATTGCCAAGCCTAAAAAACTTTTTTTCATTCATTGACTCCTTTGTTATTGGGCATTTTCGCCACATCTTTGAAAATACTTACAAACCCAACTATACGCAAACAGTGCAAGAGGCGCAAGCCTAGAGAGCTACAAGCCCAAGTATTTATTGGTTTAGGCGCTCATTTTGCAACAGTTTCCTGACAGCTGCCTGACAACGCTCACAATCGATTCAGCCAACAGGTTTGATTGCCTTAACCCTTTTTCACATAAACCACTACGAAAACCCAAAAAGTCCGCCTCTAGCGAACGCAATTGCGCCAAATATGCCGGTCTGAGTCCGCCGGCCACCCCGACCATTAACTGCAAGCGTCTGGCTATCTCGGTAAATTTCTGAATATGCGATATAGAAACGCAGTCCAAGACTGAGCTAGACTTGTCTATCGTGTCGACCATAACCCCAACATACCCTTGTCTGGCGAGCTTGTTCAAGCGCAACTCAAGCGTAGATGCTTGCAATAAACTATCTGGGCAAAACACCGCAACCATCTGCGTGCCTGCCGCAAGTAGTTGGCTAATCACCGTTGCATACAGAGGATGATCCCAAATGGCTTCCGGTAGCTTGATAATGTCCACGCCAATCTCAAGACGGGATTGGATCAACTCCAGCAATGCAGCCACGGATTCAGCAGTATCGCCCACGGTGGCACTGACCAGAATGTCTGCATGGGGATGTTGTTTTTTGTAACCATTCACTACCTGCATAATGGCAACCGACTGCGACAGACTTAATGCAGAGAGCGCACCATGACTGGTGTCTTTCAAATCAATCAAGCTGACTCCAGCGGCCAGTACCAACTGCGCCTCGGCAACCGAATTTACACTGACTAATATGCGCATAGATATCCTTATGCCTGCTGCATGCCTGTTTGCTGTGCCTGGTGGTTGTTAACGCAATCCACCAGCCATTGCCAGGCTTCAAGCTCGTTGGGGCCGGCTGTTTTATCAATCGCAATTTGTAAATACTGCATTTCTTGCGTAATTTTCTCAGCAGGCAACAGATGCAGCCTGCTGACAAGTACGGCCAATTCAACCACTGCCGCCTGGGCACGGTTAAAGCCCATAAATGGCGCATGTGTCTGACTTTCAACCACTTGCATCCATAATTTTGGTCGATTTTCATCCGGCTCGACTGTATCGAGGCTTAATACATGATGCGCCAGACAGTCAGTTAGCCGCACGCTGTGGCCATGCCCGACTGGCAAGGTGGAAAACATTTTTTTTCTGGCAATAGCGGCAGCAAAAACACGAACATCATCGGTCAGATTTAAGACGGCCGACCGGGTCTGTAAAATATTCTGCAAGGTAGTTGAGGGCTGGTAAGGCATGATGAGCACTCGCCCTGCCTGCCATTGGATCCCAAACGGCGCAATGTGCACCTCACCTTCAGGAGAGCACGTGGTGATGATGGTTTCGTAAATCATTCTTTGTTTTCCGGGCTGGTTGAATTACCAACGGGCTTTTTCGCTGATGCGTGAACCGTGGCACCACTGGCTTGATCAGGTTTAGTCGCTTCCTGACGCTCTTTGATGGAAGCCTCACGATGTGCAACTTTGGCCTGCTTGTTTTGGGCGACTGAGGCAACGCCCCACTCCAGCATTTCATCCTGCACATAGCGTTTTTTCAGTTGCCAGGCAATTTGGGCGCGAGCCAGCTCTACCCCCAAATAAAACGCATGCGAAGCATCGTCTTGCACCTGCAGTTCTGGATAAAAAACATAGGGATCCGTTGCCTGCTGCAGACCATCCCGATTGTAGACATGTACACCCGCTTCGCTCACCATGATGCGAAAACTGGGGTCCTTGATTTGCCTGGCCATCTCAGCAATTTCCGCCGCACTGTAAGGAAACGGCTTGCGATCATGCAGGCCAAGCAAGCCGGCATCATAGCCACGAGGCAACCGTTTGTCCTGTTTGGCGCGGTACATGACACGGCGGGCAATATCAGCCTCAGCCACAGCCTCGCAGGCATGCGCGCTGACCGAGGTCGCCAGCACAGCGTTGATATTCAGCTCACTGATCATCCCGAACAGCATGGCGTTAATCCCGGTGGTGTCGGCATCTGTCAATTCGGTCAGATTGCCCACGCCCATCATGATCGCGATATCCGGATATTTTTTGCGCAGCTTGTGATAACGTACAATCGATTCGGTGAAACCAAAATGGATGGGATCCAAAATAGGATCGGCAATAAACGCAAGCTCCCGTTTAAGGCAGTGCTCGATGGCACGTTGCAAGCTGGGCATGCTACCAGGCTTGGCTGGAATCAACACGGGGGTAGAAGCGACTTCTTCTGCAATCCAGAGACTGTTTTCATGCAGACTTAAGAGGTAATCGGCACCGGCTTTACCCGCTGCCAGCAGATCGTCTTCACGCATGGAATCTACACTTACCTGAAAACCTGCTGACTTGAGCGCACACACGCTCTCTGTCATATGCGCAAATGCTTTTCCCGGCAGGCAGCCGAGGTCGATGACATCCGCCCCCTGCTGTTTGAAATGCTGCGCTTTGGCGATGATTTGCTCAACCGTCAGATCTGGTGCATCGACAATTTCAGCAAAAATCAGCACACTATGCTGGCTTAAATCGGGCACTTTTCCTTGCTGACCAAAATATTGTGGCAAATCCTTCAAGTCTTTAGGTCCTCGCTCTACAGGCACACCCCACTGCGACTCCAGCAGGCCGAGATCGCCCTGACAGAGACCAGGTAAAATGACTTTATCAATATTCTCGACTTTGGGTAAGCGGCGGGCGATCAGGGGCGGCGTCATCAATGCCGCAACAGACACCCCGATCTGTTTCACTTCATATTCAAACGGAGACTGTTTACTGTCGGCCTGTATCGCTTGTAATACCTGATGCAGACTGTGTTCTGCCAGTTTTCCGGTAAGAAACAGCAGTCGATTCATGGTGTTAGTCGTGAGTGTGCTCTACCTGTACGCCCTGATGCAAATGCAACTCATGCACGACTGCCAGACGCGCCATGATCGCATGCTGCAAACCAGCCATGTCTTCAACGACCGTGGTATCCGCAAAGCGTTTTAACTGGGCCACATTATCCAGATCGATCTGGCGTGGATAGACCTTGACCACGTTGTCTCTGGGTGCTTCCGACTCCAACTCTGGCGCCGTATCACATGCAAACACAATGCTTTGGATCCGCGTTTTACCTGCTTGCGCAAACAGGTTGGTGACCAGGCTATCCGAAAAGCCATATGCCATTTTGGCGATAGTATTAGACGTCGCAGGTGAAATCACCAGCGTGTGATATACGCCCTCATAAAAACGCTCGACCGGGACGCTGCTGGCTGTTTTGTCCTGATAGACCTTGTGGCCAGTGGCTTCCAGTGCAGCCTGAAAGCCATATTGCTGGATAATTTCGGCCGCTGCACGGCTCAGGTAAATATCGACCTCCTGCAAGGTTTGCAGAATGGCCAATGACTCTCGCAGATAATGGCCGGAACCGGTAATTGCCCATGCCAATCGTTGTGCACGCATGTCAAGTCACCTTACTCAGGCGAAAGGATGTTGCAGCACGATGGTTTCATCCCGCTCCGGGCCAGTCGAGACAATGGCAATCGGCACGCCACAGACCGCTTCCAGACGCTTGAGGTAATGCTGCGCATTTTTGGGTAATGCATCCCAGGTTTTGACACCGAAGGTGGTTTCGCTCCAGCCTGGCACGGTTTCATAAATCGGCTCACAACGGGCGACGTCATCCGCACCGACCGGCAGCATATCAACCACTTTGCCATCCAGCTTGTAACCCGTGCAAATATCCAGTGACTCAATGCCATCCAGCACATCCAGCTTGGTAATACACAAGCCAGTCAAGCCGTTGATTCGCGCAGAGCGACGCAAGGCTGCAGCATCAAACCAGCCACAGCGGCGTTTTCGTTTGGTCACAGTCCCGATTTCCTGTCCCTTGTGAGACATCTGGTAACCTGGTGCGCCTTCTGTTTCAATATCCAGCTCGCTTGGGAAGGGGCCGCCACCCACACGCGTCGTGTAGGCTTTGGTAATACCAAGCACATAGTGCAGCATGTTGGCACCAACACCGGTCCCTGCTGAGGCTTGGCCAGCGATACAGTTGCTGGAAGTCACATAGGGGTAAGTGCCATGGTCCACATCCAGCAAGGTGCCTTGTGCGCCTTCAAACAGCAAGTGTTCGCCACGGGCATTGGCTTCATATAACGCCGCAGAAATATCAGCCACCATCGGCTTCAACGCCACAGCGTGCTGCATGCTGGCATCGTATTGCTGCTGGAAATCTACCGCAGCAGAACCAAGATAATTGGTCAATACAAAATTGTGATAATCCATGACTTCGCGCAGCTTTTCGGCGAAGCGCTCAGGGTGGAACAAATCATAGACACGCAAGGCGCGGCGTGCGACCTTGTCTTCATAGGCAGGGCCAATGCCCTTGCCTGTAGTGCCAATTTTTTTCTCGGCGCTGCGCTTGGCTTCACGTGCCAAATCAACCGCAACGTGATGAGACAAAATCAATGGACAGCCAGGACTGACTTTGAGACGGTTTTTAACATCCAGCCCGCCTTGTTCCAGCGTGGAAATCTCATGCAGCAAATGGGTGGTATCCAGCACCACGCCATTACCGATATAGCAATTGACGCCATCGCGCACAATACCAGAAGGCACCAGGTTTAACTTGTAGACTTTTTGCGCATCCCCTTGGCCGACGACCAGGGTGTGACCCGCATTGTGACCACCCTGAAAACGCACCACACCTTGCGCATGGTCGGTCAGCCAGTCAACAATTTTACCTTTACCTTCGTCGCCCCATTGGGTGCCAATCACAACGACGTTCTTTGCTTGCTTAAATTGTGTCATGTTCAATCAATATCTTGTCTATACAAATTAAAGAGGCGGCGTATTACACAGCCACCACTTGCCAGCGACCATCCACCTTTTGCAACAGACGGTCACAGGCCAATTCAGAATAATCCACCTGCGCATCAGGCAAGGCTTCAACCACCACCTGACCTTGCGCGCGTAAGGTCTCTATCAGGGCTAACAAGTCAGCATCCTGCGTTGCAGGCGCCAAAATCCCTTTGTCCATGGTCGCAGGGCCCAAGGCGAGTAAAGCACCACGCAGATCCAGGCTAAAGCCTGTCGCCGGGCGTGCACGGCCAAAGGCAGCCCCCACCTCATCATAGCGGCCACCCAGTGCAATGGGGCCAGCATAGCCTTTGGCATAGGCCGCGAAGACGATGCCGCTATGGTAGTGATATCCACGCAACTCACTTAAATCAATGGTCACCGTCACATTACGATCACCCAGCGCTTTCGCGACTGCCTCCAACTCAAGCAAAGCCTGTTCAATCCCTTCTGAGTCAGGCAATACTTCACGCGCCTGATCCAACACCTCAATGCCACCATTGAGTTGGGCCAGGGCAATAAAAGCTTGCCTGGATTTTTCGGGCAAATTCACCACCAGTTGCTCTACCAATGAAATGTCTTTAGCTTGCAAAGCCGCTTGCAGGGCTTGTTCTTGCGGCAGGCCTAATTGCGCGGTATGCGACAGGCTGGCGAAAATCGCTGCATGACTCAGGTCCACAAACAAGGTTTGCATGCCTAACAACTGCAAGGCTTTGACCATCAGCCGCTGCACTTCAATATCGCTGGCAATACCGGCATGACCATACAATTCTGCCCCGAGTTGCAAAGGCTCACGAGTGCGCGCCAGGCCATCCGGCTTGGTTCTCAAAACGGTCCCGGCATAACACAAGCGCGAGACACCGGCATGATTGAGCATATGCGCATCAATGCGCGCAGCCTGTGGCGTCGTATCAGCGCGCAAGCCCATCAAGCGCCCGGTCAGTTGATCCACCACTTTAAAGGTGGCGATATCCAGATCGTGACCGGTCCCGGTGAGCAGGGATTCAACATATTCCATCATCGGCGGCATGACATACTGGTAGCCATGGACACGGAACAAATCCAGCAGTTGCCGACGGTAGGACTCAAGCCGTGCTGCTTCAGCAGGCAGCACATCTTCAATATATTCAGGGAGTAACCAATTATGCATCCCGCCATTATACCTGCAAACCCCTGCCGAAAGCACGGCTTTAGCAACCTGCCAGCAAGTCGCGTCAGCCTTGCACTCCGTTAAAATCCAAACAAAAAAGCACACGCAAGGTGTGCTTTTTTTAAAACGCTTAACCATCTCAGCTTGGTGGCATTCACCCGTTAGCGATTTAACCAGAGAATGAACAAACCAAACAGCATTGAAATAAAACCAATAAAGCGAATTTGACCATCCCGCAGTTGCAGCATTCGTTCAAAAGTATTGCGCCAGGCTTTGGTCAATAACAGCGGCATCAAACCTTCAATCAGCAACACACCACCCAGCACACTCCACCACCAGTTCATGGTGCAAGCATTACTTTTTACCGCTGCTACGCATGTATTTAAAGAAGTCTGAACTCTGGTCAATCACCATCACGTCAGACTTGCTCTTGAAGCTGTTTTTGTAAGCTTCCTGGCTGCGGTAGAAGGCATAAAACTCAGGGTTTTTACCAAACGCCTGTGCATAGACTTCTGAGGCTTTGGCATCGCCCTCGCCTTTAATTTTCTGCGCATCGCGATAGGCTTCGGCAATAATCACTTCACGCTGCTTGTCGGCATCGGCACGAATTTTTTCTGCCGCCGCTGCACCTTGTGAGCGCAACTCATTGGCCACCGATTTACGCTCGGCCTCCATGCGTTGATACACGGATTCGCTGACTTCTTTCGGCAGATCTACACGACGTAAGCGCACATCCATAATCTGGATGCCCATTTGGCGGCTTTCCTTGTCTGCACGCTGACGCAGGATTTCCATGATCTGCGAACGCTCGCCAGAGACGACATCGTGGATGGTGTGTTTACCAAACTCAGCGCGCAAGCCGTCATTGACCATCTGCGACAAACGACGCTCGGCCTGCACTTCATCGCCACGCACAGAAACGTAGTATTTGGCCGGGTCGATAATGCGCCATTTCACAAACGAATCCACCAGTACGTTTTTCTTTTCACTGGTGATAAACCGGTCTGGTTCTTCCCAGTTCAGCGTCAGAATCCGCTTGTCGTAATAGCGGATGTTCTCCACCATAGGCATCTTGAAATAAAGACCAGGGTCTTTTTTCACCGAGACAATTTCGCCCAGACGGAAGACCAGCGCATATTCACGCTGATCGACCGTATATGCTGATGATGTCACCAAGACCAGCAAGACAAACACCCCAATTAACAAACTTCCAATATTTCTCATCATGTATTTTCCTTGAGGGGCAGACTAGCGATATTCGCGATCACGACTACGCATGGCATCCCTGGAGCGGTCTAGCACACTCGCGTCAGCCGGTGGCTCGATGGCTGGCTTATCCGCCGGGACGGCAGACCCAGCTGCGGCATTACTGCCTGCACCACTCATGCTCATGAGTTTATCCAGTGGCAAATACAGCATGCTGTTGCCATTTTTCTGATCAACCAGCACTTTGCTGGTATTGGCCAAAATATGTTCCTGCGTATCCAGATACAAACGCTGGCGGGTCACTTCAGGCGCTTTGTTGTACTGCGCCAGAATCTGCTCGAAACGGTCTGCATTACCCTTGGCTTCGTTCTCCACCCGCAGCTTGTAACCCGCGGCCTCTTCGGCCAACCGCGACGCTGTACCACGTGCTTTAGGAATCACATCATTGGCATAAGCCTGACCTTCATTTTTCTGGCGTTCCAGATCCTGTTTGGCCTTGACTGCATCATCAAATGCCGCCTGTACCTGTTCTGGCGGCTGTGCATTCTGCATGGTAACGTTAACAATATTGACGCCAGATTGATATCTGTCCAGCATGTCCTGCATGAGTTTTTTCGCTTTGGCAGCCACATCATCCCGGCCTTCATACAGCACGAAGTCCATCTTGCTCTTGCCTACCACTTCGCGGATGGCTGTTTCTGCCACACCACGCACGCTTTCTTCGGTGGAGCGGTTGCTAAACTGATAATCTTCCACCGACTTCAGGTTGTATTGCACAGCCACCTGCAAATCAATAATGTTTTCGTCATCGGTCAACATTAAAGACTCTTTCAGCTCTTTGCTACGGCCAGATTCGCCCTCATAAGAACGGTAGCCCATTTCAATGGTACGCACCTGCTCGAGGTTCACGTTTTCCACGGTCTCAATCGGAAATGGCAAATGCCAACGCGGGCCAGGCATGGTGGTTTCCACATGTTTGCCAAAACGTAACACCACACCGCGAGAGCCCTGGTCAACAATATAAAAGCCAGAGCCCAGCCAGATCAGCGCCACCAACCCTAAAATCGGGGCCACTGGCAAGGATTGTGGAGCAGGTGCTGATCCACGCGGACCACCCTGCCCGCCTTTATTGTTGCCAAATAACCGGTTCAGCTTTTGATTCAAATCCTTGAACACCTCGTCCAGATCGGGCGGGCCTTCATTGTTTTTATTCCAAAAGCCTGGAAATTTTTTCATGCGTGTACTCCGTATGTTTTGATCTTTTTAAACGTAAGCACTTTCTTCGGTGCTGAGTTTTTTCAGGTATTGCTGATGCTCTAACAGCGCCTGGCGTAAATCCTCTATGCCTATGCCATCCCTGGCTGACACACGAACAGTTCGGATATTACCATACTCGTCGCGGTCGATTCCGGGCGGCATGCCCATGCGGTCAATCTGGTTAAGCACCAGAATCTGTGGGACCCTGGCAGCACCAATCTCGTTCAATACGATATTGACTTGTTCGATTTGCGCATCGCGATTAGGGCTGGCCACATCAACCACATGCAGTAATAAATCGGCCTGCGCGGCCTCTTCAAGCGTAGCACCAAAGGCTTCAATCAAAGTCGTAGGCAAATGCTTGATAAAGCCAACCGTATCTGACAACACCACCGGATAACCTTCCGGCAGGTGCATTTTACGAGAGGTGGTATCCAGTGTGGCAAATAGCTGGTCTGCCGCATAGACACCCGAGTGTGTCAGGCGATTAAACAAGGTGGATTTACCCGCGTTGGTATAGCCGACCAGAGAAACGGTCATCAGGTTGGAGCGTTTGCGCGCACGACGTTGCATGCCACGTTGCTGCTTGAGTTTATCCAGCTTTTCACGCAACTGCTTGACGCGCACGCGCAACATGCGTCTGTCCAGCTCGAGCTGGGTTTCACCAGGGCCGCCCCGCACGCCAATCCCGCCCTTTTGTCGTTCAAGGTGGGTCCAGCCACGCACCAACCGCGTAGACAAGTGCTCCAGTTGGGCAAGCTCGACTTGCAGCTTACCTTCGTGCGATTGCGCACGTTGGGCAAAGATATCCAGAATCAGGCCGGTGCGGTCTACCACACGTGCTTCAAGCAACTTTTCAAGGTTGCGCTGTTGCGAGGGGCTCAAGTCGTGATTGAAAGCCGCGACTTTGCTGTCATAGGCGGCCATCAAGGCCTTTAACTCATCTGCCTTGCCAGAGCCGATAAAGTATTTGGGATCAGGCGCATGACGCTTGCCTTCCAGCGTCGCTGAGATATTGAGGCCAGCAGTCCCGGCCAGGTGGCGGAGTTCTTGCAAACTTTCTGCGTAGTCAGCGTCACCAAAGTTGACGCTGACCAGAACGACGGCATCTCCGCCGCTTGGTCTATCAAACATGCATTAAGATTCTTGAGCGGCGTCGTGCGATCCGAGGCTGACTGGACGTGCAGGAACGATGGTGGAAATGGCGTGCTTGTACACCATTTGTGTCACGGTGTTTTTTAACAAAATGACATATTGATCAAAAGAATCGACCTGCCCTTGCAATTTAATGCCGTTTACCAGGTAAATGGACACTTGAACGTGCTCTTTTCTGAGTGCATTCAAAAACGGATCTTGCAGCATTTGGCCTTTATTATTCATGGAATTGCTCCTTGTTTGTTTTAATCGTATTGGAGTTTTATTATCTTGAACACCAATCCCTCATAGTGACTATGATTGTACTAATTTGTTCCTTTTTCAATCCCCGCGCTTTACTTTTTTGGAAATAAAGCGCGGATGCGCTGCAGACAAGCCTCTTTACCCAGAATTGACATCACCTGATCAATGCTAGGCGACTGTGCTATGCCGATCAAAGCCACCCGCAAAGGCATCGCCAGCTTGGGAAACTTGATCTGCTGCTCAGTGACCACCTGATTTAGCGCATCGTGTAGCATATCGGCAGTCCAGTCAGAATCTTGAGTTTTTTCTAAAAAAAGTTCGATATAGCCGGCGGTTTCCGGCAACACATGTTTGGTTTTGTCCGCCTCATTGATCTCAGGCACTTGGTAAAAGAAGGCAATTTCCCTGGCCAGTTGATTGAGGTTATTGGCACGCTCACGGTATAAATTCAATACTGCCAGCAAATCTGGCGACTGTGTTTCTGTGACGCCTAATTCAGCCAAACGGGGTTTGACTTCATCGGCAATCCGTTCCAAGGGCAAGGTTTTAATGTAATGCGCATTGAGCCAGTTGAGCTTTTCAGTATTGAACTGTGCGGCTGACGGCGTGATATGGTCCAGATCAAACCACTCGCAGAACTGCGCCATGCTGAACACTTCATCATCGCCATGCGACCAGCCCAGGCGCGCCAGGTAGTTGAGTACCGCCTCACGCAAATAACCGTCTTCATGGTATTGCATGACGCTCACGGCACCATGGCGTTTGGACAGCTTCTGACCATCATCGCCCAAAATCATGGACAAGTGCGCATACTGCGGCACCTGTGCACCCAGTGCCTTGAGCATATTGATCTGGCGCGGAGTGTTGTTGACATGATCATCGCCGCGAATTACTTGCGTAACGCCCATTTCCCAGTCATCCACCACCACACAGAAGTTATAGGTTGGCGTACCGTCAGCCCGCGCAATAATCAGGTCATCCAGCTCGGCATTGGCAATCTCAATGCGACCCTTGACCATATCCTCCCAGGCCACCACGCCTTCGGTCGGGTTTTTGAAACGCACGACCGGTGGCACATCCTTAGGCGGCTCAGGCAACACTTTACCGGGCTCAGGCCGCCAGCGGCCATCGTAACGCGGCTTCAAACCCTGCTGCATCTGGCTTTCACGCAAGGCATCCAGCTCTTCTTTGCTGCAATAGCAATAATAAGCATGGCCAGCATCCAGCATCTGCTGGATCATTTTTTTGTAAGTCTCCATGCGCTGCATTTGGTAAAACGGGCCTTCGTCATGATCCAGCTGCAACCAGGCCATGCCATCCAGAATGGCCTGCACGGCTTCCGGCGTGGAGCGTGCAACATCCGTATCTTCAATACGCAAAATAAACTTGCCGCCATGGCGCTTGGCATACGCCCATGAGAACAAGGCGGTACGCGCACCGCCAATATGCAGATAACCGGTAGGACTGGGGGCAAAACGGGTTTTAACAGCTTGCATGATGACTCTTGAAATTAAAACAGGCGTGCATTTTAACATGCCGCCTGTCAACACCGTGTTTAGTCTGGTTAAGATTGAAGCCGTGGGCGCAGAGGACGCATTGAAGCTGGTTTAAAATCACGCTAAGATGCGCGTATGCAAACTGCGCCATTAGATACAAACTTGGAAATTCATGTAGGCGAGCTCTATGGCAAGCCAGACGCCGATGGCCACATTGCCGTCTTGTATCACGTGCTGGCTGTTCACAAACAGGGCATCACCTTGCAAAATATGGACAATCCGCTCAGTCAGTTTGAGACCACAGCCGGCAAGCTGCTGCAATCCGGCTATATCCGCCTGAGTCAAACACCCTACGTCAACTTGCAACAAGCCAACAAACGTAAAAAAAATGCGGCCACCAAGCTCACACGCTGTCCGTTTACCACCGACATTTTTGCTGAACGCGCGGATAGCGAACGGCCACAGCTCGCCATTTAAAAAAGACGGTAGGCTAGGCCGTTGCCTGCCGAAACTGAAACGCGTCACCCTTTTATCTCAACGCTAATTGAGCACTACGACAGCGATCTGCTTAAAAACCTGTCTGATTTAAGCGGGCCTGAATCAACGCCTTGGCCTAGCCCTAAAACTCCGGTGGCGCCCCGATCAAATCATGGCCTTGCGCATCGATAATCTGTACATCCACAAAATCACCCGGGTTCAAGCCATCTGCATCTTGCAGATAAACAATGCCATCAATTTCGGGCGCATCTGCCTTGGTGCGAGCAATACCGATGATGTTTCCATCGTCATCTTCAGTGAGTTCATCCACTAGCACGGTTTGCAGGCTGCCGATTTTAGCCGCCACCTTGGCGGCACTGATGCGCTCCTGCACTTCCATAAAGCGGCTCAGGCGCTCTTGTTTGATTTCTTCAGCCACCGGATTAGGCAAATGGTTGGCCGCTGCGCCATCCACTGCCGAATAGGCAAAGCAACCGACGCGGTCCAGCTGCGCTTCTTCCATAAAGTCGAGCAGCATTTTAAAGTCATCTTCAGTCTCGCCGGGGAAGCCGACAATAAAGGTGCTTCGGATAGCGATTTCCGGGCAAATATCACGCCAGGCTTTGATACGGGCCAGGTTGTTTTCACTGCTGGCCGGACGCTTCATGGCTTTGAGCACCGCCGGGCTGGCATGTTGGAACGGCACATCCAGGTACGGCAAAATCGCCCCTTCGGCCATCAATGGGATCACGTCATCAACATGTGGGTAGGGATACACATAGTGCAAGCGAACCCAAACGCCCAGCTCGCCCAGGGCTTTACTGAGTTCGGTCATATGCGTTCTAACTGGCCTGCCGTTCCAGAAGCCTTTGCGGAATTTCATGTCCACGCCATAGGCAGAAGTATCCTGCGAAATGACCAAAATTTCGGAAACGCCTGCATTCACCAAGCTCTCAGCCTCATTGAGCACGTCACCAATCGGACGGCTAACCAAATCGCCGCGCATGCTGGGGATAATGCAGAAGCTGCAACGGTGGTTACAACCTTCTGAAATTTTAAGGTAAGCATAATGCTTGGGCGTGAGACGAATGCCTTGCGGCGGCACCAGGTCGGTGTAGGGGTCGTGCGGTTTCGGCAGGTGTGTATGTACATGCCCCATCACCTCTTCCAGGGCATGCGGGCCAGTCACGGCCAACACGCTGGGGTGTGCGTCCGTGACCACGTCTTTTTTCGCGCCCAGGCAACCGGTCACAATCACCTTGCCGTTTTTGTTGAGTGCCTCGCCAATCGCATCCAGCGACTCTTGCACCGCAGAGTCAATAAAACCACAGGTATTCACCACCACCAGGTCAGACTGCTCGTAACTGTTGCTGATTTCATAGCCTTCGGCCCGCAATTGGGTCAGGATACGCTCGGAATCTGAGCCTGCCTTGGGGCAACCCAATGAGACGAAACCAACTTTAGGTGAACTTTGCATGATGCTTCCCTCTTAACCTTCTACCAACCATTTGGTCAGGGCAACTGAAGCCACCCCCAACACAATTAACAATAACTGATTCATGGTATCGCGCAATGCCGTACGCTTGTGCAAGCCTGGAATCAGGTCCGCCACCGCCACATAGAGCATGCTGGCTGCGGCAAGACTCAAGATATAGGGTACCCAGTGCTGCACCGCATGCAGCGCAAAATACGCAATGATACCGCCAAGCACGGTGGCCAGGCTGGAGCCGATATTAAACAAAAAGGCTTTTTGTTTACTGTAGCCGGAATGTAACAAAATCAGAAAGTCGCCGACTTCCTGCGGAATCTCATGGGCGATAATCGCCAGTGCAGTCACTACGCCCACCTGCATATCTACCATAAATGCCGCGCAGATCAGGATGCCATCAACAAAATTGTGAAAGGTATCGCCTACCATGATCATCAAACCACTGCGGCCACCATCATGACCATGCGCGTGACCATGTAAATGAGGATGCCCTATCATCTGGCTAGGCTGCGCCGCTGGCAATCTGAACTTGATTGCGCCTTGCGGTTTTTTGGTAGCAGGCTGGCCTGGATGTAACTCGGGGCAATGGGCCTCGTCATGCATGGCATGTATTTCACAGTGCTCGCCATGACAATGCCGCCACAGCACCAGTTTTTCCAGCGTAAAAAACAGTAGCACGCCAAACAGCATGGTACCGGTCATCGCCTCGATATTGGGGCTGCTTTCAATCGCGTGCGGCAAAATCTCAAGAAACACCGCGGCCAGCAAGGCGCCAATCGCATAACTCACCAGCAAAGGCACCCAATGCTTTTGAGCATTGAGCGCAAACAGGGCTGCGACACACACACTGAGCACGCCCCCTAACAAACAGGCCAGCATCATGCCGGTAAAAGGCGAAATATCAGTCAACAAAGGGGTCAAAGCAAGCATGCCGAGTGATTAAAGGAAGCCGCGCATTATACGTGAGTTATCAAAAAAACAAAGCATAAACAATTAGTTAACGCATGCAGATGCCAGGTCACCTGGCTCAAATAAACTGCGCAATGATGTAGCCAATCACAATGCCGATCAGCAAGGCCATGGTCAATCCGCGATAGGTCAACACATCCCGTGAGTAACCACGACGAATGGCAATGTAAGACATCAGGTAACCTACAGCATTGAGCAGCCAGATAAAGCCAAAGCTGAGCACCTTGACAATGATGGGGCCAATCAATGGCACCAGGCCTATCACGCCGACCAGCCACACCAGCAACCCTGACAACAGGCCGAACAACAGTGTGACCGCCGCCAGTACCCGCGTATCCCAATGGAAATGCTGCCCCAGTAAAAACAAGCAAAGCAAAGCCACCGCGAACAATACCATTTGTGGCCAGGCGCGCAATGTACTACGCGTAGCGCTCACCTCCCCCGGTGTATTTGCCGGATGCCGTCTGGCGCGCAATCTTTTCATCATAAGACACTGTCCGCACATAGCCCGGCCACCAGGGCAGGCAAGTCAGGCACAGCGTCGCAGCACTGCCAATGCGGTTGACGCAAGGCCACATCGCCGGCATAGCCCCAGGTCACCAGCACGAAGTCCATCAGGTTGGCCTCGGCCGACTGGCCATCTTCAAGACGGTCACCGATATACAGGCAATCCTGGATTTTTAAATCATGCTCGGCGACCACGCGCCCTATCATCTGCGCCTTTGACTTCAATGCAGGGCTGAAATAATCCAGTGCATAGACGCCCGCAAAAAAATCCTGCCAGCCCAGATAGGCCATGATTTTTTCAGTCGGATCAAAGCGTTTATTGGTCGCAATATACAGCGTATAGCCCTCTGCCTTGAGTTGCTGCAGCATGGCCGGAACACCATCAAACACCACCGACTGCTGATAACCCGTGCTGTCATAATGCTGCTTAAAAGCTGCGGCCAAAGTATTCAACACAGCCGCATCCTCGCTACCAGACAGCTGTTTAAGCGTCTCCATGAGCGGCGGGCCAATCACCTCATTGCCCAACGCCATTCTGAGTGGCGTATTGGTCGAACGGAAAGCCAACTCAAAACAATGCAGTGTACTCGGTGCGGAATCGATGAGTGTGCCATCGAGGTCAAAAATCAGATGTTTTTTCATTATTTAAATAATATCTTGGGTTGAGCCACAGGGCACTCAGAGATCAATCTCTATCAACCAGCTTGCAATAGCGCAGTATTGACATACTCCAGCGTATCAATCCTCGCGAGGATCAAATACGTTCGTGCCTGACGCTGTATCCACTATGGCGAAAAACACTACTCCAGCCAAATCAAGCTGGCCATACGCCCGGTATCGCCATCACGCCTAAAGCTGAAAAACGTCTCTGGTTCACGATAAGTACAGCGTCCACCACCATAGACCTGCGTCACTCCTAGCCTGGAAAGCCGTTGTCGCGCAATCGCATACAAGTCTCCCAGCCATTTTTCGCCTTGCGCCTGAAATGCATGTTCTGCCTGCGCATCTTGCGCCATAAATTGCGCGCGCACTTCATTCCCCACTTCAAACGCTTGCGGGCCAATGGCCGGACCTAACCAGGCCATGAGCCTGGCGGGCTCAACCGGCATGGTTTTTACCGTCGCCTCTATCACCCCGTCACACAAACTGCGCCAGCCAGCATGCACAGCCGCCACCACACTCCCCGCCTGATCACAGAGTAATACTGGCAGGCAATCGGCGGTCATGGTGACGCAGACCACCTGTTTGCGGGTGCTAAAACTGGCATCTGCGATTTCCAGACATGAAGATAAGGCCGCATCAATTACGCGCACCCCATGCACCTGGTTAAGCCACACCGGCTCACTCGGCAAATAGGGACTCAGTAATTGTCTGTTGGCCGCCACATGCTGAGGCAAGTCCTTGACATGATCCCCCAGGTTCAGACTGGCATAGCTGCCCTGACTAACACCGCCAAGACGTGTGGTTTGCAAGGCCTTCACGCAAGCAGGCGCCGGCCAATCAGGCAAAATAACAGGCAAAACAGCCATTATGCCTCATCCTCTTCGCCTTCTTCATCCCAGGCATCCTCATCCAGCTCAGCATCGAGATCTTCGTCAAAATCTTCATCGCCCCAATCTTCGTCATCTTCACCAATGAACAAGCCGTTTTCATCCACATTGAAATCGACAGGCGCCAGCGGCTCATCGGGCAAGTCGGTCGTGCGCATAGCGTCTAATAGTTCACGCATGTCATCAGCAAGCTCAATCTGCCATTCCATGGGCGCATTCGTCACCGGGTGAATCAAGCCGAGCTTGATCGCATGCAAGGCCTGACGCTTGAAATTGCCGATGACCTCACGCAATTCCGGCGTCATCATCTTGTGCGGAATAATATTGCCTATGCCATACAGCGGATCACCGACCATAGGCGCTTTCAGATGCTGCAAATGCACGCGGATCTGGTGGGTACGGCCGGTTTCCAGGTTGCAGCGCAAATAGGTATTGGTGCCAAACCGCTCAAGGATCTCGTAATGCGTGATGGCGGTTTTACCTCGTCGCACCACCGCCATTTTGGTTCTGTGGTGCGGATGGCGCCCTATCGGCTGATCCACCTTACCATTACGCCACAACTGGCCCCAAACGATGGCCCGGTACTCACGTTTAACCGTGCGTGCCTGCAACTGACGCACCAGGCTGGTCTGTGCTTCGAGCGTTTTCGCAACCACCAGCAAACCGCTGGTATCCTTGTCCAGCCGGTGCACAATACCGGCACGTGGCACCTCTTTGAGCGCCGGCCAGTGAAACAGCAAGGCATTGAGCAAGGTGCCGCTCCAGTTGCCGGCCGCCGGGTGCACTACCAGACCAGCAGGCTTGTTAATAATGATCAGTGCATCGTCTTCGTATACAACATCCAGTGCAATGTCTTCTGGCTCAAACGCATTGTCCTGCGCATTTTTAGGGGGAGTCACCACCAGTCGCTCGCCCCCCCACACCTTGGTTTTGGCCGTGGGCGCCTTACCATCGAGCAAGACCAGACCTTCTTTAATCCAGGCCTGCAGGCGGCTGCGAGAATGGTCTGGCAACATCTGCTGCAAGGCCAGGTCCAGGCGTTGCCCGCCAAGGTTGCTAGGGACGACCAGCTGTAAGGAGGTGCTTTCTTTCATATTTTCAAACAGCATCAGTTATAATGCTTTGAGTTCCCTTGATAAAACAACATAAATCAACATGCTTCGCATTTTACCGCTTAACACCCTGTTCACGCGTGCTTTTATTTTGATTGGCGCGCTGGCCTTGAGTGCCTGTGCCATTTTCGGCAATCCGAATCCCCCTGACGAAACCAAAGGCTGGAGCGAACAACGCCTTTATGCCACGGGCCAGGAAAAAATGGTTGACCGTAACTATGACAAGGCGATTGAGTATTTCCAGAAGCTGGAGGCACGTTATCCGCATGGTGCGTATGCGACACAATCCCAACTCGAAGTTGCTTATGCCTACTACAAAAAATCAGAACCGATTCTTTGCCTGTCTGCGATAGACCGCTTTATCAAGCTCCACCCTAATCACCCCAACCTCGATTACGCCTACTATCTCAAGGGCCTGGCCACCTTTAACGAGCGCGGCGTCATTGAAAAATATACCAAGCAAGAAATTAACGATCGCGACCCCAAAACTCTGCGTATTTCGTTTAACGCCTTTAAAGAACTGGTTGAACGGTTCCCTACCAGCCGCTATAAAAACGACGCCACCCAGCGCATGATTTACCTGGTCAATACACTGGCACTGCACGAAATGCATGTCGCGCGTTATTACATGCAACGCAAAGCCTACGTCGCCGCACTCAACCGTGCTCGCTATGTGCTTGAGACCTATCCCAATTCCAGCTCCATCGAAGATGCGCTGGTCATGGAGATCAGTGCTTACGATGCCATGGACATGACAGACCTGAAAAATGAAGCGCTGCGTGTTTTAAAAACCAACTATCCTGATAATCCTATGATTGCCGGTAAGGTTCAGGAAGAAGAAAAAGTCTGGTGGAAATTCTGGGAAAGCTTATATTAAGCGCCTTCCATCCCATAAAAAAACGCCAGTCTGCTGGCGTTTTTTTATTGCCCATTCGTGATCACCGCCTGCGGCAAGCGCTTAAAGTGAAGGCATTCAGCGGCCACGGCTGCCTTTTCAAACGGATGATCGTGATAGACATGGCGTCCGCGTAACAGCTGCCACAGTCCAGCCAGCAAATAGGCCGGAATAAAAAACAGGCCCCAGCATTCAGCTTGCCGCACATGCGTATGCTCATGTACGCGCAACTGCTGCAAAGCATGCGCGGAATAGCCAAGCACCACGTGACCGAATGTTATCGCAGCAAAGCCGCTATACCGGGCCAAGCGGCTGGCCAGCCAACCGCCAGAGACTTCCAGCACGCCCGCCACTTGTCGCATTCGCGCGCCCGTCAGCATGAGCAGGCAGGCAAAGAGCAATCCAAGTACGGTATTAGGTGCGGCCCACAGATAGCGCAAACAATCCACGATAAATTTAGGCATAGGGCAGGAGATTGCGCAAAGAATGAAAAGATACCGGGTTAAGGGAGCCGATTTAAGCGCGATTGACGCCAGTACAGCAGCATGCCAACCAGCATATTTAGTGTCCCCTGCCAGACGGGCAAAAACAGGAAAATCAGACCGCCCTGCGCATCGGGATACATGACCACGGTCTGGAAATATAGCCAGGCGACGACAGCCACTTCAATCACGCTAAAGCTCAACCATTGTTTTTGTATGCGCGGATGCTCAAAAAAATAATAGCCTGCATGCAGCGTCAGATAAGGGACTATCGTCCATAAAGTGATCAGCAAACCGCTCGCGCTTTCCAGAAAAGCAAATCCGCGCGCAGCATATAGCTCAAAGCCAAGTGCCAACAGGGCACCTATCATGGCCGTAATCATGAGCGCTGATTTGAACATGCGCTCACCTCACCATCCACTGCATAGCACCCACAATGTTTATAGCTCGTCACCGCTATCATTTTCGCCCCTCCTGGTTTCCCTGGTCCGTGCTATTTGGACTCAGGCGGCTCCTGCTCGGAAATCAGTAATTGATTGTGGTCGGTTTTAAGATAAAACGTCCCATTCTGGTCAATTTGGATGGCACGAATCCGGTATCCACTTAACACAGGTTCGGCATACACCAGGGTCGTGCCCTCTTTGCGCACGCGATACAGCGTAGTATTACCCATGCCAGCCACAAACAAATCATGGTCCCAAAAATCATTGCGGCCAGTGGCCGGATACTTCACTAGCGGGCCGATGCCGATGGAAGGTACAAACGTCATGGCCGGTTTTTCATAGCCTTCGTGGCTATTAAACTTGTTGCCATAATAGCCACTCATACCGTCGCGCTCGTAAATAGTGCCATAACTGACAATCGGCCAGCCATAATTTTTGCCGCGTTTGATCAGGTTGATTTCGTCGCCGCCCCTGGGGCCATGATCCGTCAACCATAACTCATTGCTGTCGCGGTCAAAATACAAGCCGCCAGAGGGGGAGCGGAAACCACTGGCATACACCTCTGCATTCAAGCGCTGCAAGTCTATACGAATCACTTTGCCAACCGAGGTGGTCTTGTCCTGCACACGGTCCGGTTTGGAAAAATCGCCTATGCTCAGGTACAAGGTCCGCTCGTTTTCGCCCAGCGCCAGTTTGCCACCCACCTGATGCCCGAGTATCGGCTCTTTCATCGCTGGCCGGCTAATATAAATTTCGCGGTTAAAACTGACTTCGCTGTTCTCTACGTCGACCTCAAATTCGCTGACAGCCAGCCGTACGCCGTTATTGGCCTGATCCCAGGCGGTATAAGCCACATACAGGGTCTTACCCACCAGCAATGAATCCTTGACACCCGACAGTTCACGGCAATACACCAGCGATTTACTGCTACTTTCATCGGCAGAAGTTTCTTCACCCGGAATAAACTTCGCCAGCGGCTTACCCGGCTTCACCAGCTCCATGGTTTCATTCTGACGAACAAAATAAACCTCGCCACACTTGCTGATAAACAGGAATAGTTTTTTATCCAGGCGCTCAAACGGGCCCGTCGGGTATTGATCCTCAAACGGTAATTTATACTCTTTGAGGGCTTGCGTCCCAAACACGGACACAATCTTTGGTGTCTCCGGCTCTTTTGTTGCCTCTTTGTCAGCTTGGGCAGCATCACTGCCGGAGAGCAATAACTTGGGCACTGTCGCATCCTCTGCCTGCAGCTGGCCCAACCACCCGGACAACAGCAAAACAAAGACAACATGAATCAAAGATAGGCGCGAGGTACGGCTCGCGCTTTTGAATGAATAATGCAATGAAGGCTCCCTATTAGTTTATTTTTTCGAGTAGCCTTTGCTAAAAAAGTTTAAAAATAAAATTAAAAGTTATTTTTAAACAATATATTATTTATTTTTATTAAAGTAATTTGTGATATAAATTTTAAGCAATAGTCCGGCGATCAGTACGCCCCAAGCGATCAAGGTGAGCTGAATAAAGGCGGCAAATGCGTCCTGCTGGCAAACCCCTTGCAAGGCGGCAAAAGACGCATCGCACCCAAATGCAACCACGGCAAAGGCAAAGCCTGGACCTAAATGCAAAATGGTTAACCCGTAAATTAAACCTCGCAACACAGCGTCACCCAATCCCAAATACTTAAAGCCAGCATTGTAAAGTGGGCTGCACGGATAGACTACTGCATGCCTTTAAAAATCTGGTAAGTGCCGCCCATATAATTGCCCTGAAACGAAGTCGCCCGCATGCCTGCCACTAACTCCATTTCCAGCGGGACATGTTCGTAGGAATAAAGCGCGTGCCCTTTTTGAATGCAGCGCGGGCAGGCAATATTGTCATAGCTGTATACGTCCACCTGCACCTCATCCAGCCCGACGATACGTTGCGTGTGATAAGCCCCCAGGATCACTTTCTGAATCACCACGCCCGGCGCCAGCTGAATATGCCAGGTGACAGGCTCATAAGCCATCAGGCCCAGAATCATGGGTTTGCTATCGTCAGTGATATTTACAGTGACTATGCGCTGATCACGACCCGCCAGTAAAAACGCATCGCATTCACCTGGCACAAGTGGCCCCAACTTGCCCTCTGCCGCCCTGGCTGCCTGACATTGCGCCCACCAGGGTCGCTGGTCTGCCTCTGGTGGCAATGTGCCTTGGTAAACGCCAATGACATGCAAAGCCACGCTAGATTCCGCGGCAGATTTGAGGGGGATAGGCTGGGTAATGCTGGTCGGCTTTGGCGTACAACATCCAGCCAGCCACAAGGCCAGGGTGACGGCAAAAGCACGGTAAAAGGACAGTGAAGATGGCATGCTGAATACTTTCAACGCTGGTTTGTTGGCTAGGCATCACGTCATCAAGCATAAAAAAGCTTCATTCGCCGTGATCACCGCATGCATTTATCAATAAATTCACAGCGCAAGCAATAGCCATTTGGGGCTATCAGCCCTGGGTAAAACTAACGCTTCAAGGCCAGCAGCAACACGCCTGCGGCAACCAGTGCCAAGCCCAACCACTCGCGCAAAGACAAGCGCTCACCCAAAAACAGACAGGCAAATAATGCAACCAGCACCAGACTGAATTTATCCACCGGGGCCACTTTCGACGCATCACCCAATTGCAGGGCACGGAAGTAACACAGCCAGGAAGCGCCCGTCGCCAGTGCTGACAAGCTCAAAAACAGCCAGGCATGGCCCGGCAAACTCAAGGGGTTACTCCACTTTCCGGCCAGCCAGACAAAGGGCGCCAGCACCAGCGTAATCAGCACGGTACGAATCAACGTTGCAAAGTCTGAGTCTATGCCCTGAATACCGACCTTGGCAAAAATCGCCGTCAAGGCGGCAAAACAGGCTGACAGCGCTGCCCAGAAAAACCAATCGTTCGTCATTTACATACTCCCCGTCATATATAAACTTAAAGCGACCTAATCCACATTCTGGCCGATGCGCCACAACACGCCAGAAGGATCTGTCAGACAAAAATCGCGCATCCCCCATGGCTGCAACTGAATCGGCCAGAGCTTGATGCCATATTTTTGCACGATGCCCGTTTGCTCAATCTGCTGCCACCAGGCATCCACATCCGGGACCAGCAAATGCATCATAAAGTTTTCAGCCAGATTTTCTGCACAAAAATCCTGCAACAAAAAACTCACATGCTCAAAGTGGAAATAAGCTACTCCGCCGCCCTCAGAAGCCATCTTGAAGCCTAAATCAAGATAAAACTGCTTGGATAACGCAAAGTCTTTGCTAGGCACAAACGCCTTGATTTCAGTGACCTGGAGAGTTGACATGACACATCCTCCGCGAATGGCTATGTAATGACGGAATCAACTTCAGGCAGATCACTCTCCCTGAAGCACCAATGCCAGGGCTCATACTGATAACCCCAACGATTTACTTTTGGATAAGAGAGTATGAAACCAAAGTCTGCTGCATAGCGACATAACCAGGCATAAGCCGCTGTGTGCTCAAACGCAACCTCAAGCGGTGGACTGCCCGGCGTAGCAATATCCACCGCCCGGCCAGTATGGTGCTCACTGTAACCGGGTGGCGCGCTCACATTCAGAATATCCTCAATGCTCTGGCCTTTTTCCAGCTTGGCGCGAATAATTTCAGACTGTCGATCAACGCTGCGGAAAGCAGAGACAATAAACACGTCCACCCCCGCTTCAAAAGCTGCAGACTTAAGACTCTGCCAAGCGGCAGCTGCTGGCGGTATCAACAAATGTTGACGCCCATGTTCACTCACCTCAGCAACCTCTAACGTGACCGCTTCGGCATAAGGTTGCAAGCCACGCGCCAACAACAGCGAGTCAGGAACGCCTAATGCAAGCAGATGAGTACTCATCTCTACCAATGGCTTATCTCAAGAGCAGATAAACAAATGCTAAGGTCATACTTACTGACAACCCAAAAGACACTATCAGCATGGTCTTATAAGTCGCCACCTCTTTTCTCGCCTCTTCTGCGGCCTCCTCTAACGCCAGGATGGCCTGCTGCATTTTTTCTGCCAGCAAGTGAATAGACTCGGCATTCTGAACCGTTGCTGTCTGTAACTCCTCAATCTGCTTGGTCAATACAGGATCAAGCTTTTCCGCCTCAGGCTTGGCGGTAAATGCCGGAATGGCAGCCGTTGCCACCTGTGCCAAGTAAGGGGCGACGGCTTTAAGAATGGGTAAAAACTGAATGGCCACGTGTATCCTTTCTGCCTTAACGCAATACATTGATGCTCATGGTAAAGGCTATACTTGCACGCGTCCAGCATGGATTTTCGGAACTCACGACCACATCCACGTAAGTTTCAGGCTAAGGTTACGGTTTAAATAACCAACTTTTGCGCATTAACACAGCAATCACAAAAGGCCAAAAGAGCGTATTAATCACATCATGCAAACTGGCATCCCAACGCCAATATCCCAGGCTATGCAGGCCATCCCGCATATCCAGCACTTCACCGCAGCAGGCCACGATAAACACAGCGAGTAAGGGCATAAAACAATGCCCCTGCCTACGAAAAATGCGCATCGCAGCAAAAAATACCACCAACCCAACGTAAATATGCAATGCGTCTTTTGAAAGGCCCGTGACACTCACAATCGCCAACTTGATCGCTTGAAATGTTGAAACCGCCATACGCCCCTCATACTCTGGCGCGATCCGCAGCCACTAGTTGATGACTTTTGCTGAAACCTGATTGCATATTGCCAAGCCTCACTCAGATGTTGCGACAAGATCAAACTGACTTGCTATTGCTGCAATAACCTCTACCGGCCCCTCAATGCGCCATTCATCACAGGGATCCCACTCACATTTAAGCTTTATGCCAGCGCGTTTTAAGCGGATGCAGTCGTAATCAATGCCCGCATCAAAGCCACCGTAACGCGCATAAACTTTCCACCCCATCTGCTCAAGCTGGGGCAAAACACAGTCAAACTCTTGAGACCCGATATTGGCAATGGCTGAAAAATCTCTCCTCCGAAACGGCCACATTACCAACCGGCGCATCAAATTGACGAACAGCTGCATAACGTCTTGGAAAGAAGTCTGGATTCTAACGTGTACCCTGGGTGCCCTTAGACAGGGCCTAAACGGAGCGCCGCAAAAAGCCAGCTACTTTTGATTTGAGCGCTCTTTTTCATACTCTTCATAGGTTTTCTTGTTCAAATTCTCTAAACAACGGTCAACCTCACTCGGGGGTTGATTGCGGCAATTGTTCTCAGCGCCACGCTTGACACCCTCATACCAAGACTGGGAAGTGCAGCCTGAAATTGCCATGATCCAAAAAGAAAATGAGACAAAGGCGATATATTGTTTTGTTTTTACGGGCAGATTCATATTTAGGTGCTCAATAATTGTTGTGTTGGTTTCACAAGTGATTGTAAGGGACTTTACTAATTTTTAATTAATAGAGCAAACGGGGAGCTGTTCAGAATCGCAGCTGAACTGCCAGGCCTTGATGTGTAGCGGGTTGAGCCCGCGCCGGGGAGCCTGATTAACTCTAGGGGAGCTGATATACCCGACTAACGAATGAGGCCCCGACGCGCGTCTTTCACCAGGGGTCCGGGCCAATCATGCCCAATATGCCCGGTTGTAGTACCGCAGTCCTTCACCTTCTTGCTTAACACTGGCTACAGCAAAAGGTACTTATGCGTTGAAAAACTTAAAACACACAAAAACATTGCAGATAGCTATTGCTTAAAATGGGGAAGCCCTTGTAGTTTGAATTAAGGGGCTGGCTTTTGCCAATCCCGCTTGAATGATGGGTTAGACGGTTTTAAGTAACGTGATAAAACAACGAAACTTACAAACCAACTAAGAGTAAATGATACTGCTGCAAAGTGCCAAATTGGAGCAAAGAATTGATTGTATGGAACTGGTTTAAAAAGCAGCGAGATAAGAGGAACGAAAAAAGTAATGATTGGAGTAGGAACTGGTGCAACTACTATTGAGGTTAATAAAGATAAACCCAAAACGTAAACACCAGAAGATAGTAGTTTTTTGCGCATATATTTAGCAATAAAAAAACTAATGGCAAGAAATGGTGAAGCAAATACAGTCCATAAAACCGAGAAAAGCAGAACAGCTAATATGGCTTCAAGGATAAACATTGGTTTTGCCGTCTAACATAGAGCTAACCAGCACTGCGCGGCTTTATCGCGCAGCGTCCAGCGACCGAAGGGAGCGAGGTTGAGCGCCGGATTAGCAGTCATATTGGGTCTGGCGTGAAGCCACTGGGAAATTGAGAGGCGACTTGGGTATTGAGTACTGAGCCAACTGTCCTCTCGAACCCCAAGGCTGATTCATTGACGTGCGGAAAACCGCGCTCGAGTTGACGCCACATCTCTCGTGCAAGGGGGCGAAGTTCTAGACGTACGCCAGCTCGGGCGGTGTGCAGCCATACCAAGAGTGCGGCTGCGTCTTGCATTCGACCCTGTTTCTGGGCTTCGGCAATAGTTCGCGATAGAAATAGCGGGAAACCGACGTTTTGCCCAGTATAAATTATCGGATCCATTACGTTGTGACCTTCAGATTCAAGTGCGCGACGCATGTGGGTAGCGATGGCGACAACATGTCCAAGCTCTGGCCCATCCATTGCGCGAAGCATTTCGACAAAATGTGCCATCTCTTCGCGCTGCTTGTCCGATGACCAGCTATTGATTTTATTCATGAGCCAACCCATTGCGCACGCTCCTAGACGGCTAACGTTAATTAGACCCCAAAACGAACCTAAATTTTTATTCAGGACGGAGCCATAAAATTAATGAAATAATTTATTATAATTAAATCAATTATTAGTTGTTTTTTATAACACCTTGAAAAAAGGATCGCAGTATGGAAAACACACCTGAGGTAAAACCGGCTCCAAAGTTGTTTCCTTTAATCGTAGAGCGATTACGTTCACAAAATTACAGCAACCGCACCGAAGAAGCTTATATACAGTGGATTAAACGCTTTATTTTGTTTCATGACAAGCGCCACCCCAGAGACATGGGCACGGCTGAAATTGAGGCGTTTTTGAACCATCTGGCGGTAGAGAAAAAGGTGGCGGCTAGCACTCAAAGTCAGGCGAAAAGCGCCCTGCTGTTTTTGTATGATGAGGTGTTGGAGCGGAATCTACCCAAACTTGAAAACTTGACCAAGCTCCCGGCAAAAAAAGACTTGCCTGTGGTATTGAGCAAGCAGGAGGTACAGGCCGTGCTTTCTGGGTTGGAGGGGACGATGTGGTTAATGGTGAGCTTGTTATATGGCAGCGGCTTGCGGGTGATGGAGTGCTTGCGCTTGCGGGTGGCGGATATTGATTTTGATCGGCAGGAAATTTTGGTGCGCGACCCGCAAGGTTATAAAAACCGTACGACATTATTACCAGGAACGTTGGTGCATCCTTTAAAAACACATTTGGCGTCTATTGAGGCATTACATGCCGAGGATTTGAGTAAAGGTTTAGGGGAAGTCTGGATGCCTGAGGGGTTGGCTAAACGCTACCCCAATGCGGGTAAGGATTGGCAGTGGCAATATGTGTTTCCCTCAAGCCGCTTATCGGTTGCGCAGCAATCAGGCGGAGTTTACCGCCACCATGCGGATGAAAAACCAATACAGCGGGCGGTGAAAAATGTCGCCAAGCAATTAGGCATTAAAAAAGCCGTGACGCCGAATACACTCAGACACAGCTTTGCCACACACTTGCTGGAAGGTGGCCACGACTTGCAGACCGTGCAGCGCTTGTTGGGTCATGCCAATGAGGCAAACACTAAAGTCTATGCGCAACTGGTCAACACTGGCGGACGAGGTGTGGCCAGTCCGCTTGATATGATGAAACCAGGTTGATTAAGCGCGCTTTTATATATTACAAAGTGAAGACATATCTACATCAACCAAGCTAGACCAGCTGCGATTAAACACTTCATCAGGCGATGTCGAAACTCACTTATTCATGCTTGTTTTGGTGATCGCCGATGTGATTTTGGCCGCGCAATCTGGCCAGCTTCACCTGCTTTTGACGCTCACGCAAAGACTCTTTCTTTTCTGCGGTCAATTTGTCATAGCAATAAGGGCAAGAAATACCGGCTTCATATTGCTCACTTTGCATTTCTTCTGCGGTAAGTGGCATGCGGCAGGCATAACACTGGTCATGATCCCCGACTTCCAGGCCGTGCTTGACTGCCACGCGCTGATCAAAGACAAAACACTCGCCTTCCCACAGGCTTTGCTCTTTGGGCACGGTTTCCAGATATTTAAGGATGCCGCCTTGCAGGTGATAGACCTCTTCAAACCCTTGTTGCTTCATGAAAGAAGAAGCTTTTTCGCAACGGATGCCGCCGGTACAGAACATGGCGACTTTTTTGTGTTTGGTTTTATCCAGGTTTTCAGCCACATAGTTGGGAAACTCGCGGAAGGTGGTGGTTTTTGGGTCCACCGCGCCTTTAAAGGTGCCAATATGCACTTCGTAGTCATTGCGCGTGTCTAGCACAATCACGTCCGGGTCTGAAATAATGGCATTCCAGTCTTCAGGCTTCACATAGGTGCCCACGACCAGATTGGGATCCACCTCTGGCACGCCCATGGTGACGATCTCTTTTTTGAGCTTGACCTTCATGCGGTAAAACGGATGGCTATCGGCCCAGGATTCTTTGTGCTCGAGATCGGCCAGTCGCGGATCCTGGCGCAAGTAGGTGAGCACGGCGCGGATATCTTCCGGCTTGCCAGCAATGGTGCCATTAATCCCCTCATGGGCCAACAGCAAGGTGCCTTTAATCTGGTGTTGCTGGCAAGTCTCTAAAATCGGTTGTTGCAGGTCTTTGTAATTATCCAGCGTGACAAATTTATAGAGGGCAGCGGTGAGATATTGACTCATGAGAAATCTGGCTTGATTGCAAAAGCGAGATTTTACCACTCTAACCCACTGATGCAAAAAGAAAAACGGACACGCGGCCCGTTTTCATATGCACACTGATTGGCTTTAAGGCTGAATCACCAGTATCTCAGCTTTACCGAGGCCACCCATATCGCCCATCCAGCGTTGTACGCGCTGACTGCTGATTTGCGCAAAGCGGCTATCCAGCAACTTAAAGGATTTATACAGAATATTGAGGAAAGGCAGCTTGTGCAAACCACAGTCTATCCAGGTAGCCTGCGGCGCTGGCGATTGTGCCAATAATAAAGTCCCGCGTTTCATGCCGTAACCCAGATATACACCTGTGCTGCCCAGTACGCCCAGCGTCCCCGCCATCATGTCCGAGCCGCAATAGTCACCGGCATTGCCTTCAATCAACAGCATGCCTCTGCGCATACGGTCGCCCGCTCGCGCACCGGCGTTGCCCTTGCAGATCAGCACACCGTTTTGCAGTTGCGCCCCTAAAAAGTCACCCGCATCCCCCTCGACTAACAGCTGGCCAGCCGTCATGCCGAAGCCGATGTATTGGTGCGAAGAAGTTGTGTTTTTAAAAGTCAGCTTAGTTGCCTCTGTGGCTGCGTCCACGCTCACCTCAAACGCGTCGGCAACAGACAAATTGGCGGCCAGTTTGATGGTGCTGATCTCGGTCTCAGTTTTGCCTTGCAAGGCCAGCGGCAATAAGGCACGGCAATCGACCGTGCGCGAGAGTGGCTTGGCGGTTAATACGATATGGCTCATGCGGTCACCTCCCCGCTTAAAATTGGACGCAGTTTAAAGTGATGCTGGCCCAGCTTGCCGCCGTAGTTACCGGCAGAAATACGCAAGATGCCATTGTCTTTACCCAGGCTACAGGCCGCTTCAATCCCAGCTTTCATCGAAACAGCAATATCTTCAAAAGTCAGGCCATTGACCACAATTTCCATCACGCTTTCCACCCGTGGATCCAGCTCGCTCTTAACCACGCCTTTAAGGGTTGGGCAGAATGCGTCGTTGGTACTGGCAAACATTTTGGGGTACTTGCTGCCCACCTTGGAACCAGAGCGCACCACCCCGCCCGGGAAAGGCATAATCACATTGGGCAGTTTGCGCATGGCATCAATGGCGGCTTCACAGGCCGTCAGCACTTGTGCCTGACTGGCGCCCAAGACCAGGAAGTTACCGCCGCCAATGGCACGTACCATGCCCGTGGTTTCTTCGGTTAAAAACTCGCCATCCATCACCGGAATACGCCAGTAGCGCTTAAGCTTGCCCGTGGCATCGGGGATTTGTTTGGACACCTGATAACCATCGCCAAAAAAGCGCAAATGTTTGCCGAGGCTGATCATGTCTTCTGACTCAATCCCGGCAAAGGCGGCCGCGGTTGGGCAAGTGAGAATACATTGGCCCATGCGCGTTTCGAGTTGTTGCATCAGCACTTTGCTGCCCATGGCAAACATGAGCACACTAACGCCCGGACGACCGTCCGGGGTTTCATCCTCGGACAACTCCCGCTCTATGCCCGCCTCGACGCCACAGCCAATCACACTGGTGGCAAAACCCGTCATGGCATTGGCGGCGTTATATGCCCAGCGCAAATTTTGCGCCGTAATCAGGATACGCGTGCCGCGCATATTAAATGCTTCAGCAAAGGTATCGTCTATGTCTACGCCATTTAACTGCATATTCACCCCTGGCTATGGTTAATGACATGGTTGCGGCCATCTTCCGCAATCTGGTCATCCGAAATTTTAAAGTTATGCATTTGCATGGTGTGGTAGCGGTCAAAATACTGCTTGATGTCTTTTTCCACACCCAGATCAAAGGCTGGTTTGGCGGTATGTGTTGCGCCCCACACCACCTTGACCACTTTGCCCTCTTTCACTACCAGCTCACCGTCTTTAAACACCAGGTCTGGCTTGGCGAACATGGCCTCCTTGTCAGCCTGATCGGTATAGACGGTAATATCAGCCGCAGCGCCCACACCCAAATGGCCACGGTCTTGCAAGCCAATCAATTTCGCCGGCGCTGAACGGGTCATGGTGGCGATTTCATAAAGGCTGTATTCGCGTTCCAATGACTTGAGGTTGCTCATGGCTTGCGCATCGAGGTTGAGCTTGTCAAACGCGTCGTTACGGAAGGTTTTATCCATGAGCAACCGGATCAAGTGCGGATAGCTGGTAAACGGCGCGCCGTTCGGGTGGTCCGTAGTCAGGAAAATACGCCAGGGGTCATCTACACTGAGGAATACTTCGAGGCCAATCGCCCATTGCAAGGCGTTGACATAGTTCTGGTCGCGGTATTTGAACGGCACCACGCCACAACCTGCGTCGCATTCAATGTCCATGATCACCGATTTTTTCGGGTTGGCCACTTTGGCGTTTAAATGCTGCATCATGTTGTCGCCAGACGCGGTCACGGTCTGTCCAAACAGAATCTGGCCGACATCCGCAGTGATGTGTTTGTTGTTGTTGATCGCTTCGGCGATATTGGCGGCGGCAGAAGAAAATTTCTTGTCACCCTCGGTGCCATAACTGTGAAACTGGATATGGGTCAAATGCATGGGGATGCCATCGCTGGCGCCCATGGTATCCAGCGTGGTCTGAAAGTTACCAGCCACGCCCAGGTTATTACAGTGCACATGCAAAGGTTTGGCAATACCTATCTCATTTACGGCACGGCTTAAGGCCTGCAAAATGCGGCGCGGCGTGATGTTGTAATAACTGTGCAGTTGATCGAGGTCCTGGCGGCGCTCATTGAATTTAAACGCGGAAATGCCGCCCGGATTGACCACTTTGATGCCTATTGTTTGCGTCGCATGCAGAGTCCACGCCACATAGTCATTAATGGTTTTCTGGTCAGCATTCTGGCTCAGCAAACGCAGCAGGTAATCATCGTTACCCAGCATGGCGTAGCCGCCTTTATCAATCATCGGCGTGTCACCCATTTCCATATGCGCCTGACGCGCATTCACGGCGAGCACTGCCGGCTCAAAGGCAGCGGTATAGCCCATCTCGATATAGCGCATGCCGGTATCGGTGGTATTCGGTGTCGCATGGTGACTGCAGTTGGCGCCGCAGATGTGAGCTTCAGGCTCCTCCAGCTTGCGCATGGCCTGGTATTCAGGCAGCAGCATGCGGGCAATATTGACTTTGCCGCCACCAATATGGCTATGCATATCAATCGCCCCGGCCATGACGATCTTGCCATTCAGGTCGTACACCTGCGCAATTTTTTCACTGTCGGCCGGTTTGGCAATAATGCGGCCATCACGGATATAAATATCCTGCACCACGCAATCCTTGCCGTGCGCGGGGTCAATCACTTTAGCGTTCTTGAGTACGGTAATCATGCCGCCACTCCTTTAAGTTCTGTTTCTATCATGGCGATCACTTGTGACAAGGTAGGCAGGTCAGAAGGCTTGGCTGCGCTGAGCGGCAAGGTAACCGAGCCATCGACACGGAATTGCTGGCCGTTGCAGTCCAGCCCTGGCGTCGCAACGGGGATAAACACCGCTGGCGTCTCTTCAAATTGGCTGTCAGCAGCACCGAGCACAATCACAGGTTTAGTGCCTGCAGGCGGCATCGCATCAGGGCTGTAACTATTGACCCATACCACCGCGTCATGGCTTTCCCAGTCTGGCGTATCAATAATCACGCCATTGAGCCAGGTATGTGCGTAGTTGACGCTGGTATCGCCATCACTGCCGCCAAGCGACAAACCCATGGCGCGGCTCTTCTGGTTCAAGGCGACCACTGTTTCAGTGATATTTTCAATGGTTAATTCGGCATGCGCATAATGCAGGTCTTTGGACACCCACACCAAAGTGGCGTACTTGGCTGCCTTCAGGGTCTCAGCCACGTTTCTCAAACGGCTCACATCGACGCTGGCCACCTTGTCCACCGTCACAGGCTTATCCATGACCAACGCACGCAGCGTGGCAACCACTTCCGGCAATTGTTCGCTTGCACAAGGAATGACTTCAGGTGCGCGTCCATCGGGAGAGACGCCTGGCTTGGTATTCAGGTCATCGCCGCCCAGGTAGATGATCTTGCGGGCGGCAGGCGCAGTAAACATGGCCTCAGGCACCCACACGACGCGCTCGAAAAAACGGGTATTGTGGCTCACCACATCAGTGCCTATCATCAGGATCACATCTGCGCGGTTGCGTACTTCGGTCAAGGTGGTGGTCTGCCAGCCGCGATGCTGTAATACCTGCATGTTGCGCAGCGTGCTGCTGGCATTGAGATGCGTCATTGCCGCATGCGTATGATGCGAAAGGCTGACCAGAGCACGCGCACCGTGGACATCGGTACTGCTGCCGGCGATCAATGGCGTTTTGGCTTGCTTGAGCAGTTCGACGGCGGTATGTACGGCCTGGGTCAGCGACACGGGTTGCCCCGCCACCCGAGGTTGCGCACCATTACTCGTTCGCGCATAGAACTTTGCGGCTTTGCCACACGAAAACTGCTGTTTGGCAATGGCCTCCCCCGAAATGTCGTCACATAGCAAGCCACAAGCCGGGCATGCATGCATACTGTTTTGTTGATTTGTCATGGCTTTATAGTCTCTCGTTTTGATCTTTATGTATTCAATCCTGAATATCCACCTGACCGTGGGAAACCATCACATCATAAAACATCTGCTGACAATAGATAAAAAAAATAAAGCAATGAATGCCTGCTATTTAACGCAATAAAAGCCTGTCATCGGTATCTAAGGTTTATCAATCACAGTAAAAATAGTAGAATAGTCGTTTGTTTTTCTTGTTCATTACTTTATTTGGAGTTCTCATGGCTTTAGAGCGTACACTCAGCATCATCAAACCAGACGCCGTTGCAAAAAACGTGATTGGTCAAATCTACACCCGTTTTGAAAACGCCGGTTTGAAAATTGTTGCAGCTAAAATGACCCACCTGACTCAAGCTGAAGCTGAAGGCTTCTACGCTGTACACAAAGAGCGTCCTTTCTTCAACGACCTGGTTAAATTCATGATCTCCGGTCCAGTGATGATCCAGGCTTTGGAAGGCGAAAACGCGGTATTGAAAAACCGTGAACTGATGGGTGCAACTAACCCTAAAGACGCAGCCCCTGGCACCATTCGTGCTGACTTCGCTGAAAGCATTGATGCTAACGCCGTGCACGGTTCCGACTCTTTGGAAAATGCGGCCATCGAAATCAAATACTTCTTCGGTTAATCACACCCTTCGTCACTTAACGACGATCACATTGATACCGAACTAGGAATACACTTGGTTAACTTACTGAATTTTAACCAATCGCAACTCGCCGAGTACTTCACCAGTCTCGGCGAGAAGCCTTTCCGCGCCAAACAATTGATGCGCTGGATGCATCATTTCGGGGTACTTGACCTCGACCAGATGACAGATATTGCCAAAACCCTGCGCGAAAAACTGCGTCAGGAAACCGAATTTGCGCTGCCAGACGTGCAGTTGGAACAAGTGTCAGATGATGGCACCCGCAAATGGCTGATCGGCACAAACAACTTAAGAGACGGCACGTCTAACAGTGTGGAAACCGTCTTTATCCCTGAAGATGACCGCGGCACGCTGTGTATCTCCAGCCAGGTAGGCTGTGCACTCGAATGCACATTCTGCAGCACTGGTCGCCAGGGCTTCAACCGCAACCTCAACGTCTCCGAAATTATCGGCCAACTATGGATTGCCAATCACGCCCTGCGCCAGGCGCCTGGCTATGACTTGCTGCCACCCGGTGAGCGCATTATCTCCAACGTGGTGATGATGGGCATGGGTGAGCCATTGGCCAACTATGACAACGTCGTCACGGCGATGCAAATCATGCTGGATGACAGCGCTTATGGCTTAAGCCGTCGCCGCGTCACCCTGTCGACCAGCGGCATGGTGCCAGCGATGGACAGACTCAAAGAAGATTGCCCCGTCGCCTTGGCAGTGTCGTTACATGCGCCGAATGATGCGCTACGTGATGAGATCGTCCCCATCAATAAAAAATACCCGATCAAGGAACTGATGGCGGCCTGTGAGCGCTATCTGGTCAAAGCACCACGTGATTTCGTGACGTTTGAATATGTCATGCTGGACGGCGTCAATGACACCCTGGAACACGCCAAGCAACTGATGAATATCGTGCGCGATGTCCCTTGCAAATTTAACCTGATCCCATTCAACCCGTTCCCAAACAGTGGTTACGGGACGTCCAAGCCCATGCAGGTGCGTGCGTTTCGTGATATGTTAATGCAGGCAGGCTTTGTAGTCACCGTGCGTAAAACCCGCGGAGACGACATTGATGCGGCCTGCGGGCAACTGGCGGGTAAAGTGCTCGATAAAACCCGCCGCACTGAGAAAACCATAGCGATACATCCGGAACAGTAAGTGATGACAGCCCCCTTTTACAAGCCTTTCGTGGTCATCTCTGCAGTGACCTTGTTACTGTGGCTGTCAGGGTGTGCGCAAAACCCTTCTTCCAACGCTCAAGCTCAACCTTATGACCAGCAGCCTATCGGACGCGAAAGCGGCGATATGGAATCTGCCCGCGTGCATACCGAACTTGGCGCGGAGTATTTCCGTCTCAAACGCTACGATGTGGCGCTTGAGGAGTTTAATACCGCGCTTGAACGCAGCGCGACCTATGCGCTTGCCTACAACGGTTTAGGCCTGGTCTATGCGGCCCTCGGTGAAAAAGCGCGCGCAGAAGCCGCATTCAAGCGGGCGATTCAACTGCAACCAGCTAACTCGGAGTCACACAACAACTATGGCCGTTTTTTGTGCGACCAAGGCCAATACGATGCCTCACAAAAAGAATTTTTGCTGGCGGTGAAGAATCCGTTGTATAAAACACCGCAAATTGCGCTGTATAACGCTGGCGTCTGTGCCTTGCGTGCCCAGCAAAAACCACAGGCTGAGCAGTATTTTTATCAGGCACTGCAAGTGGACCCATTGGCCCACGCCAGTGCTTATCAATTGGCCAACCTGCAATTTGCACGCGGCGAGGCACAACTGGCACTCAACACCGTGCAAAATAGTGTGAACGTTGCCCCGACACCAGAGTCCCTCTTTTTGGCAGTCCGAATTTGCCGGTCCTTACAATTGGCCGATGATGCAAATTATTACAGTGTGCAACTGCACAAACTGTTCCCGAATGCCAATGAAACCAAACAATTGCTGAAAACGGAGTAAATGCACGTGACGTCAGAAGATACCACCAACGTCAATCCTGCACCGGCAGAAAAACCCAGACGTGGCCGTCGGCCCAAGAATGCTGCCACCACGCAGACGGCAGCCAGCCAGGCGCCCACAACAGACACTGCGGTGAGCCTGGAGCAAACGCCTGCAGCCGTCTCGGTTGCGCAAGCAGCGGCCGCAGAAGCTTCTCGCATGGATACCACACCTGACGATACTAGCAGTCTCAATCCAGTGCCTACCGATGCGCCTGAAGAGTACGGTGCCGCCATGGGCTTGGAAAGCATCCCGCAGCAAGCAGTGAACCCGTCGATCGCTTATGGTTCTGGCTGCGGCAATGTCCTCAAAGCGGCACGAGAAGCGCAGGGCTTGAGTATCCACGAAGTGTCTGGCCAATTGCGCCTGGGCGTCAAGCAAATCCAGGCCATTGAGCAGGATGACTTTGATAAGTTGCCACAACCAAGCATTGTGCGCGGCTTTATCCGTAACTACGCACGTTTGCTCAATATTGATGTGGCACCCATCATCGAGGCCTATCAACGCATCGTGCCTAACAAGACCCCGCTGCCCTTGAGTGTCCGCTCGAATGCCAGCCGTTCGGTGATTGATAAACCGGTGCGCGTCTTGCGTCCGCAACGCTTGCTCACCTTGCTGATCTTTTTGATATTAGCCGCGATTGCCGCCTATTTTTATATCAACCATATCAAGCCGCACACACTCAAAGATGCTTCACTGGCGCTGGATGTGGAAGAAATCAGTGAAACAACGGGTCAGCAAATCGAAATTCCAGTGCCTCCGGCAACTGCGACCGCCCCCGAAGCAAGCAACAGTGCGCCCGTAGAATCCGGCAATACTGCGAGTACAGCCTCGGTAGAGGCGCCCGCCGAAGCCAATCTAGCCATGCAACCGGCCGCAGGCATGCCGCCAGCGAGCCCGGCTGATACGGTTGCCAGCACGCCTACCATCGTTAGCACACCGACACCGGCGGCTGGTCAGTCGCTTGAAACGACCATGCTCAAAGCCGTGGATCCGCAGAAGGCAAACTTGAGCTTTAAAGTGACTGAAGACTCCTGGGTGCGCATTGAAGATATGCAAGGCAAAAAATTATTTAGTGAGGTACTGCCGGCCGGTTCAGAACGTCAGGTAGTGACAGACAAACCGGTCAATATCACGGTCGGGCATGCCGCCGGTACTCAGCTCACAATTGATAACCAGCCTTACGATTTAACCCAAGCCACACGTGGTCGTGTTGCGCGTATTCAATTGAAATAATCATGATATCCCGTAGACATACCCGTCAGGTCATGGTCGGACACGTTGCGGTCGGCGGTGGCTTATATGGTACACAGGTGTCGCCTGTGGTCGTGCAAAGCATGACCAATACCGATACCGCCGATGCGGCTGCCACCATCGCGCAGGTCTATGCCTTATGGCAGGCCGGCTCTGAAGTGGTCAGGATCACGGTCAACAGCGCCGAAGCTGCCGCGCAAGTTGCTACCATCCGCAAAGGCCTGGATGCTATGGGGTGTTCTGTGCCGCTGGTGGGCGACTTTCACTTTAACGGCCACAAGCTGTTGCAAGCTTACCCGGATTGCGCCGAAGCACTGGCCAAATATCGGATCAACCCTGGTAATGTCGGCAAAGGCAGCAAGCGTGACGAACAGTTTGCGGCGATGATAGAAGCCGCCATCCAATACAAAAAAGCCGTCCGCATCGGCGTGAACTGGGGCAGCCTGGATCAAGCCAAAATGGCACAAATGATGGATGAGAATGGCAAATCTGCCAACCCGCTCTCTGCCGATGCCTTGATGCGCGAAGCACTGATTCAATCCGCGCTCGAAAGTGCCCAGCAAGCCGTCGATTTAGGCTTAAACCCCGATCAAATCATCATTTCCTGCAAGGTCAGCAACGTGCAGGATCTGGTACTGGTCTATCAGGCGCTGGCGCAACGCTGTGATTATCCCCTGCATTTGGGACTGACTGAAGCGGGCATGGGCTCCAAAGGCATTGTTGCCTCCACTGCCGCACTGGCGATTCTGTTACAGCAAGGCATAGGCGACACCATCCGCGTCTCACTAACCCCCGAGCCGAATGAGTCCCGCACCAAAGAAGTGGTGGTCGCCCAAGAAATTCTGCAGACCATGGGGATCCGCTCGTTTACGCCCTTGGTGACCGCCTGCCCTGGCTGCGGCCGGACCACCAGCACCTATTTCCAGGAGCTGGCGATGCAAATCCAGAGCTGGTTACGCAATCAGATGCCAATCTGGCGTAGCCAATACCCCGGCGTGGAAACCCTCAATGTGGCAGTCATGGGCTGCGTGGTCAATGGCCCTGGCGAATCCAAATTAGCCAATATCGGCATTAGCCTGCCGGGCACAGGCGAAACGCCGGTGGCGCCGGTGTTTGTTGATGGTGAAAAAACCGTCACCCTTAAAGGCGACCATATTGCTGAAGAGTTTCAACAGATCGTGGATGAGTATGTGCGCACGCATTATGCCGAAGGTGGCAAATTGCGCACAAACAAAGCGCCCGTGATTCCGATTGTGGCCGTATAAGCCATCCACCTCCCCCATTCGTACAAGATGAGTCAAACATTTCAATCCATTAAAGGTTTTTACGACATCCTGCCAGAAGCCACGCCCTTGTGGTTCAAGCTTGAAGATACGGCACGCCGGATCTTGAGCCAGTATGGTTACAACAATATCCGCATGCCACTGGTCGAGCCGACCGAGTTGTTTGTGCGCAGCGTAGGCGAGCATACAGATATTGTGGAAAAGGAAATGTACGCCTGGGAAGACAAGCTCAATGGCGACAAACTGACGTTGCGCCCGGAAGGCACGGCCGGTTGCGTACGTGCCGTGGTGGAACACAATCTCACTTACAATGGCCCGCAACGCCTGTGGTATATGGGACCCATGTTCCGTCATGAAAACGTACAAAAAGGCCGTCAGCGCCAGTTTCACCAAATCGGCGTAGAAGCCTTTGGCTTTGAAGGGCCCGATGTGGATGCCGAGCAAATCGTCTTGCTGGCCAGACTGTGGCAAGCGCTGGGCATTGCCGACGTTGAATTACAGTTAAATAGCATTGGTGATGCCGAGGAGCGCGCGCAATATCGCCAAACCTTGATTGCCTATTTTGAGCAACACATGGACTTGCTGGATGAAGACGCAAAACGTCGTCTGCATAGCAATCCCCTGCGCATTCTGGATACGAAAAACCCACGCATGCAGGCCATGTGTGAGGCGGCCCCCAAGCTGATGGATTGCCTGGGTGAAACATCCAAGCAGCATTTTGCCCAATTGTGCACCCTGCTTGATCAGGCTGGCATTGCTTATACCATCAACCACAGACTGGTGCGTGGTCTGGACTATTACAACCGCACGGTCTTTGAATGGGTGACCACCAAACTTGGCGCGCAAGGCACCATTGCCGGCGGCGGACGCTACGACACGCTGGTAGAACGCATTGGTGGTAGCGAAACGCCAGCTTGCGGCTTTGGCATTGGTCTGGAACGCGTATTCCTGTTGATGCAGGAATATGGCGTCACCGCCCAGAACCAACCCGATATTTACCTGGTCAATGTGGGCGAGTTGGCGACACAAAAAGCCTTTACGCTGGCCGAAAGACTGCGTAGCATGGGACTCAAGGTGGTCTTGCACGCCGGTGGCGGTAGCTTTAAATCACAAATGAAAAAGGCTGACCGCAGCGGTGCACGCTTTGCCGGCATTTTTGGGGATGATGAAGCAGCCGTTGACGAACTCACCTTAAAACCCATGCTGGGTCAAGGCGAACAAGCACGTGTCAGCTTTGATCAAGTCGCCTCCATCGTTAATGCGGGCTGATTGACGGCAGTGTTCTGTTTGAATGATGACTGGTCTGAATAGCAAGGCTGGTAAATATCAACAACGGTCGCTGGCATGGCGATAAATCCGTAATTTTGTGAATCTGGTGATTGATCTATCAACATGAGCGAAATCTTAAATATCCAGGACCTCAATATTTACCCGGCCAATGCGCCAGGGCGCTACTTGGTCAAACAGGCCTCGCTCAGCCTCGCCCGTGGCAAGACCACTTGCATCGTGGGTGAGTCTGGTAGCGGCAAAAGCCTCACTGCGCTCAGCATCATGAAGCTACTTTCCCCGCAATTGCGCATGCAAGGCCGCGTGGTGTTTCAAGGCCAGGATCTCAGTCAATTAAGCGAGCGAGAAATGCAAGCCATCCGTGGTCGACAAATCGGCATGATTTTTCAGGAGCCCATGACCTCGTTAAACCCGGTACTCACCATCGGCTTTCAAATCGGTGAGCCACTGCAAACGCATTTAGCGCTTAAAGGTGCCGCACTTAAACAAAAAGTCGCTGAATTACTAACGCAAGTGGGCATTGATCCCACGCGCGCCAACAGTTATCCCGACGAACTTTCAGGCGGGCAACGTCAGCGTGTCATGATAGCCATGAGCATTGCTTGCCAACCTGCCCTGCTGATTGCCGATGAGCCGACAACTGCGCTAGATGTCACCGTGCAAGCACAGGTGCTGCGCTTGCTCGATGAACTCAAGCAACGGCTGAATATGGCGATGTTGTTTATTACCCATGACTTCGGTGTGGTCGCGGATATTGCCGACGATGTCATCGTCATGTTCAGAGGTGAAATCGTAGAAGCTGGCCCGGTCAACCAGGTATTGGATGCGCCACAGCATCCATATACCCGTGCCTTGCTCGCTTGCGTGCCTGATGCTGAGGGCAAAAAAGTGTTGCAGCCCATGCGCTATGACTGGCTGACGCCTGCGTGAGGTCGATATGACGGATTTCCTGTTACAAGCCCATCATCTAAGCAAAAGTTATCGCCAGCGGACGGGCACGCTCGGGCTGAATACCCAGACCATACATGCCCTCGACGATGTCAGCCTGCAACTCAAACGCGGCAGTACGCTGGCTGTGGTCGGCGAATCTGGCAGCGGAAAATCCACACTGGCTCGCGGCATTTTGCGCCTGTTGCCGCTAGACCAAGGCCAGGTGCTGTTCGATGGTCAGGACTTTCTCGCGCTAGACCAAAGCAGCCTGCGTCATGCACGCCGCCATATGCAAATGGTGTTTCAGGACCCATTTGCTTCACTCAACCCTAGAATGCGTGTGGGTGAAATCATTGCCGAGGGCCTGGTGATCCATGGCGTCGGCGATAAAAAACAACAACAAAACAGCGTCTTTGAGATGCTGGAAAAAGTCGGGCTAAAAGCTGAAGATGCCAGCAAATATCCGCACCAGTTTTCAGGCGGCCAACGCCAGCGTATCGGCATCGCGCGTGCCCTGATTCTGCAGCCCAAGCTGGTCATCTGCGATGAGCCGGTGTCGGCGCTAGATGTATCAGTGCAGGCGCAAATCCTCCTATTACTCAAGCAACTGCAACAAGAAATGGGGCTCAGTTACCTGTTTATCACGCATGATTTACGCGTGGTCAGACATATTGCCGATGAGGTTCTGGTCATGCAAAAAGGCAAAGTAATTGAGCAAGGAAGCGTAGAAACCATTTATAATGCTCCCCAACAAAAATATACCCAACAGCTGCTCAGCGCAATTCCTGGTCAAGGCCTGCGCGGGGCTGCCGCATAATTAAGATCCTAATACAAGAATACGCAGGAAATTCAATGGCATACGATTTGGAAGAACAGGAACAACTAGACGAGTTTAAAGCCTGGTGGAACAAAAACGGTAAACTGGTCACCCGCCTGGTGATTGCAGCGGTCGTCGTCTATGGCGGCTGGCAAGGATACCAGTCTTACATGAATAGCAAGGCCACTGCCGCCTCTACCGCCTATCAGACCTTGATCAGCAGTTCCTTGCTGGATGTTGATAGCAAAAAAGCCGAGCAAATTAGCAAAGAAGCGCAAGCCATTGAGCAAGACTACAGCATGACCCCTTATGCAGGCCGTGCCGCCCTGTTTGCAGCGCGCGCATTGCATGAAGCCAAGCAGTCCGAAGCCGCTGAAAAGCAATTGCGCTGGGCGATGGCTGAAGCAAAAGAACCCGCCATTAAACAGATGGCCGCCATTGAAATTGCCGGCTTGCAAATTGAGCGCAATGCACTGGACGATGCCAAGAAAACCTTGGAAGGCATCAATGACCCAGGCTTTGATGGCATTAAAAACAGTTTGCTTGGCGATATCCTGATGGCGAAAAAACAGGAAAAAGAAGCGAAACAAGCCTATACCAAAGCATTGCAAGCGCTTGATCCTGAAGGAAAATTGTTTTACCTGACCCAGCAAAAGCTGGATGCTTTAGGATAATTGCTGATGAAGTTGAATGTTGCCGCCATGCCTGTCCCGTCTCACCGTCTCAAACAATGGACACTGGTTGCCCTGTGTTTCATCGGGAGCAGTTTGACTGCGTGTACGGCATTCAACGATGTTAAAACCAATTTAAGTGAAAGTATTTTTGGCGCCGAGCCTGCCAACCCGCCTGTAGAGCTTGAGGAAATCAAATCCTCTTACGAGACACGCGTACAGTGGTCCACCGATGTGGGCGAGGCAGGCCGTTTCAGCTACGTGCCCGTCCTGGCTGACAACATGGTATATGCCGTCAATGCTGAAGGCAGCGTCATGCAGCTTTCTGCAGAAAATGGCAAAACGCTGTGGCAAACAGAATTAGGCGAGCCCATCAGCAGTGGCGCAGGACTGGGCGGTGGCCTGGTATTGGTCGGGACCAGCAAAGGCCACGTCTATGCACTCAACTTGAATGGCAGAAAGCTCTGGAGCGCCGTGCTCTCCAGTGAAATACAAGGCTCCCCGCGCTATTATGATGGTACGGTGATTGTACGTACCACCGATCACCACATTTACGGCATTGATGCGGCGGATGGCCGACGCAAATGGTCTTATGAACGTGCCACCCCTTCCCTCTCGCTCAAAACGCATGCCGGCATCGTCGTGGATGGCGGCGCCATTTATGCAGGCTTCCCTGGCGGGAAACTGGTGGCGATTCGTGCCGACAATGGCAAACTGATTTGGGAAGCAACGGTTGCCCAACCCAAAGGCGTGACCGAAATCGAACGGATTGCCGACATCACCAGCCTGCCGTTTGTCGATGGCCCGCTGGTGTATGTGGTAGCTTATCAGGGCAAAGTCGCCGCGGTTGACCGTCAGCGTGGACAAGTGGTGTGGAGCCGCGATATTTCAAGCTATGTCGGCCTGACCGCAGAGAATAACAAAGTGTACCTGAGCCACACCATCGGCTCAGTCTACTCACTGGATGCCAGCAATGGCAAAACCTTTTGGCGCCAGGGCAACCTGGGCTACCGTAACCTGACCGTGCCTCTGCCACTCAGCAATATTGTGGCTGTTGGTGACCTGGAAGGCTATGTCCATTTACTGAGCCAGGATGACGGCAGCTTTGTTGGTCGTCTGCAATTAGGTTCCAAACCCCTTATGGCATTGATCGCAGGCACCAATGCCAACCAGTTTCTTGCACAATCGCGTGACGGTCACCTTTACGCAGTGACATATAAATAATGCTACCTACCATCGTGCTTGTTGGCCGACCCAATGTCGGCAAATCTACTTTATTCAATCGTTTGACCAAATCGCGAGATGCGCTGGTCGCCGATTTGCCTGGTCTCACGCGTGACCGGCACTACGGCCGAGGCCTGGGCGCCAGCCAGCCCTATCTGGTCATTGATACCGGCGGCTTTGAGCCCACCGCAGATACGGGTATCTTGAAAGAAATGGCCAAGCAAACCTTGCTTGCCATTGATGAAGCCGATGTCATTATTTTCCTGGTCGACGCCCGTGCAGGCCTGACACCGCAAGAATTTACCATTGCGCAAACCTTGCGCAAGGCCCAGCGGCCGGTGCTGCTGGCAGTGAACAAAACCGAAGGCATGCGCAAAGCCATCGTCAGCGCTGACTTTCATGAACTGGGCATGGGTGAACCCCTGTCCATCTCTTCCGCGCATGGCGAAGGGGTCAGAGACTTGATTGAACTGGCGCTGGAAACCATCGCCGATAAGGAAATCGAAGCTTCCGAGCCTGTGAATCCGGACAATCCCCGCATTGCAATTGTTGGCCGCCCTAACGTAGGCAAATCGACACTGGTGAATGCGCTGCTGGGAGAAGACCGCGTGATTGCCTTTGACCAGCCAGGCACGACTCGCGACTCGATTGAAATCGCGCTCGAAAAGAACGGCAAGCACTATACGATTATTGACACTGCGGGCGTACGCAAGCGCGGCAAGGTCTTTGAAGCGGTTGAAAAATTCTCCGTGATCAAAACCATGCAAGCGATTGAAGACGCCAACGTGGCTATTTTGGTGGTGGATGCCCAAGAGGGCATTACCGAGCAGGATGCACACGTTGCGGCCTATATTGTCGATGCCGGACGTGCTCTGGTCGTCGCCATTAACAAATGGGATGGCTTGCAGGATGATGAGCGAGAATGGATCAAACGCGAAATCGACCGTAAACTGCAATTCCTCGACTTTGCCAAATTCCACTATATCTCGGCGCTGCGTAAAAAAGGCCTGAATGAGTTACTGGACTCAGTTGATGTTGCCTTTAAGGCGGCCATGGCCAAGTTAGCCACGCCACAACTGACGCGTGTGCTTGGCGAGGCCACCACCCAGCATCAACCACCCATCAGCCGTGGTATTCGCCCCAAACTGCGCTATGCACACCAGGGCGGCAGCAACCCACCGATTGTGGTGGTACACGGCAACCACATTGATGGCGTCAAAGCGAGCTATACGCGTTTTCTCGAAGGGGTGTTCCGTAAAGCATTTCAATTGGTAGGCACGCCGCTACGCGTGCAATACCATCAGGGTGAAAACCCGTTTGATAGAGAAGACGAGCGCAAAAAAGGCGAAGGCCTGGTCACCATGCGTAGACGTAAAAATGAAATGCGCGCCAAGCTGAAAGCGCGCAACGAGCAAAATAAAACCAAAAAATAATTGCTTGGGCGCTCAGGATGGGCTTTTACTTTATTCCATCCTGCGCGGTCAAGCTTACACGCACAGGCAGCACGCCTCTTGAGTGCTCAACTTGAAATCAGACTTATTTCAAGCTGATTTCATAGGTTTGCCAGCCTTGTATGCCTTGCCAGCTTATCATCGCAGGCACATGCCAGCTGGTTATCCTCAGCAGCCACCCAACGGATCACCGACCATCCCTGCAGTTGTCCAATCTGCACCACTGCCTTGATCAAAGCGGTGCCAACACCCTGCCCTCTGACCGCGGATGCTACAAACAAATCATCGAGATAACCGCCCATGCTCGCCGCCAAGGGTCTAACAAAAGCACGATAATGTGCAAATCCAATCAGGCGCCCCTGCGCATCTACTGCCACCAAAGCAAATATGGCGGGAGACGGCTGGTGTAAGCACTGCCAGACCTGTTCCCGCTTGGCGACAGACTGATTCACAGCATAAAACCTGGCGTAGTCAGCATACAAGGCTGACCACTCGGCATGATCTTCACCAGCGATTGGACGAATATGGAAACGGGATGGTTGTGTCATGGGAGTTCTTCAGTCATACGGCAAACAAAAAAAGGGACCTTGCGGTCCCTTTGCATCCCTTTCAAAGGTTTATCGCAAGGTGGGCAACAGATTTTTTGCGCTCACGCCCAGCTCTTGTGCCATGCTGGCCCCCAACTTCTTGGCAAAGCGATCCACAACCGTCTCCTGGTAGGTGAAATCAACGATTTCAGCCTGCTTGATCACTTCACGGGCGACGTATTCTGCGCTGCCTTGCGCATCCGCCAGACCCAGCTTGATACTTTCTTCGCCGTTCCAGAACAGGCCACTAAAGGTGTCTGCATCTTCCTTGAGGCGGCTACCGCGGCCTTCACGCACCACGGTGATAAATTGCTGGTGGATTTGATTGAGCATGCTTTGCGCAAACGCCTGCTGCTTTGGATTGACCGGTGAGAATGGATCCAGCATGCCTTTGTTTTCGCCGGCAGTCATCAAACGGCGCTCTACCCCCACTTTTTTCATGGCTTCAGTAAAGCCGTAGCCATCCATCAGCACGCCGATAGAGCCAACGATACTGGCTTTATCGACAAATATTTTGTCCGCTGCGACGGCAATGTAATAGCCTCCCGAAGCGCAGATATCTTCAACCACGGCATAGACAGGAATTTCCGGGTGCAATTTGCGCTGACGGTGGATTTCATCATTGATGATGCCTGCTTGTACCGGACTGCCACCTGGACTGTTGATACGCAAGATAATACCCTTGGTGCCCTTGTTGTCGTAAGCATCATTGAGGCTGCTGATCACCGCATCGGCATTGACTTGGCCACCGGCCTCAATCACGCCGGAAATGTCGATCAGCGCAGTGTGTGCAATAGAGGTGCTTTTGCTTTGCCCAACCCAGCCCAACAACATCATGAGCAGGAAGAACAGATAGATAAACGTCAGCGACTTGAACAACACAGACCAGCGTCTGGCTGTTTTTTGCTCCTGCAATCCGGCCAGTGCAATTTTTTCTACCGTGCGCAAAGCCCAATCCTGCGAGGCAGGGCTGGGTTGTGTGTCTGAGGATGGCGTATGGTTTTCTTGCATCATTCAACTTTCGTCTATTAATTTTTAGCTATTCTAGCAATATTTGTGTGCTCGCCGTTGGCTATTTAAGAGGCTGTCACACGGACGAATCCTCATCACTAAAACTGATCGAGATGGACCGTGATCATGCCATCGGCTTCAGTAACAGGGATGGATGACAGGCGCTTGCCCTGGCATGGCCCCACCACACAATAGCCGGTTTCTGGCGCGTACATGGCTCCATGCGTCGCACAGATCAACCACTCTTGTGTCATGTTAAAAAATTTACCATGCTCCCAGTCCAGCTCCACCGGCACATGCGCACAGCGATTAACATACGCATAGGGCTTGCCCTCAAAGCGGACGACAAAGCCGGTGGCATGCGGACCGAGCGCCGGGATATCAAAGCGTAACCCATCGCCTTTTTCAGGCAAGGCGGCACTGTCAAAAGTGACGGCGTTCAGGCTCATGTCTGCTCCAATAACCAGGCGCTTAATGTTGCCACATCATGAAACAGGTAATCCGGGGAATACTGCTGTAAATGCTCAGCTGTTTGCGACCCATAACTGACCGCAGCCGTGATCACCCCTGCGTTTTTGCCCATTTGCATATCATATTGTGAGTCGCCTATCATCAAGGTACGCTCTGGCATCACCACCAGTTCGTCCATGAGCGCATCCAGCATTTGCGGATGCGGTTTCGAAAAACACTCATCCACGGTTTTGGTGGCATTAAAGCACCTGGCCAGGCCCGATTGTTGCAAAGCAGTATTTAAGCCACGCCGCCCTTTGCCTGTCGCGACCGCCTGCTTGCAACCTTTGCGGTCGATGGCAATAATCGTTTCGGCAATGCCTTCAAACAATACAATATTGTTTTCATTGTTGTAATAGTTACGGTTGTAATTGGAGACCAGGGCCTGTGCCTGAAACTCTGGAATATCACCAAACAGTACTTCTATGGATTCGCGCAGTCCCAGGCCGATAATGCTACGCGCACGTGCTTCGGTCAGGCCGGGTAGGCCTGCCTGTTCTGCGGCCTTAATCAGCGCCTGAGAAATCAAACCGGTAGAATCTGCAATGGTGCCATCCCAATCCCAGACAATTAAATCAAACTGTTTCACTAAATCAGACTTCTTCACTCAGCAAACTTTCTTTAAAACTCAACATTGATGCGGCCAGAACACACGACCAACTTTATTTTACGGCCTGAAGTTGACGTTGTTGTTGCAAAAAGCTTTCTAATTCTGCCGGCAACGGTGCCACCAAATGCAAGGGCTCTCCCGTCAGCGGATGGGCAATCCGCGTCTCGCTGGAATGCAAAAACATGCGTTTCAAGCCCTGCTTGCTTAATTGCTTGTTCAAGGCAAAGTCACCATATTTATCGTCACCCAGAATCGGGAAGCCCAAATGAGACAACTGCACCCGCAACTGGTGCGTACGTCCGGTGATTAATTTGGCTTGTAAAAAACTGTACTGTCCCAACACGGATTGCAGGTAAAACCAGGTTTCAGAGATTTGCGTTTCCACCTCAAACTTGCCTTTGGCCGCATGTCGCTTGGCGGTCAAGCCACTTGCCTTGAGTGACTTTCTGCCGCCCGCTTCGTGATTGAGCAAAGGTTCATCCACGACTTGCACCCTGCGCTCACCACTTTCTGTCACGTATTTCTGCAAATCCAGGGTGACTTTCTTTTTCGCCTCTGTCCACTGCCCCTGCACCAGGATTAAATAGCGTTTATCCATATGATGATGGCGCATGGCTTCGTGCAAGGCAGTCAAAGCCGAGCGTTTTTTGGCAATCATCAATACGCCAGAGGTTTCACGGTCCAGACGGTGCACCAGCTCGAGAAATTTGGCTTGCGGCCGCTCCAGGCGCAATTGCTCAATCACGCCCAGACTGATACCACTGCCACCATGGACCGCCATCCCGGCCGGTTTATTCAGTGCCAGCATAGCATCATCCTCATAAATCACTTGCTCGGCCAACTTGGCCTTGACCGTTGGAGCGGCAGGCTTGGCTGCCGCTTCCGCAAGGCGAATGGGCGGCACGCGCACTTCATCGCCCATTTGCAATCGGTATTCCGCATCAACGCGCTTCTTATTGACGCGGACTTCGCCACTGCGCAAAATCCGGTAAATATGGCTCTTAGGCACGCCTTTGAGCACCTTGGTCAGAAAGTTATCTACCCGCTGTGTTTCAGACGCCTCGTCCACCATCAAGAATGTGACGCGATCACTGGCGGGCCTGAGCTCGGAATCGAGGCTGGAAGCCATTGCGGCCGTCGCGGATGTGGATGATCGTAATTGTGAGCTCATAGTTGCAGGTCGTGCTTTGCTTTATCAGGACTTATGGATATACTGTCGAGATTCTGAATCAATGGTTTACCGGCAAAAGCGACAACATTGCCATGCCGATTTCGAGATGACAAACTGTTTTCATCTCTGACCTGAGAGCCCTGATATCCGGACTCGCCAGATTTTGGGTCTCGTCAATGCATTCAGAATCAAAAAAATTTTGGTGAATACCGCTCGCCATCAAGTAGCGATAATTAATTAGAAATGTTTTAACGCGAAGCTCACGCAGAATAACCAAAGAAATGAGCTCGGCGTTAGCCAACCCGAATTTTAACGAAATTGCCCTCTGTTTAGGGTTTTATTTTTGCAGTCTATCGCGCTGGACAATACAGGTCACACACTCCTGCCACGCACACACTGCCCCTTGCAGAAACCGAGTCTTCAGCCACATTCAGTGTTGGCTGCACTCAAGTGCATATTGATGCCTGCCTGCTGCGCTGACAATCTTGTAGCGCACCTCGCAAAAGCCATTGCACATCCCCGGTGACATCTTGGTCACTTCGTTAAGTTCTGGTGGTTGTTTACGACCACGGCCCGCCCTGCGCACATCTCTATTCTGTGGCTTCGTCTAGGAGCCCTGCATGAAAAGAATGTTGTTTAACGCAACGCAATCAGAAGAATTGCGCGTTGCGATCGTCGATGGACAAAAACTCATCGATCTGGATATTGAACACGCTGGTAAAGAACAGCGCAAAAGTAATATCTACAAAGGGGTGATCACCCGTATTGAACCGTCTCTCGAAGCCGCATTTGTCGACTACGGCACTGACAGACACGGCTTTTTGCCGTTCAAGGAAATTGCCCGCAGTTACTTCCAGGAAAAACCGGATCAAGGACGAGCCCGTATTCAGGACGTGATCAAAGAAGGTCAGGAAGTCATTGTGCAGGTAGACAAAGACGAGCGCGGCAGCAAAGGCGCTGCGCTGACTACCTTTATCTCGCTGGCTGGCCGTTACCTGGTCTTGATGCCCAACAATCCACGCGGAGGCGGTGTCTCGCGTCGCGTGGAGGGTGAAGATCGCAATGAGTTGCGCGACACCATGGCGCAACTGGAAGTGCCTAACGGCATGAGCATCATTGCCCGCACCGCTGGCATTGGCCGCAATGCAGAAGAGCTGCAATGGGATTTGAATTACCTGACCCAATTGTGGCAAGCGATTGAAGATGCCTCCAATTTCCAGCCTGGCGCTTACCTGATTTACCAGGAAAGCAGCCTGGTGATCCGCGCCATCCGTGACTACTTCAGTGCTGATATCGGCGAGATCCTGATTGATACCGCTGACGTACACGAGCAAGCCTTGCAGTTCATGAACCACGTGATGCCAGGCAATGTGACCCGCGTCAAACTGTATCAGGACGAAATTCCGCTGTTCTCCCGCTTCCAGATCGAACATCAGATCGAATCTGCGTTTGCGCGTGAAGTACGTCTGCCTTCCGGTGGCGCCATCGTGATCGACCACACCGAAGCACTGGTGTCCATCGACGTCAACTCTGGCCGCTCCATCAAAGGCGCAGATATTGAACAAACCGCGTTTAATACCAACCTTGAAGCGGCCGAAGAAGTGGCACGTCAGATGCGTCTGCGTGACCTGGGTGGCCTGGTGGTCATTGACTTTATTGACATGGAAAACCAGCGCAACCAGCGTGATGTCGAGAACGCCCTGCGCGACGCCTTGCATCACGACCGCGCACGCGTGCAAATGGGCAAGATTTCACGCTTTGGCCTGTTGGAAATGTCCCGCCAGCGCCTGCGTCCTAGCCTGGGCGAAACCAACCACATGACCTGTCCTCGTTGTAACGGTACCGGTCATATCCGCGGTATCGAATCCACGGCCTTGCATATCCTGCGCATCACGCAGGAAGAGGCCATGAAGGACAACAGCGCCATCATTCAGGTACAGTTGCCGGTTGAAGCCGCCACTTTCCTGCTCAATGAAAAACGTGCCGACATCCACAAGATTGAGCAACGCACCGGCGTGGAAGTGATCCTGATTCCTAACATCCATATGGAAACGCCAAATTACAACATCTTGCGTATCCGCCATGATGATGTGAACGAAGAAACCACGCAAGCCAGCTACAAGATGGTGGACTTGCCAAGCGAGTCTGATTACCAGCATCGCCTGGAACAGGCTGCAGCCCCTGCCAAAGCAGAAGCTTTAGTCAAAGGCATTACGCCTGCGACATCGGCCCCGATTGTAGAAGAGAAACCTGCGCCTGCGCCGGTACAAGTGACTGAGCAGAAAAAGTCATTCTTTGGCGTGATCAAGTCCTGGCTTGGTCTGGACGAAAAAGAAGTGGTGCCCTCAGAACCTGAAAAACCAGCGCGCGAAAGCAAAGAGCATGGCCGTGACCGGAACAAAAACCGTAACCGTCGTGACCGTCAGCGTGACCGCGGCCAAGAGCGTAATGAGCGTCCAGCCAATGAACGTGCAGGCAAAGAGCAACAGGAAACGCAGCATGGTAGCAAACCTCGCCAGGAGCGTCCGGCACAGGAAAAACCTGCGCAGAGAGAACGTCAAGAGCGCCAAGCCAATCAAGAAGTCAAAGCAGAGACTAATCAGCCCGCATTGACCGCGCAATCAGGCGACAATAAGCAGGAACGTGGTGAGCGCGGCAACCGCCGTAACCGTCATGGCCGCCGTGATCGCCGTAACCGTGATGAAGCGCCCAACCAGAACGTTGTAGAGTCTGAAAACAGTGTGGTGACTGAAACTGCTGCATCCGTCAATCTTGCCGCTGCACCAGTTGTTGCTGACACAGTGCCTACGTTTGCGGTGACAGAAACAACTGCCGCAGTTAGCCCAGTAGAAGTAGTGGCTGCCGCACCAATCGTAGAGAACCCTGCTGCCACAGTGGAAACGCCCGTTGAAGACACCGCCATCCAAAGCGCAGATGACAATCAGACTGAAGCGCCCAAGGCACAAAAACCTGCGCGCAATCGTTCAAGAGCAGGCAAGCCAGCAGGAAAAGCCAAAGCGAAACAGGCTGATCAGGCAGTAGACACCAGCGGGATTGAATTGGTGGAAACCGCTGCAACGTCCTCCCCTGTCGTGACTGAGGCTACAGAAGCCCCAGCGGAAGCGAAAAAGAAACCGGCCCGTAAACGCAAACCGTCCGCGGCAAAAACTACAGAAACCCAGGCGGACAGTGGTATTCAACTGGTTGAAACCAAAGCAGAAGTGGTGAATACAGGTGTTGAAGCCACCCAGAAAACCAAAAAGCCACGTAATGCGGCTAAATGGAAAAAAGACGAAGCCAGCACCGGTGAAGATGGACTGGTCATGGTAGAGACGCAGAAGTAATCAAACTGAGTCTGATAAAAAAAGAGGGCCTGTCAGGCCCTCTTTTTTTATGGCATCAACCGCATTACCAACTGGAGTGCCAACGCACGATACTCCAATAGCCGACTATTGTCAGCAAGATAGAGACCACAACATGCGAGGTGACATAAAGCAACATTCCACCGTAATTTTGCTTTTGTAACAAGCTGAAAGCTTCTGCCGAAAAGGTAGAGAAAGTGGTTAACCCGCCCAAAAAACCGGTTGTCATCAACAAGCGCCACTCCATAGACAGGGTTGGAATCACCTGCAAGATACCCAACGCAATGCCCATTAACAGGCCCCCAATGGCATTGGCGAGAAAAGTGCCGAACGGGATCAGTCCACCTTGATTCAAGCTCAATGCCAGGCCCCATCTGATCCATGCACCAACACTGGCACCGAATGCGACTGCTAGCCATGATTTCATTTGAATATCCTTCTAAAACGTGAACAGGCAATGTATCATAAGTTTAAAAACATTCAGCTTCAACCGCCCGTTGATTTAAAGAGATTGCCTTGCGTTTACTATTCGTTACTTCAGAAGTTTTCCCGTTAATCAAAACAGGTGGTTTGGCAGATGTCAGTGGTGCACTCCCCACCGCCCTCGCTAGCAGTGACACAGAGATTCAAATTCTGTTACCGGCTTATCGTGGCATGCTGGCGCAATGTAGTTCACCCAAACACTTGGGCAGCTTACAGCCCTTCCATGATATCCGCTGCGAGCTCTACAAAACTTTATTACCAGGTACCAATATCCCCTTGCTGCTCATAGACTGCCCTGCGCTCTATGACCGGGATGGCGGCCCTTACCATCACCCGCTCCATGGGGAGTGGGAAGATAACCCGTTGCGGTTTGGGGTGTTGTCAAAAGTGGCAGCCATGTTGGCGATGCCTAACATGCTGCAGGCCTGGCAGCCAGAGATCGTCCATTGCAATGACTGGCAAACTGGATTAACGCCCTACTACCTCAAGCAAATGGGCAGCCAGGCCAAGTCCGTGTTCAGCATCCACAACCTGGCCTTCCAAGGCAACTTTCATGCTGACTGGCGCTATCGATTAACCCTCAACCTTGAGGACTATCAGGCAGAAGGCTACGAGTTTTATGGCCAGGTCTCATTCATGAAATCCGGTCTGTTTTACGCCGATGCTTTATCAACCGTCAGCCCAACCTATGCCCGAGAAATTCAAACCGATCAGTTTGGTTTTGGTTTTCAAGGCTTGCTGCAGCATCGTGCGGCAGATTTAACCGGGATTTTGAATGGCATCGATACCGAAATCTGGAATCCCGCACAAGACCCTTATTTGCCAGCACACTACACTGCCAGTGCGTTATCCGGCAAGCAAGCGATCAAGCAAGCCTTGCAGGCAGAATTAGGACTGCGTCAGCAAGCAGATACGCCACTGTTGGGGGTCGTTAGTCGCCTCACCTATCAAAAAGGGCTGGATATGCTGATCGAGATTGCTGACGTACTGCTTGGCAGCGGCTGTCAATTAGCCGTGCTTGGCAGTGGTGAGGCCAGCATGCAACGGCAGTATCTGAGTTTAATGCAACGCTATCCTGGACAAGTGGCCGTGACCATCGGCTATAACGAGCCACTCTCGCACCGTATCATGGCCGGTACCGATATTTTCGTCATGCCCTCGCGGTTTGAGCCCTGCGGGCTGAACCAGATGTATGGCTTGCGATATGGCACGATTCCCGTAGTCGCCAATACTGGTGGACTGGCAGACTCAGTGCATGGCGGCGAAATCAATGCCCAAGGGGTTCCCGGCACGATGACTGGATGGGTCATGGCTGACAATGACGCATCGACACTTTTGGTCACATTACAAACTGCGATGCAGGTTTATGCCAATTCTGGTCAGTGGCAACAGCTGCAACGGCAAGCGATGCAACAGGATGTGAGCTGGGAAACCAGCGCCCAACACTATCAAACACTGTACCAAAACGTGCTTTCAAGCCCAAAAGCCTGATTTTTAAAGCCAGAGAGACAAAAAGGAGAAGTTGGCACGGAAGCTGCTTATTACTAATCAAGCTTCTCCAAAGCTAACTTCTCCTCCCTCAAGACGCCGAATAGGCGTCTTTTTTTTGCCTGAATTCAGACTCAGTCGCTTATTCAGCGGCCGCAGGTGGTGTCATATTCAAAAAGTGTTCGCGGTAATACTTAAGCTCATCAATCGACTCATAAATATCCGCCAGGGCTTCATGACGGCTGGCTTTTTTAAATCCCGCATAAATATCCGGGCGCCAGCGACGTGATAACTCTTTAAACACGCTTACATCAAGATTGCGGTAATGGAAAAATGACTCCAGGCGTGGCATGTAACGCGCCATAAAGCGCCTGTCTTGACAAATTGAATTGCCACACATCGGCGACTTGCCTGCAGGCACATGCTCTTTCAAGAATGCCAGCATGGCATCTGTTGCTGCTTCTTCATCCAGGGTCGATGCCTTGACCTTATCGATCAAGCCACTCCGGCCATGCGTGCCTTTATTCCAGGCATCCATGCCATCGAGTACCGCGTCAGACTGATGAATGACCAGCACAGGGGACTCTGCAATCACATTTAATTGTGCATCGGTGACGACGGCAGCTAATTCCAGAATGCGGTCCGTGTCAGGCAGTAAACCGCTCATCTCCATATCCAGCCAGATTAAATTGTCCTGATTAGTTGCCAATTGTGTGCCTCTCGTCATGATTTCCATTAAAATGAAACATTATATTCAGTTCAGTGAACAAGGTGGAGTTAAATCCATCAAAATAGCTAACTGAAATCATTCATCCTCATTACTGTTATGTCCGGATTATTTACTCAAATTTTTGTCGCTGTGATTGTAATCAGCTTGGCAGTACGTGTCTGGCTCGGCTTGCGCCATATTCGCCATATCCAGCAACATCGTGCACAAGTGCCTGCCGCCTTTAGTCAAACAATCAGCCTGGAGGCGCATCAACGCGCTGCAGACTATACGACCGCCAAGGTAAAACTGCGCTTGAGTGAAACCGTCATGGAGTCATTGATTTTGCTGGCACTCACGCTAGGCGGCGTTTTACAACTGCTGGATCAGGCCTGGCAACAATGGCTGCCTGACCATGAAATCATTCGTGGTGCACTGGTCATTTGCTCGGCCATGTTGATCTCGGGTGCAGCGACCCTGCCGTTTGATTACATTCAGACTTTTAAAGTCGATGAGAAATTTGGCTTTAACAAGATGTCACGCAGCATGTTTTTTAGTGACCTGGTTAAACACACCGTTGTTGGCTTAATGCTGGGCGGACCAATCTTGTTTGTCGCGCTCTGGCTTATGCAAGGTGCTGGCGACTTATGGTGGCTCTACCTGTGGCTGATCTGGAGTGCATTTAACCTGTTTATGCTGGCAGTGTATCCCATCTGGATTGCGCCACTGTTTAACAAATTTACGCCCATGCAGGATCAATCCCTTAAGGCACGTATTGAGGCCCTGTTGCAAAAATGCGGCTTTGCCAGCCAAGGCTTGTTTGTGATGGATGGATCCACCCGCTCTGGTCATGGCAATGCCTACTTCACCGGTTTTGGCAAAAACAAACGTGTCGTGTTCTTTGACACCTTGCTGGAAAAGCTCAGTGCCGATGAAATTGAAGCGGTGTTGGCCCATGAGCTTGGTCACTTCAAACACCAGCATGTCATTAAACGCATTATCATGATGTTTGGATTAAGCCTGTTAGGACTGGCGTTATTGGGTTACCTGATCAAACAGGAATGGTTTTTTACAGGACTGGGGATTTCGGCACCGAGTAACCACATGGCTTTGCTGCTGTTCGTGCTGGTCTCGCCCGTCTTCATGTTTATTCTGCGTCCAGTCATGGCGGCCTACTCCCGAACCAATGAGTTTGAAGCCGACCACTACGCGGCACAACAATCCAGACCACAGTTTCTGATTGATGCACTGGTTAAGCTGTATCGTGACAATGCGTCTACGTTGACGCCGGATCCACTCCACTCTGCATTCTATGACTCGCATCCACCGGCGAGCCTGCGGATTGCCAAGTTACAAACGTACGCATGAAAGCGCTCCTGCTGATCAGTTGGTCTTTATTGCTCGCCAGCCATGATGCAAGCGCAACTGAAGCCCAGCTGCAAGCAGGAAAAAAACTGGTCGACACCCATTGCATCAGTTGTCATGCCAGCAGCTATGGCGGCGATGGTAGCGGCATTTATACACGTGACTACCGCAAAGTGCGCTCTTTCAATGGATTAAAAGCTCAAGTCACCAACTGTAATACCATGCTCAACCTTAAATGGTTCGATGATGAAGAGCAGCAAGTGGTACAGTACTTGAATCACACCTACTATCATTTCTAGCATGTCGCATCCAGGCCTGATTGTCGCTGCCTATGGCAAGCGCTATAACGTAGAATTGCCCGATGGGCGTATTCTTAGCTGTGTCACGCGTGGCAAAAAAGTCGATAATGCGGCAGGTGACCGCGTCACAGTGACCCTCACTGCCAACAATGAAGGCGTCATTGAGAAAACCGCAGAACGGACCACCCTGCTCTATCGCAGCAATGCTTATAAAAGCAAAGTGCTGGCAGCCAATGTCACCCAGATATTGATTGTGCTGGCAACGCAGCCCAGCTTTTATGAAGACCTGCTTAACCGTTGCCTTGTCGCTGCAGAAGCCGCTGGCATTCGGGCTGTCATTCTCCTCAACAAATGTGACTTGCCTAATCCACAAGCCCTACAAAAGCTGGAGCAATATGCAGCGCTTGGCTACCTCACTTTGCAACTCAATGCACGGCAATCGGTAGAGGCGCTCAAACCGCTACTTGCGGGTCACACCAGTGTATTAGTTGGGCAGTCCGGCATGGGAAAATCTACGATTATCAATAGCCTACTCCCTGAAGCACGCAGCAAAACACAGGAAATCAGTACCACACTGGATAGTGGCAAACACACCACGACAGCCACCCATCTCTACCATCTTGATCAGGACAGCGCCATTATTGACTCACCAGGCCTGCAGGAGTTTGGGCTGTATCATATCAATGAGACCGAGCTTGAATATGCATTTGTCGAGTTCAGGCCTTTTATTGGTCACTGCAAATTCAATAATTGCACGCATACGCACGAACCAGACTGCGCGATTCTAAAGGCTGTCCAAGCAGGCAGCATTCCCCGCGAACGCTTACAAATATTCCAGCAAATCCGTAGCGAAAATAGCGTGCAAGTCTACGGTTAACCTCCGTTATCTTCTACACTCCTCAGCGTTAGATACAAAAAAACACCCTGCCGAAGCAGGGTGTTTAGTCTTTTAACCGACCAATGACTTGATCGGTCATAAGCTGAGTTGATTACAGTGCGAATACGTTCAATGCACCGCCGCCAGGCGCAGCGTTGTACTTGGTCAACTCTTTGTAACCACCAGCAGCACCCAGTGCGTCTGTGTCAGTCGTCATGCCCAAGTTCATCGCAACACCAGCCCAACCACCGATACCAGACAAGATACCCACGTATTGCTTGCCTTTGTTACCGTAAGTGAAAGCGTTACCAATTGCACCGGAACCGACTTGGAATTTCCACAGTTCTTTACCGGTTTTCGCATCAACCGCCTTGAACCAACGATCCAATGTACCGTAGAACACGATGTCTGAAGCTGTAGTCAGAGCACCACTCCAAGCAGAGAACTTCTCTTTGTTGTACCAAACTTTTTTGTTGGTCATTGGGTCATAAGCACCGAAACCACCCATCACGCCGTCTGGACCAGCAAACATGGTCAGTGTCGCACCAACCCATGGTTGACCAGCAACGTATTTGGACTCAACGGGCTCGTATGTCATACATACGTGGTTCAGTGGAGAGTACATCAAACCGGTTTTTGGTGAGTAGGCTGCTGGCTGTTGGTCTTTAGTTCCCAAAGCTGCTGGGCAGATACCCTTAGCATTATAGTCCTGGTGTGTTGAGTAACGGCCATCTTTGCTTGGCACACCTGTTTTCAGGTCTACATCATTTGCCCAGTTAACGAATGGGTGTACTTTTTCAGCGGCAATTAAAGTACCGGTCAGTGCGTTCCAGGTGTAAGCAAAACCGTTACGGTCATGGTGCCATGCGTATGTTTTGCCACCTTTGTCAAACAGGATCACTTCGTTCACACCGTCGTAGTCCCACTCATCGTGTGGTGTCATTTGCATTGCCCATTTAGCAACACCAGTATCCAGATCACGTGCAGTCACAGTCATAGACCATTTGTTGTCGCCTGGACGTACATCTGGGTTCCAAACTGATGGGTTACCCGCACCGTAGTAAACCAAGTTTGTACGTGCATCATATGGCCACCAGCCCCATACGGAACCACCACCATGTTGCCAGCCGTCTTTAATCGCTTGTGGTTTCAACCAGGTACGAGTACCCAACTCTTTTTCGCCACCTTTGATTTGGTCAGCTGACAAGCGCTTGAAAGAACCACCTTCTTTGTTACCACCATTCACGTCTTGATAAACAGACAGTGCGTTGTAAAGCGGATTGTCTTTGTTAGTGTTAGCGTCGTGCAGTGTTTCAGCATCAGGACCTGTAGAGTAGGCTTTCCATGCCAGAGAACCGTCTTTCAGGTTGTATGCAGCGATAAAGCAACGTACGCCGAACTCAGCACCTGAGCAACCGGTCAGTACTTTGTCTTTGATCACATGTGGTGCGTTGGTGTTAGTTGCACCGACTTTTGGATCAGTGTTTTTAACGTCCCAAACTTTAGCACCGGTTTTTGCATCCAAAGCAACCAGCATGCCGTCGTTTTGTTGCAAGAAGATTTTACCGTCACCAAAACCCAGACCACGCGTCACGTTGTCACAGCACAATACTGCTTGTACGCTTGGGTCTTGTTTAGGAAAATAGGTCCAAACGATTTTCTGATTGTCGTTCAGGTCAAGTGCGTATACGTTGTTTGGGAAAGCAGTCACGATATACATCATGTTGCCAACAACGACTGGAGAGCCTTCGTGACCACGGTTTACACCAGTCGCGAATGTCCACGCCATTTTCAGGTTTTTAACGTTGCCCTTGTTGATTTGTGCCAAAGCGCTGTAGCCTTGGTTATTATGTTGACCACGTGGATGTGCCCAGTTGTTGGGATCTTTCATCGCAGCTTCTTGATCAGCAGCAGCGAATGCGAGCATTGGCATGGCAAGCGCAACGCTGGCAGCAATACCAAAAGCAGTTTTGATTTTCATGATAGTTATATCTCCGAGATAATCACAAGGTAGCAATTGTTAACATCAATTGCGCGGTGCTTAAGTTGCCACTGGCACTAGGATTTCCAGAGCTGAAACATCCTGTAACGGATATATGTCACTTTATTAAGCGCTTGTAACTGTAATATAAATAACCGCCCATGACAGCCAGCCAGTTTAAGGTTTTATTCATGGGCCAGAGCGGGAATTTTTCCGAAAACTTTATTGAATTGCTTTTTTTTTGTATCATCTGGTAACGGAAGGCCATGTCCTAGTGTGCCCTTCAGGTAAGCGTGCCCAATGTGATGTGCAGGCACCCTTTTCTTGAACATAAGGCAAACGCAGACGTGCTGAGACCCTGGTATTACTCACTGGTATTAGATAAAGACTCCCCTTCCTCCATACATCAGCAACTCATAGATCACTTCAGGTCTATGATAGAAGCAGGTGACTGGTTAGGCGGTAGTCCCTTGCCCAGCTCACGCGATATTGCGCAACGCCTTGGGATCAACCGAAAAACGGTTTCACGCGTGTACGAAGAGCTTTCTGCACAAGGACTGATCTACACTCAACCCAAGCGCGGCACTTTTGTGGCCGAGACCACCAAGCGTGCCAGCTCAGCAGACAAAGTGATGGCGGGCCAGAGCCAGCCATCTCCCGCACCACTCACCGAAACCAGCAACATAGAAAGCCTGATCCAAAAAAGTAGTATTCATCATCTGCGCCGGGCAGCATTGCATCTGCACAAATTGCGGCAAGCAGATTACGATGTCACGGGCTTGCATCATCTCAAGCATTTGCTGGCAAATTTGCTAGCACATGAACGGCGCTATCTGGTGCCGCCGGAACATATTGCCTGTGGCGCGCGGCATGGCCTGCAACAGGCGATCCTCTGCAATCTGGATGCAGCCCATGGTTATGTATTAATTGATGCCGAAGTCGGGACCGGGTTGGAGCGCGCGTTGAAAAAGCACGGTATTCCAGTCATGAAACTGCCTGAAATGGCATGTAACCAGACTCAGCAGTTTATTGATCAGGTTGAAAAATACTGCATCAATTTTCCGGTATCCGCAGTGTGGTGTGATAGCAGCAAGATTGTGTCACCAGACCACCTGGAAGCCGAACACACCCTGATTGCACAAAAATTGTCCGATTATGGCCTGCTGCTCATTGATGACCAGCGTAGCCGCCTCCCCCTGGGCCTTGAGCATCAACCGCCACTAGCAGCAAAGTACGCACGCAGCCTGCTACTCGGCAGCCTCTATGGTACCTTTTGCGAGATGTTCAACATTTGCTATGTGGCGAGCAATCTGGGATTCACAGACAAGTTCTTGAATGAAATGGACGCCCATTCACAATCTCCGTTGCTCTTGAATATGCTGGCGCAAAGTGACCTGATTAAACGCGGTGAGTATAAAAAACTGGTGACCACAATACATCGCACCATGGCTTAAACAAATACACTCACTTAGCAATCAGGCACGCACCAAATTGGTTGAAAGGAACCAAACAAAGGCGAAAATCGGCTATTAATAACCACCAAATTTTCAGGAAAAAATCCTATTTACTTTAAAAATAGATTTTTAAAACATTGAGTTAAATTGAATTTATAGAGTTGGCATGAGAAATGCTAAGTTCAAGCCGGGAGTGAGCTATCACTAGGACCGATACCAGCAGACTGCATATCCGCCGGTATCGGGGTAGACACTCCCAAACTTGCATATTGATCTCAGTCAGAATAAAAAAGGCAACGCAATTGCGCTGCCTTTTTTATTCTGACTTTTAGACTGGATCTGCCTCACGGAGAGACAGACACAACCCAATTACTCTTGACCGATTTGGTAAACTTCGTAGCTGGTTTCCACAATCTTACCGGTTGTCGCATCAACTTCAACTTTGACTTCTTCGTTGTCTGCTTCGAGGATATCAAATTCGTAAGAGGCTTTGCCATCTGGTTCAAGCTCATACTCCACTTCAACCACTTTACCAGCATGCGCCGCCAGAGCTGTGGCTTTGGCATCGGCTTCTGAAACTTTAGCCAAGGCTTTGAATTTCTCGTCATCCGCGGTCACTTCTTGCTCTACTTCTGTGACTTTACCTGTTTTGGCGCTACACTCGATATCCCAAGCAGAGCCGTCTTTGGACTGCACATCAAACTCGTATACCAATTGCTTGCGCTCTGATTTGGCTTCGACTTTTACAATTTTGCCATCATGCACAGACAAGGCCGCTTTTACGCACTTACCCAGGCTGTCGTAGGCTTTTGGTTTGATAGTTTCATGGTCAGCGAATGCTGGCGCTGACAATACACCGCATACAGCGGCAATGATGAATGACGCTTTGATTTGCATAATGATCTCCTAAGATTAAGTCATGAACTCATCGTGCAAGACTGCGCTAGGGACGCATCTTGACACATTCACAACGATGCAAAGGATATCAAAAACAAACAGGGGTTTTGCAAATATTACACCTTATTAACAAAATGGTTTAAATCAACCATTTCACGCCCTTCACCAGCCTCTTTAGACCGCAACTGGCGCCTTGATAGCAGGATAAGGATCGTAGTTTTCCAGTGTGAAATCTTCAAACTTAAAGGCAAAAATATCGCTAACTGCCGGGTTAATCCGCATGTTAGGCAAGGCACGTGGTGTGCGTACAAGCTGCTCTTTGACTTGCTCCATATGGTTGCTATAGATGTGGGCATCGCCCAGCGTATGCACAAAATCCCCCAGCTGCAAATCACACACCTGCGCGACCATCATGGTCAACAGAGCATATGAGGCAATGTTAAACGGCACGCCGAGAAAAATATCCGCACTTCGCTGATAGAGCTGGCAGGACAGTTTGCCATCTGCCACATAAAACTGGAAAAAAGCATGGCATGGTGGCAACTTCATCCGCTCAACATCGGCCACATTCCAGGCTGACACAATTAAACGACGAGAGTCAGGGGTCTTTTTGATCTGCTCTATAACCTGCGAAATCTGGTCAATATGACTGCCATCCGGCTTGGGCCAATTGCGCCATTGATAACCATACACAGGCCCAAGATTGCCTTGTTCGTCTGCCCACTCATCCCAAATGGTAACGCCGTGTTCCTTGAGGTAGGCAATATTGGTACTGCCTCGCAAAAACCAGAGGAGCTCATGAATAATCGACTTCAGGTGTACCTTTTTGGTCGTTAATAATGGAAAACCTTCTGCCAGGTTAAAGCGCATCTGATAGCCAAACACCGAGATCGTGCCTGTACCGGTGCGGTCAGTTTTGACATGACCATGCGCAAGTACGTGGTTCAGTAAATCATGATACTGTTGCATAGACAGGCTCCCGCTAATTTAGGTATTGGCGACGATAAATGCTTTAATCGCATCGACACTGACGTCCATGACAGTCGAGGTTTGCGGCAAGTCTTCCAGGCCTTGCAGGCTGGCTGGCCGCTCTGGTTTTTCTCCTAGAGCTTCCACGATGGCGTCTTCAAACTTGGCCGGCAGTGCCGTTTCCAATACTAGCATGGGCACATTTGGCTTACGGTGTTCCAGAGCGACTTTCAAGCCATCGGCAGTATGCGTATCAATAGTCACGCCATATTTTTCTTTGGTAGTGCGTATGACTTGCATCCGGTTGGCATGGTTACTATGGCCTGAAACAAACCCAAAGTCAGCCACTTTCTCAAAATAACCATCTGCATTCAGGTCAAACTTGCCCCCATGATCCACAGCGGTCCACAGCTCGCGTACCCTTGCGCTGTCTTGCCCCACCAAGTCATAGACAAAGCGCTCAAAGTTGGAGGCTTTGCTGATATCCATGGACGGGCTGGAGGTATGATAAGTATTGGCTGAACCACGCGGCGCATAAACGCCGGTATTGAAAAATTCGTCCAGCACATCATTTTCGTTGGTAGCAACGATCAATTGATCAATGGGCAAGCCCATCATGCGCGCAATATGCCCTGCACAGACATTACCAAAGTTTCCACTTGGCACGGTGAAGCTGACCTTCTGGCTGTTGTTTGTGGTCACAGCCAAATAGCCTTTGAAGTAATACACAATTTGGGCTGCAATGCGCCCCCAGTTAATGGAGTTGACTGCGCCGATTTTGTATTGCGCCTTGAATGCATGATCATTTGAGACGGCTTTGACCATATCCTGTGCATCATCAAATACCCCTTTAACCGCAATATTGAAGATGTTTTTATCTTGCAGGCTGAACATCTGCGCCGTCTGGAAGCGGCTCATTTTCTGGTAAGGCGATAGCATGAAGACACGTACGCCTTTTTTGCCACGCATGGCATATTCGGCCGCTGAGCCTGTATCACCGGACGTTGCGCCCAAAATATTGGTGGTCTGGCCAGTTTTTTCCAGCACGTATTCAAACAGGTTGCCCAGTAGCTGCATCGCCATGTCTTTAAACGCCAGCGTTGGCCCATTTGAGAGACTCAACAGGTAGAGATTATCCTCGAGCTTGAGTGTAGGTGTAATGTCCTCGGCATTTTGGCCAGCACGCGCATATTGATAGACTTCAGCCCGGTAGGTTTTATCAATAATGGCTTTGAGATCTGCGTGTGGAATATCACTGTCATCAACCAAGCGTGACAAAACCGCAAACGCCAGCTCACGGTAACTCATGCCACGCATGGCATTGAGGTCAGCATCGCTGAATTGCGGATACTGCTCAGGCAGATACAAGCCGCCGTCTGGCGCCAGGCCACCCAGCAAAATCTCACTAAAACTCAAAGCAGGCGATTGCCCGCGGGTACTGATATATTTCATTGTATGACACTCACTGAATTTGGCCGGGTCAACATTAGACTGACTTAGCGCGACAAGGATTCGACACGGATTTTTGTCACTTTACCAGTCAAGGCGGGCAAGGCCTCGATACGGGCGATCGCGGTATCCATGATTTTTTCCTGGGTGGTATGGGTCAGAATAACGATATCTGCTTCTGACTCCCCATCTGCGGGCTCTTTCTGCAGCATGGCATCAATCGAAATTTGCAGATCAGCCAGAATCTTGGTGAGATCGGCCATGACACCGGGTTTATCCGATGCACGCAAACGCAAGTAATAATCAGAATGCACTTCTGCAATCGGCAACACGGGCAAAGCTTGCTGCTGATCTAACTGGTAGCCCAAATAGGCCACGCGTTGTTCCGCCTGCGTGCCCTGCAAGCGCGCGATATCGACTAAATCAGCCACCACGGCACTCGCGGTAGGCTCAGCGCCCGCACCGGCGCCGTAGTATAAGGTAGGCCCAACGGCATCGCCTTTCACCACAACGGCATTCATGGCGCCATCGACATTGGCAATCAGGCGTTTTTCCGGGATCAAGGTGGGATGCACACGCAACTCGACGCCCTCACTGGTTTTCTTGCTGATGCCCAGCAATTTAACGCGGTAACCTAACTCTGCCGCATAGCTAATATCTTGAATGCTGAGTTGAGTGATGCCCTCAGTATAAGCTTGTTCAAACTGCATGGGCATGCCAAACGCAATACTGGCCATGATGGTCAGCTTGTGTGCGGCATCAATGCCTTCGACGTCAAACGTCGGATCAGCCTCGGCATATCCCAGACGCTGCGCTTCTTTGAGCACATCTGCGAAGGCGAGGCCTTTGTCACGCATTTCGCTGAGGATAAAGTTGGTGGTGCCATTAATAATGCCAGCCACCCATTCGATTTTGTTGGCACTTAAGCCTTCACGTAAAGCCTTGATGATGGGGATACCACCTGCGACCGCCGCCTCAAACGCTACGATCACGCCTTTATCAGACGCAGCTTTGAAAATTTCGTTACCATGCACGGCCAGCAAGGCTTTGTTGGCCGTGACCACGTGCTTGCCATTGGCAATGGCTTGCAGCACCAGCTCCTTGGCAATGGTGTAGCCGCCGATCAACTCGACAACCACATCGATCTCCGGGTTATTGACCACGGCAAAGGCGTCGTCAGTCAGGGCAACCTGCCCATTAGTAACCTGTTTGGCGAGCTCCAGGTTGCGGTCAGCCACTTGCACAATACGGATATTGCCCCCAATCCGGCGCGCGATTTCCGCCTGGTTACGGGTGAGCACGGTATAAGTACCACCGCCTACTGTGCCTATGCCTAACAATCCAACTTTTAATTCTTTCATACTTAATACTCACCATTGATGGCATGCCCACTGGCACACCTTTTATTTTGAATGTTTCTTTCGATACCCATCGAGGTAACGCCCGATACGTGTCATGGCCTCGGTCAGGTCATCCACATTAGGTAGGAAGACTACACGGAAGTGGTCTGGCGACTTCCAGTTAAAACCGGTCCCCTGTACCAGCAGCACTTTTTCTTCGAGCAGCAAGTCGAGAATAAATTGCTGGTCATCTGCAATCGGATACATGTTGGCATCCAGCTTGGGGAACAAATACATGGCGGCCTGAGGTTTGACACAGGTCACCCCTGGCATCGCGGTCAACATGTCATAGGCCAGATCGCGCTGTTTGCACAGACGACCACCAGGGGCCACCAGATCGTTGATACTTTGGTATCCTCCCAACGCAGTCTGGATCGCCAGTTGGCCGGGCACATTGGCACATAAGCGCATAGAGGCCAGCATATTCAGGCCTTCGATGTAGTCCTTGGCGTCTTTTTTATCGCCAGAGATAATCATCCAGCCGGAACGATAGCCACAAGCCCGGTAGTTCTTGGACAAGCCATTGAAGGTCACAAACAATACGTCATCGGCCAGAGAGGCAATAGAAGTATGTGTATTGCCGTCGTACAAGACCTTGTCGTAAATTTCGTCGGCAAAAATGACCAGGCCGTGATGGCGGGCGATCTCAATAATGCCTTCCAGCGTCTCTTTAGGATACAAGGCGCCGGTGGGGTTATTAGGGTTGATAATCACAATGCCTTTGGTATTGGCATTGATTTTGTTCTCAATATCCTCAAGGTCGGGCAACCAGCCAGACTGTTCATCACACACATAATGCCTTGCCGTGCCACCCGCCAGATTAACGGCTGCCGTCCACAGTGGATAGTCGGGCATGGGCACCAGAATCTGGTCACCATTATTGAGCAAGCCTTGCATTGCCATGACAATCAGCTCGGACACGCCGTTACCAATAATGATGTCGTCTATGGTCACGCCAGTAACATTTTTTTGCTGGGTGTAATGCATGATGGCTTTGCGCGCGGCAAACAAGCCTTTGGAATCCGTATAGCCAGAGGCCTGATCCATATTATGAATCACGTCCTGAACGATTTCTTCTGGCGCATTGAAACCGAATGGCATCGGGTTACCGATATTCAGCTTGATAATGCGCTGCCCGTCTTCCTCCATCTGGCGTGCGCGCTGTAATACAGGGCCACGGATGTCGTAACAGACATTACTGAGTTTGCTGGATTTATTGACTGGCTGCATAGCGGATTAACAAACACATCTGGCGTGTGTTAAGCTCTTAAAGTAAAACTTTCATTCTACCTGCAAACCCTTGCTACATCAATGAACCTAGTACGTGGCATCGGGTCTGGATTGGATAGTCCTTGCACATTCAGCCACCTCACAATCGAGCTTCAAACTTATGAAACTACATCTGCATACCGGTGAACAGCAATACCAGATTCATGGCGTCGATAGCGATGCGGTGACCATCAATCAGCAGCGCTATCCACAACCAGTCATTGTCAGCGATCAGGCACTGCGCACTGACTGGTTTCATGGTCCTTGGGAAAAGCTGGACGCTCAAGCTTTATCAGTCATTCTGGAGTTCAAACCAGAAGTCGTGTTATTGGGGACGGGAGACAAACAGCGGTTTATTCACCCCAAACATCTGCAGCCCTTTTTATCTGAACTGATCGCTGTGGAATGCATGACCACTGCAGCCGCTTGCCGTACCTTCAACATTTTAAGCGCAGAAAACAGAAAAGTCGTGGCTGCCCTGCTACTTGAAAAACACCTCTCGGACGCAACTTAGCCGCTTACTGCGGCTTGAGCGTCACGCTTAGCCCATCCGGGGTGACTTTAAACTGGTCGGGGTGATACTTTCTACCGGCATAACTCAAATCTTCCGGCTTCACTTCATATAGGACGACCTGCTTAAACCATTGCCGACCTATGTCTTTAGCCAACTGCTGGGCGAGGTTGCTCCACTCACTGCCAGCACCATCCAGCTGTAATGAATCCACCTCAGGCTGATCCAACACCACCGTCTGTTGCGCCTGATCAAACCTCAACAAACCAGAGAGACCGAGTTTACCGGTCGCAGAGTTGGCCAGCAAATCGCTACGAACATTCGCATCCATCAAGGCATGTATGCGGCCAGAGCCAGGCTCGACCGAAACGAGTGCATTAGAAAGCTGAAGATGAAATACACGCATGAGTGTGATCGGTTTTTCCAGTTTTCGATTCAACTTTTGCTGTAATTGTGCCGTATTAATATGCAAGGTGTGTTCGCCCAGACTCACACAGTGCGAGAGGAGTAACGCTAGCAAAACACTGAGGCAAAGCCCGATTAATTGACGCATTTGTAAGCCCTATTTAACACTTGTAACATTCAACAAAAATCGAAAACACTTCACAGAGGATAAGATAAGATCGTGCGCTATGGAAATTAAACATCGCCTCCAGCCTGGATTTACATTGGTAGAAATGATTGTGGTCATGCTGATTCTATCAGCGCTGGCTGTGACTGCCTATGCACGTATTTCTCAGGTCGACTCACAGGCCAGACAAGCCAGCTTGTCAGCCTTCAAAGCTAACGTACAAGCGACTGCCATCATGGCCAAAGGCGTATGCATGTCCGATCCGCAATGTGACAGCCAGCAAGTGGCACCGTCAACCACGATAGAGGGCAATGTTATTTACTTCAGCCAAAGCTATCCTGTCGGCTGGCTGGGCAATAGTGATGGTGCAGGCACCCTCAACCAGTTACTAGACACTGGGAAATTTGCTATCCAGCCATCCCTGTCAGATCGTGAGCATGCCACCTATTATTTGCAAGGGGCCAGAAACAGCGCACACTGCAAGCTGGAATATATCCTGACCTCTGGTGCAAACAGCACTCAGCCCCTGACGATCCAGACAGACAGCAGCGGTTGCTAATATCAGGTCAAGCAGGCACCAAAAATAAAAAAGCCGTGTGTTGAAATCACACACGGCTATGCTATTTACGCTATGATATTTACAGCTAAACCCAAGCTTAAAGATGTTTGGTTGACAAGGTCAATGTGGCGTTGGTGCCACCAAAACCAAAGCTGTTAGAAAGTGCGGTTTGCACCTTGGCAGATGGAATGGCCTGACGCACAATATTCAAGCCCTCAGCCGCCGGGTCCAGATGATCAATATTGGCAGAGGCCGCAATAAATCCGTGCTGCATCATCAGCAATGTATAAATGGCTTCATTGACACCGGCGGCCCCAAGCGCATGACCAGACAGTGATTTGGTCGAAGCAATCGCTGCCCGGCTTTGCGTGCCAAAAACAGCGCGAATGGCTTCAAGCTCTTTGGTATCACCAACCGGGGTGCTAGTCCCATGCGTATTGATGTAATCAATGTCTTCCGGACTAATCCCTTGCAGGGCTTGCTGCATACACCGCACCGCCCCCTCGCCGCTGGGAGCCACCATGTCATAGCCATCAGAGGTTGCCCCGTAGCCTATCACTTCAGCATAAATCTGCGCACCGCGGGCTTTGGCATGTTCGTACTCTTCAAGCACGACAATGCCGCCTCCACCGGAGATGACAAAGCCATCCCTATCCACATCGTAAGTACGGGAAGCTTTTTCAGGCGTCTCGTTATACTTGCTCGACAAGGCACCCATGGCATCAAACAGATAACTCATGGTCCAGTGCTCTTCTTCGCCGCCGCCAGCAAACACGATATCCTGTTTACCCAATTGAATTTGCTCTACACCGGCGCCGATACAGTGGGCACTGGTTGAACAGGCAGAACTGATGCCGTAATTAACGCCCTTGATTTTCGCCCCGGTCGCCAAGCAGGCAGCAATGCCACTGCTCATGGTTTTGGTGACCATGTAAGGTCCCACACGACGAATCCCTTTTTCAGCCAGTGTATTGGTGCCTTCCAGCATACTCTCGGTGGAGGTCCCCCCGGCACCGACAATAAGGCCGGTCCGCACATTAGACACCAGTTCAGCTGGCAGTTGCGCATCAGCAATCGCTTCCTGCATGGCCAACCAGGCATAAGCATGGCCTTTGGCCATAAAACGCAACAACTTACGGTCAATCAGGGCTTCGATATCCAAATTTTTAATCGAACCCGCCACGTGCGAGCGCAAACCGCGCTCGGCATACTCCGGCTGATAGCTTATGCCAGAGCGCCCGGCTTTCAGGCTCTCCAGCACTTCTTGTTTGTTATTACCGAGACTTGATACGATACCAAATCCTGTAATCACTACGCGACGCATTGCGCCTCCCTTAAACTTCAAAAAACGGTCACGAATACTAAAAATGATCCGTACTAAAAATTGTCTGTGGTGGTAAACAGCCCAACACGCAAATCGCTGGCAGAATAAATCTCACGACCATCCACCTCCATCCGTGCATCCGCAATCCCCATCACCAGTTTGCGCATGATCACGCGTTTTAAATCAATGTGATAACGCACCAACTTGGCCTTGGGCAGGACTTGACCGGTAAACTTCACCTCGCCTGACCCCAGCGCACGGCCACGTCCAGGCCCACCTTTCCAACCCAGAAAAAAGCCTACCAGCTGCCACATCGCATCCAGACCCAAACAGCCTGGCATCACAGGGTCTCCGGTAAAGTGGCATTCAAAAAACCACAGATCAGGACGGATATCCAGCTCGGCAATAATTTCGCCCTGGCCATATTTTCCACCTTCATCAGAAATCTTTACGATCCGGTCAAACATCAGCATAGGAGGCAGTGGCAATTGCGCGTTGCCTTCACCAAACATTTCGCCGCGACCGCAAGACAGCAACTCCTCTTTACTGAAACTACTTTTTCTAGTCATGTATTTTTTAGATTTTTAGTATAAAACAATATTTTCGCCGGAAATTGCGTTTAGTGAAAGCTTTTTGTCACGCAAAGACTATACAGACCTGTATACTTTTCTTCAAAACACAGGTAACATTCCCAAAATTGTTACTGAATTTTACATATTAAAAACCGGCTGTCTGACGGGGTTTAAAAAAGGATTCGTGAATTTTTCACCCCGTTAAAGTTACAATTTAGTTACAATCAGAATCACTTAATACATTCAAATCATCAGGAACTCAGGCATGCAAGAACAACAACTCAACGATTGGCGTACCCATGCGCTCACACTCGAGTCAGAAGTCAACAAAGTGGTCGTCGGTCAGGAAACCCCGGTACGTCTGATTACCACGGCCGTGTTTGCGCGTGGCCATGTGCTGCTGGAAGGTGATGTGGGCGTTGGCAAAACCACCTTGCTGCGCGCATTCACCCGTGGCATTGGCGGTGGCTACCAGCGAATTGAAGGCACCATCGACCTGATGCCGAATGATTTGGTGTATCACACTTATTTGGGCGAAGATGGCAAACCTCATGTCAGCCCCGGTCCGCTGCTGATGTCAGGCCAGGACTTGTCGATCTTCTTCTTTAACGAGATCAACCGCGCGCGGCCACAAGTGCACTCCCTCATGTTGCGCGTGATGGCGGAACGGACACTGACCGCGTTTAACAAAGAACATCACTTCCCGCACATGCTGGTGTTTGCTGACCGCAACCAGGTAGAGCGTGAAGAAACCTTTGATATTCCTTCAGCAGCGCGCGACCGTTTCATGATGGAAATTCCAATCGTGGTGCCGCCTGCACACGACATTATGGAATCCCTGATTTTTGATACGCGCTTTCATGATGTAGACCAACTGATTTCAAATGTGCCAGCCGACATCCTCCAGTTTGACCAGCTAAACAGTTTTGCCAAGGTAATCCAGGAAAACATTCAGGCCAGCCCTGCCCTGCGCAAATATGCACTTGACCTGTGGCTGGCCACCAAAGATCCGGTTGCCTATGGCGTCAAGGTCTCCAACGTAGACATGAAGCGCCTGGTACTGAGTGGCGCAAGCCCGCGCGGGATGGGTATGCTGCTGCGTGCCGCCCGCGTCAATGCCTGGCTCAATAACCGCGCTGCAGTGATACCGGAAGATATCCATGCCGTGTTCCATGAAACCATTGCCCACCGCCTGGTCTTTAGCCCGGTCTACGAAATGCGCCGGACTGAAATCGCCCGAGAATTGCTGTCTGGTATCGTTCACGCGATTGCTGCCCCTTAATGGATGATGTACGAATTCACAAATAACGAGTACTGAAAAGTGATGCAGACAATTAAGGAATTCAGCTACCACATCGGCTGGCGCTCGCGCGCACGTCGCCCAGGCCGCCACAAGAGCAATCAGCGTGGCATGGGGATGGAGTTTCGCGGTCATACCACGCTGCTGTCCTATCCTGACCCGCGCCGGATTGACATCCGCCAAACCATACGTGACCCCATGGAGCAGGTTTATGTGCGTATTTTTAACCAGAAAAGCGCCACGCCTGTGTTTGTCCTGTGTGATATGTCGGGCTCCATGCAATACGGCACACCGCATACCAAACTGGTGACTGCGGCTGAAATCACCCGCTCGGTCGCCCAATCGGCTTGCCGCAATACGGATCCTGTTGGCTTTATCGGCTTTGATGATGATTTGCATGACGCGTGGCTGTCTACGTTGTCTTCACGGCCACACAGCATGTTTGACCTGGCTGACCGCCTTGAAAACCATTTACCCAATGAGGTCGGTGCCGCCGCCCTGCTGGAAAGCGTCAGGTTGTTACCACGCGAGCGATCCCTGATTTTCATGGTGTCCGATTTCCATATGCCGCTGGAACAACTGGAAGCCGCGCTGGTGCTCATGCTGCGTCATCATATTGTGCCAGTGGTGTTATGGAATAGCACTGAATACAAGCAGTTGCCGGAATTTGGCATCACCAGTATCAATGACCCTGAAACCGGCGAGCGGCGCACGCTGTTTTTACGCGCCTCCTACCGTCAACGCATCCTGGAAGCGTTCGCGGCCCGTCGCCAGGCCATTGAAGATATTTTTATGAGATTTGATATGCAGCCTTTTTTTGTGGAAGACCAATTCGATGCCGATTTACTGACCGAATACTTCCATCAATACGTGCCTGCCTGAGGAAAGCGACCCATGAAAGCGCGCCACCATCTTTTATCTTTAGTGTTAGCGGCCAGCCTGTTGTCTGCCTCACTCAACAGTGTTGCCGATGTAATTTTGCCATCCGTTGACAATAAATTTGTCAGTGTCCAGGAAATCAACCCGACCCGCGATGCCGGCTTTTTCGTCGGTGACAAGCTGCAACGGACCATGATCCTGACCGTCAAGCAACCTTACGAATTGATCAAGGAGTCGCTGCCGATTGTCGGTTATGAGCACCGTTACCGCGGCCAGGTTTCTGGCATTGAATTGACGGCGATTGACATGGAGGAAGCCCATGAGCGACAGCAGACCGTGTATACGATACACCTAGAATATCAGGTCTTCAAATCTGGTCGCGTGGTCAAGCCCGCCATCCTCAGAGGCGAAATCGTCAAGCTACGCCAGCAAGGCAGTCAGGACATCAAGCAATTCCGCATGCCCTCGTTTAACTTCAGGACCTCACCACTGTCCGTGTATGGCGAAGTCAACCTGAAGAATGAAATGAGCCCGTTTGTCGCCCCCTTGAAACTGCATGCCGACAAAGAATGGCTGGCGCTAAAGGTGGCGACTGGTGTGCTGGCCGTCTGTTTGCTGGGCTTAGTCTATATTTTGGCGGCCAATACCTGGTTACCGCGCATGGGTGGTGCTTTTGCCAAGGCCTACCGCAAGCTTGGCAAACTGCCGGACGACGCGCAAGGTCTGCAACAGGCCATTTCCACCGTACATGAAGCCTTGCATCAGGTGGCGGGGCACAGCGTATTTGGTAATGGTATCGAGCATTTCTTGCAGCAAAAACCTGGTTTTACCCCTGCCAGGCCAGAAATTGAACGTTTTTTTGCCTTGTCTCGCCAAGTATTTTTTGACGCCAGCACCCCGCTGGAGCTGGGCATCCCACCACGTGAATGGCTGAAAAAATTCTGTAGGCACATGCGCGACTGCGAACGCGGCTTGAAGCCAGAGGTACATGCATAATGGCTTTTACCCATCCGTGGCTGTTGTGGGCACTCCCCTTGGCGCTATTACCATTATTGCTAGATCGTTCCCATAGTAAACATTACTCCTGGGTGAGCCTGTTGCCACCGGACCCGCTGTCCAAAACCATCGGTTTTTTACTCAAGGTCTTGGCCGTCATTAGCATCGTCTTCATTATTTTGGGTCTGGCCGGCCCACATAGTCTGGAGCAACAGGTGGAGCGTACCGGCATAGGTGCGCAGATCGGCCTGGTGCTGGACCGCAGCGCGAGTATGGACGACCCGTTTGCCGGAGACAAAGATGGCAATGTTGGTGAAACCAAATCGGTCGCAGCCGCACGTATCATGACCAAATTTGTGCAAAGCCGCCAAAACGACATGATGGGTCTGATTACCTTTAGTAACTCAGCCATGTATGTGTTACCCCTGACTGAAAATAAAGAAGCGATTTTGTCTGCCATTCAGGCGACTGCCGGCAACTCGCTGTTTCAAACCAATATTGGCGGCGGTTTGACCAGTGCGGTTGAATTGTTCAAGGATATGCCGGACTCCGGCTCTCGCGTGATTATCCTGATTTCTGATGGTGCAGGACGCGTCAGTGACATGGTGCAACAGAAGCTGCGTGACTGGCTGCAACGCTATAACATCGGCTTGTACTGGATTGTATTGCGCCAGCCAGGTGGCATTACCATCTTCGATCCCAAATATACGGCCAGTGGCTACGACGGCCCCATGCCAACCGAAGTGTTGCTGTATCAGTTCTTCCAGACGCTGCGTACCCCGTTTAGCGCCTATGAAGCCGCAGATCCCAAGTCACTGGAAGCGGCGATTGCCGATATCAACAGCAAAGAAAAAAAACCGATTCAATATCTGGAAAAAATCCCCGGCCATGATTACACCAATGTGTGTTACTGGGTGGCTTTCGTCATGATTGCACTCTTGCTGGCGGTTAAATATTTGGAGATTCATACATGGCGCTCAGCGTAAATAAACTTGTGATTGGACTGGTCGTGGTCGCTACCGTGGCCGCAGGTACCATTACTTATAGCTGGCAACGCATCAAGCAAGTCGAAGCCTTTAATCAAGCCGTGGCGACAGCTAAAAGTCCACAAACGGACCAGCAAAGTTTCGAAGCCAAGTATGCAGTCGCCTACTGGTTAGGCAAAAATGAGCGTTACAAGGAGTCCACACTTTTGTTTACCAAGCTCATCGAACAAGCCAATGCCAGTCAGCGCGCGGCCATTCTGCACAATGTGGGTAATATGTTTTTCATGCGTGCAATCCAAATGACGGGCGGCAATGACAACAGCACACGTGATGAGATTGAATACCTGTTGTCGCAAGCGGCCACCTCTTATAAATCAGCGCTCAAAGCAGATAACAGCAACTGGGGCACACGCCGCAACTATGACCGCGTTCTTGGCTTGCTGCCAGAAAAACCCACGCCAGGTGTAGGCGAATCTGACAATCCCGGGTTGATCATGGGCAACATTCCCAACGGATTGCCATAACAGGCGGCGATTTTCTCTGGCTCTGGATCTGAACATATTGACTGGCATGGCATGAAAATCTGGCTAAGACACTTTATCAAACATCGCGACACGGCGCTGCTCGCCTTGGCACTGCTCTTTCTGCTGGGAGCAATTTTACGACCCAGCATCCCGTTTAAACATAATATCTATGCCTATTTTCTGGTTGCAGATATTTCGCAAAGCATGAATGCAGAGGACATGATGCTGCATGGCAAAAAAGTCACGCGCATGGCCTATATGCAAAACATGATGCATGAAGTGGTGGCTTCATTGCCATGTGGCACCAAAGTCAGCATCGGCATGTTTGCAGGTAACTCGGTCGCCGCCATGTATGCACCGATTGAGGTATGCCGTAATTTTGCCGCAATCCAGGACACCATTGCCCATCTGGACTGGCGTATGGCGTGGTCAGGTAACAGCCGGGTGCGTGAAAGCCTGTTTGTGACCGCGAAAGTGGTGCGTGCCATGCCTGAGCCGGCGCAAGTGCTGTATTTTACCGATGGCGAAGAAGCCCCTAAACTGCACGCCTTCAACACCAAAAACCTTGATGAATTTCAAGGCGGTGATGACTGGCTGTTTGTTGGCATCGGTACCGATGAAGGCGTGGCGATTCCCAAGCTGAGCCAGGATAATCAGGTCATTGGCTACTGGTCTAATGAAAGTTTTGCCATGCAGCCTGGTATCGCACAGATCTCCGAAAGCACTTTGGGCGTGCGCGACGATAACGTCGCATTTGGTGACCATGACCGCTATGTCTCCAAACTGGCCAGCGAATATCTGGAAAACCTGACCAAAGAAATTGGCGCAAAATTCATCAAAGGTGACAGCACCTATACCGTCCTCAAAGCCATGAAGGAGCAAAAACCGGCCCGCCGCGATATTGCTCCCTTACCATTGGATTGGCTACTGGCCAGCCTAGCAGGCTTATGTATACTCGCGACCTATGCGAGCCATCACCCTTGGCGGCAAATCAAGCAGAATCTGCATCTTTACCGTCGTGAGATTCAATCCAGATTTTTTGTAAAAAGCGAGGCCGTCGCCCACGACAACCATTTTCAATAACCGTTAACGCCTCGCCCCTCTGACATCCTAGGCCAGCGATGCAGGCAAACAGAAGACCTGACCATGCACAAAAAATGGCTACCCTTTTGCCTGAAACATCGCGACACCCTGCTGCTAGGCATTGCCCTGATGCTTTTACTCGGGGCGGCCTTGCGGCCTTCAATACCGATTAAGCGGAATATCCATACTTACCTGCTGATAGCAGATATCACGCAAAGTATGAATGTGGTCGATATGTCGCTCGATCATGCCCCTGCCAGCCGTCTCGATTACACCAAACGCATGATGCATGACATCATCGCCCAACTGCCCTGTCAGACCCGCATCAGTATCGGCCTGTTTGCAGGCGATGCGGTAGCCGCCCTTTATACGCCCCTGCATGTCTGCAAACACTTTTCAGCTATACAGCAGACCATAGACCATCTCGATTGGCGCATGGCCTGGACCGGCAACAGTCAGTTACGCCAAAGCGTGCCGATGGCAGCAAAACTATTGCGGCAAATGCCTGAGGCAACCAAAGCCGTCATTTTTACTGATGGCGATGAAGCGCCCCTGTTGCATGCCTTTAACACGCGTAACCTCAAAGACTTTCAGGGCTCGGACGACTTTTACTTTGTCGGCGTCGGGACAGACCAAGGGGCTGGCATTCCCAAGCTGACAGAAAACAATCAGATGATAGGCTACTGGTCGAATGAAAGCTTCGCCGTCCAGCCTAATATCGCGCAGGTCACCGCCAGTAAAAGCAGTGGACGTGATGACAGCGTGGCTGTCTCGGACTATGACCGCTATATTTCCAGACGGGCGTCGGCCTATTTGAAAAAACTGTCTGAAGAAATTGGCGCGCAATACCTGGATGGCGATGACCCCCACCATGTATTGCAACATATCCAAAAACACAGCTCGCCACGTTATGAAATTGTGGCATACCCGATAGACTGGATACTCGCCACCTTGTCTGCGGTATGCATCGTCAGCGCCTATCTCAATCAGGACTCCAAACGACAGCTCACGCATACACTACGCAAACGATTTACCAAGTTGAGGCAGACACGCTTGTTTAAAGCTAGACACGATGTCGCACACGACAATCACTTTTAAGCATGGGCCATTCAAGCCTGTCCCCAACGCAACCAGACGCGCAAAGCCGTCAAGCTTGCCCTGTCGGCCTGGTCAGGGAGCACTAGCATACGCTGCGTGCGCAAGATGGGTTCAGTTGCTGCCTCATGCAGCGGTTGCAGCTGCATATGCAAGACCAGGCACCACGGATGCACAACGCTATCAGGGAGCACGCTGACCTGATAGACCTGTCCCGTGCGGTTCACGACAGTCATCTGCCCATACACATCCACACGCAGTCTCTGGATACTGTGTTTCCAAAAAGTTGCCGCCAGTTGCGTCCAGTGCCAGCCACTTGCCAGTCCATAGACAGCCGTTGCACTCAACGCCCAGACAAACGCTAATTTCCACCACAGGCAGGCCATCACCAGCATTGAAAATAAGCACCACCAGCCCCATAAAAGATATGATGGTCGTAAGCGCAGATCAATTTCAGTTGATAAAATAGCTTTTTTCATTGCATGAACCAGGGCAAAGCCGCGCAAGCGACTCTGGCCCAGAAGGAAAACCGAGTTATGTCCAATCCAGCAACCGCATGGCAAACGTTTTTAATCTCGCAAGGGGCGCACTTCAATTCACAAGGTGAAGCCAGCTTCCCCATAGAAAAGGCCTCTGCGCAACTATTTGACCTGTCGGGCAATGGCCTGATCGCCATCAGCGGTGCAGACAGCCAGACCTTTTTGCAGGGCCAGGTCACCAATGATATTAAACTGCTCGCTCAAGGTGCGCAATTCAATGGTTATTGCACGCCCAAAGGCCGCTTGCTGGCGCTGTTTTACACCTTTATTGTTGAGGACGTCATTTACTTGCAAAGCCCGCGCGCCTTGGTGCCAGACTTGGTGAAACGCTTGCGCATGTATGTGTTACGCAGCAAGGTGGTGGTAGAGGATGCCAGTGAGCGCCTCTACAACCTGGGATTGGCGAGTGATGCGCTTGCGAGCACATTGACTGGCCTGCCCGCGGATCCGCATCAACTGGCGCAAACCGAGCTGGGGACGCTGATCCGCCTCGCTGACGCTGGCACACAACAACGCGCCCAGCTGATTGTCGCTGCCGACCAGGCTGAAACCGTTTGGAAATCGCTGCGCGCGACCTTCACCCCAAGCAGCACGGCTCACTGGGAAGCGCTTGAAATTCAGGCGGGGATTCCGCAAGTTTACCCAGCCACTAAAGAACAGTTTGTCCCACAAATGGTCAATCTGGATGCATTAAATGGGATCAACTTTAAGAAAGGCTGCTATACCGGCCAGGAGATTGTTGCCCGTACGCATTATCTGGGCAAGGTCAAGCGCCGCACATTGCTGGCACAGCTGCCTAAAACCGCCCAAGTACCACTAGCAGGCGACACCTTGCAGGATGTCCAGACACAAGACGCGGGTCAACTGGTGCGCGTTGCGCCCGATGCCTTGAGTGGCGGCTGGTGGGTATTGGCAGAATGCCGACTGGAAGCCAAAGAGGCCGGAGAGATTCTCTGGCAAGGTCAGCCCTTGCTGTTTAAAGAATTACCGTATCCCTTGCCCTAATGTACAGGGTCAATAAAAATAAAAAAGGCGCTTGTGAAGCGCCTTTTTTATTGGGACGGTTGCGCCGGGATCACAGGCGCTGCATCTGTTGGCTTGGCAGCAGCATCGGTATGGCTCTTGCTGGCTGAAGATTTGTTCTGAATCACCTGAAAAAATACTTCGTCCTGCTTCACCAGGCCCAGCTCACTGCGTGCCCGCTCTTCAATCGCAGATTGACCCTGCTTGAGATCGCGCACTTCAGCGCGCAGGGTTTCATTGCGTTGCCGATAATAATCGTTACGCTTTTGGTGCGCCTCAATCTGCTGTGAATATTGCCATACGCGCAACCAACTGCCCTTGCCCAGCCACAACGGATATTGCAGCAGGGCAATCAGGACCACTAATACAACTGTCAGTTTACGCACCGTGGCCCAAAATCAGTTATTTGAACAACTGATAGAAAGCAGACAAGCCAGCGTAGCTGGTAGCATCGCCCAACTCTTCTTCAATACGCAGCAACTGGTTGTACTTGGCAACGCGCTCTGAACGGCACAGGGAACCCGTCTTGATTTGCAAGGCATTGGTCGCCACAGAGATGTCGGCAATCGTGGTATCTTCGGTTTCGCCAGAGCGGTGTGACACTACGGCCGTGTAGTTGGCACGTTTTGCCATCTCGATAGTCTGGAAAGTTTCAGTCAAGGTACCAATCTGGTTGACTTTGATCAGCACAGAGTTGGCCACGCCTTTCTGGATGCCTTCACGCAGGATTTTTGGGTTGGTCACAAACAGGTCATCGCCGACCAACTGTGTGGATTTACCCAAGCGTTGTGTCAACAGGTCCCAGCCCTCCCAGTCAAACTCGCTCATACCATCTTCAATGGTGATGATAGGATACTTGTCGGCCAAGGTAGCCAGGTAGTCACAGAACTGGGCAGAGGTCAGTGCAGCGCCTTCTGACTCGAGGTGGTATTTACCATCACGATAGAATTCGGTACTGGCGCAATCCAGGCCCAGGTAAATATCTTTGCCTGGCTCATAGCCAGCTGCTTCGATGGACTCCATGATCAGCTGCAAGGCAGACTCGTTGGAAGGCAAGTTAGGTGCAAAACCACCTTCATCGCCCACGGTTGTCGCCAAGCCTTTGGCATGCAAGGTTTTCTTCAGTGCATGGAACACTTCTGCACCCGCACGCAAGGCTTCACGGAAGCTTGGCAAGCCTGCTGGCACAATCATGAATTCCTGAATATCCACAGAGTTGTCTGCGTGTGCACCACCGTTGATGATGTTCATCATAGGCGTTGGCAATTGCATGAACGCAGAACCACCCAGGTAACGATACAGTGGCAAACCGCTTTCTTCAGCCGCCGCACGTGCACAGGCCATAGACACGCCCAAAATCGCATTTGCACCCAAACGGTCTTTGTTCTCGGTACCATCCAGTTCAATCAGCGTCTTGTCGATAAAACTTTGCTCTTCAGCATCCAGGCCAATGATCGCTTCGGTAATTTCCGTGTTGACGTTCTCAATCGCGTTCAATACGCCTTTGCCCAGGTAACGGCTTTTATCGCCATCACGCAGTTCCACGGCTTCTTTGGTACCGGTAGATGCGCCTGAAGGCACTGCCGCACGACCAATCACCCCGCTTTCCAGCAAAACGTCGACTTCAACCGTCGGGTTGCCACGGGAATCCATAATCTCGCGGGCGATAATATCTACAATAGCGCTCATGATTTATCCTTATCTAAGATGAAAAAAATTATAGGGTTTGTTCTGCGAAACCGGCTTTTTTGACCAGCTTGTCGAGATCGACCAGCAAGTGCAGCAAGTCTTCCATTTTGCCCAAGGGCCAGGCGTTCGGGCCATCAGACAAAGCTTGGCTCGGGTCAGGATGCGTTTCCATAAAGACCCCGGCAATACCACTTGCCACCGCTGCACGTGCCAACACCGGCACAAACTCACGCTGACCGCCACTCTTCTCGCCCTGCCCGCCTGGTTGCTGGACAGAATGGGTGGCATCAAAAACCACTGGACACTGTGTTTCACGCATAATCGCCAAACCACGCATGTCAGAAACCAGCGTGTTATAGCCAAACGAAGCGCCGCGTTCACAAACCATAATATTGTCGGCACCGCCGTTGGCTTCTTTAGCCTTGTTGACCACTTGTTTCATGTCACCAGGGGCTAGAAACTGGCCTTTTTTGATATTGACCGGCTTGCCAGACTGGGCACAAGCGACGATAAAGTCGGTCTGACGGCACAGAAAAGCCGGGGTTTGCAACACATCCACCACCGCGGCCACGTGAGGCACCTGTTCTTCGGTATGCACGTCGGTCAAGATCGGCACACCGATCTGGGCACGCACTTCGTCCAGAATTTTCAGGCCCTCTTCCATACCAAAACCACGGAAAGTCTTGGTCGAACTACGGTTAGCTTTGTCGTAAGATGATTTATAAATAAATGGCACCCCCACGCGGGCAGCCATCTCTTTTAACTGGCCAGCCGTATCAATTGCCATTTGTTTGGATTCAATGACGCAGGGGCCCGCGATCAGAAACAGAGGATGTTCGAGACCAACGTCAAAACCACATAATTTCATTCAACATTCCTTATTTTTTGGATGCTTTTTGTGCCAGCGCAGCCTGCACATAGGCTTTAAACAATGGATGACCCGCACGCGGGTTAGACGTAAACTCGGGGTGGAACTGGCACGCGACAAACCACGGATGCACAGACTGTGGCAACTCAATCATTTCACACAATTCTTCACGCGGCGTGCGTGCAGAAATGACCAGACCGGCGTCTTTCAACTGGTCCACATAGTGGTTGTTGACTTCATAGCGGTGACGGTGACGCTCATTAACTTCGCTGCCGTAAATGCTGGCGGCCAACGTGTTCGGCACAATCGGACAGCTTTGCGCACCCAGACGCATGGTGCCACCGAGATCGGAGTGTTCATCACGCTTCTCGATCTTGCCGGAAGCATCTTGCCACTCGTCAATCAGACCAATCAATTTATGCTCGGTGCCAGGGTTAAATTCAGTGCTGTTCGCATCCTTAAGCCCTGCGACATTACGCGCATACTCAATCACGGCCAATTGCATGCCCAGGCAGATACCCAGGTAAGGCACTTTGTTTTCACGCGCATACCGAATAGCCGCAATCTTGCCTTCGGTACCACGTACGCCAAAGCCGCCAGGAATCAGGATCGCATCCATGCCTTTGAGACTATCGGTGCCACTTTTCTCAATGTCTTCGCTATCGATGTAGTGAATCTTGACCTTGGACTCGGTGTGAATACCGGCGTGTATTAGCGCTTCGGTCAGCGACTTGTATGACTCGGTCAAATCGACATACTTACCGACAAATGCGATATCGACAATCTCTTTGGGATTGGCTTGCGCGTGAGTAATTTTTTGCCAGGCAGACAAATCCGCTGCTTTGGCAAGAATATTCAGTTTGTGGCAAACAATCTCATCCAGCATTTGCGCGTGCAACAGGCCGGGGATTTTATAAATCGAATCGCTATCAATGGCACTAATCACCGCCTCAAAAGCCACATTGGTGAACAAAGCAATCTTGCGTTTTTCGTCTTCAGGGATTTCACGCTCGGCGCGGCACATCAAAATATCCGGCTGAATACCGATTTCGCGCAATTCTTTCACCGAGTGCTGGGTGGGTTTAGTTTTCAGCTCACCTGCGGTTGGAATCCATGGCAACAGGGTCAGATGGATATAACAGGCGTTGTTTCTGCCTTCTTCAATCCCCATCTGACGAATCGCTTCCAGAAACGGCAAGGACTCAATATCGCCGACCGTACCGCCCACTTCGACAATCGCCACATCCGCGCCTTCAGCACCACGTTTCACGTGTGCCTTGATTTCATCGGTAATATGTGGAATGACCTGTACGGTTTTACCCAGATATTCGCCACGGCGTTCTTTCTTGATCACCGTTTCGTAAATCTGGCCAGTAGTGAAGTTGTTACGCTTGGACATCTTGCTGCTGATAAAGCGCTCGTAATGACCAAGATCGAGATCGGTTTCCGCGCCGTCGTCGGTCACAAACACTTCGCCGTGCTGAAATGGCGACATGGTGCCGGGGTCAACGTTGATATAGGGATCAAGTTTCAGCATGGTCACTTTAATGCCACGCGATTCGAGAATGGCGCCGAGGCTGGCGGCCGCGATACCTTTTCCAAGAGAAGAAACAACACCGCCGGTTACGAATACATATTTGGTCATGGATCAGGTACTTTGAGATTGTTACAGACGGGAGAACATTTTACCGTAAAGCCCCCTCTCCCACAATGAAAGTCAGGCATTAAATCTGGCAGCGACTCGCCAAGGCCTGCGCTTACGCATACAATTCAATCATGTATGACGCTCAAACAAACGCTCCAGCCCTGTGGCAACCATTATTGCCGCAACCGCATGCGCAAAGCCATAAATATAGCCGCGGCTATGTACTGATCCAGGGTGGCTACCCGGTCACTGGCGCAGCCCGCCTCGCGGCAATGGCGGCTGCCAGATGCGGGGCAGGCATGACGGCGATTGCAGCCCCAGAAGTCGCACTACCAATTTATGCCAGCACGCTATTGAGCGTCATGGTGAAGCCCTATGCGCATGCCGCAGAATTACAGACACTGCTTGAAGACACCCGCGTGAGTTGCTATTTAATTGGCCCCGGCGCAGGTCTCTCACAAGACACCAGACTCACCACCCTTGCCATGTTAGCCACAGGCAAACCGGTGGTGATCGATGCCGACGCCCTGACGACCTTTGCCGGTCAGGCGGATACCCTCAAGCAAGTAATACGTGCAAGTTGCGTGCTCACCCCGCATGAAGGCGAGTTCAAAAGCGTTTTTGGAATGAGTGCGGCGCATGATAGACCCACCCGTATCACACAAGTAATGACGGCGGCACAAACCTGCGGGGCGATTGTTTTACTCAAAGGCGCCGACACTATTATTGCCACGCCGGAAGGCCGGGTGTTGATCAACGAACAGGCACCGCCGACCTTGGCGACTGCAGGCGCTGGCGATGTGCTGGCGGGCATGATTGCCAGTCTGTTGGCACAAGGCATGCCCGCATTCGAAGCATGTGCGGCGGCCACCTGGATGCATGCGCAAGCCGCGCGTTTATTTGGAGTGGGATTGATTGCAGAAGATTTGCCAGGGATGATTCCGGCCGTGTTGCAGGCGCTTTTAAAAACTTAACCCTTTTTCAAAGATTCGTCTTTTGCTAAGCGCTCTTGATTTCGCGTCACTTTTAACGCTTCATCTTGTTTTTCATCAGCGCATTTTGCTCGCGCTTCCAGTCGCGCTCTTTTTCAGCATCACGCTTATCGTGTTGTTTTTTACCTTTAGCCAACCCAATTTGCACTTTTACCCGTCCGCGGGTGAAATGCATGTCCAGCGGCACCAAGGTGTACCCTGCACGCTCGACCTTACCGATCAATTTGTCGATCTCTTCGCGGTGCAGCAGCAATTTGCGTGTACGGATCGCATCGGGACGCACATGGGTGGATGCCGAGCCTAGCGGCGTAATGTGGCAACCGATCAGGTACAACTCCCCACGCATGACCACCACGTAGGATTCCTTGAGGTTGGTACGGTTATCGCGTATCGCCTTGACTTCCCAGCCCTCGAGCACGAGGCCGGCTTCGTACTTTTCTTCAATAAAATAGTCAAAAAACGCTTTTTTGTTTTGCGCGATAGTCATAACGCTGCTGTGCGGGCTTAAATCACTTAAAATAGCATTTTAACTCAAAACCGACTTTCGTTCTGACGCAATGGCTCAAGTAGAAAAAACCGTGCTGGTCATGCATTCGTGTGAAGCGATGTTTCAATTGGTTGATGCCGTTGAAACCTATGCTGACTTTTTACCCTGGTGTGGCGGTAGCCAAGTCATCGAGCGCACGGATACCGTAACCCAGGCCACCATCCACATCCGTTACCACGGCATACAGCAGCACTTTACAACACGCAACCACAAACAGTTCCCTCACCGCATGGAAATCACGCTGGTGGATGGCCCGTTCAAACAACTGAGTGGACACTGGCACTTTATAAGACTGCGTGAAGATGCCTGCAAAATTGAATTCAAGCTTGAATATGTCTTTGCCAACGGCCTGATTGAACGCATGATTGCGCCGGTGTTCAGCCATATTGCCAACACCTTCGTCGACAGCTTCGTCAAACAGGCTGGCAAGCTCCAACTCAAGTAATGACCAAACCGGTCACGCCAGCCATGCCTGAAGAACTCACCGGGATGCTCAATATAGAAGTGGTCTATGCGCTGCCAACGTCGCAAACGCTGATCACACTCGTGGTGCCGCCAGGCACCACGGCAATCGCGGCCGTGCGACAGTCGGGCATTCTGGAACAACACCAGATGACCGCAAGCAAAGAATTACCCTTAGGCATTTTTGGCAAAAAAGTCAGCCACGACAGGCCACTAAAAGCGATGGACAGGATAGAAATTTATCGCCCGCTGATTGCGAACGCCAAAGAAATGCGCCGTCAGCGTGCCACTAAACAGAAAACAGCCACGGCCAAGCGGGCCAATTCCCGTTAATTACGTATTGCACCATTCAGCGCACTGACAAAACTGCAGGCTTTCTGATCAACACCATCAAGATGCATTACTCGGGTGGACAATTTTCGTCGATTTCTTGCTGCGCGGCTGCCAGCCCCTGACGAATTTGCTCATCTGACAGATATTCGCGCTGACCGTTCTCATTCACATTCTGCATGCGGCCGCCCACGGCATAGTTGCGATAGTTGCTTCTGGCTGCTGCACAATTTTGGGCTTTTTGACGCGCTTCCATCGCCTTGAGCGCTTCAGCTTCTGGGGACGCATTCTGCCCGGCTGAGTTCTCGGGCATTTTCTGTTTGGCCGGATTCATTTGCTCGCGCGAATAGGCGTCGGATCGCGTCAGTGGCGTATCCGCTGGCACCGTCGTCGCCTTGATTTTTTGCGTGGATGGACCGGCGACAGGAGGCGTATCCGAATAATTCATAATGCCTTTTTCATCGCGCCATTTATAAATCTCGGCCGCAGCCTGCATGGCCCAGCACAAGCCCAGCATCAACATCCATCTCAACGTCATTCTCATTTGATAAACCCACACTTGCTTAGAAAAAGGTTAAGTAAAGGCCTCATGCACAAACCATGCCAGACATCAGCAAACAGAACTGCAAAAACGCAAAACGCTTTGTCAAGGCAAAGTGAAATCGGTATAATTATATTTTGGAGATAAGGAATTCACATGCGTTTGTTGCAACAAGCTCTTACCTTTGATGACGTTTTACTCGTTCCCGCACATTCGAATGTGATGCCGCGCGAGGTCAATCTCAGCACCAAGCTTACCAAGAGCATCACCTTAAATATTCCCCTGCTATCTGCTGCGATGGACACCGTCACTGAAGCACGCATGGCCATTGCCTTGGCGCAACTGGGCGGCATGGGCATCATACACAAAAACATGTCGGTAGAGATGCAAGCTTCTCGCGTCTCCCGCGTAAAACGCTTCGAGTCCGGCGTTGTCATTGACCCGGTCACCATCCACCCGGCCATGAGTGTGCGCGAGGTGATGAATATCACCCAACAGCAAAAAATCTCAGGCTTGCCAGTGTTGCAAGACGGCAAGGTAGTCGGCATTGTTACCAACCGTGACCTGCGCTTTGAAACCAACCTTGATCAAGCTGTCAGCAATGTGATGACCCCGCAAGACCGTCTGGTCACCGTGCGTGAAGGCGCCAGTCGCGAAGAAATCATGGGCTTGCTGCATAAACACCGTCTTGAGCGCTTGCTGGTTATTGGTGAAAACTACGAGCTCAAAGGCTTGATTACCGTTAAAGACATTCAAAAATCGTCAGATCACCCCCTGGCCTGTAAAGATGAAAAAGGCCGCCTGCGCGTCGGCGCGGCAGTGGGCGTGGGTGACGGCACAGAAGAACGCATTGCCGCACTGGTTGAAGCCGGTGTCGATGCCATTGTGGTAGATACCGCGCATGGTCACTCACAAGGCGTACTGGATCGCGTCAAATGGGCTAAAACCCACTATCCAAAACTGCAAGTGATTGGTGGCAACATTGCCACGGCAGAAGCAGCGCTGGCCTTGGTGGATCATGGCGCTGACTGTGTCAAAGTGGGCATCGGTCCTGGCTCTATCTGCACCACCCGTATCGTGGCTGGCGTTGGCGTGCCGCAAATCACAGCCATCAGCAATGTGGCCAAAGCCCTCGAAAAATCAGGCGTGCCATTTATTGCAGACGGCGGGATTCGCTTCTCTGGCGATATTTCCAAAGCCATTGCTGCAGGCGCGTATAACGTCATGCTGGGCGGGATGTTTGCAGGCACTGAAGAAGCGCCTGGCGAAGTAGAGTTGTACCAAGGTCGCTCTTACAAATCCTACCGCGGCATGGGCTCGATAGGCGCCATGCAAAAAGGCTCTTCTGACCGCTACTTCCAGGACAGCACGGCCAACGCCGACAAGCTGGTGCCTGAAGGCATCGAAGGCCGCGTCCCTTATAAAGGCAGTGTCGTTGCCGTGATCCATCAGTTGATGGGCGGCTTGCGTGCCTCCATGGGTTATGTGGGCTGCGCTTCTATTGAAGAAATGCGTAACAAGGCAGAGTTTGTGCAAATCACCAGTGCCGGTATGCGCGAGTCGCATGTGCATGATGTGCAGATTACCAAAGAAGCACCGAATTACCGTATTGATTAACCCTTATTGATAAACGCGAATTCATCCATTTAATCAAAGCCACAGAGGACACAGAGATCACAGAGAAATGACTTCTCTAAGACTCTGTGTCCTCTGTGCACTCTGTGGCTAAACAAATGTCTCATTCAAAAATCCTGATTCTAGATTTCGGCTCCCAGGTCACCCAACTGATTGCACGCCGTGTACGCGAAGCGCATGTCTACTGCGAAATTCATCCTTGTGATGTGTCCGATGAATTTGTCCGCAATTTCGGTGCTGACGGCATCATTTTGTCTGGCAGCCACGCCAGCGTTTACGAAGAAGAAACTGACAAGGCCCCACAAGCCGTGTTTGAACAAGGCGTACCTGTGCTGGGCATTTGCTACGGCATGCAAACCATGGCGCAGCAGTTAGGCGGCAAGGTTGAGGCAGGTGCAAAACGCGAATTTGGCTACGCCCAAGTGCGTGCACGTGGCCACTCTGCCCTGTTTCGCGACATTCAGGATGCCACCAACGCTGAAGGCCACGGCCTGATCGACGTCTGGATGAGCCACGGCGACAAGGTCACCGAACTGCCTGACGGTTTCAAAGTGATCGCCAGCAACGACACCACGCCCATCGCCGCCATGGCTGACGAAAGCCGCAAGTTTTACGCGGTGCAATTTCACCCTGAAGTCACCCACACCAAGCAAGGCCAGGCCATGCTTGAGCGCTTTGTACTGGATATCTGCGCGGCCAAGGCAGACTGGATCATGGGTGACTATATCGCCGAAGCCGTTGCAAAAATCAAGGCACAAGTTGGCGATGAAGAAGTCATTCTCGGCTTATCAGGAGGCGTAGACTCCTCCGTGGCAGCCGCACTGATACACCGTGCCATTGGTGACCAACTCACCTGCGTCTTTGTCGATCACGGCCTGCTGCGTCTGAATGAAGGCGATATGGTGATGGACATGTTTGCTGGTCGTCTGCACGCCAAAGTCATCCGCGTGGATGCCTCTGCACAATTCATGGGTAAACTGGCTGGCGTCAGTGACCCGGAGGCCAAGCGCAAGATCATAGGCGCAGAATTCGTTGAAGTGTTTAAGGCCGAAGCCGCCAAGCTCAAGGCCAGCGGTGCCGGTCACAAAGGCGCCACCTTCCTGGCACAGGGCACCATTTACCCGGATGTGATTGAATCGGGCGGCGCCAAGTCCAAAAAAGCGGTCACCATCAAGAGCCACCACAATGTCGGTGGCTTGCCAGAACAATTAGGCCTCAAGCTGCTGGAGCCATTGCGTGACCTGTTTAAGGATGAAGTGCGTGAACTGGGCGTCGCGCTCGGCTTACCCCGCGACATGGTTTATCGCCACCCCTTCCCTGGCCCGGGCTTGGGCGTGCGCATTCTGGGTGAGGTCAAACAGGAATATGCCTTGTTACTGCAACGTGCAGATGCCATCTTCATTGAAGAGTTACGTAATACCGTGGATGCCGCCAGCGGCAAAACCTGGTACGACCTCACCAGCCAGGCCTTTACTGTGTTCCTGCCGGTCAAGTCTGTCGGCGTGATGGGCGATGGCCGCACTTACGATTATGTGGTTGCATTGCGCGCCGTGATCACCAGCGACTTTATGACTGCACATTGGGCGGAATTACCCTATAGCCTGCTGGGCAAAGTGTCTAACCGCATTATTAATGAAGTGCGCGGCATTAACCGCGTGGTTTATGATATTTCCGGCAAACCTCCCGCAACCATTGAGTGGGAATAAGCTTTAAACATTATTCTGACGGCCTACACTGAGAACAAAAAATGAGCACTAAATCCATCATCCTTACTGGTGATCGCCCGACTGGCCCGCTGCATTTGGGTCATTTTGTCGGCAGTTTGCGCAACCGCGTCAAATACCAACATGAATACAAACAGTATGTCATGCTGGCCGACGCGCAAGCGCTGACCGACAATATGGATGATATCGACAAGGTGCATCGCAACGTGGTGGAAGTCGCGCTGGATTATCTGGCAGTCGGTATAGACCCCAAGCTGTCGACCATATTTATCCAGTCGCAAGTGCCTGAACTGACTGAGCTGGCCTTTTACTACCTCAACCTGGTCACTGTGGCGCGTTTGGAGCGCAATCCGACGGTGAAAGAAGAGATACGCCTGCGTGATTTTGAGCGCGACATTCCGGCCGGTTTCCTCACCTACCCAGTCAGTCAGGCAGCCGATATTACGGCCTTTAAAGCAACGCTGGTGCCAGTGGGCGAAGACCAGATTCCCATGATTGAGCAAACCAATGAAATCGTGCGCCGCTTTAACCGCACCTATAAAAACATTCAAACCAAGCAAGAGATTCTGGTTGAAACCAAGGCTCTGGTGCCTGAACTCGGCCGCTTGCCTGGCATTGACGGTAAAGCCAAGATGAGCAAATCCCTGGGTAATGTGATAAATCTGGGTGCAAGCGCAGACGAAGTCACCAAAGCCGTCAAGCGCGTCTACACCGATCCCTTGCATTTGAAGATTGAAGATCCTGGCCATGTAGAGGGCAATATTGCCTTTACCTATCTAGATGCGTTTGACCCGGATAAAGCAGCGGTCGCCGAGTTAAAAGCACACTACACACGCGGTGGACTGGCAGACAGCATTGTAAAAAAACGCCTGGAAGCCGTATTGCAGGAAATGCTGGAACCCATTCGTACCCGCCGGGCCGAACTGGCCAATGACAAAGGCTACATTTTGCAGTTGTTGCGCGAAGGTACTGAGCAAGCGCGTGAAGTCGCCGCTCAAACCATGAGCGAAGTGCGCGCGGCGCTGGGCCTGAATTACTTTTAAATGGCGCAGGCAACCACACCTCACCTATGAGCCGGGGCTTTGTCAAAGAAGACGATCTGGAACTGGCGGGCACCGATTTACCGGAACGCCCCATCAGTGCGCATGTCAATTACGTCACGCCTGCAGGCTTGCAACAATTGCAGCAGGCAGTGAAAACGCTGGAAGCTGACCGCTTGCACTATAGTGCGCGCAAGGAAGATCCCAACGCGCAACAGAAGCTGGCCGAGATAGACCGCGACCTGCGCTACTTTGTCGCACGGCTGGAAACCGCACAACTGGTGGATCCCGTCCAACAGCCGCAACATACGGTGCTCTTCGGCGCGACCGTGACCGTAGAAGACGAACTGGGGACGCAACAGGCTTACCAGATTGTTGGAGAAGACGAGGCAGACATTGCGCAGCACAAAGTCAGCTATGTTTCGCCCGTGGCCAAAGCCCTGCTCGGCCGTAAAGTCGGTGACACCACGGTCTGGCAACGGCCTGCGGGTCCCTTGTCACTGGATATTTTAGACATTAAATACTGAAAACACGATGAACGTTTCCCAAGCAATTGAACAACGCCGCTCTATTAAAGCCTACGACCCTGCACACCGCATGACAGAGGCAGAAATCCAGCAACTCTTGTCGCTGGCCATGCTCTCCCCGACCGCTTTTAACATCCAGCACTGGCGTTTTGTGGTCGTGACTGACCCGGTGTTACGTCATCAGATCCGCGCGGTGAGCTGGAACCAGGCACAAGTCACCGATGCCTCATTGCTGATTATCCTGACTGCGGATTTAAAGGCCTGGGAAAAAGACCCTGCCCGCTACTGGGTCAACGCGCCACAGCCGGTTAGTGACTACCTGGTCAAGGCCATTCACGGCTATTACACTGATCAACCTCTGGCACAACGCGATGAAGGCATGCGTTCTTGCGGCATGGCAGCCATGACCTTGATGCTGGCCGCCAAAGAAATTGGCTATGACACCTGCCCGATGGATGGTTTTGATTTTGAGGCTGTGTCCAAATTAATCAACTTGCCTGAAGATCATGTCCCCGTGATGTTTGTCGTGGTAGGAAAAGCCCTCGAAGCAGCCAAGCCACGTGGTGGCCAATTGGCCATGGATGAAGTCGTCATTTATAACCGTTTTTAGCAAAATTACGATGCCTGAAGCAGGCGCACCTTTTTAATTATTGATTGAGAGTTCTTGCATGTTAGTTGCGAACAATATCACCATGCAGTTTGGCTCCAAGCCACTGTTTGAAAATGTTTCCGTCAAATTTGGTGATGGCAACCGTTATGGTCTGATTGGCGCCAATGGCTGTGGTAAATCCACGTTTATGAAGATCCTGGCCGGGGTGCTGGAGCCTACCAGTGGCAACGTCAGCCTGGACCCGAACGAACGCATGGCTTTTTTGAAGCAGGACCAATTTGCCTATGAAGACCAGCGCGTGCTGGACGTGGTCATGATGGGTCACGAGCAAATGTGGAAAGCCATGCAAGAGCGTGACGCGATTTACGCCAACCTCGAAGCCACCGAGGACGACTACATGCGTGCCGCCGAACTGGAAGGCGTGTTTGCAGAGTATGACGGCTATACTGCCGAAGCACGTGCTGGCGAATTGCTGTTAGGCGTAGGCATTCCCCTGGAGCAACATAATGGCCCGATGAGCGCCGTAGCCCCAGGCTGGAAGTTGCGTGTGCTGCTGGTACAAGCCCTGTTTGCAAATCCGGATGTGTTATTGCTGGACGAACCGACCAACAACCTGGACATCAACACCATCCGCTGGCTGGAAGATGTGGTCAATAATCGTGACTGCACCATGGTCATTATTTCTCATGACCGCCATTTTTTAAACCAGGTCTGTACCCATACCTGTGATATGGATTACGGCAAGATTACCTCTTATCCAGGTAACTATGATGATTACATGGAAGCCAGCATTGCCGCACGTAATCAGCAAGCCAAGGACAATGCCAAGGCCAAACAGCAGATTGCAGACTTGCAGGACTTTGTCCGTCGCTTTTCGGCCAATGCGTCTAAAGCCAAGCAGGCAACCAGCCGCGCCAAACAGATTGATAAAATCAAGGTCGAAGAGTTTAAACCCTCTAGTCGCCAGTATCCGTTTATTCGCTTTGAATTTGACGACAAAGAGAAGCTGCACCGCAATGCCGTCGAGCTCAAGAAACTCGGCCATGGCTTTGACAAACCCTTGTTTAACAACGTGGAATTGATCTTCGAAGCAGGTGAAAAAGTCGCCATCATTGGTGAAAACGGCATTGGTAAAACCACCTTTTTGCGTTGCCTGGCCGGGGATTTGCAGCCCAAGCATGGCGAAGTCAAATGGGCAGAAAAAGCCAAGCTGGGCTATTTTGCGCAAGACCATGAATACGAGTTTGCAGAAGGTGAAGACTTGTTTGAATGGATGACCAAGCAACGCCAGCAAGGCGATGATGACAACACCGTGCGCAGCATGCTGGGCCGTTTGCTGTTCCCGACCGAAGCCACTAAAAAATCAGTCAAAGTGCTGTCCGGGGGTGAAAAAGGCCGCATGCTTTACGGCAAACTAATGCTGGCGAAAACCAATGTTTTGCTGATGGACGAACCGACTAACCATATGGACATGGAGTCGATTGAAGCGCTGAATACGGCACTGGACAAATACAAGGGCACCTTATTTTTTGTCAGCCATGACCGTGAGTTTGTCAGCTCGATTGCCACCCGTATTATCGAAATCAAGGCGGATGGCATTGTCGACTTTACCGGCAACTATGAAGACTATTTAGCCAGCCAGGGGATTGCCTAAAAACTGACGATACATTCCGTTACACAGCTGACCACCCCTGACAAACACCCGATACAATCGGGTGTTTTAATATCATCATTGCAAATTCGCAATGGTGATTGAAAGGATCCATCATGAAACTGAACAAACTGGTATTCGCGGGGCTTTTGGTGTTGGTGTGCGGAACTGCCTTTGCCGAGCATGGCCATGATTGCGGTAAAGGCAAATTTGACCCTGCCAACTGGCAAGCACAGCGCCTGGAGCACTTTGAACTGCATCAGGAAAAATTGCATACCATTTTGCAACTCACTAGCGCACAGGAAAATGCCTGGAAAACCTATCAGGCACAGATTAAACCGCAAGACAAGGAACATCCGGACTTTGCAGAGTTAAGCAAACTGAATACCTTGCAACGCCTGGACAAAATGGAAGCCTGGGATAAAGCGCGTGACGCACGTCAGGCTGAACGTGCCAAAGCCATCCGTACATTTTATGCCCAGCTGAATGATGCACAGAAGAAAGCATTTGATGAAAATGCCTTACCGCAACATCCGCATCATGCCAATGCGCATCACGAAAAACCTGTGCGTGAATAATCTCAGCGCGTTTCACAGACTCACCGGCCACAATGGCCGGTTTTTGTGCTCAAATACTCCCCTTGCAAGTCCGAGACACTTTTATGACTGACGGCCATCCTGATACCCATGTGCTTGTCGTTGATGACGACGATGCCATCCGTGATTTATTGTGCGACTTTTTGCAGGATAATCAACTCAGCACACAACAAGCCAGCAATCATGCACAAATGTGGCAAGCGTTGCAGCAGCGCATGCCTGATGTCATTATCCTCGACATCAACATGCCGCAGCGGAGTGGTATTGAGCTCTGCCGTGAACTGCGCGAGTCCGGCAAATATCATCTCCTGCCCATCATCATGCTCACAGCCAGAACCAGCTCTCTGGATACCATCATGGGCCTGGAAACCGGGGCAGATGACTACGTGGCCAAACCGTTTGAGCCGCTGGAACTGCTGTCGCGTATCCGTAGCGTGGTCAGACGGTCGCGCATGATGCTGGAGAGCGCAGGCAAACCCGATCACGAATGGCAGACCGATCACGCTCTTTTGCGTTTCATTGAGTTTAACGAATGGACTCTGGATATTCAAAACCGTACCCTGGTCGACAACCAGCATACGCGCATTCCCCTCTCCAATGCCGAATTCAAGTTCTTGCGTTTCATGCTCCTGCATGCCAACCGCACCTTGAGCCGAGATCAGCTCATGGAAGAAATGCATGGCCGGGAGGCGGGTCCATTTGACCGGTCAATAGACTTACAAATCAGTAGATTAAGACATAAACTTGAAGTGGATACTAAGAATCCATCCATGATCAAAACGCTACGCAACGAAGGCTATTTACTCACCGCCGAAGTGCGTTACATTAAATAATGTGTGACATTCAATGACCGGATACACAAGATGATGAAAAAATGGCTAGGCACCATGTCGGTTCGTATTTTCCTGATCACGGTGATCGGTATTCTATTGACCGCCACCACAGTCAGGATGCTGGGACAGCGGGACTTTAAAGAAAATGAATCTCGCATGCGCGACCAATTTGCCTTTGACCGCATTGAGAGCATGGTGCGCATACTTGAAGCCACCGTCCCCGAAAAACGCGTCGAGATTCAAGATGTGTTTAAGCGTATGGGCAGCCACGTCACCATTGGCGCCAACAAACCTTCACAGGTGCCCGCCTTACCCGCAGAACTGGCGCACTTGAATACCTTGCTGGTGCCAGAAGTGGCAGACATGATTGACCTGGTTCCCCTCAGTAATTGTGCTCCACGCCGCATGACACTGCCGCCGCCGTCTGCCATGGGTTTCTCGCCGCCGCCTCGTCCGCATGGGCAATGTCTGGCCATTTACACCCACCTTGAAGACCAGACACCGATAGTGATCACTCTGCACTATGGCGGCCATAGACCACCGCCACCGCACGAACGCAACCCTTTAGCCATTTTACTGGCCTTCCTCGGCTTATTGCTGATCATTTGGACCGTCGCCTCCGTAGCCACCAGACCCCTGCGTAAACTGGCCGATGCGGCCTTGCAGCTCGCCCATAATATCGAGCACCCGCCACTGCCAGAAAATAAAGGCTCGACAGAGGTCCGCCATGCCGCCAAAGCCTTTAATGAAATGCAACGCAGCATCCTCAAGCATATTCAGGAGCGTGGCTTTATTCTGGGGGCCATCGCGCATGACCTGCAAACACCGTTGACCCGTCTGCGCTTGCGCCTCGAAAAAGTCAAAGACCCAGAACTCAAGCAGGGACTGATCAAAGACCTGACCGCCACCCAGGAAATGGTCCGGGAAGGACTGGATTTTGCGCGCCTGTGTGGTGAAAACATCCACAAAAACAAAGTGGATCTCACCGCCCTGGCGACGGCTGTTTGCGACGACTTTGAAGACGCAGGCCAAGCCATTCAAAAAACACTACCCGAACAGGCAATCACCGTCATGGGCTCTGCCCATTTGCTCACACGCTGCCTCACCAACCTGCTCAACAATACCATTGCCTATGCAAAAACGCCTGCCTTATCCATTCAAGTCAAAGGTAAACAAGTCATCTGTACCGTCTCGGACAATGGTCCAGGCATTCCTGAATCTGCCCTAACCAGCGTGCTGGAACCGTTCCGGCGCCTGGAGGACTCCCGCTCCCGCCAGACCGGTGGCACCGGCCTGGGCCTGGCCATTGCACGAATGATTGTTGAAAAACACGGCGGGAAAATGACACTGAACAACAAGACAGCCCCTGAATCCGGCCTGGTCGTGCAGATGGTGCTACCGCTGAACTAAATCAGCTGTTGCGTAACACTGCTTGCATATTTTTGTTGAAGCGCGAGGCCACCACAGTGTAGACTAGCGCCCTTATCAAGGCTTGCTGATCGCAATGATTACGCAAGACCTCCCGGAGAAGTGGCAGAGCTGGTTGAATGTACCTGACTCGAAATCAGGCATACGTGAAAGCGTATCGGGGGTTCGAATCCCCCCTTCTCCGCCAGTCATCTCAGGCATGAGAAATCCGTAGCTGGATTCTGATGACATTTTAGTCACGCCTGTTTAATGTTCACCCATTCATTCTATTTGCTTAGAACAACCACACTACTCGACATCGAGTCGACTCATTTTTTGCTTGAAGCTGTTTACAGAAAAGTCAGCCGCGGCAAGACATGCGGCCATATCAAATTGATTGTCGCTGATATCAATATAGCCCATTCCCCAGTCAGCATATAGCCTCTCTGGCAGATCACCGCTGAGGATCATCACGATATTTTTGTGTCGCCGATCACGCAGGATATTCGCTAGCAGCGCATCGACACTGGACGCTTCTCCTTCAAAATATTGCGTGAAATTTAAGCCATCAAACAGTAATACACCGGTAATTCCATCACGGCTGTTTGCAGCACGCGCAGTTTTAACGATCTCAGGCACCACCAATACGTCGTAGTGCTCTTGGTTTAATACGCTTGTATACAGAACAAATTTCATGGCTGTGCTCATGTTTTGAGATACTTAATGATATACGATAAATAATTGATCAATATATATTTAAAGCGTCATGTTTGATCTCGTCTGATCGTCGCAATAGTTCTAGCAAGCGCTCATGTCCCGTCCTGACTGATCCGACAGTCCCTTGTCATCAATAACGGCCTGATCCTGCATCAAGCTCGACTACGTTGTTTAACGTATTAATCAACGATGACTTCGGTGCGAGCATAGTAACAAACAAGCTTGGCAGTAAACCGTGCAATGGTGATCAGCCCTTCTGTTTCTCTTTTCTTCAGGCCCGCGAGATCGGTGGTCAGCGCAAAAGAGTAACAGGTCATAGAGCGCAACTTCCCCATATTCAGCCAGCCCCCAATAGGCGGCATGCACACCTCTTATCCGTCATTCAGCCGCTCTCAAGCCTTGTTCCTTGAGCCAACGACTATCACGCCTAGCAGCGCCATGTTAACGAGCTCACTTGCACATTCTTAACCCAGTGGAGTCTTTCAATATGTTAGAGCATACTTGTAGTCCCGGTTGTCAGCATGGCGTTACCCCAGGTAATGAAGCACACATCAAAGAAGAGTTTCACGAGGCAAGGAGGTCTTTTTTAAAAGATGCCTTTGCCGTCGGCAGCACCACTGCCGCGCTTGGCGCGATGGGGATTACCATGTCGTCAAACGCCTTTGCCCAGAGTCCCAAGGTCGGTACGGGCCGCGCCAATCATTTTTATGTCCCTGCCAATGACAAAACGGTCCATTGGGGATTTTTCAGTAAATCCCTCAAACCGTTAATTGAGGTCGAGTCTGGGGACTATGTGACCCTGGAAACCCTGACCCACCATGCCAATGATGATGCCGAACGGATGGTGAGAGGCGATGCGGGCGCAGAAAGTGTGTTTTACTGGGATAGCAAACGCAAAGGAGTAGACCGGCGCGGGATAGGCGCCATGAATGCCAAAGTGGGCGCAGGGGGTGGCTTAGGTGTCCATATTTGTACCGGGCCGATTGCAGTTAAGGGCGCTGAGCCGGGTGATATTCTGGAAGTCCGCATTGTGGATGTCACTCCCAGACCTAGCGCTAACCCCTTGTACAAGGGCAAGGCCTTTGGCAGTAATGCTGCCGCCTGGTGGGGATTTCATTACGGTGACACGATAGAGGAGCCGAAAAAACGTGAAGTGATCACCATTTATGAAGTCGATGCGACCGGCGAAAGAAACTATGCGTCCGCAGTGTATAACTTCCGCTGGACGCCACAAACCGATCCATTCGGAATTGTGCACCCCATCATTGACTACCCAGGCGTCCCGGTCGACCATAAAACCATCAAAGAAAATCATAATGTACTGAAAAACGTCCGTATCCCTATCCGTCCGCACTTCGGTACTATGGGGGTCGCGCCAAGTGAAGCTGACATGGTCAACTCGATTCCTCCCAACTACACCGGCGGCAACATAGATAACTGGCGCATTGGTAAAGGCGCCACGCTCTACTACCCGGTATCGGTGTCAGGCGGCTTATTTTCGGTCGGCGATCCGCATGCGTCACAAGGCGATTCCGAGCTGTGTGGCACGGCCATCGAGTGTTCTCTGACCGGCACTTTTCAGCTGATTTTGCATAAAAAAGCCAGCCTGCCCGGCACGGCACTGGAAAGCCTGAAATATCCACTGCTGGAAACGCAAGATGAATGGCTGCTTCATGGATTCAGTTATCCAAACTACCTGGCGGACTTGGGGCCAGATGCGCAGAATAGTATTTTTGCCAAATCCTCGGTCGATTTAGCCTTGCGCGATGCCTACCGCAAAATGCGCGATTTCTTGATGACTACCCAAGGATTGAGTGAAGACGAGGCGATCTCACTGATGTCAATTGCGGTTGACTTTGGCATTACGCAGGTGGTGGATGGCAACTGGGGCGTGCATGCGTTGGTGAAAAAAAGCATTTTCCCGCCGCGCAAAAATTGATCATGCGCCAGAGCATCAGCCTGATAAATTGCTAATGGAAAGGCAACGCGCCTCTCCGTTAGCAAATCTATTTAAGAAGAAGGATGCGTTCTAAGAAAAAACAGGATTGAGCAGAGCAGCGTGCAATGCATGCGGTGACTAGATTAAAGCACGAATCTCGGGCAAATTGCGCCACCAGCCATACACGTCCATGCCGCAGCCAAATACGTAGCGGTTTGGCACCACCAACCCGACCACATCGGCTTGCAATGGCTTTTGCAAGCCATTGTCTTTTTCAGTCAGCACCGCGGTGAGCACGTGGCGCGCACCTGCCGCATGGCAAAAGCGCACCACTTCTGCCAAGGTAATCCCCTCATCCAGAATATCGTCCACAATCAGCACAGTTTGGTCACGCAGGTCTAACTCGGGCTGCTTGCTCCAGACAATTTCATGGCCAGCCGTGCCGTGATAGCGATTGGCCTGCAAGTAGTCTATTCGTGCTGGCAGATTGAGTCGCGCCATTAATTGACCGGCCAGATAAAGGCCGCCACGCATCACGCAAAGCAACACGATGCTTTCGCTAGCAAGGTCTTGCATGCGCTGCTGCAACTGTAACGCAACGCGCTCCATGGCGGCGTTGACCTCTTCTGCGGTAAATACCACCTGCGACTGCGCCAGCCAGTGCGCCGGCGGTTGATCCTGCGGTGCAACCATGCGCGTTAGAGGCTCAGGGTTTTCAGATACGCTCTGAAGCTGTCGGCGATTTCGGGATGTTTGAGACCCAACTCAACGTTGGCCTGCATAAAGCCGAGTTTGCTGCCGCAATCATAGCGTTTGCCCTTGTAGCGGTACGCCATGACTTTCTCGTACTGCATCAAGGCAGAAATACCGTCTGTCAGCTGAATTTCGCCGCCTTTGCCTGGCTTGACGTGCTCCAGGCACTCAAAAATGCGTGGGCTCAACACATAACGACCGACCACGGCCAGGTTGGAAGGCGCTTCTTCCGGTTTTGGTTTTTCTACCATGCCTTTCACTTCGAGCAAGTCATCGGTTTTTGCCACGGCATCCACCACACCATAGCTGCTGGTTTCTTCCGGTGCAACCGTTTCAATGCCCAAAATGGAGCATTGCTGCTCTTCATACATGTCTACCATTTGCTTGGTGATGGATACATCACCAACCAGCAAATCGTCCGCAAGTAAGACTGAAAATGGCTCATCCCCGACCACAGGCTTGGCGCAAAGCACAGCATGTCCCAGGCCCAATGCTTGTGACTGGCGGATAAAGACGCAGCTGACGCCTTTGGGCAGAATGCTGTGCACGATATCCAGCAGTTTTTGCTTGCCGGCAGCCTCGAGTTCAGCTTCCAGTTCATAGGCCTTGTCAAAGTGGTCCGCAATCGAACGTTTGTTGCGACCAGTGATAAAAATTAACTCGGTTGCGCCAGCGGCAATCGCCTCTTCGGCTGCATATTGAATCAGCGGCTTATCGACGACAGGCAGCATTTCCTTAGGGCTAGCCTTGGTCGCTGGCAAAAATCGGGTCCCTAGCCCTGCCACCGGGAAGACTGCTTTTGTAATTTTTTTCATGGTCGTATCCTAATAAATAAAAATAGTTATAACAAAAGAATAAAGGTGTGACTCAAATTTTTAATATAGATTTCAACTTTAAGCAAAGAACAGTCCCTGCCAGCAATGCCGTCACCGCATTGGCGATAATCACCGGCCAATCTCCGATCAAGAGACCATAAATCAGCCATAACACCACGCCAGAAGTGAAAATGGTGTACATCGGCAACGAGATGCCGCTTAAATCCCTGGTACGCCATGATTGCAAAACTTGTGGGATAAAGGCTAACGTGGTGCACACGGCAGCGATTGATCCAATACAGGTGTTTACTATGCTCATTTCAAATCTTCTACTTCGGCACCAAAGGCCTGTAACTTGAGTTTTTTGAGTTGATCCCTGAATTGGGCCGCCTTTTCGAACTCAAGGTTTTTGGCCGCGTCGTGCATGGCTTTTTCAATGCGCTTGATTTCCTTAGTCAGCATTTTTTCGCTCATGCTTTCATAGCTGGCCTGTTCCTGCGCAGCCTTGCGTTCACGCTGGGCCTCATCCTTGTCATAGACGCCATCAATGATGTCTTTAATGCGCTTGGTGACGCCTTTGGGCGTAATGCCATGCTCGGCGTTAAACGCCAATTGAATCTTGCGGCGGCGGTCCCCTTCATCCATCGCCAGCTTCATGCTGCGTGTGATGCTATTGGCATAAAAAATGACGCGCCCATTCAAATTACGCGCCGCACGGCCCGCCGTTTGAATCAATGACCGCTCAGAGCGCAAAAAGCCCTCTTTATCGGCATCCAGCACGGCCACCAGCGACACCTCGGGGATGTCCAGGCCCTCACGTAGCAGGTTAATGCCGACCAGCACATCAAACTCCCCCAGGCGCAAGTCACGGATGATTTCCACGCGTTCCACCGTATCAATATCGCTATGCAAATAGCGGACCTTGACGCCATGTTCGCTCAGGTAATCCGTCAGGTCTTCAGCCATGCGCTTGGTCAGGGTTGTTGCTAGCACGCGTTCGCCCACGGCGACACAGCGTTTGATCTCGCCGAGCAGATCATCTACCTGAGTATCGGCAGGTTTGACGGTAATTTCAGGGTCTACCAGTCCGGTTGGCCGAGCAATCATTTCCACCACTTGCTGCTGATGCTCTTTTTCGTAATTGGCAGGGGTGGCCGAGACAAATACGCATTGCCGCATAATACGCTCAAACTCTTCAAACTTGAGCGGACGATTATCCATGGCCGAGGGCAGGCGCCAGCCATAATCCACCAGGTTAGCCTTGCGTGAGCGATCACCCAGATACATACCGCCAATTTGCGGCACGGTCACATGGCTCTCGTCTATGATCATCAGCGCTTCAGCGGGCAGGTAATCAATCAGCGTCGGCGGCGGGTCGCCGGGGTTGCGGCCCGTCAAATGACGGCTGTAATTTTCAATGCCTTTGCAAAAGCCGATTTCGTTAAGCATTTCGAGGTCAAAACGCGTGCGCTGTTCGATGCGCTGCGCTTCTACCAGCTTGTTTTCACTCAGGAAAAAACTGACGCGCTGACGCAGTTCTTCCTTGATGGTTTCCATGGCCCTTACCGTCGCTTCACGCGCGGTCACATAATGGCTGGACGGGAAAATACGGAAATTGTGTATCTTGTTAAAAATCTGGCCCGTCAGCGGATCAAACAACTGAATGGTATCAATCTCGTCATCAAACAGATTGATTCTGACCGCCGTTTCACTGTTCTCTGAAGGGAACACGTCAATAATGTCGCCCCGGACACGGAAGCAGCCCCGGCTAAAGTCAAAGTCGTTGCGGTCATACTGCATAGCAATCAGGTGCGCAACAATGTCTTTTTGTGCAATCTTTTTACCCTGATGAATATGCAACACCATGCCATGGTACTCACCCGGATCGCCAATACCGTAAATGGCCGAAACAGTGGCCACAATCACGGCATCTTCGCGCTCGAGCAATGCTTTGGTCGCTGACAAACGCATCTGCTCAATGTGTTCGTTGATGCTGGAGTCTTTTTCGATAAACAGGTCGCGCGAAGGCACGTAGGCTTCAGGTTGGTAATAATCGTAATAGCTGACGAAATACTCGACGGCATTATTGGGAAAAAACTCGCGGAACTCGCTATAAAGCTGTGCCGCCAAGGTTTTATTCGGTGCCATGACAATCGCCGGTTTGCCGGTGCGCGCAATCACGTTCGCCATGGTGTAGGTCTTGCCAGAGCCTGTCACCCCCAGCAAGGTTTGAAACTTGAGGCCGTCATGGATCCCCTGCGTCAATTTTTCAATTGCCTGTGGTTGATCCCCAGCCGGCGGAAAGGGCTGGTGTAATTCATATTTACTACCTGGGAAAGTGACGATCACAACAACAGTCTGTGCAAGGGATAAATAATATACGTTCTATTTTAACTGCTTTTGCGCAGGCAGGCATATGATTTACAATTTTCTCAACTACTTTGCGCCTGAACTTTTATCGCAAGCACCAGTCAGTTAAACCACAATGAATCATATTTTTTGGGGGTCGCGTGAAATTCCTTTTAATAGCCATTCTGGCACTCGGTACACCAGCGGCGCAAGCCTACAATCAGCAAGCCCTGATGGAAGCTTACTTTGGCGTGGTCATGATCCGCGGCTACAACCAGGAAGGTGGCATGGCCTATGGTTCCGGCGTGGTCGTCAGCGACAATTCAGTGGTCACAAATTGCCATGTCTTGCGCGCAACCAAACAGCCCTGGGTCTCGCGTGGCGAAGACAGCTACCCAATCACCAGCGTACGCGCAGATGCCTGGCATGATTTGTGTCTGGTGACCACTAGCCATATGCCCTTCAAGCCAGTCCCGCGCGGCAACAGCCTGGCCTTGAGTCGCGGCCAGGAAATCACCGCGATTGGACACTCAAATGGTGTGCCTGCACCGATCACCTCTATTGGTGAAATTCAGGGCTTGTATCCCACGCCTGCCGGCAATATGATCCGCAGCAGCGCCAAGTTCCTCATGGGAGCCAGCGGCAGCGGCTTGTTTGACATGGATGGCAAACTGGTGGGCATCAATACCTTTAAAACGGCAGGCAATGGTGGCAGCATTCACTTTGCATTGCCCGTCGAGTGGCTGGAGACCCTGGAGAAAATGCCAGCCAGCAACGTCTTTCCAGTGTCAGGCAAAGCATTGTGGGAGGAAGACGAAGACAAAAAACCCTACTATATGCGTGCTGCCGTGCCCGAGTCCCGTCAAGATTGGCCTGCACTGGCACAAGTCAGCCAGCTTTGGACCCAGCAAGAAACAAGTAGCCCAGATGCCTGGTTTAGTCTGGGGCTGGCAGAAATGTCACTCAAGCACTTTGATGTCGCCGCCTCCGCCTTTAGCCAAGCCGTCAAACTGGACAAACAGTTTGTTGAGGCCTGGTTTAGACGTGGTGAAATGGCCCAGAAACTGGGCGACCAACACACCGTGCATGAGATTGAGGGCCAGCTACAACAAATAGATCCCACCCTGGTGCCCGTCTACCAGGCTTATCTCGGCTGCGGCAAACAATGTTAAATGAGCCCGTCATCATTTTCGAATCAATGCACCGCTCTGGGCGGCCAGCTTAAAACACCAGGCGCGCTTTTTGCGCGCCTTTCACTTCCCTATCCGCTTGTTTTTGCGTAAAATATTGCGTTTTTCATTTTTTTGCAGGCTGCATATGCAGCCTGCTTATTAAGCATACGACCCAACAAGGAAGTGATCTTGAACCAAGCTGCTGCCAACGTGCTGTCCGCACGCGTGTTATCCATTAAAGAATCGCCCACCCTGGCCATTACAGCCAAAGCGGCCAAATACAAATCTGAGGGCCGTCCTATCATAGGCCTAGCGGCAGGCGAACCTGATTTCGACACGCCACAACATATTAAAGATGCAGCCAAGGCAGCGATTGACGCCGGTTACACCAAATACACCCCTGTGAGCGGGATTCCCGCCCTCAAAAAAGCCATCGTCAACAAATTCAAGAACGAAAATGGCTTTGATTACGCAGCCAATGAAGTGATTGTTGGCGTCGGCGGCAAACAAACCATTTTCAACCTGTGTCTGGCGGTGTTAAACCCAGGCGACGAAGTCATCGTGCCTGCCCCCTACTGGGTGAGCTATGCCGACATTGCCATGGTCGCAGAGGCAAAACCGGTGATTATCGAATGCGGGATTGAGCAAGGCTTTAAACTACTGCCCGCGCAACTTGAAGCAGCGATCAACAGCAAAACCAAACTGGTGATGTTTAACTCACCTTCCAACCCAACTGGCGCAGTCTATAGCCTGGATGAGCTCAAGGCGCTGGGCGAGGTGCTGCTCAAACATCCACATGTGCTGGTCGCAACTGATGACATGTATGAACACGTCAACCTGACCGGCGAAAAATTCCACAACATCCTCAATGCCGCGCCAGGCCTCAAAGACCGCTGCATTGTGCTCAATGGGGTGTCAAAAGCTTACTCCATGACCGGCTGGCGTATCGGTTATGCCGCAGGCCCGGCCTACATCATCAAGGCGATGGAAATCCTGCAAAGCCAATCCACCAGCAACCCGACCTCAATTTCGCAATATGCGGCCGAGGCAGCATTAAGTGGTTCTCAGGACTGCATCAAGCCCATGGTTGCCGCCTTCCGCGAACGCCACAAATATGTGGTGGATCGTTTTAACGCCATGCCAGGCTTGAGCTGCCTGATGGCAGGCGGCGCATTCTATGCCTTCCCGGATGCACGCCAGGCCATTGCCAACCTGCACCAGGCTGGCAAAATCAAGGAAACCACCGATATGGCGCTGGCAGAATACCTGCTTGAAGAACACAATGTCGCGGTTGTCCCAGGCTCAGCCTTTGGCGCAGAAGGCTACTTCCGCATCTCGTTTGCCACCAGCATGGAAAACTTGCGCGAAGCATTAGACCGCATCGAGCACGCACTTAAGGTTTAACAAGATCGTCCCAAATATAGTCACCAAAAAGCGCCTGCGGGCGCTTTTTGCTTTTGCATCGCAACAACTGTCACAAAACCAGTTTAAAGCTCAAAACAAGCGTATCAGCCTAAAACTCCATAATTTTTCTGCGCTTTGCGCAGGGTTCAAGGTCGAGACTGCCATGCCCATCTGCAAGGTATAACGCTCGCTCGCATCGAAATGTACTTGTGGCGTCAATCGGTAACGCCAAGTACCGCCGCGGCTGATTTCCTGATTTATTTCCATGCCCAAGGTCACTCGCGTCGATGCATCATAAAACACCGAGTGATTAAACAAATAGCCAGTCCTGGCACGCCGATTGACATCCTGTACACGCAGTCCCAACATACTCAGCGACGACCATGGCTCAGTCCATCGCTTGGCGACAATATAGGTTGCATCGACAGAAACAGCTTTACTATGTTTATGCATATCAACAAAAGCCTGCCAACCGGTGGCCATGCCACGCGCAGAAGAAACCTGCAGCGTCTGCTGAATGGCCAATTTATACCGTTCGTGCCGCGTATTCTCGATAGGCAATTCCAACTCCACCCCAATGTCGTCCGCCAGGCCATATTCAAGCTCAGGCGCCCAGCTGACATCCCCGGTCGCCGCACTCACATCCACCAGCGCATTCACCTCCAGATCTCCCTGCTTCACCCCCAACGGTCGCACCAGATCATAGACCATAGGCTCAGGCACTCTCAACACACGGTCACTATGTGCAGCATCCGACTCAAGAAACAGCGCTTCTTCAGAAGCCTCCGAAACAAAGGCGCTGGTTAACAGCCACACATAAGCACAAACAACAGCACAGACATTCACAATTACATTTATGCAAATATAAAAACCACATCATACCAAGCAAGCGACCAACGCTCCAAGTGATTCCTCCTCACACAGGTTATTCTTGTTTGACATGCGCAGGAAAGCCTTTGGAAGCAAACAGCAATGATCAGGCGTTTGCAAAATAAACAAAGAGAGAGATAAAGAATGCATCAGGATAAGGTGATCCGATATTGCGAAGCGCTAGGCAATGCTGCAGAAAAGCAAAAAGGCCTCGCATTTCTGCAAGGCCTTTTTCTATTTGGCTCCTCAACCTGGGCTCGAACCAGGGACCTACGGATTAACAGTCCGGCGCTCTACCGACTGAGCTATTGAGGAATCGGTACGTCGTTTGAAGGCGCTATATTACTGAGACCACGCCCCTTGGTCAACCACTTTTTGCGAAATATTTTATATTTTTTTGGCCACAGGCCAGCCACCTGCAAAATGCCACTCACGCTGCAAATTTTCGGCAAATTTTTGTAATATTCAGCTTGTCCAAGCTTGACAGACTTAGGCATGTAAGGTTATGAGGATATAATATTTCCAGGAGAATAAAGATGCATAGCATGGTGGCAAAAATTTCACACCTGGATGGTCAGGTCGAGGCAGTCAACGCAATGGGCCAGCACCGGCCACTGATCGCCGGCGACTGGTTACGCGAGGGTGAGCGTATTGTGGCGCATGATGGCGCCCAGGTTTCCCTGGAGACTGCGACCGGTGAACGCTTGCAGGTGCAAGGTCTGCAAACCATGACACTGAGCGCGCAATTGACGGCGGACTATCTGCCGCATGCGAGTGATGATGCGATTGATGCACAATTGTTGCAACATGTCCTCTCCTCATTACAGGCGGGCGATACCGAACTGGATATTTCTACCCTCTTGCAATCACCGCTGGAGTTTGCCGCTTTTGCGGCCCCAGCGGATCATCCGCCACAAGCGGATGCCTTGCATATCGCTGACTTGATCCCCGAACAAGCCGCCGCTGAACATGGTGCATCCAGTTTAGCGCCTAACGATAGTGTCGCGTTGATGGTTGCCACCGCACTGCCTAGCGAGATCGCGCTGCAGCAGCAATTATTAAAAGACATGGATCAACACTAATCTTGTGAGTGATGTCTGCTAAAAGCCTTGCATTGTTGCAAGGCTTTTTACTTATGCGGGCCTGCGCTCTTACCAACAAGTCATCAAACGGCATCTCTTTGTCAGGCAAACGCCGAGGATAGATTTTTTTACTTGCAGACGGCCCTGTGGCAAACTTAATGGGCGGAGACACGGTCTATATGGTTGATTTCCGCAACAGCAGGCGATATCCCTCTCCGGCGGCGGGAAGGTAAGGTGGTAGAAAGATCAATATGTCTGATTTGGCACTGACGCTGGCGCGTATCCAGTTTGGTTTTACGATTTCGTTTCACATCATCTTCCCGGCCATCACCATAGGTTTGGCCAGCTACCTGGCAGTTCTTGAAGCACGCTGGCTCATGACCAAACAAAGCGTGTATCTGGATCTCTACCACTTCTGGATTAAAGTGTTCTCGCTATGTTTTGGCATGGGCGTGGTATCTGGCCTCGTAATGGCCTACCAGTTTGGCACCAACTGGGCAGGCTTCTCCAATGTCGCTGGCGGCGTGACCGGTCCTTTACTGGCTTATGAAGTGCTTACCGCCTTCTTCCTTGAGGCGGGTTTTCTCGGCGTGATGCTGTTTGGCTGGAACAAGGTCGGGCCAGGCCTGCACTTTCTGTCAACCTTGATGGTCGCGGTTGGCACCTTGATCTCTGCCACCTGGATTCTGGCTTCGAATAGCTGGATGCAAACGCCACAGGGCTTTGAGTTAATCGCCGGTAAAGTAGTGCCGGTGGACTGGTGGCAGATCATATTCAATCCCTCATTCCCTTACCGGCTCATGCACATGGTCATCGGTGCCTATCTGGCCACAGCCTTGCTGGTGGTGGCGACAGCTGCCTGGCACTTGCTCAAGCAGCGGGATCACGCCAGCATCCGTAAAATGTTGTCCATGGGGTTATGGCTGATTCTGCTGATTGCGCCCTTGCAAGCATTTATTGGCGATATGCATGGCTTGAATACCCTCAAATACCAACCCGCCAAAATCGCCGCGATTGAAGCGCACTGGGAGAACAAAGGCAATGAACCGACGCCGCTGATTCTGTTTGCCTGGCCAGACATGCAACAGGAAAAGAATCATTTTGTCCTCGAAATCCCGGTGCTTGGCAGCCTGATTTTGCGTCACTCATTGACCGAGCAGATTCCTGCACTCAAGCAATTCGCCCCTCAAGATCGGCCCAATGCCACCATTATTTTCTGGACCTTCCGCGTGATGGTGGCGCTGGGCTTGCTCATGATCTTGCTGGCATTCTCCTCCGTGTGGCTACGCTTGAAACAACAACTGTATCAACAGCCGCTGTTTCTCAAGTTTGCAGTGGCCATGGGGCCCGCAGGCATTATTGCCATCCTGGCAGGCTGGTTCACCACCGAAATCGGCCGCCAGCCCTGGGTAGTGTATGGCGTGTTGCGTACTGCAGAGGCGGTGACGCCGCACCCTGCCAGCGAGGTGGCACTGACCTTGGGCCTGTTTGTCATCATTTACCTGTTAGTGTTTGGCATGGGCACGCGCTTCATGCTCCGGCTGCTCAAAGCAGGCCCTAGTACCGGGGAGGCCCTGCACGGCGACGCCATTTCACCGCAGCTTGACCACGCCACTGCGTTTACGCTGGCCCCTGAGTTTCACCCGGAGACGAAGACACCCGCTTCGGCGCAGTCAGCAAAGCACCAGGCTGGCACTCAGGCTGACGATCAATCAAAGGATCAATAAATGGACTTGTCTCTCATATGGGCTGCGATCATTCTGTTTGGCATCATGATGTACATCATCATGGATGGCTTTGATCTTGGTATAGGCATTCTTTATCCCTTTTTTAAAGACAAAAGCGACCGTGACCTCATGATGAACACGGTGGCCCCGGTGTGGGATGGTAATGAAACCTGGCTGGTGTTGGGGGGCGCCGGCTTGCTCGCCGCCTTCCCCTTAGCCTATTCAGTGATTTTGAGTGCGTTTGCGCTGCCTTTGCTGCTGATGCTGATGGCACTGATCTTTAGAGGGGTGGCGTTTGAATTCAGGTTTCGCGCCAAGGACAGCGAAAGGCACTTCTGGGACAAGGCATTTACCGGCGGATCGGTTGCGGCGACCTTCTTTCAGGGCATGACGCTAGGGGCTTACCTGCAAGGAATCCCCATGTCAAACCAGGCCTATGCGGGTGGCTCACTGGACTGGATTTCACCGTTTTCGCTGTTTACCGGCCTTGGGCTGCTGGTCACCTATGCCCTGCTCGGCAGCACCTGGCTGATCATGAAAACCGATGGCGCGCTACAGGCCAGCTGTTACCGCCTGTCAAAACACATCGCCACCGCCTTGTTTGCCATCATTGTCATTATCAGCGTGTGGACACCATGGATGGATAGCCGCATTGCTGAGCGCTGGTTCAGCATGCCGAATCTGTTATGGCTGTCTCCCGTGCCGTTACTGGTGGGATTGTGTTTTTACCGCTTGCAGCGAGCCCTGAGCCAGCAAGCTGAAACCCGCCCGTTCCTTTACACCCTGGCACTGGTTCTGCTGGGCTATGCCGGGCTGGGCATCAGCATCTGGCCTAACATCATTCCGCCCGACTTGCCGATACAAGCTGCCGCAGCGCCGCATATCAGCCAGATGTTTGCATTGATAGGCGCACTGGTGATCATCCCGATTATTTTAATTTACACCGCCTGGGGCTACTATATTTTCAGGGGCAAGGTGAATAGAGATGAGCACTACCATTAAGCACACAACAGGGACAAAGTCTGTTCAGGCAGACACCCCACGCCCCAACTGGCGCAAGCGTGTAGTCTGGCTATGCCTGATCTGGCTCGCCAGCATTGCGGCATTGGGCGTAGTCAGTTTATTGCTGCGCTTTTGCATGCGCCTGGCAGGCCTGCATACTTAAGAATCTCATCAAAACAGGCGCGCCTCCTCTGCTGAATACGTCGGCTTGCGCACACCCGGCAGCGCATCGCTCAGAAAATCCTTCTTGCCCCATCCCTACTCCTTTCACCATGGCAAAAAGGATGAGACAACAGGGATTTCAAAGCGCGTATGCGGTGACAAATTGTGTGCATCAAACCGCCGTAAGAGACAATTCCTGTCATCAGTCCATCTTAATGAGTCTCTACAGCACGGAATTTTTCTTGCCTGATCAAATCCAATCCCATTACTATGCATGTATCCAGCCTGTTGAAAAACTGACAATCCGCTGCCTGCAACCCCCTGTATGACGACCCAGCAACCGACAAAATGGCGACGCTTGCGTGCCTGCCCAGCCTGTGACATGGTCAGTGCCATTCCGGTACTGCGGCCGGGTCAGCACGCCAGTTGCCCGCGCTGTGGTCATGTGCTGGCACGCCGCTACCTGCATCCGGTGCAACGCAGCATTGCGCTGGCGGCAAGCGCGCTCATCACGCTGTTGATTGCGGTGGCGTTCCCGTTTATCCGTGTCGATGCCGGCGGGCTGGATAACCAGATCGCCCTGTCACAAACCGCCTCCACCTTGTTGCAATCGCATCAACCCATTGTGGCCTTTATTGTAGCGTGCACGGCAATCGTGCTGCCCGGCTTGTACCTAACCGGGGTGATTGCCATGCAGGCCAATGTATTACGCACGGTACCCAAAGCCTACAGCGATGTGATTGCGCGCCTGTTTTCACAACTGCACCCATGGATGATGGCGGATGTTTTTATCGTCGCCGCGCTGATCAGCCTGGTGAAGCTGACCGGCATGGCCGATGTGCATCTGGGCGCCTCGTTCTGGGCGTATTGCGTGTTTGCGCTACTCTTGCTGATGACGACACGCTCGGTGGATATAGACTGGCTGTGGTACCGGCTGGCAGGCGAACCGGAAACCCCGGAAGACATCCGTTGCGGCATCAACGCCGCTGAGCAGCATGTCACCGGTTGCCCGACTTGTGGGCTGATCAACCACCTGGCTAGTCATCCTGATAACGAAGGCCATCATGCCAGCTGTATCCGTTGCGGCACGCTCTTGCATGCGCGCAAGCCGCACAGCCTGCAGTTCACCTGGGCGCTGTTGCTCACCGCCATCATTTTATATATCCCGGCCAATGCCTACCCGATGATGATTACCACGGCGCTGGGGCAAAGCCATGCAGCCACCATTATCGGCGGTATGATGGAGCTCTGGCAGCATGGCTCGCAACCGATTGCGGTCGTAATTTTTGTCGCCAGTGTACTGGTGCCAATCCTCAAAATGCTGGTGTTAATCCTGCTATCGTGGCTGGTCAAACACCCAGGGCCACTCAATGCCCTGCAAAAAACCCGGCTCTATCATCTAACCGAGTTTGTCGGCCGCTGGTCCATGGTGGATGTGTTTGTGGTCGCCATCATGGTGGCACTGATCCAGTCCGGCAACCTGATGTCGGTATTGCCCGGCCCCGCCGCGCTGGCCTTTTGCGCCGTGGTGATTACCACCATGCTGGCCGCAATGGCGTTTGATCCGCGCCTGTTATGGGATACTCAAGGAAAACAACATGACTGATACGTCTGATGACAATTTATTGGCCCGGGTAGGCAAGCAGGCCAGGGTTTCACCGATCTGGATCGTGCCCATTGTCGCGTTGCTGATAGGCTGCTGGCTCATTTATGACAACTATACGCGTGCTGGCAAGCAAATCACGCTCTCAATGTCCAACGCCGAAGGCATAGAAGCCGGCAAAACCAAAATCAAGGTACATAGCGTCGATATCGGTCTGGTCGAGCAAGTCAAACTGTCCGAAGACCTTGGGCACATCCAGGTCATCGCCCGCATCGCGCCAGATGCGCAACCGCTGCTGGTCAAAGATACGCAATTATGGGTAGTCAAACCCCGGATCGGCCTTGAGGGCATCAGCGGCCTCAATACCGTGATCTCAGGCGCCTACATCCAGTTGCAACCGGGCAAGGGTCATGAAGAAACAGACGAATTTACCGTGCTCGACCAACCCCCCATTTCATTGAATGGCGCCGGCGGCGTACATATTAATTTGATCGGCACCGTCGGCAACGCCTTGCGCATTGGTGACCCGGTCACCTATCAGGGCCTGCGCGTGGGCCGGGTGGCGAGCGCCACCTTTGACCCCAAGCAACGCAAAATGCAGCATGAGTTGTTTATCGAGCAGCCCTACGACGTGTTGATCACTGAAAACACGCGCTTCTGGACCACCGTTGGCATAGACCTCAAGTTGGATTCCGAAGGCTTCAAGGCCAGCATCCCCACCGTGGAGTCGCTGATTGCAGGCGGGGTTAGCTTTGGCCATGCCGACAACCGGCCCATGGGTAAACCGGTGGCGTCCGAAACCACCTTTGAGCTGTATGCCAATGAAGAAGCTGCCCGCCAGCAAACCTACGACCAATATCTGGAATATGTGCTTCTGGTGGATGATACGGTGCGCGGACTCTCCAGTGGCGCGCCGGTCGAGTTCCGCGGCTTGCGCGTAGGCACGGTGATGCAAGTGCCGTGGAAATTCAACTCGCCCGCGCGCAAACAGGACTTCAACTATGCGATTCCGGTGCTGATTCATCTCGAACCTGGCCGTCTGGCAGACAGTGGCAAGGCGGACCTCAATGAGTGGAAATCGCGCCTCGGCATCATGCTCAAAAACGGCCTGCATGCCACGCTCAAATCTGGCAACCTGCTCACAGGCTCATTGTTTGTCGACTTGAACATGGACAAGCACGCACGCAAAGTCAACTACAAAGCCAAAACCTTTGAAGGCTTGCCAGTGTTGCCCACGAGCGCGACCAGCCTGGCACAGATAGAAGAGAAACTGTCTGATCTGCTGGATAAACTGAATAAGCTCAATGTCGAGCCGGTATTAAGCGGCCTCGATAAAAACCTGCAACAATCCGAGCAAACCTTGCGGGAGATTCGTGCGCTGAGCCAGCAAGTGAACCAGTTTGTGGCACAACCAGAGTTCCAGCAAATGCCGGCCAACCTGAACCAGACCATGCAAGAACTGCGCACCACCATCAAAGGCCTGTCGCCCGAGTCACCAGCTTACCAGGAGCTGAGCAGCACCCTGCAACGGCTGGAAAAGGTCTTGCGCGAAGTCCAGCCGCTGGTGCGTACGCTGAATGAGCAGCCCAATGCCATCCTGTTTGACCGCAAACCCGGTAACGACCCGATGCCACTGGCACCGGCAACCCCATAAGGACAGTTTTCATGCATATGCCTTTTTCTTTCTTGCGTACGACAATTTGCCTGCTCTGCAGCCTGTCGCTGACCGCTTGCCTGGGCAACCGCCCGCCGGTCAATACCCAGCGCTACAGCCTGCCAGAAGTCAGTCTGCCAAATACCACCACACCCCCTACGCGCATCCTTATTCTGGGCAATCTGGTGCTGGCCGATGCGCTGGACAGCGACCGTATTCTGATCCAGCTTGATGACATTACCATTCAGCCCACGCGCGACCATTTATGGAGCGCCTCGCTGTCTGAAGAACTACGGCAAGGCCTGCGCAGCCGACTCGCCCAACGCCTGCCTGACACGCTGGTCACCGATGCCTTGCCCGGCACCAAACTGCAAGCCAGCCGCTTGCAATTGCGCATAGATCAGTTTCAAGGACATATGCGTGGCGAAGCGATCATGAGCGGCCAATGGCAATGGCTGTCCGCCGATCAACGCCCGCTCAAAATCCAGCCGTTTCAATTTACCACCCCGCTCACAGAAAACGGTTACCCTGCGCTGGTCCGCGCACTGGGGCAAGACTTGGACAAATTATCTGACCAGATCGCCAGCCAGATCAAAGCAACGCCAAGCCAACCCTGAAACATGAGTTAGTACCCCACGCCCTTTTACTCAAACAGCGCCCCAGACAAGGGCGCTGTTTGGCCTTGAACGCATCGCCCGCAACCACACCTTCGTTAGTAATTCTTTGCGTTTCTTAATCCATTTCCCCACAAGAGAGACAGGAACTTTTCAGGTAAACTGGCTTGTTAGATTTACTCTTGATGGATAACAGTCTTGCAACGCTTTCTCCTCTGTGCCCTGATGCTGCTCTTGACCTGGCTGCCCACGCAAGCCCAGGCAGACGCGCAATTGTCGGGCACAACCTGCATGAGCAGCGAGGGCGAAATCGTAGGTAATATTCCGCTGCAAGGCGGCCGCTTTGTGTGTCAGGGCGTGCTCAAGATCACGCAGGCCGGTCAGTATGTGATTGACTTTAAAAACACCTCTACCCTGGCCCAGTTCCAGCACGAAATTTCTGATGGTCACCACACCATGCATGTGCTGTCAGGCGGACTCAGTAGCGAGCATACAGACCAGCTTCTGCTCAGGCATGGCCGCCTCGTAGCACTGCAGCCGGGGACCTACCGGCTCATTACCTGGCTGCAATCTCCTTATTATCTGGCGCAACCAGAAGTGTTTGTGACTGACCTCGCCAGCCACCAGCAACAAACCAATGTCAGCACTGCCGTGAGCCTGTTGCTGCTCGGCATTTTGCTGGGGATTTTCAGTTACTACATGGCCATCGGCATCATGCCCGGCCACGTCACCGAGCGCATGTATGCCTTGTTTATTCTGGGCAACCTGATTTTTCAAAGCGCGGTGCTCGGCCTGTTCAAACAATTGTTTGACTGGCACTGGTTCTACCTGACCAGCCTGCCTATCCTGTTTTCCAATCTCGCTTATATCAGCTTTGTCTGTCATTTACTCGGCATCAGCCCGTTTCGCCATAGCCGGCTTTATCAGGTTTCGATTGCGGCCAGGCTGACGCTACTGGGGCTCATGGTGTTCGCCATGATCTACCCCAACTGGATGCTGGAAATGGACAGGCTAGGCGTGGCCATTTTTCTGGTCTTTGGCCTGGTGTGTGGCATCCGTTTGAGCTTGCAAGGTCAGCGCGTGGCGCAGTTATACCTGCTGGCCATTTCCATTTTTGGCGTGCTAGGTGGTTTGACGATTACCGCAGATCGCCTCAGCTCAAACGCCTGGACCGTAGAGCAACTCGGCCTCATCGCAGTGACCGTGGAAGCCGTCGCGCTGTCACTGCTGGTGGCATACCAGATCAACCGCCTGCACAAAGAAAAAGAACACATGCTGGCCGAACTCGAGTCCACGCGCTCGCTGGCCATGACAGACCGCCTGACTGGCGTACCCAACCGGCATGCGCTGGAGAATCAAATGCTGCATTTTCCCGAGCACGGTTGCCTGATGTTCCTCGATATCGACAACCTCAAGCATGTCAACGACCAATATGGCCACGAGGCCGGGGATCAACTGCTCAAGAGTTTTAGCCGCATCCTGACGAACAAGCTGGATACGCATGGCAAGCTTTACCGCCTGGGGGGCGATGAATTTGCAATCGTCTGCCATGAGGATGATGTGGAATGGTGCCAGCACCAGTTGGAATACACGCACTTGCACCTGCAAAAAGAAGGCATCGTTGGCGCGGGCACCAGCGTAGGCATCGTGTTTGCCCACGAAGCCACAGATACCGAATCGCTGATGCGCATCGCTGACAAACGCATGTATGCCGATAAGCGCGCACGCAAAAATCGCAAAGAAATGGTCCAGGTCTTTACGCATTAACCCTGCGCAACAAAGCGCCGTTGGTTTTTTTGCGACGTCATTGACACAGATGCAGCCTTGAACGCCAATGCGCGCCCTGATACATGCCATCCGCGCCTAAATCCGTTACACTCTATTCTGCACGCGCGCTATGCTAAGCCTGCACCGTCCGTGACTTTAATCTTGATGGTTCAAACCAAAAGAAGTCCTCGCGCAACGACCCCATTGATCTTGCCTTATGGCGCGCTGCCCAACCATAAGAGAAACCAATGCCATTACTGACATCGCTACTGATTCTGATCGTCACCGCCCGCCTGCTCGGGCAAGTCTTCAGTCGCTTTAGCCAACCCGCCATTATTGGCGAAATGTTGGCCGGGGTGTTGCTTGGCCCCAGCCTGCTCAACCTGATCACGCCCAGCCCAGCGCTGTCTGGCATCTCTGAGTTTGCCGTGTTCTTAATCGTGCTGTCGGCCGGGCTGGAGATGAACTTCAAGGAGGTCATAGACTCCATGCGCGGCAAAGGCGCTGTCATTGCGCTGCTGGGCTTTTTATTGCCACTCACGGGCGGCATTCTGGTCGGGGTCGGCTTTGGTCTGGATGTCAGCCGTACGGTGTTTCTGGGCCTGTGTGTCTCGATTACAGCGCTACCGGTCACTGTTAGCATTCTGCAAAGCTTCAAACTGCTGGACTCCACCATCGCACGCTATTCAGTCGCCACGGCGATCTTTAACGATATCGCCGCGCTGCTGGTGTTAGGGGTGATTCTCAACCTGCCCGAGCAAAAATCCTATCAGGCCGTGGCCGCTGCCACGTTTAACGCGAGCTGGAAGCTGATTTTGCTCATGACGCTGATTGTCAGTATCAGCGTGCTGATCAAGCAGGTCATTCAAAGAGGCATTCTTATCGACCAACTGTCAGAAAAGCTGGTCACCATCATCGGCAACGAGGCCCTGTTCGGCTTGCTGCTCCTATTGGTACTCGTATTTGGTTCAGTCAGTGCCGCGCTCGGGTTTCACTTTATCATCGGCGCCTTCTTTGGTGCCCTGCTCATAGACCGCACCTTTTTTTCACCCGAACGCTACAAAGAACTAGAGCTCACCTTAAGCTCCATCACCGGCGGCTTTCTGGCCCCGGTATTTTTTGCCTATCTCGGGCTGGAATTCAAAATCCAGGTCATTGATTCAGTCTGGTTTGTCGCTGTGGTGCTGGTAGTGTCGATTGTGACTAAAATCCTGGCCGGTTGGCTGGGGGGCCGCCTCATCGGCCTCAGCAAAAGCGATGCACTAGGCATCGGCTTTATCCTCAATGGCCGCGGCGTAATGGAGCTGGTCATCGCCAGTATCGCCTACGAACGCGGCTTTATCGGGCAGGACTTGTTCTCGGTGCTGGTGTTGATGGGCGTGGTGACAACGCTGATCACACCGCTCATGTTCCGCAAATGGGTGATGCCAAAACTCCCCAAGACAACGAATACAAGTAATCCTTAATCAATAACAAGGCTCGCAGGTTTTTATCATCGCCTGCGCGAGCTGGTAGCCGCTCATCCATGCGCCTTCTACCTTGCCGCCATTGAGCCAGTCGCCACACATACCCAGTTGCTGGGCGGCATCCCAGGCAAAGCCCTGGTGCAGATAATTGGCACAATCCGCATAGCGCCAGCGGTGCACACTGTGTTCCATGGGCGCTTCACCACCCAAGGCCTGGAATGCCGCCAGCAACTCCACCGCAACCTCCTCTGGTGCACGCTCAATATTGGCCTCGGACCATTCAGCGCTGGCATGCAATACCCAGACCTCTTTGACCGCACTGCCCTCAGGCACACGCCCCGGCTTGCTACTGTCTCTCGCCACCCAACTCAGCGGTCCCGCATTCACAAACAAGCCATCAAACGGCAAATCGAGCGTATGCGCATAGCGCCCCATCAAGGCCCAGCAGCCACGCATGTTTACACTGGCCGCCAGCGTCTGCATCTCCAGATTAAAGCCTAGCAGCGCCTGTGCCTGCGGTGCCGGAATCGCCAGCACAACCTTGTCAAACACCTGCGGATACGCGCCGTGCTCTTTGCTGTGCACGCGCCATTTCCCCTCGGCAAAGGTAATCTGCTGCACCGTCTGCTCCAGCTCTACGGTTAAAGACTGTGCCATCTGCCGCGCTGGTCGCGTATTGCGCGGCACGCCAACATAACGCTGTTTTTCAGACAGCTTGGCGCGTAAACCGGCCTCATTCGCCTCGTAAATGCGCCCTTGCCACTCAGCCACCACGCCCGCCTGCAACCACTTTTGCACCTGTGTCACAAACGGCTGCTGGCTCACCGTAAAATACTGCGCGCCATGGTCACACTGCCAGCCCTCGCCCAATCGCGTAGACACGCGCCCCGAAGGCCCACGGCTCTTTTCAAACACCGTCACCAGATAACCGGCCTGTTGCAACGCCTGGCTGCAAGACAAGCCCGCCATCCCCGCACCAATCACCGCAATATTTTTCACGCCACCCACCCCTGTTTCCACACTGCGCGGTCTTGCAACGCATGCCAGTCAATCACCTGCACGCGCCCAGTCATGACCGCTTCTAACTCAACGGTTTCAATCACTTGCGTCTCCTCATCACCCATCTTCTCATCGCTTACGATGAGCTTGGTCACCATAAAGTGTTTTTCTTTATTCACGGGCTTTACCGCTGTCCACTTAGAATGTAACAGCTTTTTAGGATTAAGCCGCAATGGTTTTGTTTGCATGATCGTGTGACAACGTAAATCCAACAATTTATCCACTATTTAGAGAGATTTCTAACGCATGCTAACCGTTGCAAGGCCCCCCCGAACTCGGGATTGACCAGCCTCACTGACCAGCATAGTCTCCAAAAGATTAAAAAAATCATTTAAATACCATTTGAGAGGAGTCAGGCATGCATCAAAAAGGCATATTCAAACTATTCTGTCAGGGCTTAGTGTTATCTTTATTCACTATCGCTTTGCCAGCCAAGGCAGTCGTATACTCAGTATTTGGCAATATTGAGTTTGTCGCAAACGGATCAAACGTCAGCCTGCTGACGGGTCAAACCATCCGCGATGCACTTACCAACCAATATGCCGGGTTTACCGTCGATGTTGATACCACAGTGGCAGACACCAACCCTGCCGTAAATCAAATCGAACTGCGCAACGCAGTGACCTCCACCGCAGTCATCGGCAACACCAGCCTTGCCCTGAGCAGTAACCCTTGCCTTACTCTTGACATTGACTGCCGTGTCACCTCAACCAAAGACGGATTTAACGCCAACTTTGATACACAACTCATCAGCAGCCAACTGCACAGCACCGCTGCACTCGGCCTGAATGGAACCCTCAGCTTTTTTATTAATACCAGCGGGCAAGATTTATTCGTGTTTGCACGGCAAAAAGTCATAGACCCGTTTGATGGCAATACAACCGTCAATTTCTCGGTGTTTTACACTGAAGGGGGCAGTGGCTTTGGCTCGCAACGTGTGAATTTTCAACTGGCTAACATCACAGCAACACCTGTGCCAGAGCCTGAAACTTATGCCATGCTTGGCTTGGGCCTATTGGTCTGTGCAATGATCAGTCGACGCAAACGGCCGCAGTGTTAACCTTTTATGGGCTAATAATAAAAACTCTTTTAAAGTATGCAGTGCGCAACTCACCCCATGTTATTTGACATGGGGTTTATTTTTATAATCATATTGATAGCGCCCACATTGCGCTGATTGAGGAATAGCTTTGTCAGTCCTGCACCGCAGGCCAAATGCAAGAGTTTTACGCTCAAAAAGCCATGGCTCTCTTAGTGATTGACGTTCGCAAAATATGGCATATACTAATTGTATATGCAAAAAGGAGCACCTGCCATGTCAAGTTTATCCAAAGCCCCTCACCGAGAAGCCAAGCTGTTCCGCAACAACCGCAGCCAAGCTGTGCGCATCCCTGTTGAGTTTGAGCTACCAGGTGATCGTGTATTAATTCATCGTGAAGGCAACAAGCTGATTATTGAACCAGTAGCACGTCCCGCCAACCTTGCCGAACTATTGGCGCAATGGCGTCAGGAGCCACCACTCGCGCCAGAAGATCAATTCCCGGATATTGAAGATATGCCCGCCAAGCCGGAGGACATATTTTGAGTGGCTACTTGCTAGACACCAATATCATCAGCGATCTGATTCGTAACCCGTCCGGGGCTGCTGCAATCCATATTGAGAGAGTCGAAGCCAAGTTCATCTTTACCAGTATTATCGTGGCTTGCGAACTACGCTATGGCTGCGCAAAAAAAGGATCAGTCAAACTTACAGAAAAAGTAGATAATCTACTCGCCACCATCCCGGTGCTGCCATTAGAGAACCCAGTAGATACCGAGTATGGACGTATCCGCGCAGAACTTGAAGCAGCAGGCCAAAGCATCGGCATGAACGATTTACTGATTGCTGCACAAGCTTATACTCTAGGAGTTACGCTGGTAACGGATAACCTGCGAGAATTTAGCCGTATTCGTAGCCTCAAGGTTGAAAACTGGCTGGAGAGATAATTGATGAGGGTTTTAATTTTACTCTGACCCCAATTATTCAACCACCAGCTCGAAAAAAGCACCCTGGGTAAACCATTCGTTGAACTCATTAATTTACGTGTTTCACACGTCAATGGCTGTGCTTATTGCTTGGGCATTCACGCCAAATCACTCCGCGCGGCTAGTGAAAGCAACTCCCGTATTGATCAATTAGGCGGCTGGCAAGTGAGTGACCAATATACCGAAAAAGAACGCGCGGCCCTGGCCTGGACGGATGCCGTGACCAACATCACCACCTCAGGCACACCAGATGATGTTTTTAATGCATTAAAAACGCATTTCACAGATCAAGAAATCTCGGATCTGACGTTTGCGATTATTACCATGAATGCGCTTAATAGGTTAGGCATCAGCATGCGTAAGTAATATATTCATCACCGCAGCAGCCATTGGCTTAGCCACATTTACCATGGTGACCATTGGTATGATGCTTGGGTGTTTACTAGGATTGATGTTTGGGAGACGTTCAGAGATTGTGGGTGGTTTGGTACTGATCGCGATTGGGTTTTACGTTCTTTACGAACATCTCGTAATTAAAGCCATTTCCTAATATTGATCTATCATTTGTATTAATATTCTTCACAACATATTTATGGAGTGTCACAAATGTCCATTGAAATTATTAAGCAACAAATTCAAAAGTTTTTAATGGATGACACTCCAGAAGTATTAGCTATTAAAGGCGCATGGGGCATAGGGAAAACGTACTCTTGGAAGAGATTTCTAAATGACGCTAACACTAATAATAAGATTGCATTAGATCGCTATGCGTATGTATCTTTGTTTGGCGTTAATTCTTTAGATTCATTAAAGCAAACAATTTTTGAGTGTGTAATAAACAAAGATTTAATAGGAACAGAGCCAAGCCTCGAAACTTTTAAAGCTAATATCACAGCAGTTTCTAAATCATTCGGGCGAAAAACATTAGATTTTTTTTCTAGTATTCCCTTAATAAAAAACTTTACTTCAACTATTGAATCCCTGTCATTCCTATCTTTGAATAGAACTTTAATTTGTATTGACGATATTGAGCGCAGAGGCTCTAAGCTAGAAATTAAAGATGTAATGGGTTTGATTTCTCAACTCAAAGAGCAGAAAAAATGCAAGATTGTATTATTACTGAATGATGAGGAAGATGGGCTAAATGAGTACCATAAGCTTCGTGAGAAAGTAATAGATATAGAGTTAAAATTTACACCTACAGCTTCAGAATGCTCTGCTATTGCTTTCGATAAAGAAGATGAAACACATGCCACTTTACGTGAGTTATCGGACAGACTCGAAATTAGAAATATTAGGATTCTGAAAAAAATAGAAAAGCTTGTGAATCTTGCTATTCCTTTTTCAAAAGACTTTGAAAAGGAAGTCCAATATCAATTTATTCATTCCATAACATTATTTACTTGGTGTTATTTCAGCTCTACAAAAGAAGTTCCTAGTTTGGATTTCGTCACAAAATCAGGTTACAGTTTCTATGACATTGGAAAGGATAAAGAAGGTAACGATGATGAAAAAAAGTGGATAAAAATACTTGATAAGTATGAGTATCGTCTTACTGATGAACTGGATTTAGTGCTGGCAGAAGCAGTCAGAACTGGGTATTTTGTTGAGACTACTTTAAAAGCGGTAGCATTGAAGAAAAACGAAAGTATTCTTGCAGAAAAATCAGATAATTCATTTGGCGATGCTTGGCGTCTTTTTCACGACAGTTTCGCCGATAATCAAGAAGTAGTTGTTAATACAATTTATGACAGCTTTAAAGCTAATGCAAAAAACATCACTCCAACAAATTTAAACGGAACAGTTCATTTATTTCGCGATCTTGAAGAGCCAGGAAAAGCCTCTGAAATAATTGACTACTATATTAATTTAAGAGGGCAGGAAATAGATTTATTTGACCCCGAGAAGGACAACTTTTTTGGAGACTCAATAGATACAGAGGTCCTAGAAAAATTTAGAGTTGCATTTGCAAAACTTGCAATTACTGAAAGTGCTACAGACGTATTAAAACGGATAGCTGGTAAAAATAGTTGGAATACAAAGGACGAAGTCATTTTAGCCAATACTTCCACCGATGAATATTATGAATTATTTAAATCTGAGTCTGGAAAACATTTATCTAGATATGTCAAAACATGCCTACAGTTTGGTGAATTTGCCAGTTCTACAGAACAACAACAAACAATTGCAAATAATGCACGTAGAGCTTTACAAAAAATTGCGGCAGAGAGTTTAATCAATCGAAGAAGGGTGAAGAAATTTGGTATAGATCCAGAAGAAGCCGCAGAAGAGAAATAAAACTATAAAACTCGGCTTTAAGCCAATTATTAGAAAATTAGTAACTTAATTTTTTAAGACTTTTAAAGTCGATATGACGTTAGCTGTACCAATGAAATATCTATTTATTTCCCAATGCCTTGTGATTTACTGCCATATCTCCATATAAGTTGAAACACTTAGCATCACCAACAATCATCCGCGTTAAAATACCGTCACACTCGTTTTATTAAGATTTATATGGATAAACGTATCCCCGTCACGCTGCTCACTGGTTTTTTGGGCAGCGGCAAAACCACCCTGCTCAATAAGCTCCTGCATAATCCGGCGATGAAAGACACCGCAGTGATTATTAACGAGCTCGGCGAGGCAGGCTTGGACCAGATTTTTGCCAATAGCCAGATTTCGCAAACCATTGAGAGCGAGCACATTGCCGATAACACGGTGTTGTTGAGTTCTGGCTGTTTGTGCTGCTCCCTCAAAAACGAGCTGGCTGACACCATGCGCGATCTGTTTTTTAAGCGCAGTTTGCAGGCGGTGCCGGAGTTTAACCGCCTGGTGATTGAGACCACGGGCATGGCTGACCCTGGGCCGATTTTGGCTAACCTGATGAATGAGCCGGTGATTGAATCGGTGTACCGCTTAGACGCAGTGGTGGTGACGATAGATGCGGCGTATGGCTTGCAACAGATTACCGAGCAAAAAGAGGCGCTTAAACAAGCTGCCGTGGCAGATGTGTTGCTGATTACCAAGCGTGACACAGCTACACCAGAGCAAATTGAGGCCTTGCAGGCGAAGCTGAGCGAGATCAACCCGAATGCGACGCAGCAATTTGTGTTGCATGGCGAGATAGACCCGATGCAGATTATTGATGTAGGCTTATTCGACTTTGCCAGCAAGCAGGCGAGCCCGCAGCGTTGGTTGCGTGCCCCGGCCAGTGGGTTTAGTGCGGCGAAAAAAGGCACTTTGCCCAAAGCGCCTGCGCATGATGGGGTGAGCACTTTTACCGTGTATTTACCCAAGCCGATGGCTTATGCCGATTTTAAAAGTGTGATTTTAAAGCTGTGCCAAACACACGGTGAAAAGCTGCTGCGCATGAAAGGCATTTTGCATGTGGAAGATGCGCCTGCCCCGCTGGCGATTCACGCCGTGCACTTTACGCCCTACCCGCCCACCTTGCTTGAGGGCTGGGATGAAGAGGAGCCGATTAGCCGCGTGGTGATTATTGGCAAGGGGATTGATGAAAACGCTGTGCGCGACATGCTCACACAGTTTTAGGAATGAAGTGATTTAACAGGCGAATCGCTGTGTTGCGCGGTACGCGAAATCCTCATGTACTACAAGTACACTCCGGTTTCTGTGTTCCGTGCGCCTTGCGCTTCATCCTGCAAAATCATTCATTGAGAAAAATTAGTAGTTTCTATTTGGAGTTTTCATGGCGAAGTTTTTGGAAAAAATTTTAGAGAGTTTGATTTTTAAGAGCCGCTGGCTGATGGCGCCGATGTACCTCGGCCTGGTCGGCGGGCTGGTCATTTTACTGGTTAAATTTGGCCAGGAGTTTATGCATATTGCCGGGCATCTGGGTTCGCTCACCGAACAAGAAACCGTGCTCTCGCTATTGGCGCTGGTGGATATCACCTTGGTGGGTAACTTGCTGATTATGGTGATTTTTAGCGGCTATGAAAACTTTGTGTCGCGCATTGATACGGCTGATAGCGAAGACCGCCCTGAATGGATGGGTAAAGTCGATTACTCCGGCCTGAAACTCAAACTGATTGGCTCGATTGTAGCGATTTCTGCCATCGACCTGCTTAAGGCTTTTGTGCACCAAAGCTCTGGTACCGCCACGTTTAGCACCGAGCAAATGGCGTGGCTGGTGGGCATTCACCTGACCTTTATCATCACCGGCGTGTTGTTTGCCTGGATGGATAAAATTGCCGGACATGGGGATGACCACTAAACCCAGACTTGCTTGACTGAACACCGTTGCTTGTCTTTAAAAGGCTAAACTACAAAACCCGCTGCGGCGGGTTTTTTGTTGTTTGCGAGACCTATTAAATCTTGCAAAAATAATAGCCTTAAAGGAACCTGTTAGCTATCGCGTTAATCATATTAACAACTTTATTGGGGTGGCTAACTATGAAAATTCCTGTCTTCACTTTTATTGTTTTTTTGATTCCATCACTGTATCAAAACACGCATGCAGACGAACATGCGACAACACCGGATTGCAACAAGCTGCCGCCTAATTACAGTTTGAGCTATCTGGATGAAAACACCGATGGTGTGATTTCGTTACAAGAGTATTTGCAAGGCGACCCGACGCATCAGAAAAAGATGTTTGAGCATATGGATGCCAATCATGATGGTGTGCTGGATGTGGCGGAACAAAAGGAAATCGAGCAGGTGTATCAACTCATGCATGAAAAGCGTGCAGCAGGGAGCCACAAAACCTGAGCCAATAAAAAAGCCCCATCACTGGGGCTTTTTTTATATGCGGCTGATTAAGCCTTTTTAAAACGGCGGGCGACAATCGCACCCAAACCCACGAGCATCAAGGCCATACTTTCTGGCTCTGGCACTGGGGTGACAACTGAGGCAAATGGCGTCAAGTTCGCATTGAAGCTATAGTTACCACCGCCATTGATGTTGAATCTTAGGCTGTAAGTACCTGAGGCCAGGTTGCTAAAATTGAATCTATAGACATCACCGCTGGCAGCAGTAAAATCTGCCAGGCCTTTAATCAGCGTATCGTTTTTGTAAAGCCCAAACACAAAGTCCTGGTTACCGTTTTTCTGCAGGGCACCGTCTAGGTCGAGTGAGCCCAGAAGATTAAAAGCGGTATTCTGTGGAGCAAAGTCAATGATTTCAGTTTTACCCGAAGCTGCTCCTGGCTCATCGTAGCCATTTGTGATTGTAATCGTAGCTGCATTTGCATTTAAAGCTGCAAACATGACCCCTGCACAAGTCAGTTTCCAAAACATATTTATATCCCCAATTTGTTTATATAGTTACCACGATAACAATTATACTTCAAAGTAACATTTAAGCCTAATCCCCTGATCAGACTAAGCACAGGCTTGGTCGCGATTCATACATCGACGATAGTCCATCTCAAGCATTCTTTCTGCCAGCGGATCAGCGTCTATAGCGTGTTTGTTTGATCTATTGAATACAGACACTAACCCGTCTCTTATCCCAGCATGCCTTTACACCTGATTAGTCTCTAATCCTATTGGTATCGCGATAATAATTACAAGATAAATTTATATCAATGAGGGTGTAAAAGTGAACTGGAATATTTTTAATAAGCTTGGCAAACAACCTTCTCAGGAAACACTGCTCCGGCAGCTGGATCAAGAAGGACAACTGCGCGCGATTGATAAAGTCATGGGCGTGATTGAATTTGACCTGGAGGGAAACATCCTTGCGGTCAACGACAATTTTGCGGCAGTGACGGGTTATAGCAAGCAAGAACTGATCGGCCAGCACCATCGGCTGCTGCTGGATGCCGCGGATCAGGCAAGCCCGGAATATCAGGCACTCTGGCAAAAGCTTGTGCGCGGCGAGCCAGATCAAGGCCTATATTTGCGCAAGGGCAAAGACGGCAAACAAATCTGGCTGCAGGCCAGTTATAACCCGATTCTCGATAAACAGGGCAAACCATTCAAGGTTGTTAAATACGCCACTGATATCTCGGCAGAAAAACGCAAGAACGCAGACTTTGCAGGCCAGATTTCTGCAATCGACAAGGTGATGGGGGTGATTGAGTTTGACCTTGACGGGAGAATCATTGCCGTGAATGACAATTTTGCCGCAGCCACTGGCTATAGCAAGCAGGAAATCATTGGCAATCACCACAGCATGTTTGTTGAAACCGCTTATAAAAACAGTGCGGAATATAAACAGTTTTGGGACAAACTGGCCAAGGGTGAGGCCGATAACGCGCAATACAAACGCATCGGCAAAGGCGGCCGAGAGGTTTGGCTGCAAGCCAGTTACAACCCCATTTTTGATGCGACAGGCAAACCGTTCAAAGTCGTCAAATATGCCACCGACATCACCGCTGAAAAAAGAAAAAATGCGCAGTTTGAAGGCCAAATTTCGGCCATCAACAAGGTGATGGGCGTGATTGAATTTGACCTCAAAGGGAATATCACACATGTAAACCCCATTTTTGCCGCAGTCACCGGTTACAGCGCGCAGGAAATCATCGGCAATCACCACAGTATGTTTGTCGAACCGGCTTATAAAAATAGTCAGGAATATAAACAGTTCTGGGAAAAACTGGCGCGCGGGGAAGCCATGAGCGGCCAATGCAAGCGCTTGGGCAAAGGCGGCAAGGAGATCTGGTTACAAGCGAACTACAACCCTATTCTGGATGCCGCTGGCAAGCCGGTGAAGGTGATTAAATACGCCACCGACATCACGGCAGAAATCGTTAAAAATGCAGACTCTGCCGGACAAATTGCGGCCATTAGCAAAGTGATGGGGGTGATTGAATTTGATTTAAAAGGCACGATCACCCATGTCAATGACAACTTTGCAGCCGTCACTGGCTACCGCCCGCAGGAAATCATCGGCAACCACCACAGTATGTTTGTGGAGTCAGCTTATAAAAATAGTCAGGAATATAAGCAGTTCTGGCAAAAACTGGCACGTGGTGAAGCCGATAACGGCCAATATCTGCGTATAGGCAAAGGCGGTAAGCAGGTCTGGCTACAAGCGAGTTATAACCCGATATTGGATATGGAAGGCAAACCCTTCAAGGTGGTGAAATACGCGACTGACATCACCGACAAAATGCTTGAAGCACAAGCCATGAAACAGGCGGTTGATGAAACCGGAGAAGTGGTGGCTTTAGCTAAAGCAGGCGACTTGACAAAGCGCATCAAGACAGATGACAAACAAGGAGAGATCAGGGAATTGTGCCTGGGGGTCAACAGTATTGTCGATACCATGGCTGAGATTCTTGCTGCCATCAAAATTGCCGGAGAGACCATCAAGACCGCCGCCAGCGAGATTTCTGTGGGTAATAATGATTTGTCTCAACGTACAGAAGAGCAAGCCAGCTCGCTGGAAGAAACCGCGGCCAGTATGGAACAGATTGCCTCTACGGTAAAACAGAATGCTGAAAATGCCAAACAGGCCAACAGCATGAGCGCGCAAGCCAGCGAAATTGCTGCACGCGGTGGCGAGGTATTTGGCAAGGTGGTCATCACCATGTCCGAAATTACCGAGAGCTCGTCACGGATTGAGGAAATTATTTCAGTGATTGATGGCATTGCTTTTCAGACTAATATTCTGGCCTTGAATGCAGCCGTGGAAGCCGCCCGTGCGGGGGAGCAAGGCCGTGGCTTTGCCGTCGTCGCCAGTGAGGTGCGTAACCTCGCCCAACGCTCAGCCAGTGCGGCCAAAGAGATTAAACAACTGATTGTAGATTCTTCTGAAAAAGTCTCGAGCGGCTCTCAGTATGTCAATCAGGCAGGCAGTACGATGGACGAGATGATAGGCGCGATACGTCAAATTTCGGACTTAATCACTGAAATCACTTCTGCTTCGCGTGAGCAAAGCATAGGCATCGAACAGGTGAATACTGCAGTGACGCAACTGGACGAAGTCACGCAACAAAATGCCGCCCTGGTCGAAGAAGCCGCTGCAGCGGCCATGTCACTGGTAGACCAGGCCGAGCAATTAAACGAGAAAGTCAGTCACTACAAATTGAATCACAGTGGCAATACTGCCGGACAACAAAACCAGTTCACGCTACAAAACACTCAAAAAAGACGGGCGTAGCGGCTCATATCAGAGCCACTACCCGTCATGAAACGGATGCCCGGAGCGTATGGGCATCCTTTTTAGGCATAAACGGCTGGCGTCCCCTTGATGCCCTGTTCTGGCTGGCGATCAAGGGGGCTCACCCTACAATTGCACGCGGCTACCCAGCTCAATGACACTATTGGCCGGGATATTGAAAAACTCAACCGCACTGCTGGCATTGCGCGACATCACCGAGAATAACTGGTCACGCCAGCGTGGCATGGCACCGCCTACATCCGGCACGATAATCTCGCGGCTCAAGAAATAAGAATTGGTGAACGGATCCAGCGTCTTGCCATCCAGCGCCACCGAGCGCAAGGCTTGCGGAATATCAGGATGTTGCATAAAGCCATACCGTAACTGGATTTGCCAGAAGCCTTCTGCCAACCGCGTCACCCTCACACGCTCTTCTGCGCTCATAAACGGCACTTCCTCAAACGTGACATTTACAAACAGGTTATGCTGATGCAGCACCTGGTTATGCTTGAGGTTGTGTAACAGCGCTTGTGGCACAGTCTCAAGATTGGAGACCATGTAGACGGCCGTGCGCTGGACGCGGGGCAGCGTACAGTGTGCCAGTGACTCGATAAAAGGTAGCAATTTGGGGTCAGACTGCGCAATGCCGTTGAGCAGGCTAAAACGGCCTTTTTTCCAGGTGGTCATGAACAGGATCAACACCACACTGAGCGCAACCGGAAACCAGCCACCTTGCATAAACTTCATGGAGGCAGAACTGAGCAAAATACCATCTACACTCGCCAATACGGCCGTCAACAAGCCTGCCAGCCAAAGCGGAAACTGCCAGCGCTTGCACATGACGATAAACATCAGGATGGTGGTAATCAGCATGGTGCCCGTCACGGCAATGCCATAAGCCGAGGCCAGTGCCGATGAGCTTTGGAAAGCCAGACAGACGATGATGACGGCGATCAGCAGCGCCCAGTTGACAGAGGGCATATAGATTTGGCCGGACTCGCTGGCTGAAGTGTGAATAATGCGCATACGAGGCAAAAACCCTAATTGAATCGCCTGACGTGTCATGGAGAAAGCGCCAGAAATCACTGCTTGCGAGGCAATAATGGTGGCCAGAGTGGCCAAAATCACGGCGGGAATCAGCAAGGGCTCGGGAAACGACAGGTAAAACGGATTGTTGACGGCTTCAGGATGATGCAGCAGCAAGGCGCCCTGGCCCAGATAATTTAAAATCAGGCACGGAAATACCAAGCCCAGCCAGGCCAACTGAATGGCCGGACGGCCAAAGTGACCCATGTCTGCATACAAGGCCTCGGCCCCGGTCACGGCCAGCAAGATGGCGCCAATGGCGATAAACACACCAGCCCCGCGTGATTGCAGAAACTGCCAGGCATACTGCGGATGAATGGCCTGCAATACTTCTGGCGCCTGGCTAATTTGCCAGACACCGATACAGGCCAGCGCCAGAAACCAGCTAATGACCACCGGGCCAAAAAAACGCCCGACGGCATGCGTGCCATGGCGCTGAACCCAGAACAAGCCGATCAGGATGCCGATTGAGATCGGCAGCACCTGCGCAGCCAGGGTGGGCGACGCCACTTGCAGGCCTTCTACGGCAGACAGCACCGAAATGGCCGGCGTCAGGACACTGTCGCCATAAAACAGCGCCGCCCCGAGGACGCCGAGTAATAACAGCACAGTGCTACGCTTGTCTTGTGGACGCAAGCTGGAGACCGCCAGCGACAGCAAGGCCATGACGCCGCCCTCGCCTTTGTTATGAGCCCGCAGCACGAGCAGGACGTATTTAAACGTCACCACAAACATGAGTAACCAGAAAATAGACGAAATCGCGCCAAGGATATTGGGCTGGTTGAGCGGCACACCGGTGCTCTCGCTAAAAATGACCTGTACGGTATAGAGCGGACTGGTTCCGATATCGCCATAGACGACACCGATCGCCCCTAAGGCCAAGGCGGCCAGACTGCTTTTTTTGGTGGAAAACGTTTCCATCACATCCCCTTATGGTTGATTGATGGCGCAAGTGTGCAATCAGGCGTATATCAATCGCATATACATGATGCAATGTTTACAACGCCTATGGTCATGGCGACAATGATTAAGCCAGCCGGTAGCCGATCCCCAGCTCAGTTAAGACGACTTTAGGCTCAGCGGGCTGATCTTCGAGCTTGGCGCGTAAACGGCCGATGTGAATACGCAGGTATTGCGTATCGTTGAGATATTCTGGCCCCCACACCGCTTGCAGCAATTGAGCATGGGTAAAAATGCTGCCAGGTTTACTGGCCAGTTGCATGAGCAAGGCGTGCTCGATGGGCGTCAGGTGCAAGGGCGCACCAGCCTTGGTCACAATTCCGGTGGCACGGTTAACGCTGACCCCGGCGTGCTGATACACATGGTCGCGCATTTGCATCATGGCAGAACGCCTCAGGGCCGCCTGTAATCTGGCCAGCAATTCCTGCAAGCCAAACGGCTTCATCAGATAGTCATCTGCGCCCAGATTAAGACATTGCACTTTGTCTGCCTCATCCTGCCGTGCGGACAGCACCAGTATCGGCACGTCGGAATAACTGCGCAAATGCGGAATCAGTTGTTCGCCCTGCCCGTCTGGCAAGCCAAGGTCGAGTATCACCATGGCAAAGCCGCTGGCCTGTCTGGCCTGAGCCAGGTCACGTGCATGCTGCACGTGATAGCCATGCGCAGACAGCGCGGGCAGCAGAAACTGGTAAACACCAGGATCATCTTCGACCAGCAACAGATGTGGGTGCGTAGAGTGATCGACTGGTTGGCTCATCCGGCATCCCCTGCACTCAAGCTGGTGGCGGGCACAAATGGAAACAACATACGCACACAGGTGCGCCTGGCAACTGCCGTTTTATCTAACGGCGCTGCATTTAATGGGGACTCATCTGACTGCTGCGTCAGTTGCAATTGCCCCTGATGCAGCTGCATGATGGTATTGACGATACTCAGGCCCAGGCCAAAGCCACGGCTACCACTGCCCGCAGGACGGCGCGAGTGAAACGAGGCAATCTCGAAATCTGGTGCAAAGCCGGGGCCTTCGTTGATCACAGAAAGTACCAGCCAATCCCCTTCCCTTGCCAGCTGCAATGCCACGGGCGTCTCAGTGCTGCGCCATTGCAAGGCGTTATCCACCAGATTAGAGAGCGCATGCGCCACCAGCACCGCATCCATATGCACCAGCCATTCTTCGCCCTCTGCAACAGCGGCAAAGGCCAGTGATACCGGGGGCGTGCGCTGCAAGTAGCGGTGCATCACATGTTGGATCACCTCTTGCAACGATTGCCATTCGCGATGCAAGGCGCGCTCGCCCGCTTCCAGCTTGACCAGAGTCAGGATATTTTCAGTGGCCTGGCTTAAATAACCGGCTTCTGCCTGGATGCTTTGCAATAACTGTGAGGACTGTGCCGGCGCCAGCGTAATCTGCTGGTCGGCCAGCACATTGGCCGCGCCTAAAATCGCCGTCAGTGGCGTACGCATATCATGCGACAAGGCGGTCAGTAGCGATTTTTTGAACTGGGCCTCAGTGGTCTCGCGGGCGGCGTCTGCCAGGGCAATCTGCTGCCTGAGCTTGAGCGTGGCGTCAGCACATTGCTGTACCAGCCGTTGTAAAAAATGCAGGTCAGGCGCGTGACCGACAGGCACAGCCACCACCAGCACTTCGTGCTGCGGGAAACCAAACGGTAATAAACATTGACCCAGCGCTGGCCAATCCTGAGTGCCTGCGCCGATGGCACGCTGGTAATCGAGTGCCCATTGCACACTGGAAGGCTGAACAAGCAGCGTGGACTCACCAGCCAGGCGCTGCAATTGCATGTCGGGCGCCAATTGCACAACACAAACCTGCCAGCCAAATCCCTGTTGCACATGCTGGCAAGCGGCCTGCAACAACGCTGCAACGCTCAAGTGGCTGGATAACACTTCGGCCAGTGATTGAAAAAAACGGGATTGTTGTGCGGCCAATTGTGCCTGTTGCCTTTGCCGCTTGAGCTGTTGCATGGCTCGGCTCACCGTCAATGCCAGCACGGCAAACACCATGAGCATCACCCACGATTGCAGGCTAGCCACGCGCAAGGTGTACAGCGGTTCAATAAAACAGTAATTGATCAGCAGGACAGCGGCAATCGCCGTCAGCATGGCGGTGGCAAAGTGCAGGAAATAGGCCGCCCACAACACCCATAGCATATACAGCAAGGTGAGCAGCGTGACACCCAGGCTGGCAAAATGCCAGACACCCACCCAGGTGGTGAGCGCTATGCCCGACCACAACACCAGCTGATATTGCCAGTCTGGCCGATGCGACGTTGTGGAGGTAACAAAGCCGTCTGCCATCTGCTGCTCCGGGCGCTAGCGGCCGTAAATATCCTGATTTTTATAATTGGGCCCAAAGAACTCTTTCATCAAAAAGTCTTCGAGCCCCGCGCTGTCTGCAGGCCGCGCTGACAGCGTGACAGTACGGCCCAGGCGGTTGGATATCCAGTCAAAATCACCGTTATAGTGCTCACGGATGATACTGATCATTCGTCTGACCATCACCAGGCGGATATCTTCACCACTGCGCGCTTCCACCTCGTAGTACTGCGTATTGGCCGAGGTGTAATCATTGACCCAGCCCTTGAAGCTGAAGGTTGCATTCAAGGGATCCATGCGGCGGATCTGGAACAAGCCGTTGGTGCCGAACTTGAGATTGTTCATGATGTTTTTGGTACGGCGCTCATCCTCGGAAGGACCACGCTCGGCCGCTGCAGCAGCATCATTGGCCTGTTTGGCCGAGATCTCATCCGCATAACGGTCGGTCTGCTTGCGCTTGATAAAACTTGAAAAGTCTTCCACCGGCGGTGGCGGCAAGTTTGGCGTAGGCTCTGGCCTGGGTTGCGGCTTGGGCTCGGGCAATTTAAAGGCGCTATCCGGCCGCTGTGACTGAATAATCTTTTTAGGCAGCTTGAGCTCAGATTTGGGCGGTGGCTTCGGTTTGGGTTCAGGCCGCGGTTGCGGAGTGGGCGGAATCTCAGGCGGCGGCGACACCACTTTGGGTTTGGTCGGCGCCGGCACGCCCAAGTCGAGCACAATATTCAGCGGCGCTTGCGCGGGCTCCTCAAGCGGCTTGAGCAAATCGAGTAAAAAGCCCCAGAACAGGATGGCGTGTATCAGCAGCGACACCAAAATCGCCCACATCAGGCGTGCCGGGATGCGCAACACGCGCTCGCGTTGCTTGGGCTTTAGCCAGTTAGGCGTACTAAATGGTTCAAAGGGAGAAGGCTGCATGAACAGGGTTGGTCACAGGTTAGCAGTGGTCACGCGATACTATTGCATTTCTTGCCAGAGTTTTTCAAGACGTTTGATTGAGACAGGATAAGGCGTCCTTAATTCCTGCGCAAATAATGATACACGCAACTCCTGTAATTGCCACGCAAAGTCTTGTAACTGGTTGGTTACAGGCAGATGCGCCTTGCGCAATTGCTCAATTTTTTGCTGCCAGCGCTGCTCCAGTTGTACCAGCGCCTGCGTATGGCGGCCATCACGCTCTATGCTGGTCGGATATTTGTCTATGCGCAGCTTGATCGCCTTGAGATAACGCGGCAGATGCGGCAATTGCTCCCACGGGGTCCGGCTAAAAAAACCGTGATACAACAAACCCTGTAATTGTTGCTCGCAGTCGCGTTTGATTTTCTGCGTCACCGGCGTCATTTTCTGTAACTGGGCAACCAGCACCTGATACTCATTGGCAATCAGTTGCGCCTGCCCGGTCAGCGCCTCGGTCACCGCTGGCAAGCGGGTCCGCGCCCGTGTTTTCAGTTGCATAAACTCGGCATTGCTGCGCGGCAAGTCGTCCTCGGCAATAAAGGCGCGGTCAGCAATACATTGCAGCATGTCTTCACGCAACTGGTCAGAATTCATGATGGCGCGCAACAGCAAGGCATACTGGTTAAAGCCTGGCAGGCCTTTTTCCAGTTGTTTGACCTGCTCCTTGAGCTCAAAACGCATCAGGCGGCAGACGCCTTTACGGTGAGCGGCCAAGGCGGCTTCTGGCGTATCAAACAGCTTGATGGCCACGCTGTCACCATTGTCTTCGAGGCCCGGATAGCCGGTCAGTTGGCGGCCATCTTTGCTAAAGGTAAGGGTGGCTGGCAAGTCGCCAAAATCCCACTGCTTGAGCCCGGATTTTTCAATGCCGGGCGAGCCGGTTCTAAACGTCAGTTGCGCGGCCGAGCCCAGTTGTTTTTTGAGCTGATTCCAGTCGCGGCCCATGCCTAGCTCACGGCCTTTTTCGTCGACCACGCTAAAGTTCATGCGGTGATGTGGTTCCAGGCCCGCCAGGTCAAACTCTTCCGGCTTGAGCTTAAGCCCGGTTTTTTGCTGGATAAACTCAGCCAGAGCGGGCAATAATGGCTGCGCAGTCTGCTTGGATTCGAGGAAGCCGGTCACGAACTCCGGCACCGGGACACAAACGCGGCGCAGGGTTTTGGGCAAGGCTTTAATCAGTGCCGTCACCTTGTCACGCACCATGCCCGGCACCAGCCATTCAGTCACGGTAGCATCAAGCTGATTGAGCAAGGCCAGCGGTATCGTCGCCGTCACCCCATCCAGCACATGCCCGGGTTCAAAGCGGTATTTGAGTGGCACGGTTTCGCCGTCTACCACCATGGTCTCGGGAAACTGTACCTCGGTAATGGCACTGGCGCCATGGCGCATCAGCGATTCGCGCGTCAGGTACAACACCTTGGGGTTGGCTTTTTCAGCGTCCTGCCGCCACTTTTCAAATGCAGCGCCATTATAGACACGGTAAGGGTCTGCAATCGGCGGCACCACCTGGTCATAAAATACAAACAACTGGTGTTCGTCGACCAGCACGTCCTGACGTCTGGCTTTATGCTCCAAAGCCTCCACTTCGGCGATCAGGCGACGGTTAGCTTCAAAAAACGGGGCCCGCGTGTCAAATTCCATATTGGCCAGGGCTTCACGGATAAAAATTTCACGCGCTTCGGTCGGCGCAATCGGCCCATAATGTACGCGGCGTTTGGGCACAATGGTCAGCCCGTACAAGCTCACGCGCTCCCAGGCCACCACTTGCGCGGTTTTGCGGTCCCAGCGCGGGTCGCTGTAATGGCTTTGTGTAATGCCACGGCCGCCGCCTTCATGCGCAATGGGTTCTATCCAGTCCGGATCAATTTTTGCAACGCAACGGGCATAAAGCTTGGTGGTGTCGACTAACTCGGCGGCCATCACCCACTTGGGGCGGTTTTTCTTGAGCACCGAGCCCGGTGCAACGGTAAAGCGGATCCCGCGCGCGCCGGCATAGGTCTCGCTATCGCCATCTTTAAAGCCGATATTGCCAAGCAAGCCGGACAGTAACGCACGATGGATTTGCGCATAATTCGCTTCTTGCTGATTGGGCTTGATATCAAGCTCATCCACCATTTCCAGCAACTGCGCATGCAACTCACGCCATTCCTTCAGCCGTAAAAACGAGAGAAAGTTCTGGTGGCACTGATTGAGCAAATCACGGTTGGACTTTTTGCTTTTGAGCGCCTGCTCATACCAGTCCCACAACTTGAGATAACTCATAAAGTCAGAGTCATCCGCCTTGAATTTGGCATGCGCATTGTCGGCGGCCTCGCGTTTATCCATGGGCCGCTCCCGCGGATCCTGGATGCTGAGTACGCTGGCAATAATCAGAATCTCACGCACGCAGCCTTCTTTTTTTGCGGTCAGAATCATGCGCGCCACACGCGGATCCAGCGGCAAGCGCGCCATCTGCCGACCCAGCTCGGTGATCTCACGACGCTCGGTCACCGCCCCCAGCTCTTGCAGCAACTGATAGCCATCGCTGATCAGGCGTGAAGAAGGCGCCTCAATAAACGGGAATTCACCGACATCCCCCAGCCGTAAATCCGCCATGCGCAAAATCACGCTGGCTAGCGAGCTACGCAGAATCTCGGGATCGGTAAACGCCGGACGCTGGTTAAAATCATCCTCGCCGTACAAACGCACGCAAATGCCGTTAGACACACGCCCGCAGCGCCCTGCCCGCTGCTTGGCTGCCGCTTGCGAGATTTTTTCAATCTGCAATTGCTCGACTTTGGCGCGCGGGCTATAGCGGTTGACTCGGGCCAGTCCGGTATCAATCACATACTTGATGCCAGGCACGGTCAGCGAGGTTTCCGCCACGTTGGTCGCCAGCACAATGCGGCGCTGGCCGCTGGGCCGGAAAATCTTTTGCTGGTCTTCTATACTCAAGCGCGCGAATAGCGGCAAAATCTCAATCGACTTCAGCTTGGGCGAGCGGCCCTGGTATTTACGCAGATGCTCGGCGGTATCACGGATTTCACGCTCACCCGGCAAAAACACCAGAATATCGCCATCCCCCAGACGCAACAAATCCTCGGCGGTATCGAGGATGGCATCTTCCATGACTTCCTCTTCGTCATCCTCTTCCAGCCAGCGCGTCTCGGTACGCGGCGGCTTGCGCTTGATGCCCATCAGGTCCTGCGCAAAACGGTCTATATCATCCAACCCATCATCAATCGGCACTTCCACGGCCACCATAGTGGCCTTGTTGCCCAAGGGCCGGTAACGAATTTCCACCGGATAAGTCCGGCCAGAGACTTCAATCACTGGCGCGCCATCAAAGTGGTTCGAGAAGCGGTCTGCATCAATCGTCGCCGAGGTGACGATGATTTTCAAATCTGGCCGCTTGGGGAGTAACTGTTTGAGATAGCCCAACAGAAAATCAATATTCAGGCTGCGCTCGTGCGCCTCGTCGATAATGATGGTGTCATAGCCGTTAAGGAATTTATCGCTCTGCGTCTCCGCCAGCAAAATCCCGTCCGTCATCAACTTGACGTAACTGCGTTCGGACAACTTGTCGTTAAAGCGCACCTTGTAACCGACCACCTCACCGAGCGGACTTTGCAACTCCTGCGCAATGCGCGACGCCACCGAACGCGCAGCAATCCGGCGTGGCTGCGTATGGCCAATCAAGCCACTCACCCCACGACCGAGCTCGAGGCAGATTTTAGGCAATTGTGTGGTCTTACCCGAACCGGTTTCACCACACACGATCACCACCTGATGCTTGGCAATCGCCGCTGCAATCTCATCCTTTTTACCACTCACCGGTAACTCTGGCGGGTAATCAGGCTGAGGCAATGCCGCCTGACGCGCCTGCAACCGCTGCTGGGAAGCCTGTACCTTGTGTGCAAGTTCCACCAGCGCTTTATCCACGGGTTTATTTTGTTTTAAAGCATCGCGTAGCTGCTGCAAACGACGTTTGAGCGGAAAGCGATCAGCCAGCATGCACTGGGGGAGTTGTTTTTCGAGTTGGCTGATGAGTTGGATGGGAGAGACGGCAGTCATAGGGGTGAGATTTTATCATGGCATGCGAATGGGGATGCAGCATGACGGCTTACATCTAGCTTAAGATTTAAGCTGGCAAACAAATTTCTCAGGTTTTTCGCTTACATAGGCTGTTGTAACGCTTCGATGCCAAGCTTAACTTAGGGGAATTATTGATTTCGCCTTTACGGCGACCGTTCTTTCTTATGCTTGTCCATAAGAAAGAAGGCAAAGAACAAGACACCCTTGCTTCCGCTTGTTTCCTGCGTTGCTCGCCAAAACAAGCGGTCACGAAACTCGACCTGGCAGCTCACAACATACGTGAGCTGCTGCGGGACTCGAACAGTCGCTCCCTTCTTCCTTGTTTTGGCTGCGCTACTCGGCGCGGCAGATAGGGGCCCAAAAACCACTGAGCGCCACACGTAGTGCATTAAAGAAAGAATTGGAGTTTTTGAACGGTCCAAATTTTTAGGCTGTGAGTTTGACGCGACAAATCCCATCCCATCACGCTGAGTAGCGGAAACAAAGTAAGAAACAAGGGAGCGACTGTCCGAGCTCCGCGGCAGCTTGCGGGGTGTGCAAGCTGCTAGGGCGAGTTTCGTGACCGCTTACTTTGTTGAGCAACGCAAGGGAGCCGAAGGCCGTGATGGCTGGGTGTCCTCTTCTTTGGCTACGGCCGCCACTTTGTGGCTTAACCTAAAGGTTAGCCTACGCCGCAACACTCCGTTAGTTGTGGTTACTTTCTGGGGGACAAGCACCAGAAAGTGACTCGCCGAGAGGCGAAAAGAAACGTTACCTAAAACACTCTAAACTCAAATGAAAAGAGTTAATTTCTCACACACTCCTCCACTCCCGTATTGCCTCCTTTAAACCCAGGCTCAAAATAAAACTTCCTAAAACTCAACTGTCCCTTGGCATTTTTCTTAAACTCGGCAATCCCGGTTCCATAATCATGCGTCTTGCCGCCATATTCGCCATTTTCCATCGGTAAGGCAAAATGCATCGCCGCATGCATGCCGTGCACGGCAGCGTGGCCTTTATAAGTGCCATAGTCCGGCACAGCCAGTTCAAAATCATAGCTGGCATCCGCGCCTTTACTGTGCTCCGGGCGCAATTTCATGGTGACTGTGCCGGTGTATTTGCCTTCATGTGCATCGTCACCGGTACAGCTGTAAACACCGCTTAAATCCAACGCATAGGCGTTCATTGCAAGACATGTGACTGCGAGTCCAAGCATCCATTTCATGATGTGATCCTTTCTGTTTCAATTATTCCGGTGGCCGTACCCGCACAAAGCGGGCAAATTTTGGTTTGCCGTTTTTGGTGAGGTCGCGGTAGGTAAACGTCACCTGGCTGCCGATAGGCGGTGGATGTGCCCGGTCAGTATCTTTAAAGCCAGTGCCAAGTTTGAAGCGTATGCCTTGCGCGGTTTCGACCACTAATGCACCCATTTTACCTTGGTATTTGCCTTTGCCGGGCACGTAGGCAAGGACTTTGGCTTCAGCATCCAGTTGCGGCTTGAGTTTGAGTAACACGTGGCTGCGGCCAGTCAGGTAAGGTGCATCGGCTTGATGCAACATGAGGCCCTCACCTTTATGCGCCACCACCCAGTCCAGCGTGCGCTTGAGCGCAGCGGTATCTGCTACGCGAAACTGTTTGATGGCTTTGAGATACGGGCTCTGCTGACGTTTAACCAGTTGCTCGATGTGCTGGGCACGTTGAGTGAAAGTGCCTGGGGCCATTGGCAGTTCAAACACATAATAGACCACATGACGCCACTCCGCTTCATCAGGCTGCGCGCGGCGCACAGTGGCAGAGAGTCTTTCAAATTGTGCGCGGGCGATCCACAGTTCACCATCCAGGGGCTGTTGGGGGAGTTTTTGCACAAACCAGGCCGGCGCGTGGATGGGATGGCCCTGTCGACTGATCAGTTGTTTGCCATCCCACACGGCGCGTATGCCGTCGAGCTTTTCGCTGACCAAGTAGTCGTTGACAGCGAGGCCTTCGTGGTAAACCTGTGCCAGCAGGATTTCTGGTACCTGCGCATAGGCTGGCATGCCAGACTGACTGATCAGCCACAGTAAAAAACAGATGCGCATCCATATCATCATCACCGCCCCAATTGTTAATTTAATTTAACAATCGTAAGTTAGCGGAATTTAACTAGGTAGGCAATATGCGGATGGCGAAAACGAGCATCCCGGAGGCTGCTTGTGCAAACAATCAGACAAGGCTATAACAACTGGCACCACAGTTTGTCGTGATGCATGACGTCCATCCACAGCGCCACCAGGCTGAGGGCGACCAGCAAGCCGCCACTCAGGCGCATGCCTGCCGCTTCACTGAACCAGCGCGGCAGGCTTTGCTGGCCCGCGCGCCAGAAAAAGGGGGCCAAGGCGAGGATGGTGGCGGAACCGGTCGCGAAGGCAATCATGACCAGTGCGCCTTGCAGCCATTGCGACTGGAGGGAGGCCAGCATCACCGCCGAGTACAGCAAGCCGCAAGGCAGCAAGGCCCAGACGATGCCGGTCACAAAATAGCCCGACCTGGCATGCGCGGTATGTTGCTTGATCCATGCCCAGACCAATTGCGCCCGCTGCACCGCCCATTGTGGCTGTCGGCCGAGGATAAGTAGCAACACGCCCCAGGCGAAGATCAGCGTATGCGAGAACGTCCACAATGGTTGAAACAGATGGCTCTGATTGGATAACCAGGCCAAACCGCGCAAGGTTTCGGCAGCAATCGCGCCGAGCAAGCCATAGCCGAGCATACGGCCCAGGTAAAAACTCCAGGGGATGATCTGTACGACACGCAGAGGGATGGAACGCGGGGGATTGGAAAGATTCGGCGGCGTTTGCATGGCGCCGCAAGCAGCGCCACACATCAGCACACAGTGCGGGCCGCCTGCCAGCCCCATGACAAAAGCAGTCAAGAGTAAACTGGCTAACATGCCAGCAGTTTAAAGGATTTTGGAGAACCTTGCACGGTTGGCATCGTGCTGCAAATAACGGTCAAACACCATGGCAATGGCGCGCACAAAATACCAGCCCATTTCGGTGACTTTGAGGCCATCGTCTTCGAGTACGACCAGGCCTTGTTTCTCTTTCTCGGCCAATTGCGCAATTTCTGCCTGAAAATATTGCTTGAAATTGACCATGTAAGACAACTCAATGGACTCGTAACTCAGTTCACCATGGCACATGACCGCCATGATCACGGCACGGCGGATCAGGTCATCGCGGCTTAATGCCAGCCCTCGCACGATAGGTAACTGGCCTTGGTCAAGAAAGTCATAATACTCTTCGAGGGTTTTGGCATTCTGGCTGTAAGTAGCACCGATCTTGCCAATCGCGGAGACACCCAAAGCCAGGATATCCTGATCAGCCATGGTGCTATAGCCCTGAAAGTTGCGGTGTAACCTGCCCTGTTGTTTGGCAATCGCCAGCGGGTCATCAGGCAAAGCAAAATGATCCATGCCGATAAAGACATAGCCTGCCAGCATCAGCTGCTGAATCGCTTCTGACAGCATTTGGATTTTATCTACGGCATGTGGCAAGTCCGCTTGCAAAATCCGGCGTTGCGGCTTGAAACGTGACGGCAAGTGCGCGTAGCCATATAACGCGATACGGTCTGGCCGCAATTGAATGATCTGGGCGATGGTCTGGCGGAAGGTCGCCGGGGTTTGCTTGGGCAAGCCGTAAATCAAGTCGGTATTAATAGACGCAAACCCCAGGTCGCGCGCATGTTGCATCAGGCTTTCAACCTGCGCATAAGACTGCACCCGGTGCACGGCCTGCTGTACCTCGGCATCAAAGTCTTGCACGCCAAAACTCAGGCGGTTAAAGCCCAGCTCGCGCAAGTGTTGCAAGCGTTGCTGATTGACGGTACGTGGATCAATTTCAATCGAGTATTCACCATCTTTGGCAAAGGCAAACGCCTGCTTGAACATCTGCATGAGTTGGGTCAACTCGGCATCATTGAGAAACGTCGGCGTGCCCCCGCCCAGATGCAACTGGTTGACGGTTTGCTTTTTGGCAAACTTGTCCAAGTGCAAATCAAGCTCGCGTTGCAGGTAGTTGAGATAAACCGCGCCTTGCTCATAACGCTTGGTGACTATCTTGTTGCATGCGCAATAAAAACACAACGAGGCACAAAACGGGATATGCACATACAACGAGAGCGGCTGCGTCCAGTTGCTGATATTGCGCTGCTCGGCCGCCTTGAGATAAGCAGCGGCGTCAAACGCCTCAACAAAGCGGTCTGCTGTCGGATAAGAGGTATAACGAGGCCCGGAGACGTCATAGCGCTCAATATGCTCTTGAGTAATCAGCAACGGGGAGTTCATGGTTTCTGGCAAATTCTTTCCTATCAGTATCCCGAAACTGGACTTTACGGGTTCATCTGGCGCTACTGTGCCATAAACCAATGCAGGGCTTTTTGACACAAGTCAAATGCAGCTTGCGTCGCCTGCTGCATAATGCGTCTAAATACAAAAGGAAGAGGTCACACCATGTTCAATGAAATCGCAACCGAAGAGGCGTATAATTTGCCGCATGTTCAACGTCAGTCAAGGACGCCCTCCATGCAAGCAGAATCCAGTTTCAAGGTTGCCTGCTCCAATTGTAACTTGCGTGAACTGTGCCTGCCGGTAGGCTTGAGCACAGATGAAATGACTAAACTGGATGGCATGGTTGCCACCCGTAAAAAGATCAAGCAAGGCGGTCACTTGTATAGCAGTGGCGATGCCTTCACCACGCTTTATGCGATCCGCACTGGTTTTTTCAAGACCTGCGTCGTCTCGGAAGATGGCCGTGAACAAGTCACCGGCTTTCAGATGGCTGGTGAAATCATGGGCTTGGATGGCATTGTCAGTGACAAGCACAACTGTAACGCCATTGCCCTCGAAGACGCCGAAGTCTGTGTCATGCCCTTCAATCATGTCGAAGACCTGTCGCGTGAGATTCCCGTCTTGCAACGCCATGTGCACAAAATCATGAGCCGCGAGATCGTGCGCGAAAACGGCGTCATGATGTTGTTGGCTAATATGCGCGCCGAAGAACGCCTGGCGGCGTTTCTGCTCAACTTGCTGCAACGCCTGCATGCACGCGGCTACTCCAAAAGCGAATTGATTTTACGCATGACGCGTGAAGAAATCGGCAGCTACCTGGGCATGAAACTGGAAACAGTCAGCCGCACTTTCTCCAAATTTAGTGAAGAAGGCATTATCGAGGTCAAGCAAAAGAATATCCGTATTCTGGACCACGAAAAGCTTAAAACCATCTTCAACGCCAGCACCTGCTAGGCGGTTGCTGACGTCTGTAAGCGCTGAGGGATGCCACTGCCTTCGTCTCTATTTGAGGCCTTACAGCGCATGGCCGCGCAACAAGCCTGGCAATATATTTATCCTGTCTGGTCCCGCCGTGCGCAGGGCCTTTCCATCGGCATAAACCTGCACCCGAATCAATGCTGCAACTGGCATTGCATTTATTGCCAGGTGCCAGGGCTGCATCGCGGCCCCTCCCCGGTCATTCAAATAGAGCGCCTGCAACAAGAATTAAGCACCTGCTTGCACTGGCTAAGACAGCACTTACACGCAGCAAAGCGTGTATTGTCGGAAGATGTGCAGGATATTGCCTTTGCCGGAGACGGCGAACCGACCACCTCGCCGCAATTTCCTGAAGCCTTGGCACTGGTTGAACGATTGCTGAGCCAGACAACACAAACAGACCGTCCGGCACGGGTCAGGCTCATTACCAATGGCAGCCAAATGCATCTGGCCACGACACAGCAAGCCTTAAAGGTACTGCAACAGATGGGGGGAGAAGTCTGGTTTAAGCTGGACGCAGGCAACGATGCAGAAATGCTGGCAGTGAATGATGCGCGTTTGCCACTTAGCCTGCATCTGCAACGGCTGCAGGCTTGCAGCATGGCTTGCCGGACTTGGGTGCAAACCGCTGTGATGCAGCGACGTATCGCGGACCAACTGGTCACCACCCCCGCATTGGCCGTCTATGTGCAGGCGTTGCTACCACTTAAAGAGAACATTGAAGGCATTTTGTTGTATGGCATCGCCAGACCTAGCCAGCAAGACACGCTGGCCAGCATTCAAGCACCAGACATCCGGCTGTTACAGCAGTATGCTGAGGCTTTGCGCACGCAGGGTTTCAACGTGCGCCTATTTGCCTAAACGCTGATCTCCTACCCGCAATGCTCGCGCCTGAATCAGGTCTTAGACGCGCGTCAGCGCTGAGAGACAGGCAGACAGTTTACTGTTCAGCAGGCTTCAGGCCGGTCTGCGCATGGTTACGCGCCTGGATGGCGGGCGCCATGGCATCTGTCTGGCCGTCTTGCGCTTGCGCATCCAGCGTTTTGTTGATTTCTATGCCCTTGCGGTAGTAATCATCAATCGCTGGATCAGGATGCGTAATCGCCAGATACAGGGTAATGAAAGAAGCCACAATCACGGCAGAAGGGCCGCCTATAATCATCCAGACATAAGGGTTGTGATACCATTTTTTCTGGTCAACCGCTTTAGCGGCCGGTTTCTGCTGTGCTTGGTGTTGTGACAATCTCTGCTCCATTAGTTGCTCGGCACAATAAAGACCGACTTTTCTTTGACCGCTTCGCTGGTTTGTAAATCCGTCATTTCGAAAAAGATTTTATGGGAACCAGCTCTGGTGACCCCATCAGGCAACTCCAGCTCAATCACCACATTGCGTGTCTCAAACGGCCGCAAGCCTTTGAAGTCCTGGCTATTCTCGTCAGCAAAATGCACCACCAAGCCTTCGAGCCCCGTGACCTTCAATGCATAGTCATGCACGGCTTCGGTATCATTTTCAAGCTTGAGGTTATACACGTTCTCAATCATGCCTTCATCAGTATAGCGAGACATGACTGCACGATCACGTAACACATCCAGCCTGAAATCGGGCTTGAAGTAGAGACTGACCACCATACCGATGGTGAGCGCCAACAAAATCGTTGTATAAATAATCACGCGTGGGCGTAGCAAACGTTGCAGCATTTGCTGACGGCTCCAACGGTTGGTGATGCCGTTCTGCGTGGAATATTTGATCAAGCCCTTGGCATAGCCCATTTTGTCCATTACATCGTCGCACGCATCAATACAGGCACCGCAACCAATACACTCGTACTGCAAGCCTTTACGGATATCAATTCCGGTCGGACACACTTGCACACAAATACTGCAATCAATGCAACTGCCCAGGCCATTGGCATTCTCGCCAGCTTTTTTAGAGCGTGCACCACGCGGTTCACCGCGTGCCTCGTCATAGGTCACAATCATGGTGTCATCATCAAACATGGCACTCTGAAAGCGGGCATAAGGGCACATATATTTGCAGACTTGCTCACGCATATAGCCTGCATTGCCATAGGTAGCAAAGCCGTAAAAGCAAATCCAGAACGTTTCCCAGCCACCCAATTGCCAGTTCACAATATTGGGCACCAGCTCGCGAATGGAGGAGAAGTAACCGACAAACGTCACGCCTGTCCACAAGCCGAAGGCGATCCAGGCAAACTGCTTGAGCGATTTGCGCGTGAGCTTGTTCAGAGTCCATTTGCTGTCATCGAGGCGCATACGTGCGATACGATCGCCCTCGATTTTATTTTCCATCCACATGTAAATCTCGGTATACACCGTTTGCGGACAGGTGTAGCCACACCACAAGCGACCGGCAATGGCCGTAAACAGAAACAGCGACAGCGCAGACACAATCAGCAAAAACGACAGATAGATCAAGTCCTGCGGATGAAAAATCAGGCCGAAGATATAAAAGCGCTTGGCATCCAGGTCGAACAGCATGGCCTGACGACCATCCCATTGCAGCCAGGGTACACCATAGAAAAACAGTTGCGTGGCCCACACCATGACCCAGCGCCAGTTGTTGAACATCCCGGAGACGCTACGGGCATAGATCTTATCTGCGGATTTATAAAGTGACAAAACCACCTCCTGTTCAGGGATGGTGGTTTTGTTCACAGCGTTTTGTTTAATATCGCTCATGGGTTATCTGCATTCGCCTATTTGTTGGAAAGACCCCAAACATAAGCAGTCAGCAGATGAATTTGCTCTGGGCTGAATTTTTCTTTCCAGGCTGGCATCACGTTGTTTTTACCTTCATGAATACGCTTGATAATCGCGGCTTCACCTTGACCATGCAACCAGATGTTGTCTGTCAGGTTAGGTGCACCAATCGCCTGATTGCCCTTACCTTCTGGGCCATGGCAAGCAGCACACACCACAAATTTGTCTTTACCGGCATTGGCACGACCAGAGTCATGAATACTGCCAGACAAGCTCAATACGTAGTTGGCGACGTTTTTCACATCTTCTTCAGAACCAACAGCAGCAGCCATGGGAGGCATGATGCCATTACGACCATTGTTGATAGTCAGCTTGATCGTATCAGGTGAACCACCATACAACCAGTCATTGTCGGTCAGGTTAGGAAAGCCACGGCTCCCTTTGGCGTCAGAACCATGACAAGCAGCACAGTTGTTCAAGAAAATACGCTTACCGATGTCGCGGGCTTCAGGAATCTTGGCCACTTCTTCTACCGGCATGGCTGCATATTTGGCATACAGCGGGGCGATCTTGGCATTGTTCTTTGCCACTTCAGCTTCGTACTGCTTGACTTCCGACCAGCCGAACTTGCCATTGTAAGTCCCCAAGCCTGGAAACAGGTACAGATAGGTCAGGCCAAAAATTACGGTAATGATAAATAACCCTACCCACCACATTGGCAGCGGATTGTTCATCTCCTTGATGCCATCCCATTCGTGACCATTGGTGTTATCGCTATCCAAAGGCACTTTGACGCGGCTTGCGAAAATCAGCAAACCGACACAGAAAGCAATCCCGCCCAAGGTAATGGTCGAAATCCAGATCGGCCAAAAACCATTTACAAAATCATTCATGATGTTTTCCTTAACCTTTCCGCGCAGTGTTTAGTCTTGGTCGAACGGCAGATTTTGCGCGTCCTTGAATTGCGCGGAGTTGCGATTGCGCCATGCCCAAATCAAAATTGCCACAAACAGGACGAAACTGAGTACTGTAAAAAATATGCGTAGTATGTTGATATCCATGGCGCGTCTCCTTATTTCAGGTGTGTACCCAACACTTGCAGGTAAGCCACCAGTGCGTCCTGCTCGGTTTTGCCTTTGATTTCATCCCCAGCAGCCTTGATCTGCGCGTCGGTGTATGGCACGCCAACTTTACGCAGTGCAGCCATATGGTCACCAATGGTTTTGTCGTCAACCAGGTTTTCTTCCAACCATGGATAGGCTGGCATGATGGACTCAGGAACGACATCACGTGGGTTGTGCAGGTGCACACGGTGCCAGTCATCACTGTACTTGCCCCCTACACGGTGCAAGTCAGGACCCGTACGCTTACTGCCCCACTGGAACGGGTGATCATAAACATACTCACCAGCAACCGAGTAATGGCCATAACGCAGCGTTTCAGCGTGGAAAGGACGAATCATCTGTGAGTGGCAGTTGTAGCAACCTTCACGCAGATAAATGTCACGGCCAGCCAGTTGCAACGCGTTGTAAGGCTCCAGACCACGGATAGGCTCGGTGGTTGACTTCTGGAAGAACAAAGGCACGATTTCGACCAGACCACCAAACGAGATCGTGATGAAGGTCAGCACGATCAGCAGGAAGTTGCTGGTTTCAATCTTTTCGTGAAAATTGCCACTATTGTTTTGATGCGTAGCCATAGTGAATTCCTTAAGCGTGAGCAACCACAGCTGGCACTTCTACAGTGACTGCTTTGCCGTTAGTTGCTGTTTTATATGTATTCCACAACATGATGATCAAACCGCTCATGTACAGGAAACCACCCAATGCACGTGTGAAGTAGTATGGGAACTTGGCTTTCACACTTTCAACGAAGGTGTACGCCAATGTGCCGTCAGCGTTCATGGCACGCCACATCAAACCTTCCATCACGCCGGAAATCCACAATGCAGCGATGTACAACACCACGCCGATGGTTGCCATCCAGAAGTGCACTTCAATCGCTTTCACGCTGTACATTTGTTTTTGACCAAACAAACGTGGAATCAGGAAGTACAGGGAACCGATAGACACGAAACCAACCCATCCCAGCGCACCAGAGTGCACGTGACCCACGGTCCAGTCAGTGTAGTGAGACAAGGCGTTCACAGTCTTGATCGCCATCATCGGACCTTCAAAGGTACTCATACCGTAGAAAGACAGGGAAACAATCAGGAAGCGCAAGATTGGGTCTGTGCGCAGTTTGTGCCATGCGCCAGACAAGGTCATGATACCGTTGATCATGCCACCCCAGCTTGGTGCAAACAGGATCAGAGACAACACCATACCCAATGACTGTGTCCAGTCAGGCAAGGCAGTGTAATGCAGGTGGTGAGGACCCGCCCACATGTAAGTGAAGATCAGTGCCCAGAAGTGGACGATAGACAAGCTGTAAGAGTAGACAGGACGCTCAGCTTGTTTAGGCACAAAGTAGTACATCATGCCCAGGAAGCCCGCAGTCAGGAAGAAACCTACCGCGTTGTGACCATACCACCACTGCACCATCGCATCCTGTACCCCGGCGTAAGCAGAGTAGGACTTCATGAAACCAGCAGGAATCGCAGCACTTTCAACGATGTGCAACAAAGCCACCGCAAGAATAAATGCACCGTAGAACCAGTTAGCTACATAGATATGCTTTACTTTACGGATACCGATAGTACCGAAGAAGTTGACTGCATAAGCAATCCATACCAAGGCAATCAGGATATCGATTGGCCACTCCAGCTCGCCGTATTCCTTACCCTGGGTATAACCCAAAGGCAGAGAAATGGCAGCAGCCACGATGACAGCCTGCCAGCCCCAGAAGGTGAAGCTGGACAACTTGTCGCTGAACAAACGTGTCTGACAGGTACGCTGAACAACATAGTACGAGGTAGCAAATAAAGCACAGCCACCAAACGCGAAAATCACTGCATTGGTATGCAGTGGTCTCAAACGGCCAAAAGAGGTAAACGGCAGGCCCAGGTTCAGCTCTGGCCACACCAGCTGAGACGCAATAATCACGCCCATCAGTGTACCCACAACACCCCAAACCACTGCCATGATTGCGAACTGGCGGACTACACTATCGTTGTAGGTCGCAGCCTTCACGGTTGCATTTTGCATGGATTTCTCCCAATGATTAAAACAAACACCCAACACTAAAAAAACTTCTAGTTGTTCACCCTGATATTCTCAGAGATGTCACAAATTTGATTTGACTCACATCAATACTGCTTAAGAATCCCCGTTCCTGCTTGAGAATTCCTAATCCTGCTCGAGAATTCTGGACCCCTCTTCCTCAAGGTCTTCAAATTGCCCGGTTTGAATGGCCCACCATAAGCCACCCAAAATCACAAACACCAGCAACACTGCCAGTGGGATCAGTAAGTATGCAATTTCCATTGAGCGATGCCTAACCTTTCTGCCAGGCCGACTTATCCCAGTCGGTCAATCGCAATGCATTTAACAGTACCAGTAACGAACTGGCCGCCATCCCCAACCCGGCTAACCAGGCAGGCAACAGCCCCATAATCGCCAAAGGCACACCGGCCGCGTTATACAACGCCGCCCACAACAAATTCTGTTTTACGATGAGGATGGTTTTTTTGCAGTGTGAAATGAGCGAAACCAGCACGCCGATATCATTGCCCAACACTACCATATCGGCCTGTGCCTGCGTCAAAGGGACGCCGGAACCCATTGCAATAGAAGTATGCGCTGCTGCAATGACAGGGCCGTCATTCAAACCATCACCTACCATCAACACTTTCCGCCCCTGTTGTTGCAGCTGCTTGACATGCTGCAGCTTATCTTCTGCTTTTTGTAACCCTGCTGCTCGCTGGATACCCAGTTGTGATGCAAGGTTTTTAACGGCCGCTATTCTATCACCAGATAACAGTTGAATATCAAGCCCGGATGCAATTAATTGTGAAACAGCAGCCTTGGCGTGTGGCTTCACTTGCTCAGACAACGCTAATGTCGCCAACATTTTGCCATTGCTAGCCAGATAGACCACTCGCAACGCCTCGTGTTCCGGCTTGACCGTGATCCCGCAAAATTCAGCATTGCCCAATTTTAATGGCATGGAATCACCAGACTGTGTGATCAAGGTCGCAGACATGCCACCCCCCACAATTTCTTGCCAGTCCTGCATCTCCAGCTGGTCACTCGCGTCTTGCCGGGTGGCAAATCCATGCAACGCCTGCGCCACCGGATGCAGGGAATCGCGGCTCATGCTGGCAATCACATCCAGCAACCACTGATGGTCTTGCCCGGCGGCCATTTCGACCGCGCTAACCTCTTGCAAGCTCTCGGTCAGGGTTCCGGTTTTATCAAATACAATGGTGTCAATTTCGCTGAGGGCCTGAATCGCCTGCAGACGGCGGATCAGCACACCGCCTTTGGCAAACGTGCCCGCACTGGCCAGCATGGCCGCAGGCGTTGCCAGCGACAAGGCACAAGGGCAAGTCACCACCAGCACCGCCACTGCTGACATAATCGCTTTGGCCGGATCGGTGGTCCACCAGAAAACCAGGGCATACAGCGCGGCCAGCAGCACACCCCACAAGAAGGGTTGCGCCACTTTATCAGCCAGCAAGGCGATGCCAGGTTTCTCGGTTGAAGCAGAGGCCATCAGGTTCACCAGCGCATGATACTGTGTACCCTCACCCACCTGCTCCACCTGCATTTCAATCGCCGAAGTCAGGTTACCCGAACCGGCAATCACAGTCGCGCCGGCAGGTTTCAACACCGGGTCCGACTCACCCGTCAGCATGGATTCATCGGCACTGGTATTGCCTACCAGCACCTTGCCGTCGGCGGCAAACACTTCACCAGGGCGCACATATAAGACATCGCCCACATTGATGTTGCTGGCGGCGATTTGCACCCATTCGCCTGCTTCATTCTTCTTGAGCACCGCATGTGGCAAGCGACGCATCATGTTTTCCAGCGCGCCTGCCGTACGGTTGCGCAGCTTCACATCCAGCCAGCGGCCAACCAGCAAAAAGCTGACAAACATGGTCAGAGAATCGTAATAGACCACATCGCCCCACCAGCCACCCGGCACAAACGTGGCCAGCGTACTCATGATAAAGGCAGCCAGTATGCCCAATGACACCGGCACATCCATGCCTAACTGGCGTTGCTTGAGACTGTTCCAGGCCTGGGAGAGAAACGGCGTCGCAGAAAACAGCATCACGGGCAGTGTCAGCACCCATGACGCCCACTTCATCAACTGCACCATATCAGGCGCCATGTCATTACTGCCGGTCCAATAAGTGGGATAAGCATACATCATGACCTGCATCATGCAGAAGACGGCGACCACCAGGCGCCACAGCATCTTGCGCTGCTGCACGGTTCTGTCGCTGATGGCGTTGTATTCGTTAAGCGGAAGCGCTGGGTAGCCAATCTCGTTAAGACCGGCAAACCATTGCGAGGGGGAGGTTTGATGCGCATCCCATACCACACGGACGCGCTTGGAAGCGGCACTGGCATGCACAGCCAGCACACCACGCATTTGTTTCAATGTCTGCTCAATGCGACCACTGCAGGCGGCACAATGCATGCTATCAACCCAGACATGCGAGGTCCACACCTCGTTGGCAGAAGCATCACGCTGACTAAACCGCTCCCACTCGGACTGGACATCCAGCCCCTGCCAGGGATTTGCACTGCTCACTGCTAAAGGGGTTGCCATTGGGTGATGGAGCATCCGTGAAACAATCTATAACTTTATATTATATGATTGAATATAATATAAATCAATGTGTTAGCGAACTTTTCAAGCTGTCATTAAAGCAGCAAACGATCTTCTCTTTGTTGATTTGGCGCAAACATCGCGTCCATGACAGCCCAAGAAAACCGCCTGATGCGCATGCAACCATTATTTCACACGCATCCCCGCTTGCGCACCACTGTCAGGTGAGAGGATATAAGGCCCACCACGCTCATCGCTGGCGGCCAACACCATGCCCTCACTCATGCCAAACTTCATTTTGCGTGGTGCCAGGTTAGCCACCATCACAGTCAGCCGCCCCACCAGCGTCGCCGGGTCATAAGCGGACTTGATACCGGCAAACACCTGACGCGGCGTCTCTTCGCCAATATCGAGTTGCAGCTTAAGTAACTTCTCGGCACCCTCTACGTGCTCGGCACTGACAATTTTGGCAATCCGCAAATCCACCTTGCCAAAGTCATCAATCGAAATATACGCCCCCTCTTCTGCCGCCTTGGCTTCGGCTTTCGCTTCTACCTTTACTTCAGCCTTGGCTGGCGCTGCCGCTTGCAGGCTTTCTTTATTGGCTTCCACCATGGCTTCGATTTGCTTGGCCTCCAAACGCGTCACCATATGACTATAAGCCTGGATCGTTTGCGCAGCCAGGCCTTGGTTCACATGTGACCACTGCAAGGCTGGCACGTTCAAGAAAGCCTCCACCGCACTGGCGATATTTGGTAACACTGGCTTCAGATAAATGGTCAACAGACGGAACATTTCCAGCGCATTACTGCAAATGGTATGCAGCTCAGCCGCCTTGCTTTCGTCTTTAGCCACCACCCACGGCGCCGCTTCGGCGACATAGCCATTCGCGGCATCGGTCAGCTTCATGATTTCACGCAAAGCACGCGCAAAATCACGCGCGGCATAGGCTTCGGCAATCACAGGCGCGGCGGCGCGCATCTCGTCAATCACAGCGTGCTGCGCTGCAATCACTTGGTGATCGAATTTTTTGGCGATAAAGCCGGCCGTGCGACTTGCGATATTGATATATTTACCCACCAGATCACTATTCACCCGGGCAACAAAATCTTCCAGGTTGAGATCGATATCCTCCATGCTGCCATTCAGTTTGGCTGCATAGTAGTAACGCAAGTATTCAGGATTTTTGACATGTTCCAAGTAGCTACGCGCCGTGATAAACGTGCCGCGCGACTTGGACATTTTTTCGCCGTTCACAGTCAAAAAGCCATGCGCAAACACCTGCGTAGGCGTGCGGTGACCGGAATATTCCAGCGTGGCTGGCCAGAACAAGGCATGAAAATACAGGATATCCTTGCCGATAAAGTGATACAGCTCGGTCGAAGAATCCTTTTTCCAGTACTCATCAAAGTCCAAACCAGCTTTGGCACACAGATTTTTGAAGCTGGCCATGTAGCCAATTGGCGCATCCAGCCAGACATAAAAATACTTGCCTGGCGCATCCGGGATTTCAAAGCCAAAATAAGGCGCATCGCGCGAAATATCCCAATCGGAGAGCTTGTTCTCGCCCGCCTCGCCTACCCACTCGCTCATCTTGTTGGCAGCTTCGGCTTGCAGCGTGCCAGACCGTGTCCAGTCACGCAAAAAGTCAGCACATTCACTGAGCTTGAAGAAATAGTGTTCGGTCTCTTTACGTACTGGCGTCGCACCAGAAACGGCAGAATAGGGATTTAGCAAATCTGTCGGGCTGTAGGTCGCACCGCACACTTCACAGTTATCGCCATACTGGTCTTTGGCGTGGCACTTGGGGCACTCGCCTTTGATAAAGCGATCCGGCAAAAACATACTTTTCACCGGGTCAAAATATTGCTCTATGGTTTTGCTGGCGATTTTGCCGTTGGCCTTGAGCGCCTTGTAAATGCCAGAGGCCAGTTCGCGGTTTTCTTGCGAGTTGGTGGAATAGTAGTTATCAAACTGCACCAAAAATTCGGCAAAATCCTGGCTGTGCTCAGCGTGGACTTTCTCAATCAACGCCTCAGGGGTAATGCCCTCTTTTTCAGCACGCAACATAATCGGCGTGCCATGCGTATCATCCGCGCAAACATAATGCACGGTATGCCCCTGCATCTTGTGAAAACGCACCCAGATATCGGTTTGAATGTATTCAACCAAATGGCCCAGATGGATACTGCCATTGGCATAAGGCAAGGCGGAGGTCACCAGAAGTTTGCGTGTCATGTCAGCCAGATCAAAATAAAACGACTATTTTAGCAAACCATGCGGCATTTCAGCGATGCCAGCGGCAGATAATGTTTGTGAGCAAACGCGCGATCAACCCCTGGCTCATTTAAACCAATATGGTTGATATCAACCATATACTCACAACCAAAGTCACAGCTTGAATTTATAAAAATCATGATAAACAACAAGTTAGCCCATGCTGGCTGCACGGTACAATCCTTGCCTGATGCCAAACAAGTTCACCTTACTGGCAAATTCGCATGTTATGGCATGGCATTAATCTTCATTGGGCATATAGCACGTTGCTACCCGGCATCCGCCGTAAAACGCAATGCCAGCATCATGCCAAGGATATTTTGCATGATGGCTTTCTGCGCTTTGCCCTGACCACCAGCCCCAACCGCGGGCAAGAACCGCATGCCTATCTGCGTACCATCGTACAAAATCTGCTGCTTGAGCATTACCGTAAAGAGCGTTATTTTGCCGAGTATCAGCAACAGGCAGACTTGGAAGAACCCGTCACGATTTCCGTCGAACATCTGGCAGACATCAAACAACGGCTGGAACTCGTCACCCAAATCATTCAGGACCTACCGCCCAAATGCCGCCAGGTGTTTGTCATGTACCGCATTGAAGGCCATGCGCAAAAAGACATTGCAACGCAACTCAACATTAGCCTCAACATGGTCGAACGCCACCTGATCCGCGCCTTGCTAGACCTGCGTGCGGCGCGCGAGCAGTTTCTCAAATAAGCGCATGTCGGCCCATCAAAAAATCGCTGAGACAGCTGCCCGCTGGTTTATCCGCATGCAAGAAGCGGCACCAGACGCGCCGGAACGCAGCCAGTTTGAAGCCTGGCTCATGCAAAGCCCATTGCATCAACAAGAATACCGTAGCATCAGCGAAGCCTGGCAAGGCATAGACTCGGTCACCGAGCTGCAATCTCTGGCGCAGGCCAAACAGGCTGATGCTTTCTTCAAACAGAGCGAGCGCAAAAAATCGCGGCAGAAACTGGCTGGCACGGTGGCCAGCGTGGTCGCGGCGCTGTGCATAGGCTGGGCAGGCTTGCACCAATATCAGGTTTGGCAAAGCACGCCCACGCTACAACTCGCCGCGCAAACCACCACCGCCCAACTCAGCACACAAACGCTGGACGACGGCAGCCGTGTCACACTCAATGCCAACTCGCGTATTGAGATCAAGTACTACCGCAACCAGCGCCACATTGACCTGCTGCAAGGTGAAGCCGTGTTTGAAGTGCAACCAGACCGAGACCGACCCTTTGTAGTAGAAACCCAGCGCCTGAAAGTCACCGTGCTGGGCACACGCTTTGCCGTCAACAAACTCAAACAGCTTGAACGTGTCAGCGTCGATCACGGCAAGGTACAAGTGCTCAACAAGCAAGATCAGCAAGGCCTCATCCTGCAAAATAACCAGGTCGCTGAAATCAACCAGCACGGCCTGCAAGCTCGCCCACAAGTGAGTGCCCAGGACTACTTCCGCTTTATTAGCGGCACCTTGGTATTTAATCAATCCTCGCTCTCAGAAATCGCCGAAACCCTCACCCGCTACCAGCCCCAACCCATCACCAGCGATGAGCGTTCCAGCGAAAAAATCAGCGCCGTGGTCGCCATTAAAGACAGCAACAGCTTTATCGCCACCCTGCCCCGCATAGCCAATGTGCGTGTGCACCGCAGCCCAGAAGGTATTCAACTAGAAACTTACCCCGCAGCCAAATAAGCAAATCGCACATCATTACATTTTTTTGCAATCAACATATCAGGGTTTTGACGCCCCGTGCATTAAGGCAATAACAAGCCAAAAAGTAACGGGGAAGTCAGATGCACACACCAAAAAAATTGATTCTGGGCGCAGCCATCGCCGCCTGCTTTAGCAGCCAGCCGACCTGGCTCAACCCTTTATGGGCGGCAGAGCTTAATACCAAGTTGCCGCAGTCAGAAGAAGACGTTTTGCTCTCGCAAAAAATCACCATCACCTTGCCAGCCCAACCACTGGCCGCTTCGCTAAAAACACTGAGCGCCAAAATAGGTTTAAACATCACTTATAACGATAAGCTTGTGTCAGATAAACAAGCCCCGGCGCTGAGCGGCACCATGCGTAGCAAAGAGGCGTTGCAAAAACTGTTGGCAAATACCGGGCTTGAAGCGAAGTTAAATGACAACACGCTTTATATACAACGCATAACAAAGGTTGAAACAAAAGATATACAGCTAGATAAAGTAGAAGTCCGTGCAAAACGGTTTTATGAAATTGGGCCTTTGGGAGGCACTGGCCTGACCAAAGAAGAAATCCCTGGCAACGTGCAATCGCTCACAGCTCAAGACATTAAAGAGGCGCATGCTTTAAGTCTAACCGATTTGATGAACTCGAAATTGCAGTCAGTGAACGTCAACGACTATCAGGGCAATCCATTCCAGATGGATGTCCAATATCGTGGCTTCACTGCGGGGCCTCAAATTGGCACCCCGCAAGGCTTGTCTGCTTTTATTGACGGTATTCGTATTAATGAGCCATTTGGGGATGTAGTTAACTGGGACATGATTCCATTAAATGCGCTTGCCAGTTTCGATGTGTTCCCTGGCTCGAACCCCATCTTCGGGTTAGGGACCTTAGGTGGTGCGCTCTCCATGAAAACCAAGGATGGATTTAATCACTCAGGGTTTAATGCAGACGTACTAACGGGTTCTTTTGGACGCAAACAACTTCAGGTAGATGGAGGCTGGAACAATGGTACGGTTGGTTTATTTGCAGCGGGAAACTTCTTTTTAGAGGATGGCTGGCGGGAGAACTCCCCAAGCCGAGTCAATCAGCTTTTTACCAAGGCGAGCTATCGCGGAGAGAAGCTAGATCTTAATCTTGGGGTATTAAACGTTTGGAACGATTTGGTTGGTAATGGCCTAATCCCGAATGAAATGTACGCACAAGATAGAGATGGCGTATTTACCTCGCCCGATAAGACTAAAAACAAGTTACTCCAGTTTCAGCTCTCAGGTAGCTATTTCGTTAATGATAATTTTTCTGTCACTGCGCAAGCCTATCGCAGAAAAAGTAATCGGGATCAATATGGCGCAGATGTATATACGCAATATGGTGCGCAGACAGTCAAAAGAAACTTGCGGCCAGGTGAGCAGTTTACGTGCTTGTTTGACAGTACGAATCCCTATGGTCTACCTGATTACTATGTGATTAATTTAGATACGGATGTAAACGACCCATTTGCTAATCAGGATTTTTTGAATTTCATTTCTGGCACGCCTACTCCTGGTTCGTTTAATCAAAAGCTTCCTCCAGAAGCTGCTGCATTTTTGGCCGGAGCACAATCTAACTTTAATGGGGTGTTTAAAAACGCTCAGCAAGCATTAATTTTCAAGGCCCAAAATGGGACTGATGCTGTCGCTCAACAGGGCGCAGTCGAGGCTTATAGTAGTGGTATTGCTTCTTGGCAATACGACCCCTCTACGCTAATACAATTTCGTAATGCGCAAGGCGATCCAGTTGGGCAAGCTTTTCTTGCCAACTCAAGTTTTTATTACTTTACTGATGCTGGTAATGGCAATGGCGTAAAGCATATAGTAGTACCTGTTATACCAAACAATGCGGCTGATTGTGCAGGATACACGTCTGGACCTGATGGCACAGATGTCACCGGGCTTAAGCCTCTACAGGTACCTTACGGTAATGGTGAACCTACTTATGTGGATGGTGCGGCGCAGGCTGGCGGTCAGGCGCCGGGCGTGGTTGAAGGTACGCCAACCTCGGTTCTAACAAATACTCAGATTGATCAAGTCACGGATGGTGCTTCTGTTCAACTGAACTGGAACTTTGAGAAGCACAAACTCATGGTAGGCGCTTCTATTGATATGCCTTCTGCTGACTATACCAGTAGCCAAATGCTGGGTTTGCTGGATGCCAATCGAAAAGCTTATTTAGCTCCGGATGAAATACGGGATCAATATGCGTTGGCTGATCAGCCAATCAGTAATAATAACTTTGAAGGTAGTCAGGTCACTAAAAGTCTGTACTTCAGTGAGACATGGAGCCCGATAGAAACATTACATTTTACTGGTTCGGCACGATACAACGACACCAAAGGACATAATAAAATAGCCTCACGTACATTTGGCTTCACGGTTTTTAATCTTTCACAATTTGAAGCGTTCCCAGATGCATATGGGGTGTGTATTAATGGCACTTGCCCAACTACCGGCTATATAGTCCCCAATGCCTCCAATGTATTGAATGCTCCTGAAAAAGAGAAATTCTCATATCATTCACTCAATCCCTCTTTGGGCGTGAGTTGGCAAGCGAAAGAGGATCTGAATGTCTACGCGAATATCTCACAGGGTACCCGAGTTCCTTCTGTCATTGAGTTAGGGTGTGCATTTGATCCAACTCCAGTACAGATTGGAATAAATCAATTTCTTGCTAGGAGTTTGGCACAGAATCGTTCTTGCTCATTGCCAACAACGCTGTCAGGAGACCCCTACCTTCCTCAGATTAAATCAACTTCCATGGATATCGGTTTGAGGGGCCGTTGGGGTGACAATATTGAGTGGAACTTGGGCGCTTACCAGACAGATTTGCGGGATGATATCTATCTCGTCACCTACCCTGGCAATAGAAGCTTCTTTAATACGATCGGTGATACCCGTCGGCAAGGGATTGAGGCAGGGATGACTGCGTCATTAGATAGGTGGAAGTTACGTTTGAACTATGCCCTGACTTCCGCGACCTTCGAAAACAGCTTCAAGATGGCCGCTAACGACAATAGCAGCTCTGTTGAAACCGTGACTGGTAATAACGATTATGGTAGAGAAATTCAGGTTAATCCAGGAGATGTAATGCCTGGGGTGCCTCTCCACAATTTGAATGCCACTATAAGTTATGCGGTAACGCCTAAATGGCAGTTGGGATTTACCGCGGTCGCACATTCTATGGCTTATGTGCGTGGCAATGAGAATAACAAACATCAGAAAGGGGTCGTTCTGGTGGATAGTTATGAGGAGCCTAACACTGGCACTGTTGTACCGGTTAGCCGCGCTCCAATTACTTCTCCCGGTTTTGTCCCTGGCTACATGACAATTAACTTCCAAACCAGCTACAAGATTAATTCAGAGTGGACATTAGGGCTACGCATTAACAACATTTTTGACAAGGAATATTTCTCAGCAGGTCGCTTGGGTAGGAATCCGTTCTCGCCTTCGATATATGGTGCGATTGGACCTGATGGCTACAACCATAACTCTAGTGATTGGCAAACAACTAACTTTATTGCACCGGGGGCACCAAGAGGGGCTTGGGTGAGTTTGACCTATCAGTTCGATCCGAATAAATAAAACTTAAAGGGGCATTAACATGATAAACACGGAATTAAGTTTTGCTGCTTAAGTATTAATTGGTTCTCTTGGATAAGATATTTGGGGTCAGAGTAAAAAGTAAAAAACCTCACTTTTACTCCGATCCCAATGCACCCTGAAGGTTTGGAGATAAACGTGTTTAGACAGATTTTTCAAGACGCTCGGCAAGCCATACTTTAATAATTGATTGCCTGGTCACCCCCAGCCGTAACGCCTCTCGGTCAAGGGACTCAATCATCCATGTAGGAAAATCGACATTCACCCTTTTTTGCGCTTGCATGACGCGTGTTGCTTTTGATAAATCCAGCGCAGCAGTAATATCAACGTCGTCATCAAACTGCCGTTCAAAATCTTTAGCCTTCATAAAGCTCCACCTCCTCGGTACGTGAGCGACGAACAGAAATCAGCCTGACATTTAAACCTCTGTAGGTAATCACGGCAGACCAATGCTTGCCATTGATCAGTCCGATCATCAAATATCGCGGTTCATCTTCAGTTTTTGCTGGGATTTCCACTAATCGTGAATCATCCCATATCGCCTGAGCATCTATAAAGTTAATGCCATGAAGATTGGCCTGACTTTTTGCTTCGTCAAACTCAAAAGTGATCATGGTATAAAAAATATACCTTTATTAAACAAAATGCGAGCACATAAATCTTAGAATAATTGGGCAAAGTAAAAGTAGAAAAATCTCACTTTTACTCTGACCCCGCTGCTCGTATTTTATAAAAGCTTTCAAAGCTGCCCAGTGGCGCAACATGAGCGCACTACATCCCTGTTCCAAAATAGTTTCTTTTGATTTATACCAAACCATTTGCCATGGTGAGTGACATACTACTCAAATGATCAGTGAAAATGAGAGGGTTGCGCATATGACTGAACACAGGGTTTTATTAGATCAAAATGAACTAAACCGCATCAATCGTTATTGGTCGGCGTGTAATTATTTGGCTGCCGGGATGATTTACTTGCAGGACAACCCACTGTTAAAAAAACCGCTGGAAGCTTGTCATCTCAAACAACGGCCACTCGGCCACTGGGGCTCTAGTCCAGGCCTTAGCTTCACTTACATCCATATCAATCGCATGATCAAAAAATACGACTTGAATGCGATTTTTCTGGCTGGACCTGGACATGGCGCACCCGGCGTACTCGCACCAGCCTATCTGGAAGGCACTTATAGCGAAATCTACCCAGACAAAGCCCAAACCGAAGTGGGTATGCGTACTTTCTTCAAAGACTTTTCGTTTCCAGGTGGATTTGGCAGCCATTGCACACCTGAATTGCCGGGCTCCATTCATGAAGGCGGTGAACTGGGGTATAGCCTTTCGCATGCCTTTGGGGCTGCTTTTGATCATCCGGATTTATTGGTCGCTGTGATGGTCGGTGATGGTGAGGCGGAGACTGGCCCCTTGGCCACCGCATGGCATTCAAACAAGTTCCTGAACCCTATTCGGGATGGGGCGGTGTTACCGGTGTTGCATCTCAATGGCTACAAAATTAACAATCCCACCGTATTGGCGCGGATATCACACCAGGAACTGGAAGAGTTGTTCAAGGGCTATGGCTGGACACCTATTTTTGTGGAGGGGAATGATCCCGAGCGCATGCATCATGAGATGGCGCAAGCGCTTGAAACCGCTATTCAGTCAATTAAGGATATCCAGCAAAACGCGAGAACCAACAATGATACCAGCCGCCCTCGCTGGCCCATGATTGTGTTACGCAGCCCCAAAGGCTGGACTGGCCCCAAAACGGTGGATGGGCATCAAGTGGAAAACAGCTGGCGCGCGCATCAAGTGCCAATCAGCAAACCCGCGGAGAACCCTGAGCATCTTGCGCAATTGGAATCGTGGTTGCGCAGCTATCAACCTGAAAGCTTATTTGATGCAGAGGGGCGTCTGTTGCCTGAGCTGGCTGAGTTAGCCCCTTGCGGCACCAGTCGCATGAGTGCCAATCCGCATGCCAATGGCGGACTGTTACGCCAGCCACTGGCTTTACCAGACTACCGCCGGTATGCGGTCACGGCATCGCGGGCAGAAGGCGCCCTCCACTCCAATACGCAACCGCTGGGTTGCCTGTTGCGCGACGTGATATCAGCCAACCCCAACAATTTCCGCGTATTTGGGCCTGATGAAACCAGCTCGAACAAGCTGCAAGACGTTTACACCGCCAGTAAAAAGACCTGGCTGGCGGATAGATTGCCTGAGGATGACGATGGTGGCGAGCTGGCGGCGGATGGCAAAGTCATGGAGTACTTGTCTGAGCACACGCTGGAAGGTTGGCTGGAAGGTTACCTGCTCACAGGCAGGCATGGTTTCTTATCCACTTATGAGTCATTTGTACACGTGATCGACTCCATGTTCAACCAGCATGCCAAGTGGCTGGATATGTCAAAAAAAGTCAGTTGGCGTGCGCCGGTTTCTTCTTTGAATTTATTGATTACTTCTACTGTCTGGCGACAAGATCATAATGGTTTCACGCATCAAGACCCAGGCTTTCTAGACCTTGTGGTTAACAAAAGCCCGGAAATTACACGCATTTATTTACCTCCCGACGCCAACTGCCTGCTTTCTGTGGCGGACCACTGTTTGCGCAGCACAGATTACATTAATGTGATTGTCTGCGACAAACAAAAACACCTTCAGTATCTGGATATTGAAAGTGCGACTATCCATTGTACAAAAGGGCTGGGGATTTGGGACTGGGCCAGCAGCGACGCGGGAAGCGAACCCGACTTGATTATGGCATGTGCGGGTGACATTCCTACCAAGGAAGCGCTTGCGGCAACCCAGCTGCTCATGCACCACTTCCCTTCGCTAAAAATCCGCTTTATCAATGTCGTCGATTTATATAAATTGACACCGGATAGCGAGCATCCGCATGGCTTATCCGATAAGGAGTTTGACCGCTTGTTTACAACGGACAAGCCCATCTTGTTCAATTTTCACGGCTACCCCTACCTGATTCACAGGCTCACTTACCGGCGCGCCAATCATGCCAACCTGCACGTGAGGGGCTATCGCGAAAAAGGCAGTATCAACACACCGCTGGAACTGGCCATCCAGAATAAGATTGATCGTTTCAGCCTGGCGATTGAGGCCATTTACCGTATCCCCGGCCTACGCAATATCGGTGCCCATGTGCAAGAGGAACTCCTGAACCGCCAGATTGCCTGCTGTGAATATGCCTATGAACATGGCGTGGATATGCCTGAAGAGGATGAGTGGCAATGGCAGAAGTAAGCACGCAAAACATGTTAAATGATGACCAGTCTTTACTGGTGATCAACTGTGGCTCGTCCAGCCTCAAAGCGGCCTACTTTGCATCTGACAAAGCCCGCCAGAATTACCATTATCGTATAACCCCGCATCTGCCAGTGACAGAAGGCTTTGAGGCTGCATTTAAACAGCTTTTTGTAGCGCTGGGGGCTGCCCGCCCAACCCGTGTCGCCCACCGTTTTGTGTTTGGCGGCCATATTGAGGACACGGCGCGTTTACTGACGGTGGAAGAGCAAGATCGTCTTGAAAAACTGATTTCATTCGCACCGTTGCATCTCCCACTCAATTTGTTGGGGGTCAGGCTTTGTGCAAATCACTATTCCGACCACCCCCGACTGTCGCAGTGGGCATGTTTTGACAACGGTTTTCATTACAATCTGCCCGCATTGTCCTACCGCTACGCTATCCCCGAATCAGCGCAGCTACGTCGATTTGGCTTTCATGGTTTGAATTATGCGCATATCGCCAAGCAGCTACCTGGATTGCTGGACCATACGATCACGCAAGGCCACATCGTTGTGGCCCATCTTGGCAGCGGATGCAGTTTATGCCTGCTTGAAAATCTGCAATCTGTCGATACCAGCATGGGTTACAGCACAGCAGGCGGCATCCCGATGGCGACGCGCAGTGGCGACCTGGATCCCGGCGTGATGCTGGCACTGGCAAAAGAATTGGATCACACACAATTAGAGGATCTTATTTTTCATCAAAGCGGCCTGCTCGCGCTCTCTAACGGCGAAAGTAGCGACATTCAAACCCTGCTTGAAAGCGACAGCCCTGCTGCAAAATTTGCGGTGAATTACTTTGCCCGTAGCGTGCGTGCCATGATAGGAAGTTATGCGGCAAAAGCAGGCGGCATTGATGCATTGGTGTTTACAGGAGGCATAGGCGAACACGCCAGCAAAATAAGAGCATTGATTTGTGACCCGCTCTCATTTTTAGGTTTTAGCTTGTCCGCAAGCGCCAACCAAACCCATCAAACCTGGATCAGTGACCACTCCTCCAAACCTATTCTGGTCATTCCTGCTGATGAAGAAGCTGAAATGGCTGCCGAGGTCACCCCTAAAAACTGATTTATTCCCTCCTTCTGCCTTGCACTTGCTATATGACTTGCACCTTAAAAGTACGCAACACCGCTTTTTCCAGCTCAATCACTAAAAACATCAAGATGGCGAAGGCCAGAATAAATAACCAGCTAGCAACATCAATAGGTTCAGTACTGAACACCGATTGCATCCACGGCGAATAAGTAAATAAAGCTTGCAAGACGATCATCACGCCACAAACGACTAAAGTGATTCGATTCTCGATGAAGGCTGAAATCCGCATGGATGAATGCGTAAAGTATTTAACATTGAATAAATAAGCCATCTGGCACAGGATCAGCATATTGACGGCAGTTGTTCTAGACATCGCCAAACTGTGCCCACGCAATAACTCCCACTCAAAGGCTGTAAAAGTGAATGCCATGAGCAGGGCGCTGACAATAATAATTCTTGTTGCAAACAGCTTGGTAATCAGGGGTTCTGTGGGCAATCTGGGCGGCCTTTGCATCACACCGCGTTCAGGCCGCTCAAAGGCAATGGCAAGCGAAAACGTCACGGCTGTGACAGTATTGATCCATAAAATCTGACTAGCTGTGATGGGCAATGATAATCCGCCAAGGATGGCAAGTAGAATGACCCCGGCTTCCGCAACATCGGTCGGCAAAATAAACAACATCGACTTTTTGATATTATCGAGTACCACTCTCCCTTCTTTGACTGCGTTGCTGATGGTGGCAAAGTTGTCGTCGGTTAACACCAGATCAGCCGCTTCGCGGGCAGCGGCAGTGCCTTTATTACCCATCGCCACCCCAATATCAGCGACCTTGATCGCAGGCGCGTCATTGACCCCATCGCCGGTCATGGCAACCAACTCGCCAAGCGATTGCAACGCTTTCACCAGGCGCAATTTGTGTTGCGGCGATGCTCTGGAAATCACATCCACCGTTTTCATCTGTTCGCGAAGCTCAGCATCATCCATTTTTTCTATCTGTTCGCCAGAAAGGATGGCACTGGCATTCAAACCTATCTGTTTGGCGATGGCACTGGCAGTGATGGCATGGTCGCCCGTGATCATCACCACACGCAACCCGGCGGCCTGGCACTCTGCGACGGCTGCCATCGCTTCCGCACGCGGAGGATCCAGCATGCACACCATGCCAAGCAGTTCAAAATTGTCATCCATCGCAGCCATCGACAATGTGGTGCTATTCGTGGGCAGGATGCGTCTGGCTAACGCCAGCACGCGTTCTCCGCGTTTGGCAGCTTCTGCCATGCGTGCTTCCCAACGCTCAAGATCCAGCGGACCTGACAGATCGCGCTGACAATGCGCCAGTACAGTTTCTGGTGCGCCTTTGAGCAACACCACACCTTCACCCTTCTGACTGTGATGCAAAGTCGCCATGTATTGATGCTCAGACTCAAACGGTATGCAATCCAGCCTGGGGTAGCGTTGATGCAAGTTCAGTTTGTCTACGCCGGCTTTAGCGGCGAGCGTTTGCAGTGCGCCTTCTGTAGGGTCGCCTATCAGCTCCCAGGCGCCCTCCTCGTTTTGCTCAACCCCCGCATCGTTACACAGCGTGGCGCACATGAGCAAACTCTGTAGGTCATGGGCAAGAGTCACATCAAGCCACTCGCCATTTTTAAAAAAGTCGCCTTTAGGGGCGTAGCCCAGGCCAGATACGTTGAGCGTTTGCTCTGGCAAGATGACCGTCTCCGCAGTCATTTGATTACAGGTGAGCGTCCCCGTTTTATCAGAACAGATCACGGTCACGGAACCCAGTGTTTCTACTGCGGCCAGTCGACGGACAATTGCCTTGTTTTTCGCCATTACCCGCGTTCCAATGGCAAGCACGATAGCCACAATCGCAGGCAAGCCCTCTGGAATGGCTGCCACCACCAAGCCCACCACGGCTACAAATAAGTCCAGCAATGGCATCTGTCTCACCCAATAACCAAAGGCAAAAGAGAAGACGCCGATGATTAAAATAAGCAGCGTCACTTGTTTTGCAAACAGGCCCAGGCGACGGGTTAATGGCGTCTCTAAGCTTTGCTCATCGCTGACCATGGTGCCGATTTTGCCGATTTCGGTCTGTTTGCCCGTGGCTACCACAACGCCATGCGCATACCCCGCGGTGACCAATGTACTGGAATAGGCCATACAAAGGCGGTCTGCAACAGGCGTCTCCACCGCAACAATGTCTATATTTTTTTCAACAGGGACAGACTCACCTGTTAGCGCGGCTTCCATGACAAAGCAATTTTTCACCTGCATCAGTCGCAAGTCTGCAGGCACGAGATCACCGGGCTCCAATATCACCACATCTCCAGGCACCAATAGACTGGCGTCTATGTCTGCTTGCTGCCCATCACGCAACACTTTTGCCCGCGTTGCCATTAACGAGCGCACTGCTTTTAGCGCTTCCTCAGCCTTTCCCTCCTGCACAAAGCCGATCAGTGCATTAATTATGATCACCGCCGCAATCACCCCTGCATCCACATAATCATGCAGCGTAAAAGTAGCAATGCCCGCCACCATCAAAACGTAAATAAGTGGATTATGAAATTGCAAGGCTAACCGGAGCCACATTGACTTTGCGCTGGGCTGGGGCAATCGATTCTCACCAACCATGCGCAAACGTGCCATGGCAACAGCGCTGGATAAGCCTGTTTTTTGGGTATCAAAGGTATCTAGTACTGCTGGTAATGGCAGGGCATGCGACGGACTGTCTTGAATATTGATCAAACCATGTCTCCTTAGCACCTTGGCAAGATAGAGCAAGTAACCGCGAAACACGCAAGCAATGAGAAAAGTTGCCGCTGTGATGGGCAAACTCTCGGTAAGATTCTAATTCGATTTGAGGTGCATGCTTTGATATAAGATAAAGCAATGCAACATGAGGTATGTCATCACATGCTCATGTTGCAGACGACAAGACCAATTATTGCGATCCAATATGCATTAATCTGGTCTATAGGGTGACATATAACAGCCTGATTGAAAACCCTGCCTTTAGCTTAACCCGAGGCTGCTTGAAGACAGGGTGCCTTGCATGAAATCGGTTTAACCTTTTGGAATCAGCACCGCACTCATGGTATGGATCACACCGTTATCTGCATTGATTTCATCACCAATCACTTTGACATTGTCCACTTTTACACCATCAGTCACAGTGAGTTTCAAGTCTGCACCTTCTAGCGATTTAACCTTGCCAGCGCTCACGTCTGCCGAGGTAATTTTGCCTGGATAGATATGGTAGCTGAGCACTTTTTTGAGCTCAGTGGGGTTAGCCATTAACGCTTTAAGTTTTGCTTTTGGCAACTTGGCAAAGGCAGCATCGTTAGGGGCAAACAGGGTGATCGGGCCTTTTTCGTTCAGCGTACTTTCCAGGCCAGCGGTCTTCACGGCTTGTAAAAAGGTTTTGAAGTTGCCTTCCTGATCTGCGGTTTGCAGCAGGGTATCTGCATTGGCATGATGGGTATAGCTGATGGCTAACAAGGTGAGTGCAAGTAGTTTGTTCATGCGTGTTCTCCAGAATTATTGTTTAACTGAAACTAAAGCGTGTATTACCGAGACTTTTAGCGGCTTGCGTGCTGCTGTCGTCGATGTGCTTACCTTAGCAAGCCAGCCTTACGCTTAACTTACCGGGGCATGGTCAAAACTTACAGCGAGCTGAACACCCGTGAAGCATGTGCGCAGGGATGATCAGTTGGGCAATGGTTATCGCAGCTTTAAAGCGAGATGTTCATAAACTCGTCATGCTGGCTTGGCAAGATCATGGCACCTTGTTGCGGAGCTTGCATGATGACGATGTTGATTGTGACGGACACTTTTCAGCAAACCAATGGCGTCTCTACGACCTATAAAAACCTGCGGCGGGTGGCCAAATCACGCAACTTGCGTTTTCGTGTCTTGCACCCTAGCCTGTATCGCTGGATACCGTTGCCGTTTTATCCTGAAATCCAGCTCAATATCCAACCCTTGCGCCTGTGGCGCACACTCAATCGCATCCAGCCTAAACAATTGCATATTGCCACCGAGGGCGTCATGGGCCTGGTGGCACGCCACTGGTGCAAATCGCGCGGGATTGCGTTTACGACCTCCTATCACACGCGCTTTCCTGAATACCTCGAATTAATGTGGCGGATCCCCGCACGCTGGACCTATGCTTATTTACGCTGGTTTCACCAAGGCGCACATGCCACCTTTGTCACCACCGAAAGTATGCGCCAGACTTTACAGGCGCATGGATTCAAGCACTTGGTGATTTGGTCGCGGGGGGTCTCTGAACAGTTATTGAGCGTTGCGCAGCCGCCAGTGGCCGGACAAAAATTGCGCGTGTTGAACGTCGGCCGGGTGAGCCGTGAAAAAAACCTGGATGCGCTATGTGAGCATCAGGATCAGTTTGATATTACTATCGCTGGCGATGGTCCTTATTTAAGCCAGCTTAAGCAAAAATACCCGCGCGTCAATTTTGTCGGCTATCAATATGGCAAGGCGCTGGCGGCGTTATATGCGCAGCATGATGTGTTTGCTTTCCCCTCCCGCACCGATACATTTGGCATTGTGATGATAGAGGCGATGTGCAACGGCCTACCCGTGGCAGCATTTGATGTGACGGGGCCCAGAGATGTGATCAAACATGGTTTTTCAGGCATGTTGGCCGAAGATTTTACGCAAGATCTTGCGCAAGCTATTGTGCAGTGTTCATCGCTGGATAAGGCGGCGATACGCGAGCAGGCGCGCAGCCAGTGGAGCTGGGCGCATTGCTTTGAGACGTTTCAAAAGCACTATCCTGACCATAGCCCCTGTGTGCGCTCACAGCCTGCTACGACTAACGCAGAGATTGCATGACGAATCAGGGGGGATGGAGTAGAATTCCTGATTTAATTAGTCAGGCATTTCTGCGGGAATTCAAGGCATGGCCATCAGCGATATTGTGATTCAAAGCACGCTCAAACTGAGCATAGACCCTAATACTGGCAAGGATTTTGTCAGCAGCAAATCAATCAAAAATATACAAGTCAATGGCAATGATGTCAGCCTGGATGTGGTGCTAGGCTACCCTGCAGCGACGCAACTGGACCTGATTCGTGCACAAATTACCGAGGCATTAAAAAGCATTGCCGACATTGGCAAAATCACCGTCAATGTTGGCAGCCGCATTGTGGCGCATAGCGTGCAACGCGGCGTCAACTTACTGCCTAACGTGAAAAACGTGATTGCCGTGGCGTCTGGTAAAGGCGGCGTGGGCAAATCCACCACGTCAGTCAATCTGGCACTGGCCTTGGCTGCTGAAGGCGCCACCGTCGGCTTGCTCGATGCGGATATTTACGGGCCTAGCCAGCCACAGATGCTAGGCATTTCCGGCCGCCCGGATAGCGCCGATGGCAAGAGCATAGAACCGATGCGTGCGCATGGCATCCAGGCCATGAGCATCGGCTTTCTGGTCGATACCGACACGCCCATGGTGTGGCGCGGCCCGATGGTGACCGGCGCTCTGGAGCAATTGCTGCGCGATACACGCTGGCAGGATCTGGATTATTTGGTGATTGACCTGCCTCCTGGCACCGGCGACATCCAGCTGACTCTGGCACAAAAAATTCCGGTCACCGGCGCGATTATCGTCACCACCCCACAAGACATAGCCCTGCTCGACGCGCGCAAGGGCCTGAAAATGTTCGAAAAAGTCGGCATCCCGATTTTAGGCATTGTAGAGAACATGAGTACGCATATCTGCTCCAACTGCGGCCATGAAGAGCATATTTTTGGCGCAGGCGGCGGCGCCTTGATGGCTAAAGACTACAACGTGGAGTTGCTCGGCAGTTTGCCGCTGGATATCAATATCCGCATGCAAGCAGACGGTGGCCAGCCTACCGTAGTCGCCATGCCGGATGGCGCCATTGCAAAAACGTATAAAGAAATTGCACGCAAAGCAGCAAGCAAAATCGCCATTGCCAGCCTGGACCACAGTGCCAAGTTCCCCAACATCGTCATTCAAAATACATAATCAATCAAGCCGACCGACTGCAATGACCGCCAGTGAACATGAGATTGCAGAAACGCTGATCGGCAAGGATTATGACGCCATGGACGCGCACACCCAGCGCGTCGCCCGGCACCTGACCGAGCGCAGGCATGTGTCTCGCAATACGGCAGATGAGAGTGACGGTAGTATGACCACCGCTCAACGGGCCGCCGATGCAGTAGCTCGTTTTGGCGGCTCCTGGACGTTTATTTTTGTGTTTGCTCTGGTGCTGATCGCCTGGGTCGTGCTGAACTCGGTCATTTTGCTCAAATATGACCGTGCGTTTGACCCCTATCCTTATATTCTGCTCAATCTGTTTTTGTCTATGCTGGCCTCGATACAAGCCCCCATCATCCTGATGTCGCAGAACCGGCAAGCAGAAATAGACCGCAAACATGCAGAGCATGACTATGAAGTGAATTTGAAAGCAGAATTGGAGATTTTGCTGCTGCATGAAAAAATGGATGGCTTGCGCGAGCAACAATGGCAGGAACTCATAGATTTGCAGCAACAGCAAATTGGCTTGCTCGAGCAGTTACTGGCCAAGCAAAATAAAAAACCATCTTAGCGACAGCACGCACAGGGTGATAAAAAAGCCACAAAGAGTTCTCTCTGTGGCCTTTATGTTCTCGGGAGCTTAAAACGATTTAGCTCAAAACCACACCAAAGCAATAGACATCCACGCCATTCGGTGACTGGATTAATGTCGCCGGAATCGCTACACCTTTACGCCAGTTATCCACCGCCTCCTGCTTACCCGCGCCCGTCACCAGAAACATGACCTCATGCGTATCGTTCAGACGCTTTTGGCTAATCGTAATGCGATCCGCGGGCGGTTTGGGCGAGTTAAACACTGGCACGGCATCGGCACTGTTATCAACCGCCTGGCCTGGGAATAAACTAGCAGTATGCCCATCTTCACCCAGCCCCAAAATCACCAGATCAAAGGTGCGCACACCTTTAAGGATCTCGCTATAAGCCAGCGCACCAGCCACATTGCCAAGCTCGGCCGGAATATCATGAATCTGACTTTCAGGAATCGCCACATGGCTTAACCAGGCATCGCGGGCCATTTTGCTGTTGCGCTCCACATGATCGACTGGCAAACAGCGGTCATCATTATGATAGACATGCCATTTGGACCAGTCGGCATCAGCTTTTGCCAACAACTGATACACCGCCTTGGGCGTACTGCCGCCTGCCAGCACAATCAGAAAACTGCCATGCTTGGCAATGGCGGCGTCGGCAGCCGCCAGAATTCTGTTAAGTGCTGCCTGGTTGATTTCTTCCTGGGATTGAAACGTGTGCCAACGGGTTTGAGCATTCAAAGACATAGAAAACCTGTAAAAAACAATACAAAAAAGCTTGCGCAGCCTTTTAGACCGTGACTGCATTTGTTATAATTATAGCTGACTCGACATGATAATTCTGCAAAATTATCCGAAGCACTGATCGGGTTCATGCCATCCAAAAGATGGGTGTCTCTTAAACTATCCTCACACCATAGGAAAATCCGAATGAAATTAGCAATGATTGGCTTGGGCAAAATGGGCGGTAACATGGCTGCTCGCTTGCTGCGTCACAAAATTAACGTGGTTGGTTTTGACTTTAACACCGAATTCGTTAACAGACTGGTTAAAGAAGAAGGCCTGGAAGCAGCGACCTCCGTTGCGGATGCAGTTAGCAAACTCGAAGGCCAAAAAATTGTTTGGTTGATGTTGCCCGCTGGCGAAATCACCGAAAATCAAATCAAAGATTTGATCCCAATGCTGAACAAAGGCGACATCATCGTCGATGGCGGCAACTCAAACTACAAACATAGTCAGCGCCGTGGCGCAATGTTGGCCGAGCATGGTATCGGCTTTATCGACTGTGGTACTTCCGGCGGCGTTTGGGGCCTGGATAACGGCTACTGCCTGATGTACGGCGGTGAAAAACAATATGCTGATGTATTGGCTCCATATGCACAGGCATTGACCCACGCGGATCGCGGCTGGGCACACGTTGGTCCTGTCGGTTCCGGTCACTTCACTAAAATGATCCACAACGGGATCGAATACGGCATGATGCAAGCCTTTGCTGAAGGTTTGGACCTGATCAAAGGTAAAGAAGAGTTCAACCTGGACTTGGCACAAATCACTGAACTGTGGCGTCATGGTTCCGTGGTACGCAGCTGGTTGCTTGACTTGACGGCTGAAGCACTCAAACAAGACCAAAGCCTGCAAGAAATTGCACCATACGTTGCTGACTCCGGTGAAGGCCGCTGGACCGTGGTTGAAGCGGTTGAGCAAGGTGTGGCAGCGCCAGTGTTGACCACTGCATTGCAAGCACGTTTCAGAAGCCAAGACTCAGAAGGCTATAGCTACAAGCTGCTGTCACTGATGCGTAATGCATTCGGTGGCCACTCAGTGAAAACCAAGTAAGTGATATAAGCCTCTCATGATGAGAGGCTTTTGCTTATTTGTTCATAGCCACATGCTGACACGACTAAGTTTAAGAACTTATTAGCGCTAGTCATAAACATATGGGAAAGGCCTGCCCTTTCCCGTTTACATTTTTATCTTAAGGTTAGAAATGACGAATAAAATTGATCCATGCACCCTGGTATTATTTGGCGCGAGTGGCAACCTTGCCCGCGTAAAATTGTATCCTGGTTTGTTCAGGCTAGACCTGCTGGGCCGCCTGCCTGATGACATGAAAATTATCGGCGTTGGCCGTCAAGTGGTTGATCTGGATGCCTGGCGTGCAGACATCAAATCCATGCTGGATACCAAATTCAAAAAAGGCTATGACCAGAAAGTCTTCGAGCGCTTTATCGCCCGTAACTTCTACCATGCCAACCCACCGACTGACCCAGACGCGTTCAACAAACTGAAAGCCACGCTGAGCGACGAAAAAGTATTTCCGCAGAACCTGGCTTACTTCCTCTCAGTACGTCCGGTAGACTTTGCACCAGTCGTTGAATCACTGGCCAATGTAGGCCTGACTCAGGAAGACAAATACTGGCGCCGCGTGGTGATCGAAAAACCATTCGGTACCGATCTGCCATCTGCCAAAGAACTGCAGGCTGCCATCACCAAGCACCTGAAAGAAAGCCAGATTTACCGTATCGACCACTACCTGGGCAAATCCGCGCTGCAAAACATCTTGCTGCAACGCTTTACCAATACCGTGTTAGAGCCGATCTGGAACAACCAGTACATTGACCACGTGCAAATCACCAACACCGAAATGCTGGGTGTAGGCGACCGTACGCAGTTCTACGACAGCACAGGTGCTCTGCGCGATATGTTGCAAAGCCATATTCTGCAAACCTTGGCACTGACCGCCATGGAGCTGCCAAAAGACCTGTCACCGGAAGGCGTACGCGACGCTAAAATCAAGTTGCTGGAGCAGATTCGTCCTATCCCAGTCAACGAACTGGAAAAGCATGCTTTCCGCGCGCAATACAGTGCCGGTGAAATCAATGGCGAAAAAGTGCCTGGCTACCTCGAAGAGCTGGGCAACAATGACAGCGTGGTAGAAACCTATGCTGCCTTGAAACTGTTTATTGATAACCCACGCTGGAAAGGGGTGCCTTTCTACATCCGCACCGCCAAGCGCCTGCACGAAGCCGATACCCGTATTGCTATCCGCTTCAAAAAAGCGCCATTGCAAATCAATGACCAAGATCAAAACTGGCTCATCATCGGCATCCAGCCACGTGAGTGCATCAAGCTCGAAATCCAGTCCAAGATTCCTGGTCTGGATGTACAAACCCGTACTATCCAGCTGGATGCAGCCAACCGTTGGGATGCAGACGACTCCGTAGATGCTTACGAGGCCTTGCTGCTGAACCTGATGCAAGGTGACAACTCCAACTACCTGCATATTTCTGAAGCCGAAGCACAATGGCGCTTGGTGGATCCAGTGGTGAAAGCCTGGGCAGAAGACAAGCGTCCGGTCCATCAGTACCCTGCTGGCAGCCGCGATCCTGAAGCGTCCAAAGTGATTTTTGAAGCGGAAGATCAGTTCTGGCGTTACAGCATTGAATTAGGCGGCGATAAGTAAACCTTGGGGGCTCATGCCTCCTAGGTAGATTAATTCGCCTCAAAGCCAAAAAAATTTGCAAATTTAACTGTAATTGTTGTTATTATTTGCACTCACTAAAAGCGGAGTTTAAACTCCGCTTTTTTCTCTTTATTGCATGCGTTGATGACGCAAATGACTGGATATCGTAATGAGCATTAAGTCTGATAAATGGATACGCAGGATGGCTGAACAACACGGCATGATCGAGCCGTTCGAGCCCACGCTGGTCCGCGAGGTGAATGGTCAAAAAATCGTGTCTTACGGCACCTCCTCTTACGGCTACGATATCCGTTGTGCGGACGAATTCCGCGTGTTCACCAACATCAACAGCACCATTGTCGACCCCAAGGCATTTGACCCACAGTCTTTTGTCGAGGTCTCAGGCAAAGGCTATTGCGTCATTCCTCCCAACTCGTTTGCACTGGCACGTACGGTCGAATATTTCCGCATCCCGCGTTCCGTGTTAACGATTTGCCTGGGCAAGTCCACTTACGCGCGCTGCGGCATTATTGTCAATGTGACACCGTTTGAACCTGAGTGGGAAGGCTATGTAACGCTGGAGTTTAGTAACACGACGCCTTTGCCAGCCAAGATTTATGCGGGTGAAGGCTGTGCACAAGTGCTGTTCCTGGAGTCTGATGAAGTTTGTGAAACCAGTTATAAAGACCGTGGTGGCAAATACCAAGGTCAAATTGGTGTCACATTACCAAAGATATAATCACACTCTTGAACACAACCAGAACATTTCACCACAGAGGCACAGGGTTAAGCGCTGACTTTCCCTGTGCCTCTGTGTCTTAAGCGGTAAAAGGATTCCTTTATGAAATTTAGATTTCCCATTGTGATTATTGACGAAGATTTTCGCTCGGAAAACTCGTCTGGCCTGGGCATCCGTGTGTTGGCCAAAGCGATCGAAGACGAAGGTCTGGAGGTGCTTGGTGTGACCAGCTACGGCGACCTCACCTCTTTCGCCCAGCAGCAAAGCCGTGCCTCGGCGTTTATCCTGTCAATTGACGATGAGGAAATCGTTGAAGAGAAACCAGAAGCCATCGAGCAACTGCGTAATTTTGTACAGGAAATCCGTTACCGTAACGAAGAGATTCCGATCTTTTTGCATGGCGAGACCCGCACCAGCCGCCACATTCCAAACGATGTGCTGCGTGAATTGCATGGCTTTATCCATATGAACGAGGATACGCCAGAATTTGTGGCGCGCCTGATTATCCGCGAAGCCAAGGCCTACCTGGACAGCCTGCCACCGCCCTTCTTCAAGGCACTGACGCATTACGCGGCTGATGGTTCCTACTCCTGGCACTGCCCCGGTCACTCCGGTGGCGTCGCGTTTCTGAAATCACCGGTCGGCCAGATGTTCCACCAGTTTTTTGGCGAGAATATGCTGCGGGCAGACGTTTGTAACGCAGTAGATGAGCTCGGTCAATTGCTGGATCATACCGGCCCGGTGGCCGCTTCCGAGCGCAATGCCGCACGTATTTACAACTGCGATCACCTCTATTTTGTCACTAACGGCACCTCGACCTCGAACAAGATCGTCTGGAACTCCACCGTCGCGCCTGGTGACATCGTGGTGGTTGACCGTAACTGCCATAAATCCGTATTGCACTCCATCATCATGACCGGGGCGGTGCCGGTATTCCTGATGCCAACGCGTAACCACTTTGGTATTATCGGCCCGATTCCGAAAAGCGAGTTTGCCTGGGAAAACATCCAGAAGAAAATCGAACGCAACCCGTTTGCCACCGACAAAAACGCCAAGCCACGCGTACTGACCATCACGCAATCTACCTATGACGGCGTGCTGTACAACGTTGAAGAAATCAAGGAAATGCTGGATGGCAAGATCGACACCCTGCACTTCGATGAAGCCTGGCTGCCACACGCGACCTTCCATGACTTTTATGGTGACTACCACGCAATTGGCGCAGACCGCCCACGGTGTAAAGAATCCATGGTGTTCTCCACACAGTCTACGCACAAACTGCTGGCTGGCCTAAGCCAGGCCTCGCAGATTCTGGTACAGGATGCTGACCAGAACCGCCTGGACCGCGATGTGTTCAACGAAGCTTATCTCATGCACACCTCTACCAGCCCGCAATACTCGATTATTGCCAGCTGTGACGTGGCTGCCGCCATGATGGAAGCCCCAGGCGGCACCGCCCTGGTAGAAGAATCCCTCAAAGAAGCCCTGGACTTCCGCCGTGCCATGCGTAAGGTGGATGAAGAATGGGGTACCGACTGGTGGTTTAAAGTCTGGGGCCCGACCGACTTGTCCGAAGACGGCCTGGAAGAACGAGATGCCTGGATGCTGAAAGCCAATGAGCGCTGGCACGGCTTTGGCAACCTGGCCGAAGGCTTTAACATGCTGGACCCGATCAAAGCCACCATCATCACGCCCGGGCTGGATGTAGATGGTGAATTCTCAGAAGAATTCGGCATCCCGGCAGCGATTGTGACCAAGTACCTGGCTGAACACGGCGTGATCGTCGAAAAAACCGGTCTCTACTCGTTCTTTATCATGTTTACCATCGGCATTACCAAAGGCCGCTGGAACACCATGGTCGCCGCATTACAACAGTTTAAAGACGACTACGACAAAAACCAGCCATTATGGAAAGTGTTGCCAGAGTTTGTGCAGAAGCATCCACGCTATGAACGCGTAGGCCTCAAAGATTTGTGTACACAAATTCACGAAGTCTACAAAGCTAATGATGTCGCCCGCCTGACTACAGAAATGTATCTGTCTGACATGGTGCCAGCCATGAAACCGACGGACGCCTTCTCAAAAATGGCCCACCGCAAAATTGAGCGCGTGGCCATTGATGAACTCGAAGGCCGTGTCACTGCTGTGCTCTTAACCCCCTACCCACCAGGCATTCCGCTGCTGATTCCAGGTGAACGCTTTAACAAGGTCATTGTGAACTACCTCAAATTTGCACGCGAATTCAACGAGAAATTCCCGGGCTTTGAGACCGATAACCATGGCCTTGTGAAGCAAGTCGTGGATGGTAAAGCCGTGTATTACGTGGATTGTGTGCAGCAGGAAGATTAGCTCTTTAGCTTCACTCAGCTGTTTTTTACTGAGCTTTCTTTTTTGTGAGCTTGAGCAAAGGCAACTTAATGGTTGCCTTTGCTATTTTACCGAGACCTCTGTTTCGCCTGTGAGCTAGTCACCTTTCTTTGCGTACATTGAACAAGGTTGTATTAGGCATTAACAGGATGGGTGAATGATTTATTTCGCCTTTTAGGCGACCGTTCTTTCTTATGCTTGTCCATAAGAAAGAAGGCAAAGAACAAGACACCCTAGCTTCCGCTTGTTGGCTGCGCTACTCGGCGCGGCAGATAGGGGCCCGAAAACCCATGAGCGCCACCGTTTGTGGGCTAAAAAGAAAAGAATTTGAGTTTTTGAACGGTCCAAATTTCAACAGTGTGATTTTGATGAGATAAATCCCATCCCATCACGCTGAGTAGCGCAGACGAAGTGGGGGATGTCGGCCATCGGCTGTTCGAGTTCCGCGGTGGCTTGCGTTTTGTGCAAGCCGCTAGGGCGAGTTTCGATGGACGCCCACTTTGTTGATAACTAAGACTGCAGCGCATTCTGTTACGGCGTAGGCTAACTTGCGCAGCAATGTTAAGCGTAGCGGCCTTAGCCAACAACGCAAGGAAGCCGTAGGCCGTGATGGCTGGGTGCCCTCTTCTTTGGCTACGGCCGCCACTTTGTGGCTTAACCTAAAGGTTAGCCTACGCCGCAACACTCCGTTAGTTGTGGTTACTTTCTGTGGGACAAGCAACAGAAAGTAACTCGCCTACAGGCGAAAAAGAAAGGTGGAATTCCGTAAATATCTAAGAAGACTTGCAGCAAATTCAATACGCGCTCTTCAATTTTAATCAGATTAGTATTAACCTTGCATGAATTCGGCCTACGCCGGAATGACGAAAAACTGGACTAACTTGGATTGAGATTAAGCATCGAAAAAACAATAACCTTATTCTTTTTTCGATGCATCAAGCCAAAGGCTTCTATCATCGCCGCTGATAAACCATATCACTATAATGCAAGCCATTCTCCGAGGTATGCCCTTCCTCACTCACCAATTCCCACTCATGCATCTCGATTTCCGGGAAAAATGCATCGCCGCCGACATGTGCATATACCCGCGTAATGTATAGCCGCGTGACGTAAGGCAGGCCCTGTGCATACAACTCCGCGCCGCCAATCAGAAAGGGTTCTTCATCACCGGCACAGGCTGCAAGCGCTTGTGGCAGTGAATGTACAACCTTGGCCCCTTCAACCGCGTATTCAGTATCGCGAGTGACGACTACCGTGGTGCGTCCGGGCAACAAGCGACCCAGCGACTCATAGGTTTTGCGGCCCATAATAATGTGGTGTCCCATGGTCAGTTGTTTGAACCGCTTGAGGTCTTCGGGCAGGTGCCAGGGCAACTGATTATTGTGACCAATGACACGGTTGTCTGCATGGGCGACGATCAGAGAAAGGGCTTGCATGGTGATACTCACTAAAAAGCCGACAGACGCTTGAGGTCACGAATGATGGCCTCGCTATGCCCGTCAGGGTTGACGTTGCTGTAAGACTCGGCAACGACGCCTTGCGGGTCAACAATAAAGGTCATGCGCTTGGCGGCCTGGAAGACGACAAGTTTAAACAAGGCGCCATAGGCATCAGCCACCTGACCATTGCTGTCTGCCAGCAACGGAAAAGACAAGCGGTGTTTTTGCGCAAATGCGGCATGGCTGGCAACGGTATCGACACTGATACCTACCACCTCGGCACCCAGGGCATGGATCTGCTGGATATCATCCCTGAACTGGCAAGCTTCGCGCGTACAACCAGGCGTGTCATCTTTGGGATAAAAATAAAGCACCAGCCATTTACCCTGCCATTCGGAGAGTTGCCGCAGGTTTCCCTGGGCATCTGGCAGACTGAATGCCGGAGCTTTCATGCCGACGCTGACGCGTGTAGAAGGCTGCTGATATTGGCGATAGCCCCAGACGGCTAACCAGAACAACAGGCCGTACATGATCAGTTTGATCAGCATTGAGTTTCCTTTCTTTAGGGTAAATGACATTCAGGTCGTTGACGCTGACAGCTGCTTATTGTACCTTAATCCGCCATCCATCCATTTAAGGTCGCCCGCAATCGCTTGAAGTGTTGCCAGTTATCCCATGAACAATGAAGCCATTGCAAAACTGCTGAAACTGATTGCTGCCGATCCGCAGAAGTGGGATGCCTATCAGAAGCTGGCAGGCCTAATGCTGCAAAACCAGGAGTTTCATGCGGCTGAGCAATATTTGCTGCAAGCGATCAGTTTGCGGCCTGACCTGCTGGAACTGCGAGTGCAGCTAGGCAACCTGCATATGCGCACACAACAGTTCAAGGCGGCGCATGAGTGCTACAAACAAGCCATTGCCCTGGATGCCAAACAGGCACAGCTTTATTACCTGGATGCACGCGCACTGAAAAACCTGGGTAGAACACAAGAAGCCATTTTGCGCCTGCGTACCGCCATCAAGCTTGACCCGCAACGACTACCCGCTTTTACCGAATGTACTGACCTGATGCTGCAACTGCAGCAAGTCGACCAGGCAGCCAATGTTTTACGACAGGCAGTGGTGGCGCATCCGGAGCATGCCCATTTTCACTATCGTCTGGGGGTGTTATGCATGCAACTGCAACAGACAGACGATGCACTGTTATGCATGAACGAGGCGATCCGCATACAGCCTGACTTTGCCGATGCCTATCATCAGCGCGCCTTGATTCTGCAATCACAGGGCAAGCCACAAGAGGCCGTGCTAAGTTTTGATGAAGCTATCCGCTATCAACCGAATTTGCATTTACCCTACAACAACCGTGGCGTGGTGTTATGCCAGCTGGGGAAGTACACTGAAGCGATTGCCGATTTCCGCCTGGCCTTGCAGTTGAACCCTGGGTATGCGGCTGCCCAATGCCACCTGGGCTTGGCGCTGTATGAAAACAGGCAGCACGATGAGGCTTACGCCTGCCTGGAGACGGCGCTTAAATTGGCGCCGAATCATGCGCAAGCCAGATATACCATGAGTATGCTGCGATTGGCACGCGGAGAATTCGAAGCCGGCTGGCCGCTGTATGCGGCGCGTTTTCAAGTGCTTGCGGACAAACACCGGCCAGATTTAAACTTGTTATGGTCATCAGCAGGCGCTCTGGTCGGCAAAACCATTCTGATCTGGGCCGAGCAGACGTTGAGCGACACCCTGCAATATTGCCGTTACCTGCCTATGGTTCAAGCCTGCAAACCTAACCATCTGGTATTGGCCGTCCCTGAGGCTTTATTTGACCTGTTTAATGAGTATTGGGCGCATGACGCAACGATTCTGGTCGTTTGCCAGGATGGACGTAGCCTGCCGCATTTTGACGTATTCTGCCCCATGCTGAGCTTGCCAGCGGTGTTTAACACGCAACTGGATACGATACCAGCCAGCTTGCCTTATCTGGGGGTAGAGGCACGCCACAGTGAACCCTGGCAACAATTACTGGGGCCGGGCCGTCGGTTGCGCATCGGGCTCAACTGGTGTGGCGAGGCGACGAACAAATATGATCAGTGGCGCAGTATTCCGCTCTTTCTGATGGCGCCTCTGCTGAATATGGAAGTCGAATGGCACAGCTTGCAAAAAGAGTTCAGGCGCGAAGACCATATCATGCTCAAACGGTTTCCCATGCTGGAATGTCATCACCCGGAATTAATAAACTTCACCGCCACTGCGGGGCTGATCATGCAAATGGATCTGGTGATATCAGTCGACACGGCCGTCGCGCATTTGGCTGCGGCCTTAGGCAAAGAGGTCTGGTTATTACTGCCGCAACATGCCCATTTCCGCTGGTTACAACAGCGCGAAGACAGTCCGTGGTATCCAGGCATGCGCCTGTTCAGACAGGGGGATGACGAAGCCTGGGAGCAAGTGATTGACCGGCTACATCAGGCTGTCACCGATGTGCTGGCCCAGCGTCATGAGCGCCTGATCGCAAGCGAACAAGCCGCACAAGACTAATGTTGTGGCACGCCGACGATATGTTTGACCCGCTCAACATCAACATGCAGCAACTCGGCAATATCTTTGTAGTCATCGGGCAAGGCGGCATTATCCCAGCCGTCGGCAGAATGTCTGGCCAGATTCACGGCTAACTGCACATTACGCACCCTGGGCAGGTCTGCGCGCGCCTCGTCCATCAGGTCACTGAGCAATGGCGGCAAGTTAAAGACCTGCACCAGCTCGGCCTGTAACTCCAGCAATCTGAAACCCAGCACCTCTTGTTGAACAACCCGGCTACGCAAGGTTTTATCTGCGTCCTGGCGCTGGCTGATTTCGCCCATCGCATCCGGGTTAAAGCACCACATGAGCATTTCGGCAAAATCATGCAGCGAGGCTGCCACCCTCACCTCTTCTGCGTGCAAATCCATCAAATGCGAAGCAAACTCTGCGGAAAAATAACCGGCACGGTGAGCCCGTATCATGAGCTTGAGCAAATCGATCAAGGCGGACATATGCTCATGCAGCACATCTTCCACATGCGGAACAGTAGGAATCTGCGCGAAAAACGTGCCAGTGCCCATCATGATAATTGCCTGCTCGACCTGTACCAGGTCCTGTAACTGATGACGGCTGCGATGATTATTGGCGTACGCCAACACCTTGAACATCATGAGCGGATCATTAATGACCACACGGGTAATGTCACGGGCGCCCGTTTCATCTTCACGCGCCTGTAATTGAGCGATCTCTCTGGCCGTCTGCCGCAAGACCGGAATCTCTGCCGCCTTAAAAAAAGCCACCCAATCTTTAACGGTGCGGTTGGCTCTTGCTTCGGTGAGTGTCACCATAAGTGTGCTCCAGCTAAAATCATGCCCGAGTATAAATCATTGCCATCAAGTGCCATGTCGGGATCAATTACACTAATGCCAGTCAGTTTCTTTTATGACTCAACTCTATTAACGGCGTTCTTGCGCATTCCTTGAGCGAAGTAGGCCAAACATCATGACTGCTATGTGTCTATGTTAGAATGTTGTTTTAGTTAATGATTCCGAAAGCCTGTCTGGGAAACGGATTAACGTAAGAGCGGTCACTCGTTTATGGCAATTGTTCTGCATACCCCCGAAGAAATTGAAAAAATGCGCATCGCAGGTCGTCTGGCCTCAGAAGTGCTGGATTACATCACACCGTTTGTCGTGGCGGGGGTGACCACCAACAAACTGGACCAGCTTTGCCATGATTACATCGTCAATGAACAGCAAGCGATCCCGGCCCCATTAAACTATGCACCAGATGGCCATGCACCCTACCCCAAGTCTATTTGCACCTCGATTAACCAGCAAATCTGTCATGGGGTCCCTAGCGAAAAAGAGCTGAAAAATGGTGATATCGTCAACCTGGACATCACAGTCATCAAAGACGGCTATCATGGCGATACGTCACGCATGTTTATGGTCGGCAGTGTCTCACCACAGGCCAAGCGGCTGTGCGACCTCACCTACCAAGCCATGTGGCGCGGCATAGAAAAGGTCAAGCCTGGTAACACGTTGGGCGATATTGGCTATGCGATTCAGTCATTTGCCGAAAAAAATGGTTACAGCATTGTGCGTGAGTTCTGCGGCCATGGCATCGGCAAAAAATTTCATTGCGAACCCCAGGTGTTGCATTATGGCAAACCCGGGGCAGGCTTGACGCTCAAGCCTGGCATGATTTTTACCATCGAACCCATGATCAATGCTGGACGCCGCGACATCAAATTCATGCCGGATGGCTGGACCGTGGTCACCAAGGACCGTAGCTTGTCGGCACAATGGGAGCATACCGTACTCGTCACTGAAGAGGGCTTTGAAATCATGACCGTCTCAGCGGGTACGCCAGCCCGGCCCACGCTCTAAGGCACGCATGTCGATGGTCAGTCCCGCATGACAGTCATTGGCAAGGAACATCTCAAGCATTGGCGAGCGTCAGTACAACTGACACGTCAACAACTGGCCGATGCTTATCTGGCCAAGCCGCAAGCCAAACGCCTGCTACAACAACATACGCGCTCACTCGATCTACTGCTTAAACAGATTTGGCAGGCTTATGCCCTGCCAGACAGTGCTTGCCTGGTTGCGGTCGGCGGCTATGGCCGTGGCGATATGTTTCCCTACTCGGACATTGATTTGCTGATCCTGATGCCGGAAAACAGCGATGCTGCGCTACAGACGCTGGTTGAATCGCTGATTGGCACCTTGTGGGATATTGGTCTCAATATCGGTCATAGCGTGCGCAGCCTCAAAGAGTGCCTGGACGAAGCGCAGCTGGATGTCACCATCATGACCAACCTGCTGGAAGCCCGCTGGCTGAGCGGAGACAAAAAAACTTTCCAGTCCCTGACGCAGTTACTGCATGCACAGCTGGACCAAGCCCGTTTTTTTGCTGAAAAACTGCGTGAGCAACAAATCCGTCATGCCAAATTTCATGACACGGCTTACAACCTAGAACCCAATGTCAAAGAGAGTCCAGGCGGCCTCAGGGATTTGCATATGGTTCTTTGGGTCGCGCAAAGCCAGGGCTTGGGCAGTGATTGGAACGCGCTTGCCCAGGCGGGGTTATTAAGCCGGCATGAAGCCATTCAACTCAAAAAACACGAACGTTTGCTGCAAAATCTGCGCATCCGCCTGCACCTGATGGCCAAGCGTCGGGAAGACCGCCTGGTATTCGACTTTCAAAACACGCTGGCGGAGCAGATGGGCTATGAGACCAATCCGCAAAAACGTGCCAGCGAACAGTTAATGCAAGGCTTTTACCGGAGTGCCAAAGCGGTCATCATAGAAAATGAAGTCCTGCTGAAATTACTGCATGCACGCATTCAGCCAGAAACCAAGCCGCCGCAAGCATTAACAGAAGACTTTAGCCTGTCTCAGGGCTTGCTAAGTGCAAATGCGCCAGACCTGTTTCAACGCAAGCCAGAAACCATCTTGCAATGTTTTCAACTCCTGCAACAATACCCGGAAATTACCGGCTTTAGTGCGCCGCTCGTACGTGCATTGCAGGCGGCACAGCCGCTGATCAACCATCAATTCAGACAACGCGCCAATCACAAAGCCTTATTCCTGCAGATTTTGCACAGCCGCGAAGGTGTGCACCGCAGCCTGCGACGCATGAACCGTTATGGCATCCTTGGCCGCTATATCCCGGTATTTGGCCGCGTCATCGCACAAATGCAGCATGATCTGTTTCATGTCTATACGGTAGATGAGCACACGCTGAATGTCTTGCGCAACCTCAGACGCTTTGCCAAACCCGATTTGAGACACGAATTTCCGCTGTGCAGCCAACTATTTAATGCATTCAGCCAGCCACATTTGCTCTATCTGGCGGCCATTTTTCACGACATTGCCAAAGGCCGTGGCGGCGATCATTCGCTGCTGGGCACCCTGGACGCGCGCCGATTCTGCAAACAACATGGCTTAAGCAAAACGGATACAGAGCTAGTCGCTTGGCTGGTTGAGGCACATCTAAAACTGTCCAGCACGGCACAAAAAAGTGATTTATCCGACCCCGATGTGATTGAAGCCTTTGCGCATCTGGTGGGGACAGAATATCGCCTGACAGCGTTGTACTTACTGACGGTGGCCGACATTCGTGGCACCAGCCCGAACGTGTGGAATGCGTGGAAGGCCAAGCTGCTCGAGAGCCTGTTTTTGCAAACGCGGCGAGTGCTGCAACAATCACTGAATACCGAAGCCCAGCTCAGCTTACGCAAGCAGGAAGTGTTGCAGAAACTTAGCAGTTTCAACCTCAAAGAGTCTTCCGTCGCAGCCCTGTGGCAAGCCTTTGGCAATGGCTATTTCAGTCGTTTTGACAGTGATGAAATCGCCTGGCAAAGCCGCTTACTGATTCCGCATCTCAATACCGAACAAGCCATTGTGCGTGCCCGGCTCAGCCCCAAAGGGGATGGCATTCAGGTGATGATCTACAGCCGAGATCAAAAAGAGATTTTTGCCCGTATCTGCCATTTTTTTGACAGCATGCAATACAACATTGTGCAGGCCAAGATTTACACCACCGCTCACGGCTATGCCCTGGATAACTTTATTGTGCTGGAACCTGAAACACGGCAGATCAGCTATAACGGCTTATTGAAGCATATTGAACAAGGGTTGAATACGCAATTGATCAGCCATGAGGCGATTCCCGCGCCAATTCGCGGCCGGGTCAGCAGGCAAGTCAAACATATGCCGATTAGCACGCAAGTGAGTTTTAAAGCCGTGCCCAATCCACAGGACGCAGACCAGCCTTTTCAACAGCTGGATATCATCGCCAATGACCGCCCAGGATTATTGGCCAGTATGGCGCTGATTTTTCAGCAACATGGCATTGCATTACATAATGCCAAGATCAATACCTTGGGCAACCGGGTAGAAGATAGTTTCTTGATCTCTGCGTGTAATAACGGCCTGCTTGATGCAACATCCATCACCAACTTGACGCAAGCACTCCATCAAATATAGCCAGCTCACTCAAAATGGTAATGCTTTTTCAACGGCTGTTTGACTTCCCACACACAATCCAGCCCACTGGCAAAGGTGACTAAGTCACCCGCCCCAAAATTCACCGGCTCGCCATCTTTAGGTGTCACGGTCACCTCCCCCTGCAAGATATAAGCAATCTCGCTAGTGCTATATTGCCAGGGGAAAATAGAGACTTCTTTTGACCAGGTTGGCCACTGATCTACTCCGAGTAAGGCCAGTCTCTCTGAAGAGGGACGCTCGACCTTAATTTGATTCACTGGATGATGACTCATGTGTATTCCTTTCCTGCTTACGGGAACGGAGGCCCATCAACAAAAAACCCTGCCGGATTGACAGGGTTTTCATCATACGCCCACTTCAATTAAAAGTGTTTGTAGTGTTTTTTCAATTGCTTGACCACTTCCCACTGGGATTTCAGGCCTTTTGGAAACTCTACGTAGTCACCCGCTTTGATGGTAACAGTTTCGCCACCAGCTGGCGTCACTTTGAATTCACCTTCCAACACATAGGCTTTTTCAGTCATGGTGAAGTCGAGTGGGAATTTTGATGGAGGGCAATCCCAAATGTTCCAGCTGGACACGCCCAGCTCGTTCAATTTCTCTTGGGATGGGTTGCTATCGATAATGATTTGAGCCATGACGGTTCCTTCATGTAAATATAAAAAACTGCAAATAGAAATGCCGCAAAACTGCGGCATTTCATGTCTGGCGGAAGAGGTGAGATTCGAACTCACGGAGGGCGTGAACCCTCGACAGTTTTCAAGACTGTTGCATTAAACCGCTCTGCCACTCTTCCCGAAAGCGCGCATTATAGCAAACAATCAGTCATCTGGAAGCGTTATTCCAGGAAAAAGTACATCATTAAAGCCAAATTTTGTCAGATCACGGATACGCATGGGGTAAAGCACACCAAATAAGTGGTCACATTCATGCTGGACCACCCGCGCATGAAAGCCGCTCACCGTGCGGTCAATCACGTTACCTTGCGGGTCAAAGCCACGGTAATGCAGGTGCTGATAACGCGGCACCAGGCCGCGCATGCCAGGCACAGACAGACACCCTTCCCAACCCTCTTCTTCTGCCTCATCCACAGGTGTGAGTTCGGGGTTGATCAAAATCGTAAAAGGCACGGCTTCGGCATCCGGATAACGCGGATTGGCACCGACGCCGAACATCACCACCTGCAAGCTGACACCAATTTGTGGCGCGGCAATGCCTGCGCCCTGCATGTGCGTCATCGTGTCGTGCATATCCTGAATCAAGGCATGCAACTCGGGCGTATCAAACTCGGTGACCTTGTCTGCTACCCGGTAAAGTATAGGCTCGCCCATTCTCAGCACAGGTTTGACTGCCATTTCTGCTCCTCTGACTGCCGTTTAAGCCACAGAACAATCATTATCTGACAGGTATTGCGCAATGACGGCACGGACTTTATCCATGGTTTGCTGCAGCAAAGGCATGACCTGCTCAAACTGGATAGATTGTGTACTATCGCCGCGACCAGCCGCAAAATTGGCTACCGGGCAGATGGCCGCATAAGACACGCCCAATTCACGCGCCAATACCGCTTCCGGCATGCCGGTCATACCGACAAGGGTGGCACCATCCCGCTCATAGCGGTCTATCTCTGCGGCGGTCTCTAGCCGCGGCCCTTGCACGCAAGCATACACACCGCCATCCACCACGCTGCAGCCCACATCGGCAGCGGCTTTGAGACAGCGTTCACGCATGGCTTGTGAATAAGGTTGTGTGAAGTCTACATGCCGCACAGGCAGCTCTATGCCATCGTGATAGGTGTTATTGCGGCCATAAGTGTAATCAAGTATCTGGTTAGGCAAGACGATATCTCCCGGGATCAGATTACGCGTAATGCCGCCCACCGTGGCCACTGCAAGCAAATCACAGACGCCGACCGAATGCAGGGCCCAGACATTGGCCCGGTAATTGATCGCATGTGGCGGAATCGTATGCCCACCACCATGACGGGCTAAAAACACCACCTCTTTGCCATTGATTTCGCCAAAGACTAAGGGCTGCGAAGGTTCCCCATATGGCGTGCGTACGATCAAGCGCTTAGAAATGTTCAAATTATCCAGTGCGGTGAGCCCAGTGCCCCCAATAATGCCTAACATAAGTTCTCTTTATGATTGTTCATCTGCAAGGCGTAAGCGTATCATGGATTTATGGCATACTTAAGCCATGCATGCCTTTTCCAAGCCCGCCCAGCCCCAACCTAGCCTGACACTTGCACACACGCATTACGAAAACTTTCCGGTTGCATCCTTGCTGTTACCGGCCCATTTACGTCATGCAGTGACGGTCATTTACCAGTTTGCGCGCGAGGCAGACGATATTGCAGACGAAGGCAACGCGAGCGAAATAGAGCGCCTGCAAGCCCTGCAGGCTTATGAAGATGAGTTATTATTGATTCAGGCCTATATACAGCCCTCACAGCCATTGTTTCAATCGTTGCAAGCGGTGATCCGGACTCACACTCTCGATGTTCAACTGTTAATCGACCTCATCGATGCTTTCAAACAGGATGTGGTGAAAACCCGTTATGCTAACTTTAAGGAAGTACTGGATTATTGCCGCCGCTCGGCAAATCCGGTCGGCCGCCTAATGCTGCAATTGTATGGCAGTGACAGCACGCAACACCGGCTGTGGTCCGATCAAATATGCAGCGCGCTGCAACTGATTAACTTTTATCAGGACATTGCGCTAGACCTGCAAAAACATGGGGCCGTCGGACGGATTTACCTGAGTCAGGAGGACATGCTGGCGGCGGGCATCAGTGAGCAGGATTTGCGTGCACAACGGCTGGACAGCCACTGGCAACAGTTCTTTTTGACACAAGTGGGGCGTGCTGAGGCCATGTTAAAGGCTGGCAAACCGTTAGGTCGCGCCCTACCTGGACGGATCGGTTTTGAGTTGCGCATGATGATTGCCGGTGGCGAACGTATCGTGCATAAATTAAAATCCTGTCGTGGCGATATTTACCATCACCGCCCGACCTTGAAAGCCTATGATTGGCCACTGATTTTGCTGAAAGCCCTGTTTAAACAATGACGCCGCAACAATATTGCCTGCAAAAAACCCGTGAAAGCGGTTCCAGCTTCACGCTGAGTTTTGCTTTTTTACCCAAAGCCAAGCGCGAGGCGATGACGGCGCTGTATGCCTTTTGCCGCGAAGTGGATGATGTGGTGGATGAGTGTACCGACTACCAGATCGCCCAAACCAAGCTTGGCTGGTGGAAACAGGAAGTTGAGCGGCTGTTTCATGCCACGCCGCAACATCCTGTGACGAAAGCCTTAGAGCCCGTCATCAAAACCTATGGTTTGCAAGAAAGCCATTTCATTGAAATCATCGATGGCATGCAAATGGATACGCAATACAATCGCTATGCGGATTTTGAACAGCTGGGCCTGTACTGTTACCGTGTAGCAAGTGTGGTCGGCTTGCTGTCAGCGCAAATTTTTGGCTATAAAAATCCGGCAACCTTGCAATACGCGCATGACTTGGGCATGGCGTTTCAACTGACCAATATCATCCGCGATGTCGGCGAAGATGCGCGGCGCGGACGCATTTATATTCCACTGGATGAGCTGGAGCGTGACAGTGTCACCGAGCAACAACTGCTTAATAGCGAAGCCACGCCGCAAACGCAGGCCTTGCTGCTCAAGCAGATTGCCCGCGCAGAACTGTTTTATGACAAAGCCCTGCAGCAGCTCCCGCCAGAAGATCGGAAAGCCCAATTACCAGGATTGATGATGGCGGCCATTTACCGAACACTGCTGCAGGAAATCAAACAAGATCCCAACCTGGTACTTAACCATAAAATTGCGTTACCGCCATTTAGAAAGCTCACCTTGGCGCTGGGCGCCTGGTTTAAATCCCGCCGTTCATGAGTGCAGTGTTATCCAGGGCTAGTCAGAAAACATCCCCAACCGTTAGCGCCACCGCGAAGCTTCGCAGAGTAGCGGTGATTGGCGCCGGTCTGGCCGGGTTGTCTACGGCCTTGCGCTTAGGTCAGCAAGGCTATCAAGTATGCGTCTTTGAGGCCGCCCCGCAGGCAGGTGGCCGTGCACGTGGGGTATCGCACTCTTCAACCACGCTGGATAACGGCCAACATCTTTGCCTGGGCGCCTATCATGCCACGCTGGCCTTGCTACGCGATGCCGGCCTGGATCACAGGCATGTGTTCAGGCGCTTGCCGCTGGCATTGCACATGCACGATGGCCAGCATCGTATTTCGCTGGTCACCCCAGAATGGCTACCCGCCCCGCTGCATCTGCTGTGGGGGTTAATCACCGCGACTGGACTGGACTGGCAAAGTAAATGGCGCGCCATCTGCTGGATGCGGCAGTTACAAAAAACCGCTTTTACGCTTGCGCAGGATATGCCGGTATCCGGCTTACTGGCTCAAGCACAACAAACGCCACTGGCGATCAAGTACTTGTGGGAGCCCTTATGCCTGGCTGCACTGAACACGCCGCTAGCGCTTGCCAGTGCACAGGTATTTTTAAATGTACTCAGGGATAGTTTTCAGCATCGTCGTCAGGACAGTGACTTTCTAGTGGCCAGATCTGATTTGTCCACCGCCCTTATTCAGCCGCTGTTAACGCAGTTACAAACACAAGGGGTTGCAGTCAGGCTGGGGACCACTGTCACCGCCATCGAGGCTTTTGAGCATGGTTGCAAACTGACGCATCAGCAACAAGAAGTGTTTGATGCGATGGTGCTTGCGGTCGGACCACACCAACTGAAAACCATCGCAGGCGCACCTACGCTGCCCTGGCGCGAGTATCAACCCATTACCACCATTTACCTGCAATTCAGCGATCAGGTGCGCTTGCCGTACCCCATCATGGGCTTATGCGGCGGCTGGGCACAATGGGTGTTTGACCGCGGGCAGTGCTGTGACCAGGCCGGCTTGCTCGCAGTAGTCATCAGTGCGCATGCGCCCTTTGAGATGGACAAGGCCGTCCTGGTCACACATTGCCTCAATGAGATTAATGCTGCGCTCGGCAACTACGACATGGCATTGCAGCAAACGCCTCTGTGGACAAAAATCATCACAGAAAAACGCGCCACCTTCAGTTGCAGCCCGGCTTTAAAGCGACCTGGCCCTCAAACCGCACATGCCCGCATCTTTTTAGCCGGAGACTATGTCGCGAGCCCTTATCCGGCCACCATAGAAAGTGCGATCCGTAGCGGCGAGGCCGCTGCGCAAGCAATTGCGCGATTACTGGGCTAGCAGCGCCAAGACAGGCGATTAGCCTTTACACACCACCGCCAGGTGATTATTCGCTGGTCTGTAAATCCCATCACCGCTATCAGGGAATGTTTCGGTGTAAGACAAACGTTTGTCTAGCTCATACCCCCCGGCACACTGTTCACCCGCCTTGCGCTGGCATTGCTCCCAGGTCGTGTTGAATTCACTGCATGTCAGGGTATAGCCCGTTTTACCATTGTTGCCTGTATATTGCTGCGGGCTGACACTGGCACAAGCCGTCATTAACAGTGGCAAAAGAAAAATGATTTTTTTCATTATTTTTTCTCCTTTAATACATATCGTCATCTTATTGTCATATTTTTGTGAATCTGACTTTATTTTGGCCTACATTTTGTAGGAATAGTTGCATTAAATTTTTATGACAATTACTTTTATATAAATTAAAATTATTGGTGATGCACGCGATCTCTGCTCTGTATCGAACTCGCTACAAATGCCTACAAAATGCGCGGCCTTTGTAACTGACATAACCCAGTGGGTTTTTTATACTGTTTTCAATGTCATTGATTGAAAGGAGTTAAGCATGAAATATGCGACCGTCATGGCCACCGGCTTATTCGTCCACATGTCAATCTTCGCTTCAGATATATTACCGACAGAAGATTACGCAAACCTGACAGGGGAAAAAGTACGCATCCTCAAACAACTGGGCGAACATGCAGAGTGCATCCGTTTGGCTGATAACGAGCAGGCTTTGCGCGATTGCCAGGAGAAACTGAGCCAACACCAACTCACCCAGGATCCACTCGCGCGGGACCTGTCTGTAAAACAAAGAACAGCCAGAAATATAGAAAAATTAAAGACAGATAACCCGAATCAAAACGAGTTTTTTTGACACGGCCATCAAGCCGCTTGAGTGAACCGACTTCCCTGTGGTTGCCTACCCTCTTCTGGGCAACCTCATCCTTAGGCAACGATAGGACTCCCATCTATCGTTGCCATTTTTTTATGCACGCATGACGTCTATGGCATGTTCCAGCCTATCCACGGCCTCAACCTGCATACCGGCAATGCCGCCTTTGGGCGCATTTGCTTTGGGGATAATGGCATGGGTAAAGCCCAGTTTGGCAGCTTCCTTAAGACGTTCCTGGCCCCGCTGCACGGGCCGCACTTCGCCAGCCAAGCCCACTTCACCAAAGACAATCAGCTTGTTTGGCAACGGTTTGTTTTTCAACGATGAAACAATCGCCAGTAACACTGCCAGATCCACCGCAGGTTCACTGATTTTGACACCACCGACGGCATTGATAAATACATCCTGGTCATAACAGGCCACGCCTGCATGTCGATGCAACACTGCCAGCAACATAGCCAGCCGGTTCTGCTCCAGACCCACACACAAGCGCTTGGGATTGGGCGCATGTGCCGTATCCACCAACGCCTGGATTTCGACCAGCAAAGGCCGTGTGCCTTCTTGCGTGACAGTGATACAAGAGCCAGGTACTGGTGATTCATGGTGCGATAAAAACAAGGCGGAAGGATTGCTGACTTCGCGCAGACCCTTTTCGGTCATGGCAAACACACCGAGTTCATTGACCGCACCAAACCGGTTTTTAAACGCGCGAATCAGCCTGAAACTCGAATTCTGGTCGCCCTCGAAGTACAGCACGCTGTCGACAATGTGCTCCAGCACACGCGGGCCCGCCAGCGAGCCTTCTTTGGTCACATGACCAACCAGAATCATGCTGATCCCAAGTTGCTTGGCCACCCGAGTGAGTTGCGCAGAACATTCACGCACTTGCGCCACCGAGCCTGGTGCAGACTGCAAAGCCTCGGAATACACGGTCTGAATCGAGTCTATCACCACCACGTCCGGCTGATGCTGCTGCAGTACCTGGCTGATTTTTTCGAGATTGATTTCCGCCAGCACATCGACCTGGCTCGCATCCAGCCCCAGGCGATGTGCCCGCATGGCAATCTGCTGCGCAGACTCCTCACCGCTGATATAAAACGCTTTGAGCGATTGCGAAACGTTGCACACGGTTTGTAGCAACAAGGTCGATTTACCAATGCCAGGATCGCCACCGATGAGGACCACACCGCCCGCCACCAGCCCGCCCCCCAGCACCCGATCAAACTCGGTAATGCCGGTCGCCTGACGGGACACATCCTGCGCTTCAACATCAGCCAGTTTTTGTAATTGGGCCGTTGGCGCCAGACTGGCAAACCGGCTTGTCGTTGCCGCTTCTGGCACCGTCTCTACCAGCGTGTTCCAGGCATGGCAGCTCGGGCACTGCCCTTGCCACTTAGGCTCAGTGGCACCGCATTCGGTGCAGGTGTATTGTGTTTTTGCTTTAGCCATAGTGCTTGAACGGGACCCTGGCGGTGACCGCACATAATAATTCGTAGCCTATGGTCCCCGCTGCTTGCGCAACCTCATCTACAGGGACTTGCTCACCCCATAATTCCACAATGCTGCCAACGGTTGCGTCAGGGATACCGGTGACATCTACCGCCAGCATATCCATAGACACGCGCCCTAGCGTACGGGTCAATTGACCATTAACGGCAATCGGCGTCCCTGTTGGCGCATGTCGGGGATAGCCGTCGGCGTAACCACAAGCGACAATCCCGACCTTGGTCGGCTGATCTGCGGTAAACAAGCTGCCATATCCGACACTTTCCCCGGCCTGAATTGACTGCAAGGCAATAATAGCGGACTGCAAGGTCATGACAGGTTTCAGGCCCAGCATGGAAGCATGCTGGTCGGCAATCGGCGAGGCACCATACAACATGATCCCAGGCCGCACCCAATCGGCATGGGTTTGCGGCTGCTGAATCACGGCAGCCGAATTCGCCAGGGAGCGCGCATAAGGCTGATTGGCCATGACCGCCTCCACGGTGTGCATGGCCTGCTCAACGCCATCCGCGAGATCCGCATTGGCAAAATGCGTCATCATGACGATCTCGCACACATTGGCGCATGCAGCAAGAGCAGATAACGCCTGCGGATACTCGGCTGGCGACAAGCCAAGCCTGTGCATGCCGCTATCTAACTTGAGAAACACTCGAATGGGGGCACTCAATGCGGCCTGCTGCAACCAGGCAATCTGCTGCATCTGGTGCACGACAATATCCAGCCGGTATCTGTCGACCTCAAGCAATTGCTCGGGCGCAAACACCCCTTCAAGTAACAATATGGGCTGCGTATAACCCGCTTCACGCAACGCGATGGCTTCACTAGGATTGAGCACAGCGAAAGCATCTGTTTCGCTGAGCCCTTGTGCCGCATTGAGCAAACCGTGACCATAAGCATTAGCTTTGACAACGGAGATGATCTTCGCAGCTGGCGCGTAACGTTTGACCTGCGCCAGATTGTGTCTAAGCGCAGCTAAAGACAGATGAGCAACAATCGGACGCATTAATACTCGTCCGGCATGTAGGCCGCGTTCGCATAGTCGGCAAAACGCGTATGCGCACCCATAAAGGTCAAGCGCACCCGGCCAATCGGGCCGTTACGCTGTTTGGCGATAATAATCTCGGCCGTGCCTTTTTCAGCACTGTCCGGGTTGTAATACTCATCGCGATACACGAACATGATCAAGTCAGCATCTTGTTCAATCGCGCCGGATTCGCGCAAGTCACTCATCACCGGGCGCTTGTCTGGCCGTTGGTCCACGCTACGGTTAAGCTGCGAAATCGCAATCAGCGGCACATTGAGTTCTTTGGCCAGCGCCTTCAGCGAACGTGAAATTTCTGAAATCTCGGTTGCACGGTTTTCGCCCTGACGGCCGGCTGGTGAGCTCATCAACTGCAAATAGTCAATCACAATCAGACCAAGTTCGCCTGTTTGCCGATGCAAGCGACGGGCACGCGCCCGCACGTCAAAGCTGCTTAAACCGGCCCCTTCATCAATATAAATCGGCGCCTCGTTCAATTTACCCAGCGCGGTGGTGAGCTTTTCCCAGTCCTCATCCTCAAGGTTACCGTTACGCATTTTGTGCTGATCGAGGCGGCCAATTGAGCCGATCATACGCGTGGTCAACTGCGTCGCCCCCATCTCCATCGAGAAAATAGCGACCGCTTTATTGGTCTCAAGCGCGACATTCTCAGCAATATTAATTGCAAACGCGGTCTTACCCATGGACGGACGACCGGCAATAATCACCATGTCACCGCCTTGCAGGCCTGAAGTCATGGAGTCAAGATCGGTAAAGCCGGTGGGGATCCCCGTCACATCAGAATGATTTTCGCGTGAGTACAGGTAGTCAATGCGGTCAGCCACTTGTGGTAAAAGCACTTGCATGCCCAAAAAGCCCTGGCTCTTGCGGTTACCACCCTCGGCAATCTGGAAAATCTTGGCTTCGGCTTCATCCAGTAACTGCTGTGCATCGCGACCATTCGGTTGGTAAGCACTTTCGGCAATATCAGTGCCCACTGCAACCAATTGGCGCATGACAAAGCGCTCATGCACAATTTCGGCATAGCGGCGGATATTGGCAGCGGTGGGCGTATTTTGCGCCAGCGCACCCAGATAAGCCACACCACCAACCGTGGTCAACTCACCACTGTTTTCAAGCGATTCAGCAACCGTCACAATATCGGCTGGCTGGTTGCGCTCAATCAGCCGTGCAATATGTTCATAAATCAATTTATGGTCATGCTGGTAGAAATCCTGAGGGGCCAGAATATCGGCAATCTTGTCCAGCGCTTCGTTATCCAGCAACAGGCCGCCCAGCACGGACTGCTCAGCTTCAATGGAATGTGGAGGGAGTTTTAAGAATTCGAGTTGTTCATCAGCCATCTGGCGATTATACCGAAAAGCTGACTGGCATTTTTGGGTTTCAGAACAGATGAAAGATTAAAAATACTTTAGCCACAGAGATCGCAGAGGAGACAGAGAAAAACCTCATGTACTTTATTGGTACGTTATCAAATAACGCTTTGTGGCAAAAAAGCAAAAAGGCTACCGAAGTAGCCTTTTCCTGTCATGCATGCAGATGCCTGATTAGGCTTCTGGCGTCACAGTCACAGTGATATCAACCACTACGTCGTGGTGCAATGCCACGCTCACAGCGAAATCACCAATGGTCTTCAGTGGGCCGTTAGGCAGGCGCACTTCCGCTTTTTTCACTTCGTGGCCTTGTGCTTGCAAGCCTTCCGCGATGTCCATGTTAGTCACGGAACCGAACAGACGGCCATCCACACCCGCCTTTTGAGCGACTGTCAGGACAAAACCAGCCAGTTTTTCGCCACGCGCTTGTGCTGCGGCCAACAGGTCTGCCTGTTGTTTTTCCAACTCGGCACGCTGAGCAGCAAACACTGCCTTGTTCGCTTCGGTCGCGCGTTTTGCTTTACCTTGTGGGATCAGGAAGTTGCGGCCGTAACCGTCTTTCACTTTAACCACGTCACCCAGGGAACCCAGGTTTGCTACTTTTTCCAATAAGATTACTTGCATGTTGTTCTCCTAAGCCGCCGATTAACCTGGGTGTTTGTCTGTGTAAGGCATCAGCGCCAGGAAACGTGCGCGTTTTACCGCGGTTGTCAATTGACGTTGGTATTTAGCCTTGGTACCAGTCATACGGGCTGGGATGATTTTGAAGTTTTCAGAAACGAAATCTTTCAACAGATCTACGTCTTTGTAGTCAACTTCTTTGATGCCTTCTGCGCTAAAACGGCAGTAACGGCGACGTTTGTACATATCTCTTGCCATTTGAAACTCCTTAAATTCTTTAATACTGTATTCGCTGTAACTCTTGTATGTGCAGTACCACTTGTGTGCTTTTTGCACTGCGCTGTGCCAGAAAACCCTTCACTTTGATCTGATCGCCGCTTTGCAATGGCAGATTGGCTTTTTCACCAATAATCACTGCGGGTAACTGACACTGCACCTTCCGATTCATCCCAGCCTCTAGCTGCTCTGAATCATGTTGCAATTGCAATCGCAACAAGGGCAAGCCCGCCGGTGTGTATCGCAACGTTTCAACTGCTTGAACCGTCGCTGCAATCACCAGCGTATTCACAACACTTAAGCAGCCGCCTCTGTGCTAGCAGCAGGTGCGTCACCAACGATGGTTTTGGATTTTTCCTCTTTCATCATTGGGCTTGGTGCGGTGACCGCTGTTTTCGTCGCGATGGTCAGGTGACGTAATACAGCATCATTAAATTTGAAGCCATGCTCCAACTCTTCCAGCACTTCTTGGCTGCACTCGATGTTCATCAACACGTAGTGTGCTTTGTGTACTTTTTGGATTGGATAGGCAAGTTGACGACGGCCCCAGTCTTCCAGACGGTGGATGTTGCCGCCATTACCTGTGATTTGTGCGCGGTAACGCTCAATCATCGCAGGCACTTGTTCACTCTGGTCAGGGTGAACAATAAACACGATTTCATAGTGTCGCATGAGATTTCCTTATGGTTAAAGCCACCTTCGGATCAAACTTAAGAATGCCTGATCAAAGTGTGGCAAGGTTGCAAAGCACGCGATTATAAACCCTTTTTGAAGGATTGATCAAGAACCGATTATGTTTTAGGCGGATTCTCTAGGGATTTGTCTTCTTTTGGCAGGTAATAAGGGTCAGCGACGTAGCCAGGCCCTTTCATGATAATGATCACGATCAGGCCTATCATGGCGGCACCGATAAAGAACCAGAAGGTAAACAGCAAGCCCAAAAACATGGAGTTGCGTTCCAGGTCATGGGCCAGCAAATCGCCTGACTGCCACCAGTCATAAGCAATCGGGGCAGCAAACACCACGCTCCCCAATAGCCACCATTTAGGCAGTTTCTTGAGCAGCTGCCATTCTTTATAGCTAGGGTAACGCACGCCACCAGGAAGTTTTTTCAAAATACCCATGAATGTCTGGACCTTAAAGCCATCTCATCTCGCCAGCCTTATTTTACCTTAAGGCCCCAAGTAGTAGGAAAACGATGTGGCCAAATCGTTCAACCCTTGCGCCATCTCAAGCATATCCCTTTGCATGGATTCACTCATGCATGGTTAAAGAATTGCCAGCCTATGCCGTAAAACCCTTAAACCATGAAACATCGGGCAATGCTGCCCTGCTCATTACCGTTTGAGGTCATTGCATGCTGGTACAAAAAAAACAAACCCACTGGGAAGGCATTTTGCAAGCCATACAGAAATCATATGCGATTAAACGGCATATTGAATTCTTTCAATGGCTGAAACAAGATATTCATCCGCTGATGCGACATGATGCACTATTGGCAGCGTGGGGCGACTTCAGCACCGGTGAACTGCATTTTGATGTCTCTTCTGCAATCCCGGAAATGTCTACCCAGCGCTTACTGGAAGACTCTGCCATTGTGAACTACCTGATGTGCAACCTGTACAAACGCTGGGTAGAAAACGACGAAAAATGGTTTGTGATTAACCGTTTTGATGCCACGGGCATTCATGCACAGTCGCCCAACCCGTTCACGCAGCAGTTGATAAAAATGCATTCGCTCATGGTGTATGGCGTACGCGATACCCGTGGCAAATCAGACTGTATTTATGTGTTTTTTGACCGCACCAAAGAGTTTCATGTGCCAGACCAGATGCTGGGCATGATCATGCCGCACCTGGATGCGGCGATCCGCCGTATTGGACACCTGAAACCGGTGATTAAAGACGAGGACCTGCTGGACAGTATGGCGCAAGGCGGGTTATCAGACCGCGAGCAGGAGATTCTGCATTGGGTGCGTAGTGGCAAAACCAATCTGGAGATAGGCATGATCCTGCATATCAGTGCCAATACGGTCAAAAACCATCTCAAACGCATTTTCCAGAAACTGGATGTTTCTTGCCGGGCACAGGCGGTGGCAAAAACCGGCCTGAGCAATGGCGCCCGCAGGCCAAGCTAGACTAACCGCGTCCAGTAAAGCGCTGAATCTCGCGCATTTGACGCTTGGTCGGACGCCCCATGCCACGGTCGCGCTCGGCAAAATGCTCCGCACCGCTCTCTTTCATCTGCTGGCGTATTCGTTGGCTTTCTTCAGTCTCGCGGTATAGCAAGGCGGCTTCGGGCGCGCCGCGCCGTACATTACTGAGCGCCAGCACTTCCACCTCTATCTGCATATCCTTGTTTTTAATACTCACGCGCATGCCAGGCTTCATTTCGCGTGCATTTTTGGCGCGGTCACCATCAATGCGCACCTTGCCGGCATCGACGGCGTCGGCCGCCAGACTGCGTGTTTTAAAAAAACGGGCGGCCCATAGCCATTTGTCTAGTCGGCAACCGTCGTCTTTTTCTGGCGGTGCCTCTTGCTTGCGGTGATGCGTGCGTGGCATAAATCAAAAATGTTGATGGTCTTGTTGTTGCTGGATATAGGCCATACGCGCCTGATTACGTTCCAGCGTTTGCCGGTAGCTGGCGAGTGCAGCTTGCGCGCGTGCCATGAGCGTATCACCCTGATAGGTGCCATCCGCCTCTTGCACGCCGGCTTCGCAGTCGGTCAGATGGGCAATGCCTTCCAGCACATGGTCAATGGCAATAATTTTGAACATGCCATTATTCACGGCAGTGACGACGGTCTCATCCAGCAACAGGTGACGCTGGTTACGTTTGGGGATAATGACGCCCTGCTCGCCGTTCAAGCCCAAGGCCTGACAGACGCGGAAATAGCCCTCGATTTTTTCATTGACGCCACCAATCGGCATCACTTCACCAAACTGATTGAGGGCGCCGGTGACGGCCATGCCTTGCTTGATCGGCAAGCCGGTCAGCGCAGATAACAGCGCAAACAATTCGGCACAGGAGGCAGAGTCGCCTTCTACGCCGTTATATTCTTGCTCAAACACCAGCGAAGCGTTCAGGCTCAACGGTGCCAACGCCCAAAAACTGGCACTGAGCCAGTTTTGCAGAATATAAATGCCTTTGTCATGCGTGGGGCCGCTCATATTCACTTCGCGGTCAATATTGATCACGCCACTGCGGCCTGGATAACAACGGGCGGTAATCCGGATAGGCGAACCAAAACTGGCATCGCCCAACTCGATATGCGTGAGGCCATTGACCTGCCCGACCACACTGCCATGCACCTGAATCAATAACTCATTATCAATAATCGAGTCACGAATCTGTGTTTCAAAAAACTGCTGACGCAACAAGCGCGCAGACAGGGCCTGCTTGACATGCGCATCGGTCACCAGACGTGCTTCAGCAGCCACCGCAGCACTCTCATGCATGAGCTGATCCAGATGCACAAAGCGCGTACTGATACGGCCTTGGTCCTCTTCCAGCCTGTGCATGAACTGCAACAGCACATTCACCGCCGCGCTCGTAAAATGCGGCATCACCTGTTGCTGGCATTTACGCGCAATATAGCCGGCCACCCAGGCATAATTGTCTAGTGTGGCGGCAACGCGGTCCTCAAATTCGACTTTTACCGGAAAGAAGTCAAAGAAATCGGGCTGTGCTTCAAGACAGTCGTAATAATCTTCGCGGCTGGCAATCATGACAATTTTGACATGGACCGGCAAGGCGCCATGACGATTGCCACCAGCCCCTTGCTGCGCATGGTTTGCCCAGTCTTCAATCTGCACCTCGCGGTTACGCATGAGACGGTAAAGCTTTTCGAGCAAGGCGCTGCCGTTGCCTTCGTCTTGCATCAGATCACGCAAATGCAGCAGCAACATGCCTCCATCGGCCTGGTGCACACTGCCGGCACGCAAGCGTAAGAACTCCGGCCATTGAGCCGACTCTCCTGCAGCGGTTTCCAGCATGCCAAACAAGGCGGCAAAGCCGGGATCTTTGTCTTCCACCACAGGCTGCTTGATGCCGGAGGTGAGGTTAGCGCGCTGATCGACCAGCAGATTTACCCGAAAACGCGATAAGAAGCCGTCATTGACCAAGCCGTCAGTGCCGCTGTCGCCCTCACTGCCGACTTGCTGCCAGGCTTGCAGATACCCCAGCACCTCGGGTTTGATCAGATTAAAAAATGGCGATAACTTGGCGCTGCTTAATTGCGAGCGCAAACCATCCACGCGCTCCTCAAGCCAGGTTTCGGCCTGCGAAAAATTGACCTGGCCATTGGCATCCACCCATTGCTGCATCTCTGCCACCAGCGACTTGATAAACGACTCCATCACAGTCCGCAATTGGGCGCCCAGCCCGGCCGGCAGCTTGATGTAGTTGGCGCAGGATTGCTGGCTAAAATCATACAGCGCCACCAGGTCGGTCAGCGTGGTATCAATCCCGGTCATGGCAGAGGCTTTCATCGCCGCCAGTGTGAGTCCGGCACGACCGGAACCAGGCGTCCCCAGCACCAGCACATTACAACCATCCTGTTGCAGCGACAGGCCCATCATCAGTGTTTTCTGTGCTTCTGGCTGTAGTTTCCAGCCGTAGTCGGTCAGGCTAAGCTCACTCGCATTCAGCAGGTCTGCGGTGGACTCAAATGACATGGGTGACAGTTTGTAGGAAACGGTCATTTCTTCAGGACTGAGGACTTGCATCATTTAGGGCTGTTTCCATTGTTGTTTTGCTTGTTCATCAGAGGCACGGGCTTCTACCCAGTGTTCGCCAAACGCGCCGATTTCTTTTTTCCAGAACGGCGCATCGGTCTTTAAATAGTCCATCATAAAGGCACAGGCTTCAAAGGCTGCCTGGCGGTGCAAGCTGGTAGCAGCCACCAGCACAATCTGCGCCTGAGCAGCCAATAGGCCGACACGGTGGATGATACGCACCCCGAGCAATGGCCAGCGACTTGCCGCCTGTTGCGCAATACTCTGCAAGGCCTTTTCTGTCATGCCAGGATAATGTTCGATTAACATCTGGCTTAGCTGACCTTCACTGGCGTGCTCTCTTACCCAGCCGACAAAATTCACCAGCGCACCTGCTTCTGGCGAGGCTAGGCGCAAGCGCTGCAACTCGCTGGCCAGGTCAAAATCCTCAGACTGAACAGAAATATCCAGAAATGGTGGCTTGCTCAAATCAGCCTCCGGTCACAGGTGGAAAAAACGCCACCTCATCACCTTCATCAAAGGTTGCCATATCGTCGACCAGTTCATGATTAATGGCCGCACGCACTACCCCGCTGCCGTTAAACAGTTTTTGCCAGGTCTCGCCGCGGCCAGACAACCAGGACTTGAGTGCGACGATGGTTTCTATCTCATCCGGCAGCTCAACGTCTTCAGAGGAGTAATTCACCACCTCTTTGATGCGTGCAAAATATAAAATGGTGATCTTCATGTAGGGGTGCTCTTTCCAACCTCGTCTAATTCGTCCAGCAATTCCAGCGTTTCCAGACCAGCCTCTGCCAGCTCGACTTTTTCAATTTGGGCGAAGCGTCTGGAAATCTTCTGACTGCTGATATGCACGTCTTGCGCATTTTCATGCGCCTGCCGGATATTATCAGCCAGTTTTTTCATGCGGGTATCAAAGCGGTCAAAATCTTTACTTAATTTGCCCAGCTCGTCTTTGATGATATGCACCTGTTTGCGCATCTCCACATCTTTGAGCACTGCGCGTGCCGTATTGAGCACCGCCATCAGGGTGGTCGGCGACACCAGCCACACGCGTTTCTGCATCGCGTAATCGACCACATCCCTATGATAGGCATGAATCTCGGCAAACACCGCTTCAGCCGGGATAAACATGACCGCGCCATCGGAGGTCTCGTTGGCGATGATGTATTTGCTGCTGATATCATCAATGTGTTTTCTGATGTCGGCCTTGAACAGCTTGGCGGCTTGCGCCTGCACCAGATCGCCCTGGCTGCTATCTATCATGCGATGGTAGTTTTCCAGCGGAAATTTACTGTCAACGGCCACTGTGCCAGTTGGCTCGGGCAAAAATAAAGCACAGTCCACGCGTGCGCCGTTACTCAGCGTATGTTGCATGGCAAAACTGCTATTGGGCAAGACATTGCGGATCAGCCCTTCCAGTTGCACTTCCCCATAAGCACCGCGGCTACGCTTATCCCCCAACAGCTCCTGCAAACTGACCACATTCACACTGAGACCATCAATTTTCTTTTGGGCCTCATCAATGGTGGCCAGCCGCTCCATCACACTCACAAAGGTCTCATTGGTTTTTTTGAACCCTTCTTCCAGGCGAATAGACACCTTGCCACTCATTTCCTCCAGGCGGCCATCGACGACTTTGGTCAGTGCTTCAATGCTTTGCGTCAGGCTTTGAGTCGTTGTTTGCAAGGCGGTTTTAAGCAAGTTTTGCTGGGCAATGCCCTGCTCCGACAAGCCATTACGCAAGCTCAGGCTGAGTTGTTCAGTGCTCTGGCTCAAGTGGTCGCGCTGGGCAACCTGTAACGCCTGCATCGCTTCACGCGTCGCGGTCAGCTCTTGCGACAATTGCGCCCGCAAACGGTCTTGCTGGTCGGTATTCAGGCTTTGCAAGCGATCAGCCAGATGATTGAGTGACTGGTGCATCTCCTGCATCATCATGCGGTGTTTCTCTTCGAGCTGCTGCGCCAGTAACTGTGCCAGCGCCTGCTGCGCAGCCTGTTGTTGCCTGCGAGATTGCCACACCAGCATGGCAATAATCACCACTAATAAAAGAAGCTGAATAATTTGAAACGTCATGCAGGCATTATAGCCGATGACTGGGAGGGCCACACTGCCCGGCTGCAAATTCGGCCGCCGGGCGGCAGGCCCATCGCATGCGCCATGCGATCAGAGCAATCAACACGTATTCTCTGCGATGCCTGGGCATGCAGTCCAGACATCGCTAGCGATCAGGCCGACGCGACTAATGATGATGCGACTGCAAGCCAGGCGCATCGTGCGCTTTGGCCAGCCATTGCATTTCGGAAGGGTTGTGTTCCATATCGCCCAAATCGGCATAATCTACATGCTGGTACTGGCTCAACGCCGTCAAAGAGGTTTTGGGCGCGACTTCGACAGGCTGACCAGGCTTGGCTGCCGGTTGCAACGCCTGCAACTGTATGCTGACCGTGTGTTGTGGATAGGTATATTCGACCTTGTAGGGCAATTTCAAGGCTGGAATCCACCAGACCTGACTACGGATCCCGTTGCCCAAGGTGCCACTGTACTTCTCAATAGCATAGCCATACTGTTCGCTGGCTTCGTCTGCCACTTTTTGCAGGCTGGCCAACTCGGCATCGGTGACCAATTGCGTCTTCAGTTGCCATGTGGCTTCATCCATTTTGATCGCCAGCAGTTTTAAATCCACATCGCTGTAATCAATGGTGCGCTGCTCGTCATGCATCAGGTAAATATAGCTGAATTGCCCACCCGGTTTTTTCTGCCACAAGCTGCTGTGGTGAGCTGGCTCGCCATTTTGATACAACTGACGAATTTCCACCTCATCCTGGTCACGCATCAGCCACCATTGCAAGTGCTTGGCGGCATCGGCCTGGCATGGCAAGGCGCACTGCACGGTGTCATAGCGTGCAGTGATGATTTCTTCGGCCTGCGCGCCAGCGCTTATCATCGCCATCACCAGCGCAAAACAGCCAGCGGTTTGTTTCAATCTCATGATGATTCCATTTCTTACTAAAGGCAGAGGGCAGCTTGCGCTGCCCCACTGTTAAACCAATTGATGTTCAGGTCTATTCTAAAGACAGTCGATTAAAAACCGAATGCATCTTTCATGACTTGATAAATGTAGCTTTGCTCTTGTACCCCATGGACCAGATAGGCTTTAGGGCCGACGGCATAAATCGCAACCTCTTCACCAGCATGCGTTTCAGAGCTCAGTGGCACCAGTGCCTCCTGGTGGAAATCTGGGTCCTCAGTATCCACGCCTGACATGTCGACCACGCGGCCTGCAGCAATCGCCTCATTGTAAACCGCATCACCTGGTGAGTTAGTGTGATAGCCTGGGCCGTTGGCAAAGCTCACGGTGGTGTAAGGCTTGCCATCAGCCGCCAGCGTTGGCGTGGTTTTACCTGGCTCAACCACTTTACCCAAAATCGGGTTACCACGTTTTGGGTAGCCGCCTATGGTCAGGGTGTGGCTATGGTCAGCTGTGACAATAATCAAGGTGTCGTTCAGATTCACTTTGGAAGCCGCTTCACGCACCGCATCTGACAGCGCCACCGCATCTTTAAAGGTACGGTAAGCATTGCCTGCATGAGAAGCATGGTCAATCCGGCCACCTTCCACCATCAGGAAAAAGCCATTCTGGTTTTTCTTCAAAATGTCGATGGCCTTGCCCGTCATCTCTGCCAAAGAAGGCTCACCAGCGATATCGTTAGGACGGTCTTGCTCGTATTCCATGTGGGAGGGGTTGAACAAGCCCAAGACTTTATTGGTCGTGGCTGGATTCAAGGCATTGAATGCCGATTGATTTTCGATATAGACGCCACCAAACTTGTTCACATATTCTTGCGTCAGGTTACGGCCATCGGTACGGCGGCCTTTGGCACCTTCGATATCTTTAATACTGTTAGGCAAAAAGTAGCTACGGCCACCGCCAAAGACGACATCAACGCCATCGCCAAGCTTGCCATTGCCAAAGTTATCAATCAGTTGTGCGGCAATATCCTTGACGCCATTGCTAGCCGCCGCCGCTGACAGGTTAGCGTTGGCTTCCCAGTCACGGTTGGAAATATGTGCATAGGTGGCTGCCGGGGTGGCATGCGTGATACGGGCAGTCGACACCACACCAGTGGCTTTGCCAGCTTGCTCGGCCTGTTCCAGCAGGGTGGTTACTTTATTCGCATTGATCACGGCAGGGTTAGCCTCATTGCGCGGAACAGACTGGTTCAATGAAATGATGCCGTCATTGGTTTTCACGCCAGAAATGATGGCGGTCATGGTCGGTGCAGAGTCAGAGGTCTGCTGGTTGGTCGAATAAGTTTTGGACAGGGCCACATAAGGGAACTCTTCAAAAGACAGTTTGTTGCGCTCACCATCCTTGCCTTTGAGCTGACCTTCAAAAATACGCGCGCCAGTGACCGTCGAAATCCCCATACCATCGCCGACAAACAAAATCACGTTTTTGGCTTTGCGTGCATTCGGTACCAGTTTTTTACTGTCGCTCAGGCTTGCTGCGCCATCGTTGAGCCAGAACTGGGCGTTTTCCTCAGCCATCAAAGGTTGTGTCAGGGAGACTTGTGTACCCAGCAGCATGGCCAACAGAGCAGTAAGTTTTAAGTTAAACAGTTGCATGATTGTTTCCTCAAAGATATTCGTTATAAGTTATTGTGCGCGTCTACGCATGATGGCGGCAATCAAACCAAGCCCCACCAGCATCAAGGCATTGGTATCCGCTTCAGGGACTGCAGAAGCCGTTTGCAAGCTAATATTGTCTACGCCCAGTTGAAGAGAACCCTGGTTGGCGACACTGGCGAAGCGCAACATGAATTGGCCTCCGCCAGACAGGATGGAGGTCAGGTCAAACTGGTAGCTCAGGTAGTTGTTGGCAGCCAGCGTGCCATTGGCACCGCCCAGATACAGGCTCTGCAGGACATCGCCCTGGCTGGTAGAAAAAGGATCACTGCCCGCCTTTAAGATATCCACACGGACATGCTGGTTTGGATGATCGGTTGCGTCAACGGTGTAATCAAGGCCACCTGCATCGACAGCACTGCTGGCTGACTGATTGTTGACAAACATTTGGAAGGTCAAGGTCGCCTGGCTGACCGCAGACGTCGTAAAGTTTTGATACAAGATGTTGCTGGCCAGGCCGTTATTATCAAGCAAACCGTAATGTGTGCCCTGATAAGCGCCAACGGTGGTGTTTCCGGTGACTTCAGTCGTGGTGCCTTGCTGTGCCAGTACGCTACCAAGGATGCCAGCTTCAGCCACTTGCCAGCCGACGATGTCATAGGCGTCTACGCCCTGCACCTCGAAGCCACCATTTTGGATTAATTCAGCGGCGTGTGCTTGAGAGAGCAAAGTCGCTCCCATCAACCCAGCCATGAGCCAAGGTTTCAATGTCATCATTCATCCTCTCGCAGATGGTTATATTACGTTTTGTACACGGTTAAGTGCTTGTCATGTCACAAGTCATTTGCTTGTGTTAGCCCATGCATTCTTGAAAAACTCTGTGTCAGACAGGTTACGGAAACATGAAATTTATGTGACATGCCTGACTAGTTTTAAGCTGTTCAACACCCCCTAAAACATTAAAAAATGTAAGCCAGTGTTGGGTTCACGCAACCTTCATAAAACCATCACGCCCACTAGTCATGATGAGCTACGTTTCGGGCGCAGGACCACTGAATGCCTGTTACACAGCCAGGTTACGATTTCCGGGCTCAAGAATTGTTCTTGTGCTCTTGATATGGGGATGATTTATGAATTTTTTTCGTTTGTTACCAATTTCTGCTGCAGTATGGATGGCCTTAAGCGGACCAGCTTTCGCCGCGGCCAGCACCTCTGGTGTTGTGATCGGCTTGCATGGCGCCAAGCTTGCCAATACCCTGGTTTGCATTGACGCCAACCTGAATGCCCGCTGTGACAGCGGTGAAGTCAGCACACAGACCAATGCCAACGGCGAGTTTAACCTGGCAGGCCATGGTGCTCTGGTGGCGCAAGCAGGGAAGTCTGTGTACCGCGCAGCTGCCGAAAACACGACCGTTGTCAGTGCGTTGAGCACCGAAATCCTGGCGCTCATGGAAGGCAGCAATCTTGATTACATGACCGCACGCGATCGTCTGGCCGCCAGACTACACGTCAGCGGATCACAGCTAGAAGCTGACTTCACACAAACGAGCACTGGCGCCGACCTTGACAGCCTGATGACCGAAAACGATGAGCTGCAAAATCGCCTTGCCGAAGCGGTGCGCGAGGCTGGCAGCAAAGGCAATCTGAATAAAGCGCTGAGCAACCGTCTAAATCTGGACAAAATCGAGCATTTTGTCGTGATCTACCTCGAAAACCGCAGTTTTGACAACCTGTTTGGCAAATATCCAGGCGCCAACGGCCTGAATACACCACAGGCTAAAGCGATCAAACAGGTAGACCGCGACTACACCACGACGCTGACCACCTTGCCACCGGCTTGGGGTGGCATGCTGGCCAATGGCCAGAAAAACACCGCTGGCCAGGCCATCACCCAGGCACAAACCGCTGGGGTGTGGCCCAATGCGCCCTTTCAGGTCGATGCCACGAGTGACCAGTTTGGCTATGGCCTGGTGACTGGTAACAACATCACCCGCGATCTGTATCACCGCTTTTTTGAGAACGCCATGCAAATCAATGGCGGCCAGAATAACCTTTATGCGGCCTTTAGTGATGCCGGTGGTTTATCCATGGGTTATTTTGATGGTAGCAAAATGCAACTGTGGGGGCTGGCTAAAAAGTACACCCTGGCAGATAATTTTTACCAGGCCGCATACGGCGGTTCATTCTTGAACCACCAGTATCTGGTCTGCGCTTGCGCACCGGCAATTTCCGCCGATACCGTCGCCAATAACAAAGCTTCTCTCAACGTCTTGACTACCCCAGTCAACGGCGTGCCACAATTGGCCCGCAACAGCTCCATGAGCGCCTCTGCGATTGGCACCAACGCCACCAACACCTCATTCAAGAGCGGCAATATTGCCCCATTGGACTACTTTGGTGCGGGTGACGGCTATCGCGCCGTGAACACCATGCAGCCACCATTCCAACCCAGTGGCAATGCGCCGGTGACCAGCGCCTCAGGTAACCAGTTGCTGTACGCCAACCCATCAGCTTCGACCACCTTGCCAGCACAAACCATCACCACCATTGCAGACCTGCTGGATAGCAAGCAAATCAGCTGGAAATGGTACTCAGGCGGCTGGAGCGATGCGGTCAATGATCGCAGCAATGTCTACAAGTCAAACAGCTTTGGCGTGGCAGATGCGACCCATGGCGACTTTCAGGCCCATCACCAGCCATTTAACTACTATGCAAATTTTGACCCAGTGGCCCATGGCACCTACCGTAACAGCCACCTGCAAGACCGTGCAGATTTGTTGAATGACATTACACAAGGCACCTTGCCAGCCGTGTCGTTCTATAAACCGATTGGCAACCTGAACCAGCACCCAGGCTATACCAACGTCACCAATGCGGATGATGAAGTGATGACCATCATCAGCCAGTTGCAAAACAGCCCGCAATGGAATAACACCCTGGTATTGATTACCTATGATGAATTTGGCGGCCAGTTTGACCATGCCGTGCCTCCTAAAGGCGATTTGATCGGGCCAGGCACACGTATTCCGGCCTTGATCATTTCACCTTTTGCCAAAAAAGGCGCCGTGGATCATACCCAGTATGACACCGGTTCTGCCTTGCGTTTTATCACACACCGCTACTCACTGCCGCCATTGGACGGCCTGAAAAAGCGTGATGAAAGCTTGCAAAGCCATGGTGCCAACATCATGGGCGACCTGACCAACGCCCTGGCATTCTAATCATTACAACATACGGCGCAGTTGGGTATCCCAATTGCGCTGACTGAATCTTAACTTCTGGAGAAGAATCATGATCAAATCTTTGGGCTTTGCCACCCTGCTGGCCTTCACCTTCGCATCCAACAGCAGTGTTGCGGCCACCCCTACCATCGTGTTTTCAAGTGCTAACTATGTGAGCGAATCTGCCGCTTTCGGTAGTTACATCATCGATAACACGGATTATCTGGGTGTACGCCTCACCTTGAGCAGCAGCATGGATATTTCCTACATTGGCGGTAACTTCAGCCAATTCTCCGATGGCAATATCTTTGGGGCGATCGTCAAAGCCGGTGACTGGAATAGTAGCACCCTTGCTGCCAACAGCCTGGCACATACCGTCTTTGCAGCGACCGGTGGCGATCAACTCGCTTCACTGGGCAGCACCGTTCATCTGGCCGCAGGCAGCTATGACATCATCTTTGGTTCCGGTCAATTTGGCGCGACTGGCTACAGCGCTCTGGTTGACACGCAAGATGCTGCCAGCACCAGCAATATGTTCCAAAGTACCGACGCAGGCGTGACCATCAGCGCGCTGTCCGGCACGGCTGTACGCGTAACCGCCGCCGCAGTGCCAGAAGCCAGCAACACTGCGATGATGCTGGCCGGCCTGGGCTTGACTGGCCTGATGCTGCGCAGACGCCAGTCCAAATAATCACATTTTTGTGCCCAACAAAGCGGATGAGCAGCCTGTTTATCCGCTTTTTTATTCGCTCCATTCACTGCTATGCTCAACTTGAAAACATTATTGCTGACCGTGCTTTGCTTCTCTTCTTTGCAATTGACGGCTCAGGAAGATGAAACCTTAGTCCCGCCGCAGGTACAAGAACCCCAGGCGGCCAATACGCTGTCACCCGCCTCACGCACCCAGGCATTGACGGCGCTGGGCAAACGTCTGTTTCATGATGCGCAACTATCGGCTTCGGGCAAATTATCCTGCGCCAGCTGCCATCAGGCCCAGAACGCGTTTACGCCAGGCAACCCGCAGTCGGTTCAAAAGGGCGGTGACCATATGCAGTTAATGGGGACGCGGGCAGTGCCTACCCTGATGTACTTGCAATCCACCCCGCCTTTCACAGAACACTACACCGAAGATGAGGGCTTACAGCCTGGCCTGGATAATGGTCCGGCAGGCGGATTCACCTGGGATGGCCGCGTCAACACGCTGGCCGAGCAAGCAAAAATCCCATTATTTTCAAGCAATGAAATGGCCTCGACACCGAGCCTGCTGGCCAAAAGAATACGCCAGGCTTATCCCCAGGCGTTCAGCCAGTTGTTTGGCCCGGCCAGCTTGCAAGCCGACGCCGCCATCACGGATGCGGTTTTATTGGCGCTGCAAACCTACCAGCAAGACGCGACAGAATTTGCGCCCTATTCCAGCAAGTTTGATCACGTCATGGAAGGCAAGGCCCGCTTTACCGCGTTGGAGGAAAAAGGCTTGCGGCTATTTATGGACCCCAACAAAGGCAACTGTGCAAGTTGCCACCAGGCAGCAGTCGTCCATGGTGCCCTGCCGCAATTTACCGATCATGGCTATGCTGCACTGGGTCTGCCACGCAATCCACACATCGCGCAAAATCATGACCGGCACTATTACGACCTCGGCTTGTGCGGCCCGGCCAGACAGGATTTGAATGCAGAGTACTGTGGCTTGTTTAAGGTGCCGACGCTGCGCAATGTGGCGCGCAAAAAAAGCTTTTTCCATAATGGCGTGGTACACACCCTCAGAGATGCCGTGCGCTTTTATGCTGAACGCGATACCGCACCAGAAAAATGGTATCCGCATGACCGTACCGGCAAGCGCCTCAAATTCAATGACCTGCCAGAAAAGTATCAAGACAATATCGAGATGAAAGCCCCGTTTGGCCAACAGCCTGGTGACCCCGCCCCGCTGGATGCAAAGGAGATCGACGCGATTGTGGCCTTTTTAAAAACGCTCAACGATGAAGCGCGCACTGGCAGCCGCCTGGCCAGAGCACCATAATCGCAGCGCGCTATCCCCAAAAAGAAAAAGCCCCGACGGGTCGGGGCCAAAGAGACTTTAAACTTGAAAAACACGCCACAATTACACAAAAGCATCCAAAATGCTGACAATGAGCAGGATGAGCAATCCAAACCATAATACTTTTAGATTAAACCCTGTCATTTCTTGTGTCCTTGCGATGTGTGTAGAATACTTGTCTGGTTAAGCCGCCACAATGGCCCGTTCGGGTCATCTGTTTCAACCTCCGACCACGCCAGGCCAGACTGGCAAATGTGAGCATGACCGCCATGGCTGATTAATGTTTTTACCGAATATCCAGACATTGCAGCCCTTAAACCCACTCCCGTGCCCGACACTCGCTTTTAAGGTAGGCATAGTAAACCGGCGCAGCGACGATGCCCGGCAGCCCAAAGGTGGCCTCCATCAGTAACATGGCGACCAGCAACTCCCAGGCGTGCGCGCGGATTTGCCCGCCAACAATACGCGCGTTTAAAAAGTATTCCAGCTTGTGAATGACGATGAGAAAAGCCAGCGAGCCCATGGCGATCACAAAGGAATGACTGGTACTGACTATGACAATCACAGTATTGGACATCAGGTTGCCCACCACAGGCAGCAAGCCAACCAAAAAGGTAATCGCAATCATGGTCTTGGTGAATGGTAGATGTACACCGCACAACGGCAAAATCACGATCAGGTAAATCGCGGTCAGGCTGGCGTTGACCGCGGAAATTTTCACCTGCGCAAACACGATATTTTTAAACGCCAGCGCAAACAGCGTGATGCGATTGAGCAGGCTTTGCGCAAGCGGTTTATGGTTACCGTGTGTTTGCACATCATGCAAGGCGACCATGGCCCCGATCACCATGCCGATCAGAATATGCGCCAGATGATGCCCGGCCTCCTTGCCCAGCAATTGCCAATCTGCCGAATGTGAACGTAACCACTCAATCACGGTTTGCTGCAAGGTAATCGCATCATCTGGCAAACGCTCGTTGAGCCAGGGCGGCAACACTTTGCGCGAGTCTTCAATGATTCTAGCCAGTTGATCAAACAACATGGCCAAACCGCCGCTGTCACTGCGGATCAGCGTCACAATCCCCATGCCCAAGGCAACCAGCAGGCCGATCACCAGCGTGGCAATCAGCATGACTGCCAGCCATTTGGCATATTTACCCGGCAATTTGCGTGCAATCAGCGGCGAAATGACATGAATCAGCTCAAACACCAGCATGCCGACCAGTAACGCGGGCAATAATTGCACCTGCAATACCAGCCACATTAACCCTACCATGAGCAAACAGGTGGCAGTATCCAGTCGTTGGGTTTGGTTCACGTCGAACTCCGGTTCCTCAGTTGTTCAGTCTATTGCGCGACTAAAACTTGGCGCGTATTTGTTGGGCGGCATCCAGGGGCAGCTTGAGCAGAAAATGCACAGCCTCATCAAACTGCTTGTCCAGAATTTCGCCCTGGCACTTTTGTACTTCGCGGGTCAGTTCATCTACCCGTTTATAACTGGTTGAGATCTTCAGTTGCACCATCTCGACGAAAGGCATGCTTCCGGCTTGATCCATGGCCTGCTTGGCCGTGCCGCCATACGCCCGCACCAAACCGCCAGTGCCCAAATTGATGCCACCATAATAGCGCACCACCGCCACACAGCAATTGACATAATTCTGCCCATCCAGCATTTGCATGATGGGTTTACCGGCCGTGCCTGCCGGCTCACCGGCATCTGAAAAACGCGCGACAATGCCCTCAGGAGTTTTCATGCGAAATGCATACGCCAAGTGGCCGGCAGTTTGATGGTCGCTGGCAAACTGACGTAAAAACAGGGCCAGTTCGCGCTCATTTTCACAGCGCTTGGCCCGTGCGATAAAGCGGGATTTATTGATGGTTTGATCGGCTTGACCGAGTTGGCTAAACGTTTGCATGACACAGACTTCAGGATAACCCCTGTATTCTACCATCTGCATCGACGCTAATCCGGGTGCTGGCGGGCTGCTTGGGCAAGCCGGGCATGGTCATGACGTCTCCACAGATAGCGACGACAAAGCCTGCACCACGCGACAAGCGCAGCTCTCGCACATGCAATACATGATCCGCGGGCACATTGCGCAACTTGGGGTCACACGAGAACGAATACTGCGTTTTGGCGACACACACCGGCAAGCCCTGGCTGACTTCTGCCAGACGGGCAAGTTGCTGTTGTGCCAGCGCACTAAAGGTCACCCCGCTGGCGCCATAGAGTTTTTGCGCAATGGTGTCTAGCTTTTCAGTCAGGGACAAATCGTCTGCATACAGTAACGAAGGCGTCGATGCTTGTTGGGCCTGGTCAGCCACCGCGTGCGCCAGCGCAATCGCCCCGGCGGCGCCCTGTGCCCAGTGATGGCAGACATGCAGACTGGCGCCCAAGGCTTGCACGGCTGCCTGTACTAACGCGATTTCGGCCTCGGTATCCGCAGTAAAATGATTCAGCGCCACCACCACCGGCAAATTGAAATGCTGGCGTAAATTCGTCACATGCTTGCGAAGGTTGGCCACGCCCACCTGTAAAGCGGCGAGGTTTTCGCGGTTCAAGTCCGCCACATCCACCCCACCGTGATATTTCAAGGCGCGCACCGTGGCAACGATCACCGCCACATCCGGCCGCAGGCCAGACTGGCGGCATTTGATATCCATGAATTTTTCTGCACCGAGGTCGGCACCGAAGCCAGCCTCGGTCACCACATAGTCCGCCAGGCGCAAGGCGGTTTGTGTCGCTACCAGAGAGTTGCAGCCATGAGCAATATTGGCAAACGGCCCCCCATGTACGAGCGCCGGCGACCCTTCCAGGGTCTGTACCAGATTGGGTTGAAAAGCATCTTTAAGCAAGGCGGCCATGGCGCCTTCAGCCTGCAAGTCACTCGCCAGAATCGGGCTGCCTGCTGTACTCAAGCCGACCTGAATCCTTCCCAGTCTAGACGTCAAATCGGCCAGATCGGTCGCCAGGCAAAAAATGGCCATCACCTCACTGGCGACGGTGATATCAAAGCCGGTATGGGTATTATTTTCCAGCGTGAGCCGCCGTAAGGCGCGATCATTCATATCTATACAGCGGCGCCAGCTGACGGTGTCAAACTGCAGCGCATTGCCCTGATATATATGGTTATCTACAAGGGCAGCCAGCAAATTATTGGCGGCACTGATGGCATGAAAATCACCGGTAAAATGCAGGTTGATATTTTCCATCGGCACCACCTGCGCATAGCCGCCGCCGGTCGCCCCGCCTTTCATCCCAAACACGGGCCCCAGAGAGGGTTCACGCAAACAGGCCATTGCCTGATACCCGGCCTGATTCAAGGCATCGGTCAATCCTATCGTGGTCGTGGTTTTGCCTTCGCCTGCCGGGGTCGGATTGATCGCCGTGACCAGGATCAGTTTGGCTTTGGCAGGTTGCGCCTGCAAGCGGTTGACGGTGGCCTGCGTCAATTTGGCCATATGCTGACCATAGGCATGCACATCGTCCGCCACAAGCCCAAGCTTGCTGGCAATGTTGACGATAGGCGTTAGCGTGGCGGCCTGGGCGATCGCGATATCACTGAGCATGTCTCTTCCTGACTGACTTCACGGTTAACGCTTGCTTTTGCCATTCCCCATGATGGAGCCTAGCACGCCACGGATAATCGCCCGCCCCAGTTGTGAGCCGATGGCGCGCGCGGCTGATTTGGCCGCAGACTCCAGCACCGAGTCTGAGCGGCTGGTTTTACCGCCTAGAATGCCGCCCAAATCAAAGCCTGAACTTTCTTCCTGTTGTTGTGCCTGCGTCGCAGCACTGGCCTGCTCTGCCCGCTGTTTGAGAATCTCATACGCAGATTCACGATCCACCAGCTTGTCGTAAACACCCGCCACCAGAGACTGCGCCATCACCTGCTTGCGCTCCACATCGGTCGCTGGTCCCACACGGCTCTCGGGTGGACAGACAAACACGCGCTCAACCGGCGTCGGCGCGCCTTTTTCATCCAAAAATGATACCAGCGCCTCGCCCACGCCTAACTCGGTAATCGCTGTGGCAACATCCAGCTTGGGATTGGCACGAAAGGTTTGAGCCGCCACTTGTACCGCTTTCTGGTCGCGCGGGGTAAACGCGCGCAAGGCATGCTGCACCCGATTACCCAATTGACCCAACACCACATCTGGAATATCCAGCGGGTTTTGCGACACAAAGTAGACGCCCACGCCTTTGGAGCGCACCAGACGCACTACCTGCTCGATTTTTTGCATCAGAATGGTCGGCGCATCATTAAACAGTAAATGCGCCTCATCAAAGAAAAACACCAGTTTTGGCTTTTCCAGGTCACCGACTTCAGGCAGTTTTTCAAACAACTCGGAGAGCAACCACAGCAAAAGCGTCGCATACACACGCGGCGAATTCAGCAGCTTGTCCGCAGCCAGAATATTGATAAATCCCAATCCTTTGCCATCGGTTTGCATCATGTCTTCGAGATTCAAAGCCGGCTCACCAAACAGCACATCGCCACCTTCTGTCTCCAGTTGCAACAAGGCTCGCTGAATGGCACCAACACTGGCGGTAGAAATATTGCCGTACTGGGTCTGATAGGTGGCGGCATTTTCGGCACAATGTTGCGCCATGGCGCGCAAATCCTTTAAATCCAGCAGTAGCATGCCATTGTCATCGGCGATTTTGAAAATCGCATTCAAGACACCGCCCTGCACCTCATTAAGGTTCAGCATGCGTGCCAGCAGCAACGGCCCCATCTCACTCAAGGTGGTGCGCACCGGATGGCCTTTTTCACCAAACATATCCCAGAACATGACTGGATAGGCTTTATTCGCATAGCCAGTCAGCGCCAGCTGCTGCACACGCGCCTCCACCTTGGCGTTGCCACCGCCAACCTGACTCATGCCAGACAAATCGCCCTTCACATCAGCCATAAATACCGGCACACCAATGCGCGAAAACTGCTCCGCCAGACTTTGTAGGGTCACGGTTTTGCCCGTCCCGGTGGCCCCGGCAATGAGGCCATGACGGTTGGCCATTTTCGGCAGCATCACACTTTCGATGTCATTATTTTTTGCGATGAGCATAGGTTGAACCATGGAATGCACTCTTAACAATTAAAGTTAAGTTGAGTATAGGGGATGGCTCTAAAAAGGGGAAGATTGTTGTTTTGCCTTAAAGGAGAAATCGTTTAAAAAACTTTTAGCCACAGAGAACACCGAGAAAAGCGATGAGTGTGCACCACAGTAAATCAGAACATAGCGGATTGATGCTGCTCCCTCTGTGTTCTCTGTGGTTAAAAAATGTTTTTATAAGAACTATCAAAAATCCCCACGTCGGGCTTTTTCCATCAACTCAATCAAGGCATTTTCAAGCTGTTGTGCCGAGGCTTGCGCCCTGGCGGTGGGATGCTTGATATTTTTCAAGTCATGCGTGGGTCTGTCCAGCCCCAGGTAAAGTTGCCGCTTGCCGTGCGCATCCGGCTTTTCATAAATGGCCAGGCGGCAAGGCGCAAACACCAGAAATTCGGGGTGATCGAGGATAATTTCGGTGCCCATGCTCAGGTTACAAAAGGTGCGGACTTCTTTGATGCCTTGCGGATCCTGGCCGCGTTGTTTCATATGGTCACCAATCGGGAAGTTTGCAGGGTTTACAAAATTCATGCCCTCAGAGAGCGATTTAAGGCTATCCACCAGATCCTGGTAGCTCACGTCAGGCTGCACCGGCACTTCATAAATGGCGTTATCGAGATCGACGTCTGGCATGCCATGACCAATGACACGGACATGCGCCGGCGCGGCCCAAACCGAGCAATGGATAAAAAAACAGAGGCAACACCATCCCTTGAGGTGACTTAAACGCATGAAAGACCTCTCTATCTGTGAAGACTATGCAGCATTACAGCATGCCGCTACGCAGACCAATGTGACGCGCATCACAAGTCCTGATGCAAGGCCCGTTGCACACTGCGCTTGTCATATTGCGGTGACAGCATGGTAATAAAGTTAAGCATGTAATCACGCAAAAAAGCATCCCTGCGCACACCCAGATAAGTGGTGCTGTCAGGAAATAGATGGCTGCAGTCCAGGCTTTTTAGCGGTGCATCGCGGGTTTCCTCATAAGCCATATTGGCAATCAACCCAATACCCAGCCCCAGATTGACATAGGTTTTGATCACGTCGGCATCAATCGCCGTAAACACCACATTGGGCTGAAGACCGGCATCGTGAAAGACTTTAGACACCAGTGTGCCGCCAGTAAAGGCAAAGTCATAGGTGATCAGCGGATAGTTGACCAGATCTTTCAGGCTGATGGTTTTTTTTTCCAGCAAGGGATGTTGCGACGGCACGACCAGGCACCGGTTCCAGCTGTAGCATGGCAAGCACGACAAACGCTCATCCTTGCTGATGTTCTCGGTCGCAATGCCGATATCGGCTTCTCCGGCAGCAACCTGTTCGGTGACTTGCGACGGGTTGCCCTGATGAATCGTCAATTTCACATTGGGATACTGCGCCATGAACTGCTTGACCGCAGCAGGCAGGCGATAACGCGCTTGCGTATGGGTAGTGGCAATGGTCAGTTCACCACTGTCTTCGCGGCTGTATTCGTCGCCCACCCGTTTGATATTCTGCATGTCCAGCATGACACGCGCGGCCAGCTCGACAATTTTACGGCCAGGCTCAGTCACGCCGATGAGGCGTTTGCCATTACGCTGAAAAATCTGCAATCCCAACTCTTCTTCTAACAGCTGGATTTGCTTGCTGACCCCAGGTTGGGAGGTATGCAATGCCTCAGAGGCAGCAGAAATATTCAAATGCTGCCGCACCACCTCATGCACATACCGTAACTGGTGAAACTTCATAGATCACCCTTTATAACCAAAAGCTATATCATAGAAGAATTTATTATTAAATCAACACTTAAAAACTTGTTATGATGCCGCGCTTAACTTTTCAAGATACTCCTCATGGAATTCGGATACATATTGGCAGGCTTTGTCGTGGGCTTTTTGGTTGGTCTGACGGGCGTTGGCGGCGGCTCATTAATGACGCCGATTTTGTTGCTTATTTATAACATCAAGCCCGCCGTCGCCGTAGGGACAGACCTGCTCTATGCCTCGATCACAAAATCTGTGGGGATTTTTGCGCATGGCAAACTGGGGAATATTGACTGGCGTATCGTCAAACGCTTGGCCATGGGTAGCGTTCCAGCGTCTCTGTTAACCCTGTGGGCCTTGCACAGCATGGATTTACAGTCAGGCGAAGTGGTATCCACAATCAAATTCTGGTTAGGCATTGCCTTGATGGTGACCTCAGCGGCCGTGCTGTTACGCAACAAATTAATCGCTTTAGTCTCCAAAGACGAATGGATTCCAGCCCATTACGTACCTCCGGCCACCGTATTACTCGGGGTGGTACTGGGCGCGCTGGTCACGCTGACCTCGGTCGGTGCGGGCGCGCTTGGGGTAACAGCACTCATTCTGTTATATCCCAAGGAGAAAATCACCACGATTGTCGGCAGTGATATTGCGCATGCCGTCCCGCTAACGCTGGTGGCTGGTCTCGGCCATGCCTCCCTGGGCACCATAGACTACCAGTTACTCGGCACCTTGCTGATCGGTTCCATACCGGGCATTTACCTGGGTAGCCATATGAGCTCACGTGTTGCAGAACACTGGGTACGTATTGCCTTGGCTATGATATTGATTTATGTAGGCTTTAAGCTAGTTTTCCATTAAAATACTGCCTCTTCGCTTTTTGCGAACAAAGTGACTCAAGCATGTACAAATACGATCCTATAGACCAACAAATTGTTAATGAACGTGTCGCCCAGTACCGCGACCAGACCCGCCGCTATTTGGCAGGCGAACTCACGGATGAAGAGTTCCGCCCACTGCGTCTGCAAAACGGCCTGTATATTCAGCGCCATGCACCGATGCTGCGGATTGCCGTACCTTACGGACTCATGTCCAGCAAACAATTACGCAAACTGGCAGACATTGCCAAGCGCTATGACCGTGGCTATGGTCACTTTAGTACCCGTCAGAACTTGCAGCTCAATTGGCCCAAACTGGAAGACACCCCGGAGATTCTGGCTGAACTGGCGACGGTAGAAATGCACGCCATTCAAACCTCAGGCAACTGCATCCGTAATATCACGACCGACCAGTTTGCCGGCATTGCGCCCGACGAGATCATTGATCCGCGCGCCATTGCTGAAATCATGCGCCAGTGGAGTACCTTCCACCCTGAATTCGCCCTGTTGCCACGCAAGTTCAAGATTGCCGTCTCAGGCACTGAACAAGACCGTGCGATTGTGCAGGCGCATGACATTGGCCTCGAATTTTACAAAGACGCACAAGGCCAGATGGCGATCAAAGTCTGGGTGGGTGGTGGCTTGGGCCGTACACCGATCCTGGGCACTGTGATTCGCGAACATCTGGAATGGCAACATGTGTTGTCTTACTGCGAAGCAGTGATCCGTGTATATAACATTCACGGCCGTCGTGACAACATTTACAAAGCCCGCATCAAGATTCTGGTGAAGGCGCTGGGCATTGATGAATTCAGACGCCAGGTAGATGAGGAATGGGCCCACCTCAAAGACGGTCCACTCACCATCACTCAAGCCGAACTAGACCGCGTGGCACATTACTTTGAGCCCATGCCATACAAAACACTGCCTGCGCATGATGCGTCATTCGACGCTGCGGTCGCATGCAATCCTGCCTTTGCCGCCTGGGTGAAACGTTGTGTCCACGCACACCGTGTCCCGGGTTACCGCGCGGTGACCTTGTCGCTCAAACCACACGGCAAAGCGCCTGGAGACATCACCAGCGAGCAAATGCACGTGGTGGCTGACTTGGCCGATGCCTACAGTTTTGGCGAGCTGCGCTCCTCCCACGAGCAAAACCTGATCCTGGCCGACGTGCAATTGTCCGACCTATTTGCCGTGTGGGAAAAAGCCCGCGCAGCCGGTCTGGCCACGCCTAACATCGGCTTGCTGACGGATATTATCTGCTGCCCTGGCGGTGACTTCTGCAGCCTGGCCAATGCCAAATCGATTCCGATTGCCGAAGCCATTCAGATGCAGTTCGACAATCTGGACTACCTGTATGAAATCGGTGACCTTGAGCTCAATATCTCTGGTTGCATGAATGCCTGCGGCCATCACCATGTCGGCCATATCGGCATTCTGGGTGTGGATAAGGATGGTTCGGAGTGGTACCAGGTCACCATTGGTGGCAAGCAAGGTAATGATGCCAGCATCGGTACCGTGATCGGCCCTTCATTCTCGGCAGAAGAAATGCCAGGCGTAGTCAAACGCCTGATTGAGGTCTATGTGCGTGAGCGTAGCGACGAAGAGCGTTTTATCGACACGGTACGTCGTTTGGGCGTGGCGCCGTTCAAGGCCCATGTCTACGCTGAAAAGGAATCTGCATAATGAGTCAATTAATTCAACTTGATGCCAACGGCCACGCCAGCATTGTGGCGGATACCTGGACCCGCGTCATCCCGCCTGCGCCGGCAGAAGAATCTGTTCGCAAACAGGCGGGTAAAGTGGTGCTATTTAAACTCACCGGCGAACAAACCTACAGCCCGGAACAAATTGCCAATACCCAGATTCCTGCCACCGGCAAGATTCTGGTTCCCCTCACCGTCTGGCAAGCACGCAAAGCCGAATTGCAAGCGCGTCTGGCAGCGGGTGAACTTGGCATTGTGCTGGCCACCAATGAAACTGCCGAGACCCTGCAAGCTGAGTTTGCAGATTTGAACAGTTTGCCAATCATCGCCATTTATGTGGAACGCTTTGCCGATGGCCGCATTTTCACCTTGGGCAACTGGCTACGCACGCGTTACGGGTTTAAAAACGAATTGCGCGCGATTGGCGATGTATTGCGTGATCAATTGTTCTTTCACAAGCGCGCAGGCTTCACCAGCTTTTTAATTCGTGCTGACCGCTCGGCCGAAGATGCACTGGCCAGCCTGAATGACTTCAGCCAGCCCTATCAGGGCGCGGTAGGTGATGTGCCAGTGTGGAGAAGGATACAGCGCGCATGAGTTTCGGCGTCAGCATGCTCAAACCGGCAGCCAGCAATCCTGCGACACGCCCTGAGCTGACAGAAGCCCTGGTTGCTTCTGTCCAGGCCAAGCGCGCCCAAGTAGTAGCCCTGCTTCAGTCTGCGGCGGCAGAGTTTCCGGCCATCACTTTTGCCAATAGCTATGGCGCTGAAGACATGGTGTTGACTGACTTGATCGCCAAAGAGGCCCTGCCCATCGAGATTTTCTCACTGGACACGGGTCGACTGCCCGCAGAAACCTACACCCTGATGGGGGAAGTTGAGCACACCTACGCCACCAAACCGGTGGTGTTTTTCCCCAAGCATGAAGCCGTAGAGCAGTATGTGCGTAGCCAGGGCATCAATGCCTTCTATGACAGCATAGAACTGCGTAAGGCCTGCTGCCATATGCGCAAAGTGGAGCCGCTGCAACGTGCACTGGCTGGCAAACAAGCCTGGATCACCGGCATGCGTGCTGAACAAGCCACCACCCGCAGCAATTTGCCTGTCCGTGAATTTGACGCAGGCAACAAACTGGAAAAATTCAACCCGCTTAGTGACTGGACAGAAAAAGAAGTCTGGGCCTATATCCGGTTGCATGAAGTGCCTTACAACGCCCTGCATGACCAGTTTTACCCCAGCATTGGCTGTGCACCTTGTACGCGTGCCGTCGCCATGGGTGAAGATATCCGTGCCGGTCGCTGGTGGTGGGAAGATCCGACCAGCAAAGAGTGCGGTTTGCACGTAAAGAAATAGTTAACTGCCGGTAAAACGTTAAAGCAGTAATGAGCGTGTATCTACGTTGATCGGCGGTAAAAATTTGATTGGTAATAAATTAAGATGACAACGAAACAACCTTTATCACATCTCGACTGGCTCGAAGCTGAAGCCATTCATATCCTGCGTGAAGTGGCTGGTCAGTGCGCCAACCCTGTGTTGCTGTTCTCCGGCGGCAAGGATTCGTTGTGCATTTTGCGTCTGGCAGAAAAAGCCTTCCGCCCAGGTCGCTTCCCTTTCCCGCTCATGCATATCGACACCGGTCACAACTATCAGGAAGTGGTCAATTTCCGTGACCAGCGCGCTGCCGAGCTAGGCGAGCGCCTGATTGTGCGTTCAGTGGAAGACTCCATGAAGCGTGGCACTGTGGTGCTGAAAACGCCGGATGAGCCACGCAACAAACATCAGTCGGTGACCCTGCTGGAAGCCATTGAAGAGTTCGGTTTTGACTGCTGCATTGGCGGCGCCCGCCGTGATGAAGAAAAAGCGCGCGCCAAGGAACGGATCATGAGCTTCCGTGACGAGTTTGGCCAATGGGATCCGAAAAACCAGCGCCCGGAATTATGGAACCTATACAACGCCCGTGTGCACAAAGGGGAAAACATCCGCGCCTTCCCGATCTCGAACTGGACAGAAATGGATGTCTGGCAATACATCGAGCGTGAAAAACTGGAGCTGCCTAGCATCTACTTTGCCCACCAGCGCGATGTGGTGATGCGTCATGGTGCGATTTTCCCGGTCAACGTGCCGCTGACTTCTGGCGAATTGATCAACCAGCCCAAGGCCGGTGAAGAAGTCATCAACATGCAGGTACGTTTCCGTACCGTCGGTGACGTCACCTGTACAGCGCCCGTCATTTCTGATGCCGATGATGTGAGCAAAATCGTGGTAGAAACCGCCACCACCACCATTACCGAGCGCGGCGCAACGCGTCTGGACGATCAAACTTCCGAGGCTTCCATGGAGCAGCGTAAGAAAGAAGGTTATTTCTAATATGACAACACAACACAACGACTCTTTGCTGCGCTTCATGACCTGCGGCAGTGTGGATGATGGCAAAAGCACGCTGATTGGCCGCTTGCTGTACGACACCAAAACCATTCTGGCAGATACGCTCAACAACATTGAACGTACTTCGAAAAAACGCGGTATGGAAGCCGTGGATCTCTCCTTGCTGACCGATGGTTTGCAAGCCGAGCGTGAACAAGGCATTACCATTGATGTGGCTTACCGCTATTTCAGCACCGGCACCCGCAAATACATCATCGCCGATGCCCCTGGTCACGAACAGTACACCCGCAACATGGTGACCGCCGCATCAACGGCTAATCTGGCCATTATCCTGATCGATGCGCGTAAAGGCGTACTGACCCAAACCCGCCGCCACAGTTATCTGGCGCATCTGGTCGGCATTCCCCATATTGTCGTGGCAGTGAACAAGATGGATCTGGTCAATTATGACCAAGCCGTCTTTGACAAAATCAAGGCGGATTACACGGCATTCGCCACCGAGATCGGTCTGGCGCAAGCGCGTGACATCAAATTCATCCCCATGTCTGCACTCAATGGTGACATGCTGGTAGACCGTCTGGAGAATCTGAACTGGTACCAGGGCGAAACCTTGCTGGAGCTGCTGGAAGCGGCCCCGGCTTCAAATAGCGAGGCATCAGAAGCCTTCCGCTTCCCGGTACAGTTTGTCTGCCGCCCACATGATTCAGCCAATCCCGACCTGCATGATTTCCGTGGCTTTATGGGGCGCGTTGAGTCCGGCGAAATCGCCGTCGGTGATGCGGTCACAGTATTGCCGAACGGTTACCAGTCTAAAGTCAAGGCGATTCAACTGGGTGCCGAGCAACTGCAACGTGCGCAAACGGAGCAAAGCGTAACCCTACTGCTTGAAGATGAGATTGATACCTCACGCGGCGATATGATCGTGAAAACCAGTCAAGCGCCTGAAGCCGTCAAACACATTGAAGCACATGTCTGCTGGCTGTCAGAAACCCCATTGTCGCCGGCACGGACTTACATAGTGCGTCACACCACACGCGAATCCAAAGCGAAAATCGGCAGCATTCAATACAAGGTGGACGTCAACACGCTGGAGCAACAGGCGACTACTGATCTCAAAATGAATGATATCGCCCGCGTAAGCTTTAAGCTGGCGCAACCGCTGATGGTAGACAGCTATGATAAAAACCGTGCCACCGGCGCCTTTATCGTCATTGACGAGAGCACCAACAACACGGTTGGCGCAGGCATGATTGTCTAAACCAGCGCAAGCGGATGTCACACCAAGCCATCCATCGTCAATTTGGCTAAATTGCAATAAAATATCGTTTTGGCCCTAAAAGCCCACAAAGGATTTAAAACATGACTTATGTAGTAACCGAAAATTGTATTCAGTGCAAATATACCGACTGCGTAGATGTGTGCCCGGTAGACTGTTTTGTTGAAGGCCCTAACTTTCTGGCAATCAACCCGGATGAGTGCATTGACTGCACGCTGTGTGTGGCCGAATGCCCGGCAGAAGCCATTTTCTCTGAAGATGATGTGCCAGCCAACCAGCAGCACTTTATCGAACTCAATGCCCGTCTGGCAAAAGTCTGGCCGACCATTACAGCACGCAAAGAACCCTTGCCGAATGCCGATGAAATGAATGGCAAATCCGGCAAGACTGAACTGCTGGTCGAATAAGTTTTTCTGGCCTTGAGGTCACAAAAAAGCCGCTTTTTAAAAAGCGGCTTTTTTATTGCGACTGGCGTCCAAGTGTTTAACTGTCCATGGCTATGAGCAGTTTTTTAACCGGTGCATAACTGCGCCTATGCTCAGGCGTGACGCCATGTAAGGCCAGTCGCTCAAGATGCAACGCGGTGGGATAGCCTTTATGCTGGGCAAAGCCATACTCTGGATATTGCGCGTCTAATTCCAGCAATGAAGCATCTCTGGCCGTCTTGGCCAAAATAGAGGCTGCCGAAATTTCAGCCACTTTGCTATCGCCTTTGACAATGGCTTCACAAGGGATCTGGAATACAGGTTTACGATTACCGTCCACCTGGATCAGTGTGGCCTGTATATGAAACTGGTCGCACATGGCCTGGTAAGCGCGCTGCATGGCGAGCAGACTGGCCTGCAAGATATTGATCCGATCAATGTCTTGCGCACTGACGCTGGCGATGCCCCAGGCCAAAGCCTGTTCTTTGATGGTGATCGCCAGTGCATCACGCTTGGCTTCAGATAACTTTTTCGAGTCTGCCAGGCCTGCGATAGGTCTGGACGGATCCAGAATGACTGCGGCGGCATACACTGCGCCAGCCAAAGGCCCCCTACCTGCTTCATCAATACCACACAGGATATGCATCGCAGTTAAGCCTGTAGAAATTGTCTAATCACAGCCGCCGCCTTTTGCGCGCTGTTTTGCTTGAGCTGCGCGTGAATATGGCGATACTTTTCTTGTAGCGCACTCAAGCCAACTTTATCAGCCAGCAGATTGTAGAGTGTTTGCGCAATGCGCTCCGGAGTCGCGTCATCCTGCAGCAATTCAGGCACAATAAACTCACCAGCCAGGATGTTAGGCAAGCCAACATAAGGCTGCAGACGCATGCGTTTAAGCAATTGCCAGCTCATATTGGACATCTTGTAGGTAATGACCATCGGCTTCTTGAGCAACGCAGCTTCCAGTGTTGCCGTGCCAGAGGCGACCAGCACCGCATCTGCGGCTGTCATCGCATCATGTGCGTGACCAAACATGATTTGCAGGTCTATGCTGGTCTCAGGTTTTTGCGTTAATAACTGGTGCCAGGCACTGGTAAAAATATCACGGGTTTCTCGCGTCACCAATGGCACCAGAAACTGCGCTTGCTGGCCGTTTTCACGCATCAGGCGATCAAATACAATCGCAGTTTCCAGAACAAGTTCTGCATGAAACGTCACCTCAGACTGGCGGCTACCAGGCAGCATCGCAATGACCACTGTGTCTTTTTTGAGTTTGAGTTTCTCGCGGGCTTGCTCAACAGGCGGCTCCATCGGTAGCGCATCCGCCAGAGGATGGCCGATATAGGTGACAGGCACGCCGACCTGCTGGTAAAGCGCAGGTTCAAACGGAAACAAGGCGAGCATATGTGAAACCGCCCGCTTGATTTTGTGAATCCGGTTTTTACGCCACGCCCAGATAGAGGGGCTGACATAATGCACAGTCGCGATGCCCTTGGCTTTGAGCTTACGCTCCAGCCAAAAGTTAAAGTCTGGGGCATCAATACCGATGAACACATCCGGCTTTTCAGTGAGAATCTGCTTGTACAACTGGCGGCGTAACTTGAGCAGGCCCCACAGATGCTTGAGCACTTCAAGATAGCCACGTACCGATAAACGTTCAATCGGGAATAAGGATTTGGCACCCAGGCTCATCATTTTAGGACCCGCAATGCCAAAAATCTCGACGTCAGGTTGCGCTGCTTTCAGCTCCTGAATCAAGTGATAGCCCAGCAAGTCTCCGGAGGCCTCTCCCGCCACCATTGCAATCTTAGCCATAATCTGTGTGAATTAACGGACAATGCCGCGCGTGGTCTGCGCGAGAAAACGGGTCATCAAGCCAATTTCCGGGCAGGATGTTTCCATGTCAGCCAAGGCCGCTTTTGCTTCTTCTAACGACAAGCCTTGACGATAAAGCACTTTATAGGCGCGCTTGATTTGCTGTATGGTCTCAGCATTAAAGCCTCTACGCTTGAGGCCCTCGGCATTAATCCCATGCGGCTGCGCGTCATACCCCGCTGCCGTCACATAGGGCGGAATATCCTTGAACACCACAGACCCAACCGCGGTAATAATATGCTCACCGATCTGGCAATATTGGTGGATTAAGGTAAAGCCGCCAAGAATGGCATGATCATAAATAGTGACATGCCCTGCCAGCGAGGAGTTATTCGCCATGATGGTATGGTTGCCAACGATGCAATCATGGGCAATATGTACATAAGCCATAATCCAGTTATGACTGCCGATTTTGGTCGTGCCTTTATCCTGAACCGTGCCACGATTAAAGGTACAAAACTCACGGATGACATTGTGATCACCGATTTCAAGCAGCGTAGGCTCATCCTTGAATTTTTTGTCTTGTGGCTTTGCCCCTAGCGATGAGAATTGAAAAATCTCGTTATGCTTACCAATGGTGGTGGGGCCTTCAATCACCACATGTGAGGCGATTTTGGTACCCGCATCAATACGGACACCCGCACCTATGGTGCTATACGCGCCCACTTCGACCGAGCTATCCAGCTCGGCTTTGGGATCAATAATTGCGGTAGGATGAATCAAACTTTGCATGTTTCGCCTGCTACGCCCTCATGAGCGCAGTATCATATCGTTATTTTTCAATGGCTTTCAGGATACACATCATGTTGGCCTCGGCCACCACTTCGTCTCCTACTTTGGCCACGGCGACATATTTCCAGATACCCTTCAGGATACGGTCAATTTTGACATTGAGCACGATCTGATCGCCTGGGGACACCGGCTTTTTAAAGCGCACATTGTCTATGCCAGCAAAATAATATACGGAGTCATTGGTCGGCTTGGTACCCATCGTTTTAAATGACAGGATGGCTGCCGCCTGTGCCATGGCCTCAACAATCAAGACGCCCGGCATCACAGGGTGGTATGGAAAATGGCCTGGAAAATAAGGCTCGTTGACCGAAACGTTTTTGACGGCGGTGATCTCTTTACCCAACTCCATAGACAGTACGCGGTCAACCAGCACAAACGGATAACGGTGCGGTAAATGTTCTAGTATCTCATGAATATCCATGCTATTCATTGGGTTCTCAGCCATAGTCTCTCTCAATCTTTTGAATGTCTCTGTATATTGCTAATTGCTTGCTCAAGCTGCTTGAGCTTGAGCTGATATTGTTCCAGATGCCGGATATTGGCCGCGGTCCGCAACCAGTCTGCATGTTTTTGGAATGGCATGAGCGCCGTATAAGTGCCTGCCTGCTGGATAGAGCGCATAATCATGGAACCAGGCGAGATGGTGACACCATCTGCAATCTGCAGATGGCCCAAAATCATGGCCGCGCCACCGATTTTGCAATGTTCACCGATCACTGCACTTCCTGCGATGCCCACGCAGCCAGCAATCACCGTATGCGCGCCAATGCGGACATTATGGGCGACCTGTATTAAATTGTCCAACTTCACACCGTCTGCAATGACCGTGTCATCCAAAGCGCCGCGATCGACTGTGGTATTTGCACCGATATCCACGTGATTTCCGATCACTACCCGGCCTATCTGCGGTATTTTAACCCATTCGCCCTGCGCTTCTGCGTAACCAAAGCCATCATTTCCAATAATACAGCCAGAAAACAAATGGCAATGGCTGCCAATCTGGCTGCCATGCTTGACCACCACACGCGGTTCCAGCACGGTATGCGCACCAATGCTTACATCGTCTTCGATCACGCAACCGGCACCAATTCTGACCCCTTCGCCCAGCACAACGCGGTCACCAATATAAACCTGCGCCTCAACGGTTAACTCAGACGCATGCTGTACCGCTTGCCCAAGCACGGCGGTTGCATGAATCTGGTTCTGGTAAGTACGCGGCGGATTCAATAGCGCGGACAGCCTTGCGAAGTAGGCATAAGGATTATCCGTCAGAATACACGGCAGAGCCGTTAAATGCTGATGCTCAGGCCGTAAAATGATGGCAGATGCCTGGGTGGCCTGTAAGGATTGTGTATATTTGGTATCGTTAAAAAAAGCAATGCTGCCTGGCTGCGCCTGCGACAAGGAAGCCATGCGAGACACGGTCAGGGCGCTCGCATGTTGTGACTGCTCGCCTAGCCATAGCTCACCGCCCAGAGACGCAACAATCTCTTGTAATGTATAGTGTTGCGCCATAAAAAAACAACCCTAGAAAACAACTTTAGAAAAATAACTCGAAAACAACATGACTAAGCAGCGGACAACCCAAAGCCAGGCAAAATCTCTATTTTTTACCTAGCAATTTCAGCACTTTATCCGTGATATCAATACGCTTGCTGGCATAAGCAACTCCACTGTAGGCGACTAGATCATAGCCTTCGTTCTCAGCCACAGTCTGCACCGCTTTATTGATACGTTCTTGCAACAAGGCCAGCTCTTCATTTTTGCGCAAATTAATATCTTCACGCAATTCACGCTGCTTGCTCTGAAATTCAAGGCGTGAATTGTTCAATTGACGCTCTTTCAGGCGGCGATCTGACTCAGTCAGGTTTGAACGATCATGATCGAGCTGCGTTTCCAACTCACGAATCTGTTTTTGCAGCTTATCAAGCTCGAGTGAGCGCGGACTAAACTCTTTTTCAAGCTTTTTACCCGTCTCGGCGGTTTGCGGTGCCTCTTGCAGAAGCTTGTCCACCTGTACATACCCGACTTTGTAATAATCGGCGGCTTGTGCATGAGCACAACACAATACAATCGCTAGCACGCTAAACCAGATGCTTCTCATGAGAGTCCTCCTTTCCGCGCCAGCATGATGAGTGATTTGACACTGCATGCGTTAGAACTGCTGTCCAAACTGGAATTGCAGCACTTGTGTGTTGTCATAACTTTTACTATTCAAAGGCTTGGCCAGTACCAATTTCAACGGTCCAAATGGCGACACCCAGGTCACGCCTGCACCGGTTGAGAAACGCAAATATTCCGAGTTAATCGGATCATCTTGCCCGTAAACTCCCCCCGCATCCAAGAACACACTCAGACGGAACTGACTAGACTGGGTGACGAACGGCACTGGCATAAACAATTCCGCATTGCCTAAAACCTCTTTGGTGCCGCCCAGCGCATAGGTTGAACCTGACGTTGGGTTTATACCTCTAGGGCCTAATGAAGAGTTCACAAAACCGCGGACACTGTTTACACCACCCAGATAAAAGTTTTTAAAGAAAGGATAGTTTTTACCACCATAACTGTTCGCATAGCCAACTTGCCCGTTCAGCATGAAGGTAAAGTTATCATTTAACTCTTTATACCAGGCATGCTGGTAAGTGGTTTTGTAATACTGCAGATTGAGTCCTGGCACACTGACTTCGCCAGAGAGTCTTTGTAACACACCGCGATGCGGGAAAAGAATGCTGTCCCTGGAGTCAAAGGTCCAGCTGGCATTGGCCACTAAGGAGTTGCTGTCACAGCCACTGGTATTACCGCAGAAGTTAATGTATTGGATCGGACTGCTGCTACTCAAACTGACATTGGTAAAGTCTAGCGTCAGCCCGGCATTGACAAAGTCCCTTTCTGACAGCGGCATACCAAAGTTAACACCCACGCCATAAGAACGGCTGCTATACGTACCCACATTTAACAAACTACTATTGGTATTACCAGTGTTGACATCACGCCGGTAAATATCAAAACCACGACTGATCCCGTCTGGGGTGAAGTATGGGTTGGTATAGGATAACGAGTAGGTTTTATTGTAGTTACTGGTATTAACCACCAACGCGACACGGTTACCGGTGCCGAGGAAGTTCGGCTGGTTGACGTTGAAGCCCAGAATCACGCCACTGCTACTGGACAAACCAGCACCGAACTGGACACTACCGGTGGCCTTTTCTGCAACCGTCACGTTCATATCGACCTGATCATTGATGCCAGGGACAGAAGGCGTCTCCAGCTCGACCGTGTCAAAGAAGTTCAAGCGCTGGATACGCTCTTTTGAACGCTTGATTTTATCGCCTGCATACCAGGCAGACTCTAGTTGACGCATCTCGCGTCTGACCACCGCGTCACGCGTACGTGTGTTGCCTTGTACGTTAATCCGTCTGACATAAACTTTACGGCCGGGATCAACAAAGAAGGTAAATGCAACAGTATGCTCTTGCTTGTTGATCTCGGGCACCGCGTTGACATTAGCAAAGGCATAGCCTTCTTCACCCAGCTTGTCATTGATGTTTTTGCTGGCGTCGGTGACTTTTTGGCGATTGAATACTTCGCCATCCTGAATATTAATCAGTTTGCGCAGATCGTCTTCTGGCAGCAATGTCTCGCCAGCCAGCTTGGTTTTGCTGATATTGTATTTATCACCCTCGGTGATATTGATGGTGATATACACGTCCCGCTTGTCTGGCGAAATGGAAACTTGGGTGGAATCAATCGCAAACTCCAGATAGCCCTGGTTCATGTAAAACGAACGTAAGGCTTCTAGGTCCGCCGTCAGCTTTTGCTTGGAATACTGGTCATCCTTGTTCCACCAACTCATCCAGTTTGGGGTCGTCAGTTGAAAGTTTGCACGCAAATCCTGCGTGGTAAACAAATGATTACCCACGATATTGATATCGCGGATTTTGGCTGCAGGGCCTTCGGTAATCTCAAAGCGGATAGCGACGCGGTTACGCTCCAGCGGACTTGCCGTGGCTTTAACCTCTGCGCTGTACTTGCCTTGTGACAGATACTGGCGCTTGATTTCCTGTTCGGCGCGATCTAACTGGGCTTTATCAAAAATCTGCCCTTCGGCAATGCCGATCTGCTTCAGGCCCTCTTTGATTTTGTCCGTTTGAAACGATTTGTTTCCGCTAAAATCAATTTGTGAGATAGAGGGGCGTTCCTGAACGGTGACAACCAGCACATCGCCTTCATTTTCAATACGCACATCCTTGAAAAATCCGGTGGCATAGAGGGATTTAATCGCTTGCGCAGCTTTTTCATCACTCATGACATCGCCCACCTGCATGGGCAGGTAGTTAAATACAGTCCCCGCCTCGGTGCGTTGCAAACCTTCAACGCGGATATCTGAAATGACAAACGGTTCTGTGGCGTAAGCGCTGAAATGCATCACCCCAGCTAACAAACCCAACCACAATTTGGAACTTGATTTTATTCTCATTAACTATGCTTTCAACCAATCAGGTAGCGATTAATGTCGTTAAAAAAAGCAATTAACATTAACGCGCCCAATATACCCAAACCCAGTCGCTGACCAATCGCCAGCACACGTTCAGGTAACGGTTCTCCTCGTATCAACTCCGCCATATGATACAACAAATGACCGCCATCCAATACTGGAATCGGTAGCAGATTCATGACCGCAATACTGATACTGAGCAAAGCAATAAAGCCGATGTAGGGTTTAATGCCCATATCGGCCGACTCACCAGCCGCATCGGCAATACTGACCGGGCCACTGATCGCCTTGAGTGATGCCTGACCCGTGACCATTTTTCCCAACATTTTGAGGGTGAAGGCAATGGTCTCCTGCATTTTTTCCAACGCCCGGCCCGCCGCCTGCATCAGACTAAAGTGCCTGACCACTTGATAAGGCGTCAAATCCACTGCTGCCATATCCACAGCCGCCCCCAGACGGCCAATTTTCTGACCACCCTGCAGAGTCAGTTCTGGCAACAGCTTGACTTCATAGAACCTTTCAGCCCGCTGGTATTCCAGCTTGAGCGCTTGCTCGGGACTCGCACGGACCAGTTTGACGAATTGCTGCCAGTCTGCAATCGGCTTTTGATTCACCTTGAGGATACGATCCCCAGGCTGCAAGCCACTTTTCTCAGCCACCGAGCCAGGCAAGACCTCCCCAATCACTGCTGGCACCGTCGGCATCAAGACGGCCAAACCCACTTTCTGCATCACCTCGCCATCTGGCTCGCCCGCTAACTGTTGCAGCGGCAACTGATGCTGATGCAGCTCGCCTTGCGGGGTTTTGGTCACGACACGCAGGCTACGGTGTGCCATCCATTGACCCAGCATTTGCCACTGCACCTCTTGCCAGGTCGCCACCGCTTGACCATCCAGCGATACAATCAGGTCGCCTTGGCGCAGTTTGGCGGCCGCTGCCAATGAGCCAGGCTCGACCGGACCAATCAAGGGTTTCAGGCCAGTCTCGCCTTGCGCAATCAATCCCCAGTAGCACACGAATGCCAGGAGCAGATTGGCCAGCGGGCCGGCAAATACGATCCACATTTTGGCCGCAATGGACTGACGATCAAAGGCCTGTGACCAATCCACATCGGGACGAGAAGGCATTTCAGTCGCTTCACGGCTATCCAGCATTTTGACGTAGCCGCCGAGCGGGATCCAGGAAAGCACCCATTCTGTGGCCTGGGGATGGGCTTGAAACTTGAAAATCGGCCGACCGAAGCCGATGGAAAATTTCAGGACACGCACGCCACAACTGCGGGCGGCCAAATAGTGGCCAAACTCATGGATAGTCACCAGCACGCCTATGGCGACAATAAAAGCCCAGACCGAAGTCATACACTCGCCACCTTGCGCAAGGGGCTGACCGCCTGAGCAGCCAGCGCATGCTCGACAAACTGTCTGGCCTGCTGATCAACCGCCAGCAATTGCTCAATCGAGCTGACTGTTTCGACCGGCAGCGATTGCAAGGTACGTTCTATCAGGCATGGAATATCCAGATAATGGATTTTTTCCTGCAAAAAGGCAGCGACCGCCACTTCGTTGGCGGCATTCAGGATTGCTGGCGCCGTGCCGCCTGCAGCCAAGGCCTCATAAGCCAGATGCAAACAGGGGAAACGTTGCGTATCAGGCGCCTCGAACTCCAGCTTGGCGACGTCAATCAAACTCAAGGGTTTGACCCCAGAGGCAATTCGGTCTGGATAGCCCAAGCCATAGGCAATCGGCGTACGCATGTCTGGATTACCCAGTTGCGCCAGAATGCTGCCATCCACATAAGAGACCATGGAATGAATCACACTTTGTGGATGCACAACTACTTCTATCTGATCTGGACGCGCATCAAACAACCAGCGCGCCTCGATCACTTCCAGCCCCTTGTTCATCAAGGTGGAAGAGTCTATCGTAATTTTTGCACCCATCACCCAGTTCGGGTGCTTGAGCGCCAAGGCAGGCGTCACTTCCTGCAATTGTGTCTGTGTATACCCGCGGAACGGGCCGCCTGACGCGGTGAGAATAATCTGATTCACACCGACATCTGCCAGCGCATGATAGCTCTGACGCGGCATGGCCTGAAAGATCGCGTTATGCTCGCTGTCAATCGGCAGCAGGGTGGCCTGACCCTGCTTGACGGCATCCATAAACAATTGGCCAGCCATCACCAGAGTTTCTTTATTAGCCAGCAGGATTTTCTTACCCGCACGGGCCGCGGCCAAGGCAGGCAACAATCCGGCAGCCCCAACTACGGCCGCCATCACGATGCTAACGTCTTCATGCGCAGCGACTTCACTCAAGCCATCTAAGCCAGACAATACCTCCACCGGCAGTTGCTCGGCAGCCAGGCATTGTTTTAGTTGTCGCGCGGCTTCCGCATCCTGCATCACAGCAAATCTTGGCTGGTATTGGGCACACTGTTGCAACATGAGGTCAACTCGACTGTGTGCTGCCAGCGCGAACACACCATAGCGCTCAGGATGCTGGGCAATCACATCCAACGTCTGCTGACCGATGGTGCCAGTGCTGCCTAGTATGGTGACGTATTGCAAATCAACCTCTTAAAATGAATGAGCTTGCGCGCAGAAGTGAAACCAGAACAGCAGGCACAGCCCGACCGGCAACGCTGGCACAACGCCATCGACCCGATCCAGCAAGCCGCCATGCCCAGGCAAAAACTGTCCACTATCCTTGAGGTTGGCTCGGCGCTTGAAAAATGACTCAAACAAATCGCCATAAATCCCCACCACCGTCACCAGCCACAAGCCTGGGAAAATCCAGCCTGTAGCCACCCAGCCGCTGCCATACAAAATCCCCGCATAGCCTGTGACGGCGATTAACGCCCCAAGCACGCCCTCCCAGGTTTTGCCTGGACTAATCGCTGGCGCCAGTTTGTGACGGCCAAATTGTTTACCCGCAAAATAAGCCGCACTGTCAGCCAGCCAAATGGTGGAAATAATCACCAGCAGCACATAGGGATTCACCGCTTTTGCGACAACCAGCGCCATCCATAACGACAGCATCAGTCCGGCACCCACCCATGCATTCACAAAGGCACTGTTAAAAAAAGTATTGAAGTATAAGGCCACTGGCACAATCAATAGCCAGAATAGGCTGGCAAGTGCAAATACCTGTAACGATTGATAAAAAAACCAGTGAAAGCCCAGGTTAAGCAGGCCAAACAACAGGACTACGCCCGCCAGACTAGAAATTGCCAGATACACCGTGGTTTGCACACGATTAAACTGCAAAAAGCCAGACCATTCACGCAGGCAGACCAGCGACAATCCCAACATAATCAGGGCCCAAGCCAGCAATGGCAGCAAAAATAAGGCTGGCAAAAACAATCCCAGCAAGACAACCGCGGTCACAATTCTTGTTTTTAGCATATCCTTGCTTTTAGTCTCTCTAGGCGTCGCTACCATCAACCAGTTGCTCACTGGTGCGGCCAAAGCGGCGTTCACGTTGACGGTATGAAGAGAGTGCGGCTTCAAAGGCGTCATCATCAAAATCGGGCCACAAGGTGGGCGTAAAATACAATTCAGTGTAAGCCAACTGCCAGAGTAAAAAGTTACTGATACGGGTTTCACCGCCGGTGCGGATAAACAAATCCGGCTCTGGCGCATATGGCATGGAAAGGTAAGGCAACAGATCACACTCCTCGATCTGCTTGAGGTCGGGCCGTGCCTGCATTAACTGGTTCATGGCATTGACCACATCCCAGCGTCCACCGTAATTGACAGCAATCGTCAACACCAGCCCGGTATTGGCAGCCGTTTTCGCTTCGGCCTCGATCATTTTTTGCTGTAATGCTGCGTTAAAGGCACTACGATCGCCAATCAGTTTCAGGATCACATTGGCGTCATGCAGTTTCTTGACTTCGCGGTCCAGGGCCTCCAGAAACAGGCTCATCAGAAAAGTCACTTCCTCCTGCGGGCGGCGCCAGTTTTCACTGCTAAACGCAAACAGGGTGAGGTAGTTGATTTGCAGCCGGACACAGGCCTTGACCATGGCGCGCACAGATTCCAGGCCACGTTGATGCCCGGCGACACGGGGCAAAAAACGTTTTTTGGCCCAGCGCCCATTGCCATCCATAATGACGGCGACGTGCTGGGGCACTTCCTGAACAGGCGGGACTTCTTTGGTAGAGCTTGAGAAAAAACCCAAAACAGTTTCCGTTCGCGCAAATGGCTGTTAAACAGCCATCAGGTCCGCTTCTTTTTGTTGCAGAATTTTATCGACTTCCGCCACGGCTTTGTCTGTCATTTTTTGCACTTCATCTTGTGCGCGGCGCTCATCATCTTCAGAAATAGCTTTGTCTTTAATCAGTTTTTTCAGCGCATCGTTTGCATCACGGCGCACATTACGGATCGCCACTTTGGCGCCCTCGCCTTCCTGACGCACAATTTTGGCGAGGTCGCGGCGACGCTCTTCGGTCAACATTGGCATAGGTACGCGAATCAAATCACCATTGGTAGCAGGGTTAAGCCCTAAATCACAGTCTCTAATCGCTTTTTCAACTTTGGCAATCATGTTTTTTTCGTAAGGCTGCACATTCAAGGTACGTGCATCTCCCAAATTGACATTCGCAACCTGATTGACTGCCACCATAGAACCGTAGTACTCCACCATCACATGATCCAGCAAGCCGGTGTGTGCACGGCCAGTACGGATTTTTGCCAGATCCACCTTCAGGGACTCCAGCGATTTATGCATTTTCTGCTCGGCAGATTTTTTAATGTCTTCAACCATTTGATTCTCCAATCGACGCGCGGGGCTTAAGCCATCACGCGCGTGCCTTCATTTTCACCCAGAATGACACGCTTCAACGCGCCTTCTTTAAAGATACTGAATACCGCAATCGGCATTTTCTGATCTCGGCACAGCGTAAATGCAGTTGCATCCATCACTTTGAGGTTTTTATTGATCGCCTCGTCGTAGGTCACCATATCATAACGGGTCGCTGTCGGATCTTTTTTCGGATCTGCCGTGTAAATGCCATCGACCTTGGTCGCCTTCAATACAATTTCGGCATCAATCTCAACGCCGCGCAAAGCAGCTGCCGTGTCCGTGGTAAAAAACGGGTTACCAGTACCCGCGCCAAAAATCACCACCTTACCTTCTTCCAGGTAACGAATGGCTTTACCGCGGATATAAGGCTCAGCGACCGCCTCAATATTCAATGCACTCTGCACACGTGCTGGCAAGCCTGCGTGCTTCATGGCATCCTGCAAGGCCATCGCGTTCATCACCGTGGCCAGCATACCCATGTAATCCGCAGTTGCCCGGTCCATACCCTCTGCGGCAGGGGCAACACCGCGAAAAATATTGCCACCGCCGATGACTATGCCTACCTGTACGCCCATACTGACGATTTCTTTGACTTGCGCAACAATAGCCGTCACTGTTTCGCGATTAATGCCATATGCGTCATCGCCCATCAGCGCTTCACCTGATAACTTGAGTAATATGCGCTTGAAAACAGGTTGTGCCATAATTATTTTCCCAAACTCAAAAATGTGCCTATTTAATCACAAAAACGTCATTTTTTGGATGTTGCAGGCGCAATTAGAAATAAAACTAGTGATTCGCGGTAAAACCACAAGGCTGATCCATAAAAACCAAAATTCAGCCATAAAACAAAATTCAGCCATAAAAAAAGTGGAATCCTAAGATTCCACTTTTTGTGAGACGCTACTAGCCAGTCAATTAGACTTTTGCAGCAGCAGCCACTTCAGCCGCGTAATCGACTACGGCTTTTTCAATGCCTTCACCCACGATGTACATGCTGAAAGAAGCCACGCTTGCCCCTTTGGATTTCAGCAATTGCTCAATGCTCAGCTTGTCATCTTTCACAAAGGCCTGGCTCAGCAAAGTCACTTCTTTCAAGAACTTCTGCACCGTACCTTCTGCAATTTTTTCCAGCATGGCTTCTGGCTTGCCAGCTTCTTTGGCTTTTTCGATAGCCACACGACGCTCGGCTTCAATCAGCGCAGCATCCACACCACTGGCATCCAACGATTTTGGTTTGGCTGCAGCAATATGCATTGCAATGTCTTTACCCAGCGCTTCGTCACCACCCACCAGATCAACCAGCACACCAATTTTGCTACCATGCACATAGCTGAACAATTGGCCTTGTGCTTGTGTACGCACAAAACGACGTGGGGTGATGTTTTCACCAATTTTACCAACCAGTTGCGCACGCACAGACTCCGCTGTTTCGCCACGCAATGGTAAAGCGCCTACCGCGTCAATGTCAGCAGGATTGTTTTCATTTACAGTTTGCGCCAATTCGCTCACAAACTTGAGGAATTCTTCGTTCTTGGCGCAGAAGTCAGTTTCAGAGTTCACTTCGATCAGTGTACCCAGTTTGCCATCAGCGGTGATGCTGATGCCTACGGTGCCTTCTGCAGCCACACGGCCAGCCGCTTTGCTTGCCTTGTTACCAAAGCGTACACGCAGAATTTCTTCCGCACGGGCCATATCGCCTTCAGCTTCTGTCAAAGCCTTTTTACAGTCCATCATTGGGGCATCGGTGCGCTCACGTAAGTCTTTCACCATGCTTGCGGTAATTTCAGCCATTTATTTGCTCCTTTTATTCAACGACCTGAGCGGTCGCCATCAATATTCTTTTCACTATACAGAGACTGTGTGACAGCCAGATTGCGCCAGACACCAGCGCATTTACGTGCCCATTCTGTCAGCCTATGCAACAGAAGACACAATAGAAAAAGGGGCGATGCGCCCCTTTTCATGCCACCGGGAATTACTCAGCCACTGCCTCAGCAGGTGCAGCTTCTTCCTGTGCAGCCTTCACGATTTCAGAAATCGCGTTTGCACGACCTTCCAACACGGCATCAGCCATGCCACGTGCGTACAAGCGGATTGCGCGTGAAGAGTCATCGTTACCAGGGATGACATAAGTGATGCCATCTGGTGAGTTGTTGGTATCCACGATACCAATCACTGGAATACCCAGTTTACGTGCTTCAGTAATCGCGCCGCTTTCATGACCAACGTCGATCACGAAAATCGCATCTGGCAAGCCACCCATCTCTTTAATACCACCAATGGAACGCTCCAGCTTTTCGATTTCACGCTTGATGCCCAAAGCTTCTTTTTTACCGAACTTGTCAATGCTGCCATCAATCATCATGGCCTCAAAGTCTTGCAAACGCTTGATAGATTGCTTCACGGTTTTGAAGTTGGTCAGCATACCACCCAACCAGCGATGGTTCACGTATGAACAACCAGCACGCTGTGCTTCTTCTTTCACGATATCGCGGGCTTGACGCTTGGTGCCCACAAACAGAATACGGCCCTTGTTTGCTGCCAAAGTGCGCACATATTTCTGTGCCTCTTCAAACAGTGGCAGGGTTTTTTCCAGGTTAACAATATGAATTTTGTTACGATCGCCAAAAATGAACTCTGCCATTTTCGGGTTCCAGTAACGAGTTTGGTGACCAAAGTGAACACCGGCCTCCAACATTTGACGCATAGTCACGGACATGATTTTATCTTTCCATTCAAAGGGTTATTCATAAACTTGCAATCAAAAACACCGCATTTAACGGCACCCAATGTGATTGCAAGCAAGTGTTTGACAAAAAAGTCAATCCAAAATTATAGCGCTTAATCCGAATACTATCAAGCACTTAAGCATTTTCAGCTAAGCTGGCGTCCCCGTCAGGACTCGAACCTGAAACTAGCCCTTAGGAGGGGCTGGTGATATCCTGTTTCACCACGAGGACAGCGGCGCTATTTTAAACGCTTGTCTGCAAAACGACCACCCTGTTATTCAAAATCGCTGACGCCTCCCTCAGCCAGCTTGCCGAGCCCGATGGCTGTGAGTAACATGCACCTACAAACTTTCTAACTGACAGACAGAGATATGGATACTAACTCTATCAATCGTTATGCCTCGGCGATACGCGAGGCAATTGTTGCGCATGAAGCGGATATCGAATGCCTGGACCGCGAAATAGGCGATGGCGACCACTACATTAATATGAAGCGTGGCTGTGAAGCGATTGCAGGACTGGCAAACGAACTCAATGGCCTAGACGCATCTGATGCCCTGAATAAAATTGGCATGAAATTACTGAGCACCATAGGCGGGGCATCTGGGCCGTTATTTGCAAGCTTTTTTATGGCCATGGGCAAATCGCTTAAAACCAGTGAAGCAATCAGCATCAACCACCTTGCCGCCGCATTTGACGCTGGTGTACAAGCCATTATGCAACGGGGCAAAGCCCAGACCGGTGAAAAAACCATGCTGGATGTGCTGGTCCCCGTCGCCCAGACCTTTAAACACATGGCAGAACAAGGCCACACCCGCCCGGAAATTGCAGCCGCCCTGAAAAAGACAGCCAGTGAAGGTCTTGAGTCCACGCGCAATATGCTGGCCACCAAAGGTCGCGCGGCTGGATTGGGTGAGCGCGCCATTGGTCATCTCGATGCGGGGGCAAAAAGCTGCCAGGTCATGATTCATGCAGTATGCGATCTCGTGCTTGCCGGTTAAGGGCATTGCAGATCAAGTTTGCCCCACTCACCCCTCTACGCGGCGCACTGGGTATCAGGCTTAGCTTAGCCAGCTGTGCACGGTTTTAATCACGGAGCGAAAAATGAAAAAATTTTTAAATCAGGTTGACCAGATGCTGATTGAAAGTCTGGCTGGCTTTGCCACTGCACATCGCGAGCTGGTGCAAGTGCAATTTGAGCCGACCTTTGTCAGCCGCAAACAAAAAGCACAAAACAAGGTCGTGCTGATTTCCGGTGGCGGTTCAGGCCATGAACCTTTGCACGCGGGCTATGTGGGCAAAGGCATGCTGGATGCCGCCTGTCCAGGCCAGGTATTCACCTCACCCACCCCAGATCAGATGCTGGCGGCAGCCGAAGCGGTGCATGCGGATAAAGGCGTGCTGTTTATCGTGAAAAACTACGCCGGGGATGTCATGAATTTTGAAATGGCGGCTGAAATGCTGCCGTTTGAGCATGCCACGGTGCTGACCTCGGATGACTGTGCCGTCGTCAATAGCACCTATACCTCAGGTCGCCGCGGCGTGGCAGGCACCGTCATTGTCGAAAAATGCGTCGGTAGCCTGGCGGAAAGCGGCGCTGACCTCGCTGCCTGCAAGGCGCTTGGCGATAAAATCAATCTACGCACTTCTAGCATAGGCGTCGCCCTGACCAGCTGCACGGTTCCTGCGGCAGGGAGACCCACCTTCGATATCACTGAAGCTGAAATTGAAATGGGGGTAGGCATCCATGGTGAACCAGGTCGTCGCCGTGAAGCCATGCGTGCAGCAGACGCCATCGTCACGGACATGGTCGCCGCGATTGTGCATGATATTGAAGCCAAGCAACTGCCTGGTGCGGGCGATATCCTGCTTTTGGTCAATGGCCTGGGCGCGACACCGCTAATGGAGTTATACCTGATTTATCACACAGCCGCAGAACAGCTGACCGCCAAAGGTTATCAAGTCACCCGCAGTCTGGTTGGCAACTACACCACCGCCATTGACATGGCAGGCGCCTCAATCACTGTATGCCTGCTGGATCAGGAAATCCTAAAGCACTGGGACAGCCCAGTGCATACCGCTGGCTTGCGCTGGGGCTGCTAACACGATTAGCTACCTTAAACGCTGACCCTAAGTCATTCCGCTCACAGGCAGCAAAGGCAACTGCATTAATTTATTTTAAATCGCCATTTTCTCGCACATTATGATTGCTTCCTGCTTGCGGCAGGTGTATGTTAATCCAAGGGATGCAAATCCACTGTTCATATCAGTGTGGACATAACAATAAACAAAAGCAGTATATTTGAGTGATGATGCATGGCAGCAACAAACCTGTGGCGGACTTCCTGAATTCAGATTCAGTCTCAGCTTCATTTTTCTGCAAATCAGACTGGACCGCCTGATGAAGCGCCTGCTCAACCACAAACAATCGCTGACGCTGGATGTCATGTTGCAAATGGCGATCAGGGTCAGCATCGTCATCGTCGCGGTCAGTGCGCTCACTTACTGGCACATCTACAAAACGCTGGTGGCCTCCACTATTGATGGCCTGGAACATTACATTCAGGAACGCGGCCAGCGTGAAAGTGCCATTTTCAAGTTGGCCGAGTCCAATCACCAGATTTTCAGGGCCACCTTTCTCGCGCACTGGCAACAAGATTTTTTCTACAATGACCACTTCTTCTGGCAAGTCTTTCAGCGCATGCCAGACCACACCATACACCTGCAAAAAAAGGCCTACGATGGCTTTTATAATCAATCCGGACTGATCAGCAAAGACGTCACCGCATATATCGGCGCCAAGGCCCCGATTGCCAATGAGGATTTCAGGAAGAAATTACTTCTGTCGTATGTCATGGTCGATCACTTTGGCACGTCGTGGACCAAGCAGTTTGCCAACTTGTATGTCTCCATGCCAGAAAATGTCAATATTGTGTACTGGCCAGGCATGCGTTGGGCTGACAACGCCAGCAGCAAACTGGATGTTCTCACTGAAGAGTGGGTTTACATCACCACCCGGCAGCGCAATCCTGAGCGCAAGAGTGTCTGGACTGGCCTCTACTTTGACCCGACCGCCAATGAATGGATGGTGTCACTGGAGACCCCTATTGATATCACTGAGACAAACACGCTGAATGTGGGGCATGACATTTTGCTCAATGCCCTGTTTGACCGCGTGTTTAATGACCATCTGTCAGGGACCTACAATTTTATCTTCCGCGAAGATGGGCGCTTGATTGCGCACCCGGCCAAAGAGACAGAAATGAACCGTACACGGGGCATGCTGATGATCCCTGACCTCAAAGACGGGCATTTGAGCCAGCAGTTTCAGGTGCTGACTCAATCCATCAAAAACAGGCAGCAGGCTTATTTTATTGTTGAGGATGATGACGCATTTCTGGCAGCCACACAAATAGAAGGCCCTGGCTGGTGGTTTGTCACGGTCTACCCAAAATCTTTATTGTCTGCACCGTCCATGAGTGCCGCCAGGTTTATCCTGATTGTCAGTGTACTGGCATTGGTGATAGAGCTGATCATGCTGTATCTGGTGATGAAGAAAAAAGTCATTCAACCGCTGGAGACGTTTATGGCAGCTTCCAGCGCCATTGAAGCGCAGCAGTATGAAAAAATCACCAACCACACCCTACCCTTGCCCTTTAAGTTGCAAAACGAGATTGGCAAGCTGGCGAGGATGTTCAAAAGCATGTCTGGCAGCTTGCAACAATACCGCAATGAGATGCAACGCCTGAACCATTCGCTGGAAGATCAAGTAAAAATCAGAACCCGGGCGTTGCAGCAGGCAAAAGACAAAGCGGAAAAAGAGGCTACCATAGACAGCCTGACGCAAATCCCCAACCGCCACTCTTTTTATAACCGAGCCAAAGCCATACTGCAACAGGCAGACCATACCGGTGCACCACTGTGCTTCCTGATGCTGGATATTGATTTCTTCAAAGTGATCAATGACTCTTACGGCCATCCGCAAGGCGACCAGGTGCTGATTGCCTGTTCACGGACGATTGAAAATGCCATCCGCGACAAGGACTTGCTGGGTAGACTGGGTGGTGAGGAGTTTGCCGTGGTCTTACCCGCCACAACAGCCGAAGAAGCGCGCGTGATTGCTGAACGCATCCGTACCTCGATCGCAGAGTTACGCTTTTTTACCCCACAGGGCGGCCATGAATTCAGCACGACGATCAGTATAGGTATTTCGTGCGCGAATGAAACGATTTATGCTTATGAATTGCTTTATAAGCATGCCGACCTGGCCCTTTATCAGGCCAAGCAAACCGGACGTAACCGGGTGATTTGCTACAACAGTCAATGGCAACCACCCGTCACAGACGCGCAAGCCTGGAATGCAGGCGAATAAAGCGTTTGTCAGTCAGACCTGGCCCAGCAACTGCTGCCCCAGTAACTGCTGCCAAAGTGCCTTGACCACGGTTCTCTGCGGCAACAATTCCGTATCCTCAACGATGGCTTCTTGCCCTTGCAATTTGGTGTGATGGATCAGTCTCCGGTATTCCCGGTAGGCTGTCGCCACCGCTTCCGCCATGGTTGCGGAGTCAATCAGCCCCAATTCGGCACAACGCTCCAGCAAGCCGATATTGCCAATATTTTCGGCCAGGCCGGGATGCTTAGCCCCGTGCAATAACACCAGATATTGCACCATAAACTCGACATCAATAATGCCGCCTGGCCCTTGCTTGAGATCAAAGCGGCCAAGCTTGGACTTGTGGGCTTCGCGCATTTTCTCGCGCATGTGCACAATATCTTGCTTGAGCGCAGTTGCATCTCGCGGCTGCACGATGATCTCACGGCGGATCTGTTCAAAGGCCGCGCCGATGTGTTCCAAGCCCGCCACAAAACGTGCACGCGTCAGTGCCTGATGCTCCCATACCCAGGCTTTATGATGCTGATACTCCCTGAACGCGGCCACCGTACTGACCAGCAAACCACTATTGCCATCTGGGCGTAACTGCAAGTCGGTCTCATACAGCAAGCCGGCATTGGTCAGCGTGTTAAACCAGGTATTCAGGCGCTGAGCAAAGCGCGCATAGACCTCCGGGGCCTGCTCCGCGTCATCTTCATATAGAAAAATAATATCCAGATCCGAGAGATAGCCTAATTCTTTGCCGCCCAGCTTGCCGTAGCCGATCACGGCGAACTGGGGCGTATCGCGGTGTTTGATCGCCAGGTTTTGCCACACGGTCTGTACACTGACCTGCAAGATCACGTCGGCCAGTGCGCTTAAGTCGTCCGAAATCGCCTCCAGCGACAACGCTGTCATCACATCCTGTGCCGCAATTTTAAGCACGCTGGCATGCTTGAAATGTCGCATCGCATCCATTTGCGCTTCCACATCGCCGTGCAAGGCTTGCATCTGGCTTAGCAGCTCGGTTTTCAATTGGGCGGCATCCAATCGCTTGAACAAGGTCTGCTTATTGAGCAACTCATCCAGCAAAATGGGGTGGGCAGAGACATACTGTGCAATCCAAGGGCTGGCGGCACACAGTTTGACGATCAGCGACAGGGCATCAGGAAACTCTGCCAACAAAGCCAGATAGCTGGCGCGGCGGCAAATACTTTCCAGCAAGTCCAGCGTGCGAATCAGCGCGGTATCCGGCGAGGTACTCTGTTGCTGAGCGGCTTCCCGCAACAGTAAAGGCATCAGTTGATCCAGTCGGCGACGGCTTTGCTCGGGCAATTGCTGGATGCGTTGGCTCGCCCGCGTCTGCTGCAACAAATGCACGATATCGCTGCCACGCGTATACCCTTGCGCAGCCAGCCATTGCTCACTGTCAGCGGCACTCAGCGTCCCTTGCCAAACAGCCGTTTCCTGTTGTAAATCCTGTTGCTGTTCGTCCTTAAAGGTTTCATCAAAAAAACGTTGTATGCGGTCTCTATGCAGATTGAGTTCGACTATAAAACTGGACCAGTCCGGCTGCTTGAGCATCTGCAGCAAGTAACCACGATAGGTCTCAGACTCAGGCAAATCCTGGGTTTGCTGATCGTCGATGTACATGAGTCTATGCTCTAGGTTGCGCAGATAGACATAACTTTGCTTGAGCGCAGAGACTTCGTCTGCGGGCAACATGCCGCGCATCGCCAAGCAGTCGAGCACCGCCAGCGTCGGCTTGATTTGCAAATCCGGCACTTGACCACCACGGATCAACTGAAACAACTGCGCGATAAACTCGACCTCGCGGATGCCGCCCCGCCCCAGCTTGATATTGTCCGAGAGCTTGCGCTGCAGCACATCGCGCTGAATTTGCAGCTTGAGGTCGCGCATGGAGGCATAAGCGTTAAAATCCAAGTACTTGCGGAACACAAACGGCTTGATCAGCTTGGTCAGCGCAGCGTCTGGCCCATGGACAACCCGGCCTTTAATCCAGGCGTAACGCTCCCACTCCCGCCCATAATTCTGGTAGTAATCCTCCAGCGCATCGAGGTTGCAAACCAGCGCGCCTTCCGAGCCAAACGGGCGCAAGCGCATATCCACGCGAAAGACAAAGCCTTCCGCCCTGACTTCATCCAGCGCCACAATGACCTTTTTACCCAGTCGCGTAAAAAAGTCCTGGTTACTGATGGACTTTTCTCCATTGGTGTTCCCTTCTTCTTCATAGGCAAAAATCAGGTCTATATCAGAGGAGACATTCAATTCACGCCCGCCCAGCTTGCCCATGCCGACCACGATCAGTTGCTGCGGCTCGCCCTTGACTGAGCAAGGCTGACCATAGATATCAGCCAGGCGGGCGTGGTAGAAGGTGATAGCCGCAGCAATTGCCGACTCGGCCAGCGCGCTTGTGGTTTCCACCACCTCGGCAAAATCCGCCAGACCATTCAGGTCACGCACGATCAAATGTGCCATCAAGCGCTGCCGGATTAAGCGGATTTGTTGCAGAAAAACAGATTCTTCACTATTTTTTTCAATTAAAAACAGATCTTTGACATCTTGATTCTTATATGTCTTATATAAGTTATCTAACAGATCAGTTACAAAATCTGGATGTTTTGTAACGAATCTGGCAAAAAAGGGGCTACAAGCAGCCGCATGCAGCAAATAGGCGGCCTCTGTAGACGCGACCTGCTTTTCTGTTAGAATTTGGGCAAGCTGTTGCATGGGCTGTGGCTCTAGTAACGGGATGTGTGCTCGGAGAGTTTGTCAATCAGAACCAAAATAATAACACCTGAGGTTCGCTCACACTTTCATTTTTTGACATTGATTTTTGGGGGACGCTATGTCTATCGAATCTGTACTTCATGAACACCGCGTATTCGCGCCGGGCAAAGAGTTTTCAAGCCAGGCCGCGATCGGCAGCATGGAGGAATACCAACGCCTGTGCCAGGAAGCGGCACAGGATTACGAAGGATTCTGGGCCAAACTGGCTCGCGAGCTATTAATCTGGCACAAACCGTTTACCAAGACACTCAATCAGGACCATGCCCCCTTCTACAAATGGTTTGAAGATGGCGAGTTAAATGTGTCCGCCAACTGCCTGGACAAGCACCTGCAAACCATCCCCAACAAAACCGCCATTATTTTTGAGGCGGATAACGGCGATGTGCGCAGTGTGAGCTACAAAGAACTCTACCACCAGGTCTGCCAGTTTGCGAATGGCCTCAAGTCACTCAAGCTGGTCAAGGGTGACCGCGTCATTATCTATCTGCCCATGGGCATTGAAGCCGTGGTCGCCATGCAGGCCTGTGCCCGTCTGGGCATTATTCACTCGGTGGTGTTTGGCGGCTTTTCTGCCAAAAGCCTGAATGAGCGGATTATCGATGCTGGCGCGGTGGCGGTGATTACCTCAGACGGCCAATACCGTGGCGGTAAAACGCTGCCGCTCAAACAAGCAGTCGACGAAGGCATTGCCATGGGCGGCTGTGACAGCATCCGCCATATGGTGGTGTTCAAGAAAACCGGCATGGACGTCGCCTGGGATAGTACCTGTGTCTGGTGGCATGACCTGATTGCAGGCCAAGCCGACACCTGTGAGCCGGTGATGGTAGACGCAGAACATCCGTTGTTCCTGCTCTACACCTCAGGTTCGACCGGTAAACCCAAAGGCGTACAACATAGCTCGGCGGGCTATCTGCTGCACGCCATGAACACCATGCGCTGGACCTTTGATATTAAGCCCAACGATATTTACTGGTGTACGGCCGATGTGGGCTGGATCACCGGTCACAGCTATGTCGCTTACGGCCCGCTTGCCATGGGGGCGACCCAGATTGTGTTTGAAGGTATTCCGACCTATCCGAATGCAGGGCGTTTCTGGGAAATGATTCAGCGCCACAAAGTCAGCGTGTTCTACACCGCGCCCACCGCGATCCGCTCCCTGATCAAAGCCGGTGAAACCGACTTTACCACGCACCCCAACCATTTCGATTTAGCCAGCCTGCGTTTGCTGGGCACCGTCGGCGAGCCCATCAACCCCGAAGCTTGGATGTGGTATTACGAACAAGTGGGCGGCAATCGCTGCCCAATTGTCGATACCTTCTGGCAAACCGAAACCGGCGGCCATGTGATAACCCCGCTACCAGGCGCGACCCCACTAGTACCAGGCTCCTGCACCCTGCCCTTCCCTGGCATTGATATCGACGTTGTAGATGAAACCGGCAAAGCCATTGCCTGGGGCAATGGCGGTCTACTGGTGATTAAAAAGCCGTGGCCCTCCATGATCCGCACCATTTACAACGATCCCGAACGTTATAAAGCCAGCTATTTCCCGGCTGAACTGGGTGGCAACCTGTACCTGGCGGGGGATGGCGCCGTGCGTGACGCTGACACTGGTAATTTCACCATCATGGGCCGCATTGATGACGTATTGAACGTGTCCGGCCACCGCCTGGGTACCATGGAAATCGAGTCTGCACTGGTCGCCAACCATTTGGTCGCCGAGTCTGCCGTGGTCGGCAAACCACATCCGATCAAAGGTGAGTCTGTGGTGGCTTACGTCGTACTGAAAGGCAAGCGCCCAGAAGGCGAAGAAGCCAAGAAGATCGTGGCCGAATTGCGTGACTGGGTAGGAAAAGAAATTGGCCCGATTGCCAAGCCGGATGAAATCCGCTTTGGCGACAACCTGCCCAAGACGCGTTCGGGCAAAATCATGCGCCGCTTGTTGCGTAGCCTGGCCAAGGGTGAGGAAATCACTTCTGATATTTCGACCCTGGATAACCCGGCCATCCTTGAACAGTTGAAACAGGCCGTCAATTAACCCTCTGCTGACGATGGAAGGGTTAATTATTCTGATTATTTTCGCAGCGGTGGCGATCTTCCTCATGCGAAAATAATCCGGCTAAGTGTTTGATTAGCCAACCCAGATTTTATACTGGGCGGCATACCTACTTGAATGTCAATTTGCGCAGTTCGCGTCTTTTCTGCTTAATTTTTTGGCAATAGAATGACTATTGCCAAAAAATTGCACAAAAACCCATCAAACTGCACGTCGTTGCCTTTTCAAGTCCCGATATAAAATCTGGGTTAAAATAGCACTTTTTTCCAAAGTGCTATTTTTTCATGTCCAGTCTGCAGCAAGAAGTTGAACGCCGCCGTACCTTTGCCATTATTTCGCACCCGGATGCGGGTAAAACCACCCTCACCGAAAAACTGCTGTGGTTTGGTGGCGCGATTCAGGTTGCGGGTGAAGTGCGTGGTCGTAAAGCCGCCCGTCATGCCACCTCGGACTGGATGGAACTGGAAAAACAACGCGGCATTTCCGTTACCTCATCTGTGATGCAGTTTCCCTATCGTGAACACATGGTGAATTTGCTGGATACCCCCGGCCACGATGACTTCTCCGAAGATACTTACCGCACCCTGACCGCCGTGGACTCGGCCGTCATGGTCATTGACTCGGTCAACGGCGTCGAAGCGCAAACCATCAAGCTGCTCAATGTCTGCCGCATGCGCGACACGCCCATCATCACTTTTATCAACAAGCTGGACCGTGAAAGCCGCGCACCGATAGAGTTACTTGATGAAATCGAGACCACCTTGGGGATGGAATGTGCGCCCATGACCTGGCCGATTGGCATGGGCAAGACCTTCCGCGGCGTCTACAGCCTGGTGAATGATAGTATCCTGTTCTTTGATCCCCGTGCTGAAAAAGGGACTTCTGAAACAATTCAAGGCCTGGATAATCCACGTCTGGACGAGCTGATTGGCTACCAGGCGCAAGAATTGCGCGTTGATATTGAGCTGGTCCGCGGTGCTTCAAACGAATTCAACAAAGAGCGCTATTTGAGCGGCAAGCAAACGCCAGTGTTTTTTGGCTCCGCGGTGAACAACTTTGGCGTGCAATCCTTGCTGGATGCCGTGGTAGATTTATCGCCACCGCCACAGGCTCGCAACACGGCGACACGCGCAGTCGCCGCCAACGAAGACAAGTTTGCCGGCTTTGTCTTCAAAATTCAGGCCAATATGGATCCCAAACACCGTGACCGCATTGCCTTCTTGCGCGTGTGCTCTGGCCGCTTTGAACGTGGCATGAAAATCAAGCAAGTCGCCACTGGCAAGATGCTCAACGTTAACAACGCCATCACCTTTATGGCGCAAGACCGCACCATCATGGATGAAGCCTATTCTGGTGACATTATTGGTATTCCCAACCATGGCACCATCAAACTGGGCGATACCTTTACCGAAAATGAGGCTCTCAAGTTCATTGGCATTCCGTCATTTGCGCCTGAATTTTTCCGGCGGGCACGGATTAAAAATCCGATGAAAATGAAGCAGCTACAAATCGGCCTCAAGCAGTTATCCGAAGAAGGTGCGGCGCAATTATTCCGTCCGCTGCTGTCGAATGACCTGATTTTGGGCGCAGTGGGGATGCTGCAGTTTGACGTGGTAGCACACCGTCTGGAGCATGAATACGGCGTCGATATGGTATTTGAGCCCTATGACTGCTATACCGCGCGCTGGCTCAAAGGCTCGGATGCGGATTTGAAAGCCATTGCAGATAAATATGGCTTTAACGTTGGCCTGGATAGCGCGGATGATTATGTCTACCTGGCACCCAACCGCGTCAACCTGCAAATGGCGCAGGAACGTTACCCGGATATCCAGTTTATGGAAACGCGCGAAATCGCCTAGCGAATCGCTTTATTATCCGTATAGCCTCTGTCATCGCGCCGTTAAGCACCGCTTACGGGGCGTTTTTCTGTTACTCGTGCGCAGTGTTTAGACGACTTTTGACGCGTTGCTCAAGATCATCCATCAGCGTATAAATCAGCGGTACGACAATCAGGCTTAACAAGGTGGAGGTCACCAGCCCCCCTATCAGCGCATAAGCCATGGGCGTACGGAATCCAGTCCCTGCCCCGGCGCCGATGATCACTGGCAGCATGCCCGCAATCATGGCAATCGTGGTCATGATAATCGGTCGGCTACGCTGCTGGCAGGCGGCAATGATCGCCTCAACTCTGGACAAGCCTGCGGAGCGACATTCAATGATGGCGTCGACAATAAGGATGCCATTTTTGCCGACGATGCCCATCAACATGAGGATGCCGATCACTGCAGGCAGAGAAAGCGCCTGATGGGTGAGCGCCAGCGCCAATAGCGCGCCACAGATGGATAAAGGCAAGGCCATCATGATGGTGAAGGGCTGCAAGAGCTTTCTGAACAGCAGTACCAACACCATCCACACCAGGAACAAGCCGCTCAGCATGGCCATGCTAAAGGTACTGAACATTTCACTCAGCATTTCGGAATCGCCAGTTTCACTGAGGCTGATGCCCGCAGGCAACTGCTGCAGGGTCGGCAATTGCCGCACCGTCTGCATCGCATCGCCCAAGGAAATACCATTCAGGTCGGCAGAAATGACGATTTGCGGCATACGGTCATAGCGCGTGATGCTGGCATAGTCATGCATCAATGACAAATTGGCCACAGCATCCAGCGCGACAATCTGCTGGGTATTGGTCGTCACCGGCAGCTGACGCAAGAATGCCAGCGCAGACTGCTCAGGGACTCTGACAGCACAACGGACCGGGACGGCCTGATTATCCAGCAACACATGTGCCAATTGCTCTTCACTGCCGCCTTTCAAGGCGATCTGCAGCTCCTCGGCAATCGCACTGGTGGTGACGCCCAGGCGCGCTGCTTCATGCGGCTTGGGCGTCACCACCAGATTGCTTTTCATGGCCGGCACCGTGGACAACACGTTAGAAAACGCCGGCAATTTGCGCATGTCATGTTCCAGTGCCAGCGCAGTACGGTACAAACGTTGCGAATCATGCCCGGTTAATACCAGACCAAAAGCCTTGCTGCCATTTTCATTTAAGGCACTCAGTCTCATATTGGGTACGCGGCGCAACTCATATAACGCTTGCAGCTTGAACTGATCGACACTGATGTTGCGCTGTGACCGCGCCACCAGCTTGACTATCATGGTCGCGCGATTGACTTGTCCTGCAACCATGGTCTCGGCGTCACGTCCACCAATCCAGGAATACACGCTGCTAACCTCAGGCTTGCTTAGCAAGGCTTCAGTCACCTGCTCAATCGCAGCATCGGTTTGTTTTAACTGTGCTTCCGCAGGCAGCTCCACCTGCAACATGAAAAAGGCTTTATCTTCTTGCGGCATAAAGTCTGCTGGCAAGATCAATAACAGACTGGCCGAAAGCAGCAGTAACAGCCCCACCAGCAACAGGCTGATCCGTCTATGCTTGAGCGACTGTTCCAACCATCCTTGATAAAAGTGATACCAGCGGCCTTGCTGTGCCACTGGCGGAGTCGACTTTAGAAAGTAGGCGGCCATCACCGGTGTGATGAAACGTGCGACCAATAAGGAGAAAAAAGTCGCCGTTGCGACCGTGATGCCAAATTGAATGAAATACTGGCCAACCAGCCCGCCCATAAAACTGACCGGGACAAACACGGCAATAATGGCAAAACTGGTGGCAATCACGGCCAGGCCAATTTCATCCGCCGCGCGCATGGCGGCTGGATAAGGCGCTTGGCCGTTTTCCATATGGCGGATAATGTTTTCAATCTCGACAATCGCATCATCGACCAAGACCCCGGAGACCAGTGACAGGGCGAGCATGCTGACCAAGTTCAAGGAAAACCCCAGCCAGTGCATGACAACAAACGTCGGGATCACAGAGAGGGGAATGGCAATGGCGGCAATCAGGGTGGCACGGGTGGAGCGCAAAAAGGCGTAGACCACCAAACCTGCCAACAACACGCCTTCCAGAAAGGACATCATGGCAGAAAAATACGTTTTTTTGGTAAAGTCGATCTGCGTCTGCACCCGCTCGGCCTGGATATGCGGCTGCGTCTCTTGCCAGCGCTGTATGGCCTGCTCAATCGCCTCTGCGACTTTTAATTCATCTGCTTTCGCCGTTCTATAAATCGCAATACCAATGGCTGGCTGACGATTAAGCCGCGTTAATTGCTGGGCAGGTTTGAAGGTATCAAGCAGATTGCCGAGGCTGGACAAGGTGACATAGCGATGCTCTCCCACAGCTATTTCCAGATGCGCCAGGGCATCCACGGACTGCGGATCCCCTTGCACGTGTAGCGATGTCTGTTTGCTGCCCAGGCTAAACTGCCCTGCCGGAGCCTGCGCAATATAGGCCTGTATTTGCTTATTCACCGTGGCGGCACTGACACCGAGTGCATATAGCTTCTCCGGTAACAGCTCAATGTGAATTTCACGGTCATAGCCGCCCTGACGTTCAATTTTCTCCACGCCCTCCACCGCCATTAAAGCGCTGACCAGGCCTTTGTCTACCTGTTGCGTCAGCGAGGGCAGTGAAAGCGTGCCGGATTGAAAGGCATAGGTCATTAATGGCGTATTGTCATCTTCGGACTGCTGGATCAGGGGTTCTCCCACATCGCTGGACCATTGACGGCGTAGGCTGGCAACTTTCTCGCGCACAAGTGACAACACAGTACGGATGTTGGTGCCATATCGAAACTCAATCTGCGTGACCGAGACGCCGTTTTCGATATAGGACGTGACATGCTTGATATTCGGGATATTGGCCACGGCATTTTCTACCGTGATGGTCACCTGCCGCTCAATGGTTGAGGAGGAGGCGCCCGGCAACGCAATCGATACCGAGACCACTGGAATTCTGACCGTGGGCATGCCGTTCACCGGCAAACGATGGAAACAATCCGCGCCCCAAACAAGCAGGATGAAGGTCGCCAAGGCAATCAGCAAAGGGTTGGCGATCGCCCAGGAAGAAAGCTTTAATTTCACTTAGTGTACTGCCGCAATGACGTTGACTGGTTCACCTTCGCGGATAAACCCGGCAAATTTATCAATGAGGCGCATGCCAGGGCTGACCCCTGCCAGTATCTCCAATTCCCCATCCAAACGCTGCCCGATAGTAACGGCAATGCGCTTGGCATGTCCTTGCTCGACGCTGTAGACATAATACTGGTCGCCTTCTACGGCAATGGCGCTATCTGGCACACGGATGGCATTGCGTTGCGGCAGGGTGACCAGCACGGTGGCGGCTTGTCCTGGGCTCAGCGCCGGGGCTTTGGAAAAAGCAACTTTGAGATGCAACATCTGGTTTTCATCGTGCACCATGATGCCTTTTTTACGGATATGGCCAGCATAGCTTCGTTCTGCATCCTTGATTTTCACCTGCACTGGCATGCCATGCGTTAAGGACGCAGCCACCTCAGCGCTGGTTTCGATGTCGACCTCGAGCGTGCCATCTTTGGCCAGTAAAAACTGGGATTGATTGGTTTGACTGAGCAATTGGCCAACGACCGCATTTCTTTGAATCACCAGCCCTGACACCGGGGCGACCAACTCTGCCTGTTTGATTTTGAGATCCGCTTCATCCACCTGCGCATTGGCTGACAACAAATCGGATAAGGCCATCCTTAAACGGTTGCGGGCGGTGTTAAGCTTGCTCTCTGCGGCCTGTTCGGTCTGGATACGTTGCTCCAGTAATTCTTTTGAAATCAGCCCATCCTCTGCGACTTTTTCACCGCGGACGCGTTCAGTCCGCGCCTGGTCCAGCGTTTTCTTGGCATCATCGAGCGCTGCTTCCGCTTCACTAAACGCCACAATCGCCCGCTGCTTGCTGGCAAGCGATTGCACCCGTTGCACTTTGGCCAATTGGGTATCCACCACCGCCAGTTGCTGACCGGCCTTGACGTGATCGCCCTCGTCAGCTAACACTTTGGTAATCCGGCCTTGCATCATGTCCGCGTACACCGGCACCTGCTCCTGGGCAACGACTTTACCAAACAACTCCAATGTCGAATTGAGCGGTTTGTTTTCCACGGTGATGGCTGTCACCGTCAGTCCTGCATTGCTGGGTCTGGCAGATTCTGAGTGCGTGCTAAAGTGCCAGACCATCAAGATCGAGGTCAGCACCACAATGGCTAAGGCCATGCGTGTGCGCAAAAACAGGGGCAATTGATCGATGAGCCGATTGTTCATTCGTACCTTATTGTGTATTTTCCGTAGCCTGTTGATCAGGATTCAGACTGACAGTCCCGGAGAGCGCTTTATTTGCAAAAGCATACCCCCTCATCCAGGCCTGTTTGGCGTCTATATATTGTAATAAGGTCTGCTGGTTTCGCATATCCTGCTTGAATACATCCATCTTGCTCAGATAGCCGACATCCACCGCACGTTGTAACTTGGCAGACTGTGCCTGCCACCGGCTCAAGGCCTGCTCTTCCGCCAGTAGCTGTGCTCGGCTTTCATTAAAATTCACCAGCGCATTTTCAGTTTCTTCAATTGCCAGTAATACAGCCTCCTTGTAAGCCAGCAATGCCTCCCGCAGTTGCGACTCACGCTGATTTACCACTTCCCGTCTTAACCCCCAATCCAGCAGGGGGATATTGATAGAAGGGGCAATATAGGTCAATGATCCAGTGTGCCTCAAGCTTTCACCCGTCACCCGCCCTGCAACCATCAGAGCGCCCTCAATAGATAATTTTGGATACAGGTCAGATTTGGCGATACCCAACGCCCCGCTTGCTTTCAATACCTGTGACTCTGCCATCTTGATATCTGGACGCTGGCGGATAATTTCTGCAGGGACGCGCATTGGTAACGAGATGGATTGCACATCCTCGGCAAGCTTGCCAGCCGGACGTGACTGTAATTCTGTCAACCAAGCCTCAGCTGGTTCCGCCTCGCCACAGAGCACAGCCAGTCTTTGCAAGGCCATTTCCTGGTTAAGGCGGTTTTGCCTGCGCATGCGCTGGGCACCCTGAACTTCCGTCATAAACGACTCAGCAGTTTCTGGAGAAGTAAACCCACCGCTCACGCCTTTATTCGACAATGTCCGCAAGTTGGCATATCCCGCTTCGGCGAGTGCCAACTGCTTTTCACGCTGGACAGCTGCATCCAGCTCAGCGTAAACGCGGACCAATTCAGCCGCTAATGACAATTGCCTGCTGGAGACGTCTGCCTCTGCAATTTGTAAATCAGCCTGCGTAATTTGCCGCTGACCGGCGCCCTGGCCAAAGATAGGCAGCTCCCAAATCAGGTCAAAGCCAGCCAGAAATGCCCCGGAAGCGGCATGGCGCGATTGACCGGAGGAGCTATTCCCCACTGCAAGCATGCGCGAAAGGCTATTCGGACCGGCATATAAACTGAGCTGCGGTTTTTCGGTCGCCAGCTCATGTGCCTGCAAAGAACGGGCATAGCTGATCCGCTCACTGGCTTGCTGTAGCGTAAGATTTTGCTTGAGGGCGGTTTGCATGAGCTGGTTTAGCAGCGGATCCTTGAATGCAAGCCACCACGCTGTTTCGGCCGCTGACAGTTGCGTGGCCGATGTGGTGCGCGCCTGACGCCACTGAGCCGGTGCTGGTGTATCCAGTGCAGGCATCTCGGTATGAAGGCACGCGCTCAAGCTGACCGCCACCAGCACACTCACCGTCGTTGTGCGCATGCCTGAGACTAGCGTTGCGACTCTAGCCGCCCTGGCCATCTGCCAGCGTGCCAGAAGTCGCACCAGTCGATCTGACTGACGGATCAAACGCACGCCGTGCATCAGCGCATCCAGCCCCATTACACAACACCCCTCAAGGATAACCAGATAGAGCCACGCCGCGTATACCTCACGTGCTTCATCCAATCAATCCGTTTTTTGTGCATAAATAACCTAAAGGGATGTTCAAGGATGCTGAAGAACAGGGGCAACCAGCGGGGATAGATTGAAAGCGTGTCCATGTAGAGGATTGCAGCGACATAAACATGGTCGGCGGTTTGCGGGGAGAAAATTAAAAATATGCATAGGACACCTGAGTGGGCGATAGTTTAGAATCTTCTCTCAAACGAGTAAACAGATTTAAACATTTTAAAACAGCATTCAGTGCTGATCACGGCTGAATGTATTTTACTTACCGGGATACCCAAATTTGAAACATGCCTGCCCTTGTTACAGCGGAAATGCTTATGCAGCCTGCTGCCAGCCTTTACACCAAGGCTTACCCGCCCCCGATGCCGAGCGCCTGATGCGCTCTCGCTACAGCGCTTATGCCCTCAGATTGCCTGACTATATTTTACAAACCTGGCACACTGAGACACGGCCGAATAGCCTGACACAAGCAGATTTGCAGGGAATTAAATGGTTAAAACTCGAGGTGCTTGCGCATCACCAACAGGATGCCACCCATGCTGAAGTCACTTTTGTGGCGACTTATCAAAGTGGTCAGCAAAAGAAGGCGACCATGACTGAACACAGCCGTTTTGAATATCTAGACGGGCGCTGGCTGTATTGCGGCCAGGTAGAGGCTTAAAAACGGCTGCTATGCGGCTGCTGCAAACAGATTAGTGCGCAGGACCGTAATCACTGACCAATCGGGCAAACAGGGGACTGACCGGTGCCTGCCTGGACTGCAGTTGCGTCTGACTCAACCAGTCGATAATCGCCAGATTGAGTTCATAAGGGGAAATGCGGTCATCCCCATCCTGGTCCAACCTATGGAGTAAACTGCGCACCTCTGCTTGGCTGAGGTCTTTCAACGCGCGCTGCAAGGCACGCTGATCCAAAAAGCCACAGTGTTCCAAATCGATGCGCGAAAAGATGTTTTGTGTGATCTGCGCACTCACAGTACAAAGAATACTCGCCATGTCGCCACCTCCTGCTTGATGTCATCATCACCAGGTCATTGTAAGCGCGGCATAACGGCAACGGTGTATCGTAATGTAGCGGTTTGTATCGAATGGCGATTGTCCGGCCCGGGCATGACCGGACAATCGGAGACTAATGCTCGCGCACCAGCACGCCAACCCGCGGCGCCCAGCCGGCATTCGCCTGCTTCTTGGCGGTGACCAGCGTCAACATCGAAGGGTCATACACATCGACGTTATGGGTCACCGGCGTCGTGAGCAGGTATTGTGCCTTGGTCGCCTGCAGGAACCTGGCCACGCGCTTGATGTTGAAAATATCCAGGTGTGCAAACGGCTCGTCAATAAAGACAAACCCACCTGGCCGGGTTTCTTCCATCATCAGCGCCACCAGCAAAATCAGTGACTTCATGACCTGCTGACCGCCAGAAGCATCCCCATCATTCATGCCAGACAAGCCTTTGTCGTCAAAGCCAAACCGCACTTCGAGCCCAGCTTGTGACAAGGTCAGATCATCTGCCTCCAGCGCGACCGGCGCACAATCGACGTCGACATCGGCCATTTTGGCCAGCTCTTTAAGGTTTTTGCTGTACTTGCTCACCGAGTAACGCAAGCGGCCAATATAGGCTTCACGGGCATGTTCGGTTTGCGTTTGTGCAGCGCGGTTGTCACGTTCGCGGCTTTCAACATCCTCTTTTTGCGTCAGGTAATCCGCCTGCATTTTGTCGCGCATGGCGATTACATAAGGGTCGGTCTCCCAACTTTGCGTTTCCAGTCGCTTGGCTATCTGTTCAATTTGAATATCCACCAAGCGTGGGCTCTCCCACTTTTCGAGCAGCTGCTTGTTGGCCGCAGTTTCCTGCCAGTCTGCGGGCAATTTCTGCTGGTCGTGACGGATACGCTCCAGCCGACGCTCTTGTTCAGCCCAGCCTTCACGGTTTTCTTTATCGACAATGTCTTTTTGCAACTGGGCAATCTTGTTGCGTATGCTTTCCTGAGCACGGATAGACTCGCGGATACGTTCCTCCAGCTGTGTATTCAGTTGCGACACTTCATACAACTTCTCGCCGACCGCCTGCCGTTGTGCCTTGACGTCCGCGTACTGCCGCTCAACGCTGGCAAACTGCTCAGCACGTGCCGCCAGTTGCGCGGCCGCATCGACCCCAGCCAGCGCATTTTTGAGGGTTTGAATCTGCTGCCGCAACGGATGCAGTTCATCCTGCAAGGCATTGATCTCGGTTTCGATCTGTTGCAGGTTCTGGCGCAAGCTCTCCAGCCTGGCTTTACCAAACCTGGGTTCATTCGGTGCCGCATGCCGGCCACCACGACGCTCTCGCAAGTAGCCCTGACGCGTCACCCAGTCCTCACCGCGTGGCAAGGCAACGCCGGCGGCAGTATCCTCCACCCGTTGCGTGCGTTCCAGCATCGCCAGCATCCAGGGCGCCACCGGTTGTTTGAGTTTAATCACTTCCAGCAAGGAGCCTTTGGGCGGCAAACCGGCCAACTGTCTTTCCGGCACAATCAGGTGACGATACTTCAGACTTTCACCCAGGGCAAAGGCCGTCTCGGCCTGTTTTTCACTGTGCAGCATGATGACATGCGCAAACGGTGCCAATACCGCCTCAACGGCTGTTTGCCAACCGGCATCCGTCACTTCCAGAATATCGGCCAGTGTGTCATGCGCAATATTGGCCTTACTCAGCGTCTGCCTGAACTCCGTCACTTCGTGTGGATCTGCCCGGCGCCCGCTGCTCAGGTTTTCCAGGGTATGTTGCCATTGCTGCTGCTGTTGCTGTTTGGCCCATAACCGGTTTTGCAAGGCACTACGCTGCTGCTCAAGCTGCCCCAGCTCGGTCGTTGCTTGCACCACGTCGGCACTCAATGCCGCTTGTGCTTCAAGCAGCTTCTTCTGCTCGAGGACCGCTTCCAGCTTGCCCTCTTCCTTGTTGAGCTGGTTAACCTGCTGGCTCAAGTCGGCTTCATGCAGACGCGTGGCTTGCTGCTGGCTCTGCAAATGCTCGGCCTGGGTTTTGTGATAGTCCAGTTCACTGGTCTTGGCCGACAGGTCTGCCTGCAGACCTTCACGCTCTTTACGGTTGGCATCCAGACTGCGGGCTGCACGCTCCGCTTCTTCCTGCAACTGGTAAAACTCCAGCCGGGGTTTCACCTCTTCCACCAGCAAGGCCTGCTCCTGGGTCAGCTGCTGCCATTCCAGATAGCGGTTCACACGCTGCTCCTGGGTTTGCAGGCTGTGTTCCAGCGCCTTCAGGTTATTTTGTGTGTATTGCAACTCCTGTTCGGTGGCCCGCTGATGCTGCCTGGCCTCCTGATAGCGGGTCAGAATCTCTTTGTCACCAAACACATCAAACACCAAATCGAGCAACTCGCGTGGCTTGTATTCGCATAACTTGTCGGTCTGGCCTTGCTCGAGTGACAGCACACGGGCAATGGCGGGCGACAATCCGGCCTCATGCAGCAGACGCTGATAATCGCGCACCCCAAATTCCTGGCCCTGTTGTGCTATGTCCTTGAGTGCCACTTCACCATCGGCCACCCAGTAATGCCGCACCCAGTCACCGCCTTTTTTCTCGATATGGCAAGCCAGTGTGATTTTGTCCTGCATGAACGGAATGCCGAATGGGCGCTTGCTGCTCCCGACAGGGCGACTGTTGTCTACCACGCCCAGCAACCAGCAAAAATCTTCGCCGTTGCGACGCACATAGCGCTTGTAATCCCGTTTCCCTGAACCAGAGCCTGAGCATTCCAGCGCCAGCAAGGTACGCATGGCATCCAGCAGCGTGGTTTTGCCCGAGCCATTGGGCCCGACAATGGTAATAATGGAAGCATCCAGCGGCACCACAAAACGTTGCCAGTAATCCCAATGTACGACTTCCAGTCGATTTAACCTGAACATCTTATTGATCGTCTTTCTGTGTGTTCATTGATTTAAGAAGTTGCCTGACCCGCGCCAGCGCTCTGCGACTGTTCGCGGATCAGATCACCCAGGGCGCCCTGGATGATGCGCGGGGCCATTTCGGCATAGTCAAACACCAGGTCGAGTAAAGGACCTTCGTAAATAATCTTGTTACGGCGTTCGATGAGTCCCAGGCGCGATAACTGTGGCAAGGCAAAATTACTGATACGGCCTTTGCCGCCTAGCAACTTGCCAAAATCCTCAAGCAACACGTTTTCGGGGATGCCGCGTGACAACTCCTCTGACGGCTCGGCTTTAACCAGCGTGCCAAACAACTCGCCTTGTGACTCCAGTGCGGCTTCCCGCCCCAACTGACGTTCGCGCTTGGGCAGGATAATCAAGGCCCACAGCACCACGGTCAGGGCGAGTGTATCTTTGGGCAACCCAATATTGTTACTCAGCCATTGCTGACCATCATCCATCACGGCACGCTCTGCGTCCTGGTGCAGCCCTACCGCCACGTGGCTGGCATAAGGGTTGTCCAGCAAGCGCAAACCGCAAGCCTTGAGGTTGTTTTCGAGCGAGACCCGAAAATCCAGGTCGAACAGCACGCGCCTGATGACTTCATCAGAACGTGGTAAATAACGATGAGCAATCAGTCTGGCGGCCAGTTGTTCGCTTGTTTGTTGCATGCGGTTAACCCTCCTTGGCTGGCGTATGTTTAATTAATTGACCGGCGGTCATGGCGGCCACCTCGTTTCGATGTACGGCTTGCAATGGCGCATCCAGTGCGTGCGCTAGACGGAACGGTTGTTCTGCCAGCGCATTCAAGTCGGCATCCTCATGCTTCTCACCCAAAAAGGTCAGCAGGGAATAGCGGTAAGACGCCTGGGCAAAGCCACCACCAACGACCACATCTGGCAATGCGCTATCGTCCTCGAGTTGTGCCAGCACACGCGTAAGGTCGGTGAGTTGTGGCGGGTAAGAAAAGGCTTCGGTTTGCGCAGGGGCGACTTCCACATCCGGGGGCATGACAGAGACTTTAGGCACTGCCACTTCACGTTCGAGCACGTCATCGGCAATATCCAGCATCACGTCGGGCAGCACAAACAGCGGTTCTGGTGTCACTGCCATCCGCGCGCCCATTTGCGCCAGCGACTCAACGCTGCGTTGCTGCAACCAGGCGGATAACTCGGTGGAGCTCAGGCCGCCTTGCGACAGCATGACCCTTTGCCTGGCCACTTTGGCCAGTTCACGCTGAAAGACCGAGGCCATATTGAGTAAACGCGACTGCTGGCTGGCAATTTTATGCACAATTTGCCAACCGGCATCATCCATGCCGTTTTCTGAAATGGTATTGATCAGTGCCGTGGCTTTTTCAATCCAGGGTTGCGCCTTGCTCAATCTGGCCTGCGCCGACTTCAGCCTGAACTCGGAACCTGAGGCAATCGCTTCCTGGAAAAAATGTTCGTATTCGGTGAGTTTGGCCAGCACGTGACTCAAGTGCTCGGCACTGAGTTCACCGACGGCACTGCCGCCCGCCGCCTGCGACATCAGGTAGCCCAACTCGTCATCAGCTTCGCCAAACCGCAACAAGCCACTGATGGCAGACAACACCATGCGGCCCGCGGCAGAAATCTGGTACACGCGGCGGTCTGCGTCCCATTGCAGCAAGTCGTGGCTGCGCAAGCGGTGCAACACGGTTTCCAGCTTGGTGGCATCAATAAAAGAAAGGTGATTTTGCAACTGGGCTGGCGTCCACTCCGGCAACTCTGCCCGGGCTGCAATTTCACGCATCACGGCGAGGCGAATCATGACTTCATCACGGCCGCCGCGGAACAGCCCGATCAGCACATCGATGATGTGTGAGGACTGCAACAGGGGAAACAATGCATCAATATCCTGAACATAGACTCCCGGTTTGAGGAACTCCTCAAACGCGTTTACATCACTGACTTCTGACATCTATTACAGGCCCTGCTTCAAGCTTTCCATGATAAACGGATCGAGATCACCATCGAGCACGCCTTGCGTATTGCCGATTTCAACATTGGTACGCAAGTCTTTGATCCGTCCTTGATCCAGCACATAGCTACGAATCTGGTGACCCCAACCAATATCGGTTTTGGCATCTTCCAGCGCCTGCTTTTCTTCATTACGCTTGCTGAGTTCCAGGTTATACAAGGCGCCTTTCAGCATATTCATCGCTTCTTCTTTGTTTCTATGCTGTGAACGGTCATTCTGGCATTGCACGACTACTCCCGTTGGCAAGTGGGTAATCCGCACGGCAGAATCAGTCTTGTTAATATGCTGACCACCGGCACCACTGGCGCGGTAAGTATCAATGCGCAAATCTGCAGGATTGATTTCAATTTCAATCGAATCGTCCACTTCCGGAAAGATTTGCACGCTGGCAAAGCTGGTATGACGCTTGGAGTTGGCATCGAAGGGCGACTTACGGACCAGGCGATGCACGCCGCTTTCGGTACGCAAGGTGCCAAACGCATAATCCCCAGTCACTTTAATCGAGGCGCCTTTAATCCCGGCAATGTCGCCTTCAGATTCCTCAAGCACTTCGACTTTGAAACCTTTGCGCTCTACGTAACGCAAGTACATGCGCAGCAACATGCCGGCCCAGTCTTGTGCTTCAGTGCCACCGCTGCCGGACTGAAACTCAATAAAGCAATTGTTGGCGTCCATCGGCTGCGAGAACATGCGCTTGAATTCCATCTCGGCAACGATTTTTTCTATCTTCTGGGCATCAGCCTCCACACTCAGCAATGTGTCGTCATCACCCTCTTCACGCGCCATGTCAAACAATTCACGGCTATCGGACAATGACTGAGACACATCATCCAGCGTCATGACCACGCTTTCAAGCATGCGTTTTTCCTTGCCCAGATTTTGCGCTTTTTCGGCGTTATCCCAGACTTTAGGATCCTCGAGCAGGCCGTTAACTTCGGCTAAGCGTTGCTGCTTGTTCTCGTAGTCAAAGATACCCCCGAAGCGCTTCGTGGCGTTGAGTCAGGTCGCTCAGTGCATTGGCAATACTATTAAGGTGTTCGGCTTCCATTTTCTGTGCGTATAAAAATGTAAAAACCAGCATTATAACGCAGCTATGCCCTTGGTTCAGGCGTAACTTACGCTGCCCACACTCAGACGGCCCCATATTTTTGTCACAATCATTGTCACAAAATAGTAAAATTACTGTCACAAAACTTTTGAACGTATAGGGAGTCCTCAATGGCGAATGCCACTTTCGGCCGCATCATGGCCGCGATCAGCCCCAGAAACGATAACTATTTTGTCCTGTTTAACCGTTTGGCTGATTGTGCAGTCCGTGGCTCCAAAGTCCTTGCGCTGATGGCGGCCGTTGTTGATCAGGCAGGCTTTGAAACGCATTTTGCCGAAATCCGCAAAATCGAATCCGAGGCAGATGAATACACCAAGGAAATTCTGCTTTCACTGCATAAAACCTTTATTACCCCGTTTGACCGCCGCGAAATCCGTGAACTGGCGATGGCGCTAGATGACATCATTGACTTTATGGAAGCGATTCCGCAAAGCGCCGAGATTTATGGTCACAGCAAGTTCACCCCCGAAATGGTCGCCCTGGCACAGATCTTATTAAGGGCAGCAGAAAAGGTAAGGGATGCGGTGCATATGCTGTCAGACATGAAAAATGCCGAACGCATTCTGCGCACCTGTGAAGAGATCAGCCAGATCGAAGGCGAAGCCGATCACATCATGCGCTCAGGCATGCACAGGCTGTTTGCCGAAGACAGTGACGCACGCAGTTTGATCCGCTCACAAAAACTGTACGACCTGTTTGAAGAAGCGGTCGACAGCTGCGAAGACGTCGCTGACGTGATTCACGGTGTCGTGCTAGAACGCATCTAGGACACGACCATGGATCATGTGATTGTGGTCATGGCAGTGCTGGTCATCGTGGCGCTGATCTTTGACTTTATGAACGGTTTTCACGATGCGGCCAATTCGATTGCGCTCATGGTGTCTACCCGTTTACTGACGCCACAGGCGGCCGTGATCTGGGCCGCGTTTTTTAACTTTGTTGCCTTTCTGTTTTTTGGCCTGCATGTGGCCGACACGGTTGGCAAAGGCATCATAGACCCCAACATCGTCAATAATACCGTGGTGTTTGGTGCCTTGTTCGGGGCGATTGCCTGGAATGTCATTACCTGGTGGTTCGGCATCCCCTCCTCGTCCTCCCACGCGCTGATCGGCGGTCTGATTGGCGCAGGCATGGCCCACTCCGGCACCCAAGGCGTCATTTTCGGCAGTAAGCTCATCAGCACTGGCATTGCCATTATCTTGTCGCCGTTATTTGGCATGTTGCTGGCGCTGTTGCTCTCTATCGGCATCATGTGGGCGTTCCAGAAATCCTCGCCCTATAAAATCGAAAGCCGCTTTAACAAGCTGCAATTTATCTCGTCTTCTTTATTCAGCCTTGGCCATGGCGCCAACGATGCGCAAAAAACCATGGGCATCATTACCGTGCTGCTGTTTGCCAATGGCTATCTGCAAGGTGACTTTCATGTGCCCTTCTGGGTGGTGATTGCCTGTCAGCTGGCTATGGGGCTGGGCACTCTGTTTGGGGGCTGGCGCATAGTGCGCACCATGGGCATGGGCATTACCAAAATCCGCCCCACTGGCGGCTTTGCGGCCCAGACCTCAGGCTCGATTGCGCTATTCCTGGCCACCAGCCTGGGCATCCCGGTGTCGACCACGCACACCATTACCGGCGCCATTGTCGGCGTCGGCCTCTCGCGCCGCATGACCGCGGTGCGCTGGGGCCTGGCGTCACGCATTGTCTGGGCGTGGGTGCTGACGATTCCTTGTGCCGCCATCATGGCAGCCATCGCCTACCATATCGGCGAAAGTGTGCTGTAAGCCTGACGTAAGCTAAAAAGGACCTGCCCAAGGTCTTTTTTGGCTTTTGTCACATTTCTGTCATATTAAGTTTTTATGATTCCGTCATCACATACAAACCACACTCAAATACAGGAGTCCTTAGATGAAAACCCGTTTGTTCCGCAATACCATGATAGCCGCACTGGTCGCACAGGCCTTTACCTTCGCGCACACCGCAGCGGCTGCGGACAAAATCATCAAAATTGATGGTTCCAGCACGGTTTACCCAATCACCGAAGCCGTTGCCGAAGAGTTTCAACGCAGCAAAGGCGTGAAAGTCACTGTTGGCGAATCTGGCACTGGTGGCGGCTTCAAAAAATTCTGCCGCGGCGAAACCGATATTTCAGATGCTTCCCGCCCGATCTCACAAAAAGAAATCGACGCCTGTAAAGAAGGTGGCGTTCAATTCATCGAACTGCCTATCGCTTATGATGCACTGACTGTGGTTGTGAACAGCAAAAACGACTGGGTGAAACAAATCACCGTCGCCGAACTGAAAAAAATCTGGGAACCAGGTTCCAAAGTGAAAAACTGGAAAGAAGTGAACGCCACTTACCCGGACAAGGCCATCAACCTGTACGGTCCTGGCACGGCTTCCGGTACGTTTGACTACTTTACCGAAGCCGTTAATGGCAAGGCAAAAGCTAGCCGCACAGATTACACACCGTCAGAAGACGACAACGTACTGGTGCAAGGCGTTGCCGGTAACGTGGGTGGCATGGCCTACTTCGGCATGGCCTACTATCAGGAAAACACTGACAAGTTGAAAGCGGTGCCAGTGGTTGCCAAAGAAGGGGCTAAACCAGTGTTGCCTTCTGAAACGACTGTGATGGACGGGACTTACCAGCCATTGTCACGTCCACTGTTCATTTACGTGAACGCGACAGCTGCTGCGTTTAAACCAGAAGTGAAAGCCTTTGTGAATTACTACCTGGAAAATGCGCCACTGCTGGTGAAAGAAGTGAAATACGTGCCACTGCCAAAAGAAGATTACGAAGCAGTGAAAACACACTTCAAAGCCATGAAACCAGGCACAGGGTTTAACGGCACAGCAGAAGTCGGTATCAAAATTACTGATTTGTTGTCCCGAATCAAGTAATGATGACAAAGGGGCTTAAATGCCCCTTTTTTACTGACAAGCCGGCCTGAACAACCGATTATCCGCTAAAATCCACCCCTGACAGATCACACTATGGCGACTCAAGCAATGCAAGTACCTGCGCAACTGACTATCAGCCCACGACTGGCGAAGAACATTCGTCGTAACGTCAAAGAACGTATTATTGAATTCATCCTGATGACCGCCGCGCTGGTCGCAGTGGCAACCACGTTTGCAATTGTGGGGGTTTTGCTGTTTGAATCATTGAGTTTTTTTAAAACAGTGTCTGTCGTCGATTTTTTAACCGATAGCCAATGGACGCCACTGTTTGAAGATGCGCACTACGGCATCATGCCGCTGGTTTCCGGCACTTTGACCACCTCCGCGATTGCGCTGGCCGTGGCTGTGCCAATTGGCACCGTTTCGGCAATTTTCCTGTCTGAATTTGCTTCACATAAAACCCGTGAAACCATCAAGCCGATTCTGGAATTGCTGGTGGGTGTGCCTACCGTTGTCTTTGGTTACTTTGCCTTGTTTTTTGTCACCCCCATGCTGCAAGCCATTTACCCTCAGCTACCCAGTTTTAACATGCTGGGCGCCGGGATTGTCATGGGCGTCATGATTATTCCTTACATTGCTTCCATGTCCGAAGATGCCATGCGCGCCGTGCCCATGAGCATGCGTGAAGGTTCTTATGCCATGGGTGCAACCCGTTTCCAGACCGCGATTAAAGTGGTCACACCCGCCGCAGTCTCAGGTATTGTGGCGGCCTATATTCTGGCGATTTCTCGTGCAGTGGGTGAAACCATGGTGGTTGCCATTGCAGCAGGCCAACAGCCTAACCTGACCTTTAATCCGCTAGACAGCGCTGCCACGATTACCGCCTACATCGTACAAGTGGCCATGGGTGACTTGCCGCATGGCAGCATAGGCTACCAGAGTATTTTTGCCGCCGGCCTGGTACTCATGATCATGACACTGTCTTTCAATATCGTGGGTCACTGGGTACGCAAGAAATACCGCGAGAATTACTAAACAAAGACTCGTAAAGTCTGCCCGTTGTCTTATTACTGAAATATCACCACCATACACTGCCGGTAACCCTTGCTTACCGGCACTTGCGGAAGTTATACCAAATGGAACATAAAGCCTCAGTCCTCGAAAATCTGGCCGAAGTCCGCGCCATGATTAAACGTCATAAGCGTAATGACGCCCTGTTTGCTGCCATCGGCCTGATCTGCCTCATGCTGGGCCTGATTACGCTGATGCTGCTGTTCTGGCAACTGATTGCGGATGGCTATCCAAAATTCAATCTGGACTTTTTGACTGAATTCCCGTCACGCCGTGCGGCCAGAGCCGGCCTGCTGTCTGCCTGGGTAGGTTCTTTGCTCGTCATGTCCGTCACTTTCCTGACCGCAGTCCCTGTCGGAGTTGCTGCTGGCCTTTATCTCGAAGAATATGCGCCGAAAAACTGGTTTACTGACCTGATTGAAATTAACGTGTCCAACCTGGCCGGTGTGCCTTCGATTATCTATGGCCTGCTGGCGCTGGGTCTGTTTGTCTACATGCTGGACTTTGGTCAAAGCATCCTGACCGCAGGTCTCACCCTGGGATTGCTGATTTTACCGATTGTCATTGTCTCAACCCGAGAAGCGATCCGCTCTATCCCGCTGTCTATCCGTGAGGCGGCCTACGGCGTTGGCGCAACCAAATGGCAAGTCGTCTATGACCACGTATTTAAATACTCTTATGGCGGTATCCTGACCGGTATTATTATTGGCATGGCACGTGCACTGGGTGAAACAGCCCCCATCATTACCATTGGTGCGCTGACCTTTATTGCCTTCCTGCCACCCAGCCCGATCACGCTGGAGCCGCCTTTCCTGAATTTCGAATGGTTATCTTCAGGCTTTACTGTGATGCCGATTCAAATGTTTAACTGGTTGTCCCGCCCTGACCATGCGTTCCATGTCAATGCGGCAGCCACCGGGGCGCTGATCATCATCGTCACGCTGTTAATGAATGGTACAGCCATCTGGTTGCGCTATAAAATCCGTAAAAATATTAAATGGTAATGCCACACAAGAATTAGGAAACTTCATGGCCACTGTCACTACTGCAATTAAAGCCGAAGCACGCGATTTAAACTTTTTTTATAGCAACGGCGCACGCGCACTCAAAGGCATCTCCATGCCTTTGTACGAGAACAAAATCACCGCGCTGATTGGCCCTTCAGGCTGCGGAAAGTCCACTTTCCTGCGCTGCTTCAACCGTATGCATGATTTGTATCCTGGCAACAAATACCAGGGCCAGATCGTGATGCATCCAGACAACACCAATGTGCTGGATTCAGGCGTAGACCCCATTGAAGTGCGTATGCGCATCAGCATGGTGTTTCAGAAGCCTAACCCCTTCCCAAAATCCATCTATGAAAACGTGGCTTATGGCCTGCGTGTGCGTGGTGAAAACAACAAACGCATTATGGATGACAAGGTTGAAGAAGCTTTGAAAGGCGCGGCGTTGTGGAACGAAGTCAAAGACCGCTTGCATGACCTCGCTTTTAACCTGTCTGGTGGTCAGCAACAACGGTTATGTATCGCCCGTGCCTTGGCCACTGATCCAGAAATCATGCTGTTTGACGAGCCCACCTCTGCGCTGGACCCGATCGCAACAGCCAACATTGAAGAACTGATGGTCGAACTGCGCAGCAAACTGACTATTCTGGTGGTGACGCACAACATGCAGCAGGCAGCTCGTGTGTCCGACTACACCGCTTACATGTATCTGGGTGAGTTGATCGAGTACGATGACACTGACAAAATCTTCACCAACCCCAGCCGCAAGGAAACCGAAGACTACATCACCGGCAAGTTTGGTTAATTGCCCGTGCTATAAAAAACGCCGCAGATTGCGGCGTTTTTTATGCGCGTTAATCATGCGCTTTCACAACACGTGATGCGCATTGAGCCGCCTTCAGCCCAATAGCTAATCCAGCATGCTTGGGCTCCAGAACGCTTGTGATACATAGGGTGAGGTCAACAATTGCTGAATCACCGCTTCCAGCTCGGCTTCACGGATGGCACTGGCCAGCAACATGGCCTCAATTTCAACACAATCGTTGCCAAATGCATGCATCTGCAAATGCTTGGTCGGATATTTGGCTTGCTCCAGCGTGCTTTCAAGCAAGCTCATCGCCTCTTTCTGATAACGGCGCGCAGCAATCACATACACCGTCGTTGTCGCCTCCACATGCAAGGTATTGATGGGTTTGCGGTTGATCTGATTGACGACCGGGCGTAACAAGGTATTGGTCGCCAGCACAAACAAGGTACCCAAGAAGGCTTCCAGCAACAGGTCAGCACCGGCACACGCCCCCACGGCCGCAGAACCCCATAGCGTAGCCGCCGTATTCAAGCCTCGCACATTGCCCTCTTCACGCATGATCACGCCCGCGCCCAGAAACCCGATACCGGAGACCACATAGGCCACCACATGCACCGCGCCATCATGCGACATGAGCCGATTGGCCATATCCACAAAAATGGCGGCGCCAATGGCCACCAGCACATTGGTGCGCAAACCGGCGGTGCGTTGGCGGTATTGCCGCTCAAAGCCGATAATAGCCCCGCAAACAAAAGCCGTCGACAAGCTCAACAATGAGTCTAGCAACGACACCAGATTAATATTTTGCATCGCTTGCAACGTCATGCGACATCCCTTTTCCTAACAACACTCTTGTCAAAACAACGCTTAGTCTGCGTGAAGACCGTCCAATAAAAAGCGCCACGAAACTCGTGGCGCTTTTTATTGGACGCTCAACCAGGATCAGATGATGATCGTGATTCAGGCAGTACGGCGTAACCCTGGTTCAAGGACAAAAAAGTCAGGATTCAACGCTGCCAGCGGCTGTTTCAGTTTTTCAATCTCGGCGGCAGGCGCGTGCACTTCGAGACGGATAATTTTGGCCAGTTTCAGTGCCTCGGCTAAGGGGGCGGCCACATTCTCAAGATGTGCGAGCAATGATTCAGCGTCCCGGTAGCCTTCACGGCAATGCGCGATATTACCATTGAACGAAAAAGCGTAGTGCAGGCAACCTGCTTCCTGGCGTGTTTTTTCCACGAATGTTGCGCCCAGTGCTTTGAATGCTGCCAGATGTTCGGCTTGTACCTCAAAATAAGGCACCAGCGTACAGCATTGATCGGTTGTAAACATGTTTGATTCTCCTGATGTGTTTTATATTGAGTTTGTTAAACACAAACTTGCACACATCTTGGCTGGGCAATGCCCGAGCGTCAAGCGTCAATCTTCCCGATCGTAGACAAAGGCGCGCGTCCGCGTATTAAGCCGTTGCGGAAGCGGCCAGACTCAAATGTGAGAGCACCAGGCGCTGGTAACACTCAATCAACTTGGTCGCCTGCGCATCGCTGGACCAGACTTGCTCCACATAGCGCTTGCCTTGTTTCCCGATGCGTTCGCGCAATTGGCGATCAATGAGCAAGGTTTGGACTTGTTCGGCGAAATGCAGTTCGTCATCTTTGGCAATCAGGGCGCCCTGCTCCTGACGCAGGATAGAAGCCGTGCCCAGCTCGGCAATCGCGACCACGGGCGTGGCCTGCGCCATGGCTTCAAGCAGCACCAGGCCTTGAGTCTCGCTCTTGGAGGCAAACACAAAAATATCAGCCGCCTGATAGGCCGCATTGAGCCCAATGGCACGGTCCAGGTAGCCCAGGAACATGACATGCTGTTGCAAGCCCTTGTCGCGGCTCATTTTCTTCAGCATGGCTTCTGCCGGGCCTTCACCCGTGATCACCAGCAAGACTTCAGGATGGTCCTGAATCACCAGAGAAAGCATTTCAAGCAGGAACTGGATATTTTTTTCATGTGCAACGCGGCCAACAAACAGCAACAACGGACGCTGAGCGGGAATGCCATACTTCTCACGGAAAGCGGCACCATCACCGGGAATAAAACGTGAGGCATCCAGCCCGGTCGGGATCACGGTAATCGGTGTCGTCACCCCGTATTGTTGCAACACATCACGCATTTGCGCCGAAGGCGATACCACGGTATCCACCTGCTGGCATTGCTTGCGCGAGACCGATTGTGCAATCCGCACCGCCAGACTGCGAGGCACCCAGGGCAAATAGTGGTGCATATAGTCCTCAAAAAAGGTGTGATAGGTTTCTACCGCAGGCACCTGCAATTGTTTGGCAATTTTAAGCCCCGCATAATGCGCAATAAACGGCGTATGAATATGGACCAGGTCGTAGTCACCCGTATGCAAATGCCCGGCATAGTCCATCAAGGCAGACCATTTCATCAAATAATCTTCAGGATCAAACACGATTTTGCGGGCATCGATGCGCGTAATCCACTGCTCGTCTTCTGTTTGAGACTGCTCAATCGCCACCGGATATTTGGGCGCAATCAGATGCACCACATGGCCTTGCTGGCGCAAGCTTTGCGCAAATGTGCGGATGCTGGTGGATACGCCATTGACGCGTGGAAAGTAGACATCTGAAATCATTAATATTTTCATGACAAATGCTGTATTGCACAGATTCCATATTAAAAACTTTACAGAGTCTAACAACGCTTCATGATGGTTTTATGACCAAAATCACTTTCATATCAATGTCATACAGACTTCATGCAACTGTCACTTAGCAGGCGCAAAGTGCGCCCATGTTACTGCGAGCCTTACTGATCACCTGTTGCCTGTTATTCGCCCTGCCTGGTGAAGCGCATGCATGGGGATTGTATTCGCATGTGGCTTACACTCACCAGTGGTTACAAAGCCTGCCGCTACAAACACTGCCCTTGCTTCCTTTGTCCTGGCTGGGCGTGATCCAGCGTTACCCTTCACTGGTGATGGCTGGTGCCTGTCTGCCCGACCTGGCTGTGGTTTCACGCTCATTCAGCCATAGCCATGGCTGGGGCATCGGCCAGCAGCTCCTGCAAAGCAAAAATGAGCGCCAGCGTGCATTGGGCGTGGGCTATAACCTGCATCTGCTCACAGACGTAGTGGCCCACCAGCACTTTGTGCCGACCTTTGAGGCCAAGTGGCAACACCACAGCCTGCTCACGCACGCCGCGGCCGAATGGGCCATGGATGCCTATTTGCACCAGCCCGAGATTCCTACCCCAGGCAAACTGTTGCGCATACATCGTAATACCATTGTCGACACCCTGAGCCAGGGCCTGCATTGTGATGCCAGCATCGTCCAGCGCGCCGTTAGCCGCCTGGCCAGTGCCGACCAGGCCTTGCGTTTTTCTCGCATCCCGAATTACCTGTTACAACGTTATCGCAGGCTGGATAACGAGTTTGAACACAAACTGGCGTATTACCGCAGCCAGGTCTCGCTCGCCCTGCACGATATGCCGCAGCTGCTCAATGGCCACTTTCCGTCTTTGCATGCCGAACATATTCACCTGAGCATGGAGCAGCTGGATGACTGGCGCCGCAAATGCCTGCAAGATGCCCGTTTAAGGCCTACGAGGGCGATCCAGGCCTTTGAGCAATATCAGCACCAATGGTTTAACCAGCCTGATTGCTGACACCACGCAATCAGGCCGCTCAAGCGGTCATCCACACCGCATGGCTTGAAACTTAACGTTTAAACGCCATCTAAGCTAAGACCTCCTCATAAAAGATTCCAGCTCAACCATGCCTCCCCTGCGTTTTTTAATCATCACCACAACCCTGGTCGGGTTACTGCATTACTACATTGGCAGCCGCTTGTTGTCTGGCCTAGACTGGCCGAGCACAGTGTTATGGCTGGGATGGCTGGCACTGGCACTCTCCGCCTTGCTACAACCTGTCGCTTTCCTGGCACGGGGCTTACGTAGCGAAACCCTCCGAGACCGAGTGAGCTGGATCGCCATGACGGTGATGGGGCTATTTTCGTCTTTGCTTGTATTCACTGTGCTGCGGGATGGATTGCTGTTGGCCGTCGCCGGCTTACATGCGACAGGAGTCGTTAAGGTGGACTTTTTATGGCTGGAACGGCAAACCGCGTTCGCTAGCTTGCTGATTGCCTGCGTTATCAGCCTGATTGGTTTTTTTCACGCACGTAAACTGGCTCGCGTCATCCATGTCAGCGTGCCGTTACGCAACTTGCCGGCCGCCCTGCATGGCTTCAAGATTGCACAAATCAGTGATATTCATGTCGGCCCGACCATCAAGCAGCCCTATCTGTCACGCATCGTGCAAGCAGTCAATGCGCTGGAAGCGGATTTGATCGCGATTACCGGCGACCTGGTGGATGGGCGTGTGCATGAACTGGCGGAACACACGCGCCCACTGGCGCAGTTATCGGCGCGCCATGGCAGCTTTTTTGTCACCGGCAATCATGAGTACTATTCCGGGGCCCTGGCCTGGATTCATGAACTGGAACGTCTTGGTATACGCGTTTTGCTCAATGAGCATGTGCAACTGCTGCACGGAGAAGCCACGTTGGTGGTGGCGGGTGTGACAGACTATACGGCTGGCAGCTTTTACGAGGATCACCACAGCGACCCTCAGGCCGCCATTGCCGGTGCGCCTGCCGCGGCGCCTAAAATCCTGCTCGCGCATCAGCCACGCTCTGCCGAAGCCGCCCAGGCGGCCGGCTTTGATTTGCAGCTATCCGGGCATACACATGGTGGCCAGTTCTGGCCCTGGAAATACTTTGTGCCCTTGCAACAACCCTATGTTGCCGGGCTGCACCGCCTGCAAGACTTATGGATTTATGTCAGTCGCGGCACCGGCTATTGGGGACCCCCCAACCGCTTTGGTTCCCCTTCTGAAATTACCTGCCTGACCTTGATGCCTGCACAGGATTAACTGCGCGCCCCTGCCGTTCGCCGCATGCGCAAATCGGGCACATACGTCGCCAGTATCAGCACCAGGGCAGACAGCAGGTAAAAGCTGCGTAAAGGGTAATCGGTGACAAAGCTGGCGGTGGCTGGCTTGGCGGCCAATGCCTGGTAAAAAGCTGGCTGGTCTACGCCTTTGACATAACTGCCTTTAAACTCGGCCGCCAGTGATTTTAAATAGTCTTCTTCCAGTTGCGACAGCATGCGGTCATACTCGGCGTAAGCCACAGGAGGGTCTGGCTCATCCTGGCTGGGGTCGGCATAAGTCACGCCAACAGCCCCCGCGTTATTGTTGTCGCTCACCGGCCAGTCCCCGACGCGTTTATTGGCAGAGTTATAGCGCGGAATCGCCACTTTTTCTGCGCCGCCTACACCGACAAAGGTGAAAAACTCCCCAATCTGTACCCCGCTCAAATCCTGTTTGATCGTCACATTGACGCGCGGCGCTTCATCGCCATCCGTGAAAAACAGCATCTGCGCCGGTTGATTGAGCGCATCATAGACATGGGTCGCCGCGTGCACGGCAAAGCTCAGGCGGCTGTTGCCTTTCCAGGCCATGCGCCATTCCAGGTGGTCGATGCCGTCGCTAATCACATCCAGGTTTTTGCATACCTCCAGCGGCGTTTGCAGCATGGCGATATTATCCGAGGCAAAAATGCCCAGGCTAAAGTATGTGCCACAAGGTGATCGCTGCACCAACTGCTTCATTAAATGCTGGCTATAGGCCAGGCGACTCACAGTCTGTTCATTCAGCAGCACATCCTCTGCATTCATGCTTTGTGACACATCGGCAATCATCAAATAATGCTGCACCTGCTGCTTGAGCTGGACCTCAGGCTTGAGCAGCGCCAAGCCGAGCAGGCCGAGGGCCAAACCGTAGCAGACCGGCTCATAATGTTTGCTTAACCACGCCCATCCACGCATCAGGGTAATCCTATCGGTAAGTTACTGAGTTCCATATGCGATTGCTCCTTGCTACCGGCTTGCATGCCACGTGCCATGACCGAATGCAGCAGCGACAAGTTGAATTTTGCCGTCCGGTCATCCGGTTGCAAACGCAAGGCCTGCTCATAAGCAATTTTGGCCTGGCTAAACGCATAGCGGGCTTCATCCTGAAACGAGCCATCTTCGTTGACCGTGCGTACGAGGCCGGACAAAAACAGGTTGTTGCCGATATTAAAGTGGATATGCGGCAGTACATTGGCAGGTGGCGATGCCTCAAGGGCCTGGCCATAGGTTTGCACCGCATGTTTATAGTCGCCATGCTGACCCTGGTCATACGCCGCAGTAAATTTCTGCAGATAAGCCTGGCCGCCCGTTTTAATCACCTCGCCAGCAGCGATCTGGGCGTTGAGTGCGCGTGCAGCGTGTAATTGCCAGCCAAAATACAGTGTTCCTGCCAGGCCTGCCAGCGTCAGGCCCAGCCAGAGTGTATTGGCATGTTTGCGATAAATGCTCATTCGTATACCTTTATCTGTTTAATCAACAACAGGGCCAGCCCCAGCAATAACGCTACGATGATCAAATCCCTGGCGTAATCATGGCCCGGAATCATGATGTCGTACTGAATCAGGTTCTTTTCCTTGGCGTCAATCTCACGCAAGGCGGATTCGAGTGCGGTGGCGTTATCCGCTTCAAACGCCTTGTATTTGATATTGAGCGACTGAAAAAAACGGTCCAGTGCAATCGCCTCGGGCAGATGGTCATCGTCATAGCTGTTTTGCGTAAAAATGCTGATGTCGTCCGGCTCACGCAACACAATCCAGTACAAATTGAGCTTTTTACCCACCAGCTGTTTGCGGATCTGGTATTTGACGCGCGGGCTTAACTTCCCGGCGCCGTCGGACAGCAGCACAATGGCGCGTGAGCCGGTACTGGGAATCTGCTCGAACAGGGTCACGGCATGCGTAATACCCGCCCCGATATTGGTCTGGTTGATGGCGGGCCCCGTCGCTGCCTGGATCGCAGCGTGAATACCGTCGCGGTTGGTGGTGATTTTCATGCCATACAACGCTGAATTGGTAAACCCCACCACCCCCATCATGTCATCAGGCCGTGAGTCAATAAAAGCGGTAATCAGTCGTCTGGCCGCCGCAGACTTGATTTCAGCGGCGCGCCCGCCCACGCTTTGACCGGCAAATGGATGATCCATGCTAACGCTGCGGTCAATCACAAACACGCTTTGTGCGCCCTTGCCGATTTTCTTTTCCTGATGGCTATCGCCCTGCAATCCGGCCAGGGCTAGCACCAGGCACAATAACATCAGACTCGTTGCGGCCTTAACCAATAGATGAATGCGCTCGGAGAACGGATCGTCCGGCACCATCTCCAGCCACGAGTAAGTTTGCGCATGGCGGCTGGTCAGCAAAAACGGGACCGCAATCACCGGCAACAGGAGTAAAAACCAGGGACTCAGGCTGTGCATCAGACGCCCCGCTCACAACTACGCAACTGACGTGTCAACATCTTGCATTGCTGCAGATAATCGGCTGCCGCAGGCAGCTGGTCATCATAAAGCAGCGTATTGGATTGCGCATAAAACTGCTGAATCTGGTCGGTATACGCCGCAAATGCAGGCTGTTTGGCGACAAACATAGGAACCTGACTGGCCAGCATCTGCTGGCCAAAATGCTGGTTAAAGGCTTGCTGCATCGCCAGTGCCGCCCGGGTTGCCCCCTCCTGGGTGGCGGGCAAGCGTTGCAGGCGCCGATAGGCCTGAGCGAACGGGCCATTCAGCATAGGCAACCAGGCCCAGCTGGCATTGCGGTATAGCAAAAGTAAACTGCCCAGCAAAGCCAGCCCCCCACTGACCAGCAAGCCTAGGCTTAAAGGGTGTGTGTCCAGTAAGGCTGCGCGGTGCTGGCCCAGCAAGGTAGGTTTGGCCGGTTGCATGCGGTCAGGCAGTTGCGCCATCAGCCAAAAGCGCCAGGCGGGTAGCGTCACGCTGGCGCCACTCGTAAACACAATCTGTTCGGGCGGTAAGGCTAATTGCACGGGCTGGCCGCTGCTGGCAAACACCTGATACTCAAACGTCAGCGTATACACCATTTTGTCCGCTTGTCTGGCATGCGTCTCTTGCACCTGCCTTAACTCGATACCGTTTCGCTGCACGCCCTTGATTGGCAACTTGTCTGACAGCAGTTGCAGCGACTCAGGGACGGACAGCGTGATGCGCCGTAGCAGGACATCGCCAATCTGAATGCCTGCATAGTGCGCAGGATTTTGCAGATGCAACACCTGGATGGCCTGTGCTGCAGAGGAGGCGACCGCTTGAGGTGGTGCCGCATCCTCTTTGGCCAGGGATTCGGCCTTGACTGGTGCCATCCAGATCAAGCCGGTTAAGCAAACTATCAAAAATGGATTCATCGCCACACGCTATTGAATAAGTTGTTCAAAATAATCGGAAAGCATCGCCGCATCAAACGCGCCTGTGACATACAACGGGCGAATCTCAAACCTGGCGAATAATTGATCCAGCGCTTGCTTGCGCTGCTCAAACTGCGCCACAAAGCGGGCACGCAAAGCGGGCCGAAAAAAAATGGTTTTTTGCTGCCCCGTCTCGGGATCTTGCAAATTGCCAAAGCCCAACCGTGGCAAGCGCTCATATTCCTGCGGATCCCATAACACCAGCGGGATCACCTGATGGTTAGACAGGCTGTTCAGACTTTGCTCAATCAGCGACAAGGGCAGGTGAAAATCCGAGATCCAGAACACCAGTCCTTTTTGCTGCCCCAGCCAGGCCGTCGCCTCCACAATCCCTTGTCCATCCTGAGGCCCCGCCTCAACTTCTGTCAGTTGCGCAATGGTGTCAAAGGATTGCTGGGCGTGGTGCCCAGGCGCCAGGCTGAGCTCTGGCAGCACTCGATGCTGATAGCAAACCATGCCGAACAAATCGCTGTTTTCATGGGCAGAGCAGGCAACCGCAGCCGCTATCGCCTGCAAGGTTTCATATTTGCTGACGTGCCCCTTGAACTGCATGGAACTGGACAAATCACACAAGGCATACAGCGGAGTGGAAGCCTCTTGCTTGAAGACCCGGATCTGGATCTGTTCATAAGGGTCACGCAAGGTTTGCCGCAAATCCAGCCGTCTGGCATCTGGATAATCGACCAGCGAGACATGCTTGCTGAACTCATCACCAATGCCGCGCTGAACCCCCTGATGCGCTCCGCTATGCACACTGGCTGAACGCCACGGCACCTGGTAAAAAAAGGACTGTACTTTATCGGGTATCATGGTCTGGCATCATGCGGCTTTGGCCCGTTCCGGGACGCTGACCGTGGCAAGAATCTGCTGGGTCAGCTCACGGGACAGTTGCGTACGGCGGCTCTCGAACATCGGATTCAATACCAAACGGTGCGCGATGATTTCATGAAAGACAGCATGGATATCCTCTGGATACAAATGCTCGCGCTGCATGAGCCAGGCATGCACGCGCGCGGCCTTGAGCAGCATCCCCATGCCGCGCGGGCTGGCGCCGGTATGAATCAGGCGGTTAACATCCACACTCTCCAGACGCACGCCAAACGCTGCCGGGGATTGCGTCGCCTGCCATAAATCCAGCGCATACTCCTGTAACACGTCACTGGCCTGAATATGGCTTTGCAGCACATCTGAAAACGCATTCAGCTGATCATAGGCCAGCACGCCGGACTGGACTTGCTGCGTGAGGCGCTCTGCATGCTGGAATTTGACATCAAACATCAAGGCCTTGCGCAAATCGCGATCGTCTGGAATATCAATCGGGATTTCCATCATGAACCGGTCGCGCGCAGCGGAAGGAATCTCGAAGGTTTCATTTTTCTCGACCTGGTTACGGTCCGCAAAGACCAGCATATGCGGCAAGCGGTATTCTTTTTTAAAGGCGGTGACATGACGCTCGGCCATGACCCGCAACATCAAGGCATGGACTTGCGGGCGGGCACGGTTGATTTCGTTGAAGAAAAAGACCGACAGTTGCTCACCGGCGCGCAGCAAAGGCCCCTCTTCGACCTTGGGGCGACCATCTTCACCGAGAAAAGTATGGTAAATGAGGTCATTGGGCATCAGGTCTACCGTGCCCTCAATCCGCTCATAAGCGCCGCCCAGCCCCCGCGCAATCGATTGTAGCAAGGTGGTTTTACCCACCCCCACGCCACCTTCGAGCAAGACATGACCGCGGGCAAAAATGGCAATATTAATGGCGCGGATGGCCTGGTCCTGACCCACCACCACTTTTTTCACTTCATGCTCCAGCGTCAGCGCATGATCGCGCCAGTCCGCCAGTTGGCTTGCTACAGATGCAGATGTCATTGTCTATCCCTTGTTAAGCAATGCAGCCAGGGCTATGATGCCAATCGGGCCGCTGAAAAGATGAATGAACCCCTGCTTGCATTTTAGCCAGTCACACGATAATATGCAGACAGGTCTGTTCACTTTTTTCCAGTCTACTTCAGCCAACAAAAAAAAAGCAAGCGAATTTTAGGGGTCACCGGGTGAATTTTTTAGCGATTGTGAATCAGACCAGGCAGTCCATGACGCGCAGGGGCATGACCTATGCCAGCCAGGCGCTGTGGCGCTTGGGGCTGCGGCAATGGGCAAAACATGCCCCGTTTTACCAGTTGCGTGATGCACTGATGGATTGGAACCAGCAACGCATTCAACGCAGCGGCAAGGCGGTTGCGTTGAATGCGCAGGATATTGCGGCATTACGGCAATTACTGGAGCAGGCGCAACAGCAATCCAGTGCAGCCCTGCCAGCCGCCCTGCTCGACCAGTGGTTTTTCCTGGCCGTTGGCGCGATACAGGTGCATACACAAACTGGGTCAGCGCGTGCATGGCAATTGTTTGAGCAGTCTGTGCATAGCCAATTGGGCAGCACAACATGGCAGCGCAGCTGGTCATTTGGTGCACTGGTCAGCCTCTGCGTGATCTGGATGAGCTTGAGTACGGCCCCACACAAGCCTGTCACAGAAGAGGCCTCCCCATTAGAGACCGCAGTCAGCCACGCTGGCGGCGGCACGGCAGACCCGGTGACATTGAGTTTACTCAACCTGGCCTACCAGAAAATGCAAAGTGGCAGTTGCCAGTTACCGCAGGCAGCGATGTTACCAGAAGCCCAGCGTCAGGCCTTTTTGATGTTTGTGACTGAAGGCAAGGTGGATGTGGACCAAGTGGAGCATTTAAGACAAGCCCTGGGCTATGTCAGCTGCTTGTATCCGCAAGAGTTGATGCGTCCGCAAGGACGGGATCGTTTACCAAGAGAATAAAAATACTAGGCCTGAATCGGGAAAAAAGGGATATACCAGATGAACATGCGAGATAAAATTCTGAACATTGCAAGCACGCTGTTTGACAGCCGCGGCATCCAGGCTTCTGGCGTGGATACCATTATCCTCGAAGCCGGAGTTGCCAAGGCGACGCTATACAAACACTTTCCGAGCAAGAATCTGCTGATTACCGCCTATTTGCGTGACAAATCGGACAAATTTTACGCCTGGCTCACCGCTCAACTCACCTCTCGCAAGGCAGAGTCGCTGGAGTTATTGCTGTTATTGTGTGAATTGATGGAGCAATGGATCAGCCAGCCCGCGTTTCGCGGCCTGCCCTTTCACATTGCCGCCGTCGAATTTCCTGAGCAAGATCATCCGATCAATCAATACTCAGTGGTGCTATCCAAGGAGTTGCAAGGCTTTTTATGCAAGATTGCCCGCGACGCAGGTGCCAAAGACCCGGAAGCGCTCGGCCAGCAGTTGACCATTCTGTTTGAAGGCGCTGCCCTGGTGGAGCGCCTCACACCCAATACTGGCGCCGCCAACCGTGCCAAACTGGCGGCCATGACCTTGGTGCGTAATGCCATTTAACGAAGCTCAGTCGTTGTTTGGGTCGGCATGAAGTCTTGCGTCAATCACCGGCCCATGGTGCTGGCTATCGACGCAAGCGCCTCCTGACTCGCCATGCACGGCTTGTATGGTCATGCCTTGATGGACGGTCATTACCAGGTTGGCCAGCAAGCCTATCTCTACACTAGCCGCAATTTCTCCCGCTTGTACCGCAATCGAAAAGCGCTTGCCTAATTTCTGCTCCATGGTCATGCGATAGCCATTCAAAAAGGCTTTCATGACTTCGGCTTCGGTGCTGCAAGCCAGTGCGCCTTGTGTAACCTGACACCCTGCAGGATGGTGGGTTTCAGCCAGCATAGTGGCGGCTTGCGTAGGGATGTGCTCTATCACCTGTCGCGCGGTCGGCTGGCTCAGCGCCGCTACCAGAAAGGCGGCAGACCCTTGCACGTATTGCTCGACGGCCTTCTGGTACAACGCTTCCTTGCAAGCATAGGCCGTGCCTTGTTCATCTGCATCGCTTCCATCAGCGTACTCTTACGGCCATATTCATAAATATATTGGCAGAGATTCCAGCAAGGGGGAGCACTCAGGAGGCCGCACTGAAAAAAGCGTTGACATAGAATATATACATGACTACCGAGCTGCCCGCCTTACCGCAAACCTTGGCTACCGTTCTTTTTACAGCCAATGTCATTCGAACTGACACTAGAAAACTGCCAATTCTGTCAGCATTTTGTTGATCACAGCTTGGCTGCAACGCTTAACCCAATGACTCTTGCCCTCGCCTGAATAAACACACCCGCCCTGCCTTGCAGGGCTTTTTCTTCGCTGCAATCCCTGCTGTATTTTTTCAGCAGACACAGCACTTGATATGTTTCCATATTTGTGGAAATATAGAAACATGAATAAAGAACAAGCGCTCACTGCACTGTCTGCCATTGCCCAATCAGCACGACTGGACATTTTTAGATGCCTGGTCCAGGCAGGGCCGGAAGGCCTGGCGGCCGGCGTGCTGTCAGACGCATTACAGATTGCGAACAGCACGCTGTCTTTTCATTTGAAGGCGCTGACCCATGCCAACCTGATTTGCGCCCGCCAGGAAAGCCGTTTTATTTATTACACGGCCAACTATGCACAGATGAATGGCTTACTGGCTTATCTCACCGAAAACTGCTGTGGCGGCGATAGCAGCTGTTGCCCTGATCTGCAATGTTTACCAACCTCCAAGGAAACCCGATGAAACGTATGCACCTGCATGTCCGCGTGACCGATCTGCCACAGAGCATCCGCTTTTATTCGACGCTATTTGGGATTGGTCCTAGCGTTGAAAAGGCTGACTATGCTAAATGGATGCTTGAAGATCCGCGCGTGAATTTTGCCATCAGTGCCCGCGGCCAGGCGCCGGGGCTGGATCACGTTGGCATACAAGTAGAAACCGCCAATGAACTGGAAGTGATTCAGGCACGATTGCAAGCGGCAGACATGGCGGTGTTATCACAAACCGACACCACTTGTTGTTATGCCAAATCGGATAAACATTGGGTGCAGGACCCCTCTGGCCTGGCCTGGGAAAGCTATCTGACGCTGGAAAGTGCACCTACGTTTAACGATGCAGGGAAAACAGCGGCTTCAGCCCCCTGCTGCACCCCGATGGCACAGCCAGTCAGTATTCAAATCAAAAAGAAGGATGTTTAAGCCGATGACAAATCAAGCTTCAGGTATTGGAAATTTTGAGCGCCATCTGACCTGGTGGGTACTGGCGTGCATTATCACCGGCATCGCACTGGGCAAACTTGCCCCAGATTTTTTTCAGGCGCTGGGAGCGTTGAAATGGGCAGAGGTGAACTTGCCCGTGGCCGCCCTGATCTGGCTCATGATTATCCCCATGCTGCTCAAGGTGGATTTTGGCGCCATGCGCGAGGTACTGGGGCATGCCAAGGGCATCACGGTCACCCTGGTGATTAACTGGCTGGTGAAGCCGTTTTCCATGGCCTTGCTCGCCTGGCTGTTCATTCGTCACCTGTTTGCCGACTGGTTACCCGCCGAGCAGATTGACAGTTATATTGCCGGGCTGATTTTACTGGCCGCCGCACCCTGTACGGCCATGGTATTTGTCTGGAGCAATTTATGTCAGGGCGAGCCCAAATTCACCTTGTCGCAGGTGGCCATCAATGATGCGATCATGCTGATCGCGTTTGCCCCCCTGGTCGCACTCCTGCTGGGCCTCTCCAGCATTATCATCCCCTGGCAAACCTTGCTGGTGTCAGTGAGCCTGTTTATCGTTGTGCCATTGATATTGAGTCAACTACTACGGCGTTGGCTGCTGGCAAAAGGGCCTCATCGATTCGCAGCCACCCTGCAAACCATCCAACCCTTTTCCATGGCGGCATTATTGTTGACGCTGGTGTTGTTGTTTGCTTTCCAAGGTGGGCAAATCCTGTCGCAACCTTTGGTGATTGCCTTGCTGGCGGTGCCGATTTTGATTCAGGTCTATTTCAACGCCCTGCTGGCCTACTGGCTGAATAAACAATTCAAGGTCGCCCATTGTGTGGCGGGCCCCTCTGCACTGATTGGCGCGTCTAACTTTTTTGAACTTGCTGTGGCGACAGCGATTGCTTTGTTCGGGTTTGACTCGGGCGCCGCACTTGCAACAGTGGTCGGTGTGTTGATAGAAGTGCCAGTCATGCTGTCTATCGTCGCCATCGTGAACCGTTCTAAACATTGGTATGAAAGTGTGTAATATGCGCATCCTGTTTTTATGTACCGGTAACTCCTGCCGCTCCATCATTGCCGAAGCCACCTTTAATCACCTTGCGCCGGCAGGCATGCGGGCACAAAGTGCCGGCAGCCATCCTACGGGTGAGGTGCATCCTCGCTCAATTGCCCTGCTGCAGGCCAAAGGCATTGCCACAACAGGCTATTTCAGCAAGTCCTGGGACGAGATTGGGGAAACACCTGACATTGTCATCACCGTCTGCAGCAACGCAGCCGGTGAAACCTGCCCTGCCTATCTAGGCAATGTGCTCCGTGCACATTGGGGGGTGGATGATCCAGCCAAGGCGACTGGCACCGAGGCTGAGATTACGGCCAGCTTTGAGCAAGCCTACCGGATTCTGCGCACGCGTATTGAAGCCTTCCTTAAGTTGGAAAACACAATATATCAGGACAGAGTAGCGCTACAGACCGTCTTGCAGCAGATAGGTCAACTCAGTTAAGTAGCGCGTATGCTAGGTGACAGCGCTTAAAAAGGTTTACGCGGCTCAAGGTGGCGGAAAATAATCCGGCCTTTGTCCATGTCATAAGGGGACATTTCAATGGTGATTTTATCGCCAGCCAAAATACGGATTTTGTGTTTGCGCATTTTGCCACCGGTATAAGCGATCAACTCGTGACCATTATCCAGCTTCACCCGATAACGGGCATCAGGCAAAATTTCCGTCACTGCACCCTGCATTTCGATTAATTCTTCTTTAGCCATCGCTATCCCCCTAAAAAATAAGTCGTTTCAAAATAAAAAAGCCCGGAAACTCCGGGCTTTTCTCGGAGGCTGCATACACAGCCTTGCCGAAAACCATTGAATTACTCAATGATTTGAATGTTTGCCGCTTGTTTGCCTTTAGGGCCTGTTGCCACTTCAAAGCTCACGCGTTGGTTTTCTTTGAGTGTTTTGAAGCCAGCAGATTGAATTGCAGAGAAGTGCGCGAACAAATCTTCGCCGCCGTTATCCGGAGTAATAAAACCAAAACCTTTAGAGTCGTTAAACCATTTAACAGAACCTGTCACCATAATAAATCCTTGTACAAAAAATAAAAATGCGGGCGGTTGCCCATTAAAACGAGGATCAAGATGGCGAGAAGTAACGATAGAACCAAAAGATAGAACCGGGGAACAACAACACTACTTGAACTTCGTGAGTTGGTACTATGCACGTAATATCAAATATTAGCAACAAGTATTTGACAAATTGAAAGATGCCGCGACAATCTTCGTCAAAAACAGCATATTGCCTTGATCAAGGCTCAGGCTTTGCGTGCCGCATTGGGCCTCATTCCCAAGACTGCGGGATCGCGCTCACCAGATAATCCATAAATGCGCGTACCTTGTTGGTCATGGCGTACTTGTCGCGATAACAGGCATAAAACTCTAAGGGTACGCTCTCGGCTGCCATCGCCTCCGGCTGTTGGGCGAAAGGCTGAAACAGCGGGATCAGCGTTCCCTTTTTAATCGCGTGATTGACGACGAATGCGGCCAGGCGCGCAATTCCCGCCCCCGCCAAAGCAAGTTGAAAAATGGAGTCGATATCATTGCAGACAATGCTGGGGATGATTTCAGGCTCGTATAACATGCCATTCCGGTTAAAACTCCAGTTCAACAAGCGTCCATCCACCGGGATGCGGAACAACAGGCAATCATGTTGCGATAAGTCTTCTGGGGCCTGAGGCAGGCCTTTGCGTTGCAGATAGTCCGGTGCAGCACAAAATAGCACGGGGACGGTCGCGATTTTCCTGGCAATCAGTCCTGGCTCTAACTGCTGTTTGAAACGGATGCTGATATCGATATCCTCTGCCACATGATCCAGGCTACGATCAGACAGAATCAGCTCCAGAGACACTTGCGGAAAACGGCGGCTAAATGCCGGGATCAACGGCATTAAGACATGACGGCCAAAAGCCACCGAGGAACCAATCCGCAAGCGCCCCTGCGGTTGCCCGTGAAACTCGGTAATGGCCGATTGTGCCCTGGCCAGCACGTCTACCAGATGCTGGACCTCTGCATAATAAAGCGCACCACTTTCTGTCAGCGCCAGCTTGCGCGTGGTTCGCATCAACAAGCGCGTCCCCAATGACTTTTCCAGCCGCTGGATATTCTGGCTGGCCGCTGCCGCTGTAATGCCTTGCAAACGCGCACCCGCCGCAATACTGCCGGCCTGTACCGCTTTTACAAAGCTTTCTATGCTTCTTAAGGTATCCATAAACTATCGAATAGCATGATTGATTCGATAGTTTAACTTTATAGTGATTAAATCTTCAAGCCTCTACCCGGCAACTGTGTGAGCTTTTATAGTGTCACCACACATTAGGAGAACCACCATGAATCAAACCAGAACGACTTTCCGCAAGATCCCTAAGCAATTTACGCCTTATGTGTTTGCCTTTTTTATGGCAGGCATCATGGCCTTTTTGATGTCTATGGTCATTGTGGCCGCCAACAGTGGCTTGCAAGCCGGTTATGTGACGCGTGTCATCCACGCTTATACACTCGCGATGCCTGTCGCTTTCTGTTGTGTGCTGATTGTGCGACCAATTGTCATGCATTTGGTGAATCAGTTGGTCGACACCCATTGATGGCGTGAGCGGCCACAAACAAAAACGGATACCAAGGTATCCGTTTTCACGCATACTAAAGCATGTGTATGACGATTAAAACAGCGGTGCGTACAAAGCGACCAGCGTGTACCCAATCAATCCTCCTGCCAAGACATCACTCGGATAATGTAAACCCAGCACGACACGTGAGATGCCGACTAACACGACAAACGGATAAACGACAGGAAACAGTTGCGGGTAATAATGCACGGCCACCATGCCAAACGCCACCGCGTGCAAGGTATGCCCTGAAGGAAAACTGAAGTAATCCAGCGGCGTGCCACTCAACAAGACATCCTGACGCACCTGAAAGGGTCGTGGACGGCTGGTGCGATGTTTCAACCATTTATAGACCAGTGTACCGCTCAGTCCTACGGTCAACATATGCAGGCAGACGTAAAGACCGTGCTGGCCCTGGCTGATGGCAATCACCAGCATGAGCAAATACCAGAACATGCCATCGCCCATACGCGAAATGGCGCGAAACAGGTTGCGTATCAGGCGATATTGTCCGGTATGGCTGACTTTGACACACAGTCGGCTATCGACCGACTGCACCCATCCCAGTGTTTGTTGTAGTTTCAGCATCGCAGGTCCTTTCCGGGGCTTCCCCCGACTATGCTTGTTGGGTAAGCTTAGTCTGAACCTGATGCTTTAAATTAGCGTGAAAGATTGATGAATTAAATATGACGGGTGCTTATGCGATGAGCGCATGCCAAGGATGAGCCCCTGTACATTCACGCAGGCTTTATTTCCAGAGTACCCGATAGACAAAGCCCGGGAATGAAAACACCAGAAACAGGCATAGCGTGACACTGTAAAACTCCCAGCCTTGCGGCCAGACTTGTCCCATCACATAACGCTCAACCAGATAGCCAATCAGCAGCGTGATGAAGTAGGCAGGCAACATGGCGGCAAAACGCTGCCATAGCTGCTGAATATTGCCGATCAAACCCAGCCACTTATCCGAAATCCAGGCCAGGTTTGCCAAAAACAACATCAGCAACAAAAAAATGAGTTTGGTAGCCATTTTATTGCAGACTCATCAGCAAGCTATGCCCGCAGACGCCTAATAGAATTTCAGGGAACAAGCCCAAGCCCAGCAACGCCAGGGTATGCACACTGAGGATAAAGCGCATATCCATCGGTGCGGACAGCGGTGTATGGTCTTCCGGTGCATCGAAATACATTTTACGCACGATGTTGAGGTAGTAAAACGCACCAATGGTCGCCATCAGCACGGCAAACACCACCTGCCAGGTGAACCCGGCTTGCCAGGCGGCCTGCAATACGGTGAATTTGGCATAAAAACCAATGGTAGGCGGGATACCGGCCATGCTGAACATAATGATCAACATGAGGAAAGCAAACCATGGATGGCGCTGGTTAAGCCCTTTGAGATCATTGATCTCTTCGGCTTCAAAGCCCTGACGGCTCAATAGCAGAATGATACCGAAGCCGGCAATTGACATCAGGACGTAGGCACTGATGTAAAAGAAGCTGGAAGCAAAACCATTGGCATTGGCACTCATCATGCCGAACAGGATGAAACCGACATGCGAAATGGTGGAATATGCCAACATACGCTTGAGGTTGGTCTGCACAATCGCGCTAAAATTACCGATGATGATGGACAACACCGCCATTAACATCAGCATATCCTGCCAGTCCATGGCTAGCGGGTGCAGGCCTTGCACCAACAGACGCACGGTCATCGCATAAGCCGCCAATTTTGGCACGGAGCCAATTAACAGTGTCATCGGAGTTGGCGACCCCTGATAGACATCGGGCACCCACATCTGGAACGGGACAGCGCCAAACTTGAAGGCAATACCGGCAACCAGAAACACCAGGCCCATGATGAGCACCGGACTCTTGGGCTGCTGACTAATGCTGTTGGCAATATCACTGACATCCAGGCTGCCAGTCATGCCATACAGCATACTCATGCCATATAGCAGCATCCCTGAAGCGAGTGCACCTAACACAAAGTATTTCATGGCCGACTCGGACGCTCTTGGATTATCTCGATCAAAGGCTACCAGAGAGTAGAGGCACAGTGACAGCAATTCCAGGCCCATATAAATGGTCAGCAGGTTGTGGCCTGACACCATGATCATCATACCGAGCAAGCCAAACAGGACCATGGCATAAAACTCACCACGATAGAGGTTACGGTCTTGCAGGTATTTGCGCGTATATACCAGGATCAACGAGGTGCCCAGATACATCATCATTTTGATGACGTCTGACAGCGTATCGTCGATAAACATATGCGAGAAGGCAAAGCCCACCGCTGGTGTATGTGTTTTAAAAGTCAGGAAGGCGGCCGCAAGCAAGGTCAGTTGGCTTAAACCATAAATCATGAAGCGGTTTTGTGGCAGGATGAACAAATCCAGCAACAAAATAAGCATGGCCATGCCCAATACAACCATTTCCGGCAACAGGGCGAGCAAGTCAAATTGCATATTATCCATTTTTTAAAATCCTGCTTTTAATAGCCTGTGACGGGCAATTTGGAAATCGCCATATGTTTCAGGAACTCTGTGCTGGTTGCCTGCATCACTTCGGTCAGTGCTTGTGGATAGACGCCGAAACCAATCACCAAGATGGCCAGAATACCCAAGATCAGGAACTCACGTTTGCTGAGGTCGCTCAGTTCGGCCACGTGATGATTCGTCACATTGCCAAAGAACACACGCTTGGTCATCCACAGCGTATAGGCGGCACCAAATATCAAGGTCGTCGCAGCAAAGAAAGCCACCCAGAAATTGAATTTGACTGCGGCCAGAATCACCATAAACTCGCCCACAAAGCCGGAGGTGCCAGGCAAGCCACTGTTGGCCATGGCAAACAACACGGCAAAGGCGGCAAACACAGGCATCTTGTTAACCACGCCACCATACGCGGAAATTTCACGGCTATGGACGCGATCATATAACACACCTACGCTCAGGAACATCGCAGAAGAAATAAAGCCATGTGAAATCATTTGCACCAAGGCCCCCTCAAGCGCCAACTGGCTAAACATGAAGAAGCCCAAAGTGACAAAGCCCATGTGCGAGATCGAAGAATAAGCAATCAGCTTCTTCATGTCTTTTTGCACCAGCGCGACCAGTGCGATGTAGACCACTGCAATCAGCGACAGCGCGACCATGGCTGAAGTGAAGTAATGGGCTGCATCCGGAGCAATCGGCATGGCAAATCGCAGAAAGCTGTAGCCGCCAAGTTTCAGTGCAATGGCCGCCAGCACCACAGAACCACCCGTAGGTGCCTCAACGTGCGCATCCGGCAACCAGGTATGCACTGGCCACATCGGGATTTTCACCGCAAATGCCATGAAGAAGGCGATGAAAATATAGATTTGCGCTTGCAGGCTGAGCGGTAACAAATAGTAATCAGCTAACTCGAAACTGCCAGTCTGGTGATACAGGTAAATAAAAGCGACCAGCATCAACAAGGAGCCCAGCAAGGTATACAGGAAAAACTTGATGGTAGCGTAGACGCGGTTAGGCCCGCCCCAGATGCCAATCACCAGGAACATCGGAATCAGCATCGCTTCCCAGAAGACGTAATACAGAATCGCATCAAGCGCGGTGAACACACCAATCATGATCCCGCTCATGATCAGGAAGGCCGCCATGTACTGTGCCACATGTTTGGTAATCACTTCCCAACCTGCCAGTACCACAATCACCGTGGTAAAACTGGTTAACAGCACCAACGGCATTGAGAAGCCGTCGACCCCCAGGTGGTAATGCATATTGAAGGCCGGTACCCAAGGCAGCAATTCTTCAAACTGGAAGAAGCCGTCGTGAATATCAAACTGCGTGTACAGCGGCACAGTCACCAGAAAACTGACCAGGCTACCTACCAATGCCAGCCATCGAGTCAATGTGGCCTTTTGGTCACCGCCTAGCAACAACACCAGCACGCCAGACAATACCGGCAGCCAGACGGCCAGACTTAACCAGGAAATACTTGTGAGGTCGGCTTGCATCATTAGTTAATTTTGATAAAGAAAGTCATAAGAAGGAATACGCCAATAATCATGGCAAAGGCGTAGTGATAAATTAAACCGGATTGCAGCGTGCGTATCTTGGCAGCAATCTTGCCCATGGTATTGGCGGTGCCGTTGACCATGGCGCCATCAATCAACGTGATGTCACCAAACTTCCACAACAAGCCGCCCAGACAGCGTGAACCTCCGGCAAAAAACTTCTCGTTAAAGCTGTCAAAACCGTATTTGTTTTCGAGAATGTTGTAAATCACGATAAAGCGGTCTTTGATTGCAGCAGGGATATCCGGACGCTTCATATAGAAGAACCATGACAGTGCCACCCCGGAGGCCGCCAGGAAAAATGGCAGGCTGGTAAAGCCATGAATCGCCATGCCTGCCGGGCTATGCATAAACTCGTGGTAGTGATGGGCGAGGTGCTCCATGGCAGGATGCGCTTCAGGATTCACAAAAATCACATTTTTGAAGAAATCACCGTACAGCATCGGTTCCAGTGCAATGTAACCAATCACCAGTGAGGGGATCGCCAGCAACGCCAATGGCAAGGTAACAACCCAGCCTGGCTCATGCGGATCATCGTTTGGTCCCAGGCCATGATGATGCTCTTCGTCATGTGCATGATCGTCATGATGCGCGTCGTCATGGTGTGCGCCTGCATGTGCGACATGTGCATGGTCATCATGTTTGGCATGGCGCCACTTTTCTTCACCGTGGAATACCAAGAAGTACAAACGGAAAGAATAGAATGCGGTCACGAACACACCGGCAATCACAGAGAAATAGGCAAAGCCACTGCCGGGGATATGCGACAACTCAACCGCTTCGATGATGCTGTCTTTGGAATAAAACCCGGCAAAGAACGGCGTGCCAATCAAGGCCAGAGAACCGATCAAAGAGGTGATCCAGGTGACCGGCAGGTATTTCTTGAGGTTACCCATGTTGCGGATATCCTGGTCGTGGTGCATACCCATAATCACAGAACCGGCACCCAGGAATAACAACGCCTTAAAGAATGCATGGGTCATCAGGTGGAAAATGGCCACGGAATAGGCTGATGCACCCAATGCAACAGTCATATACCCGAGTTGCGACAAGGTCGAATAGGCCACCACGCGCTTGATATCGTTCTGGATAATACCCAGGAAGCCCATAAACAAGGCAGTAATCGCACCGATCACCATCACGGTCGACAAGGCCGTGGTAGACAATTCATATAAAGGTGACATGCGTGCCACCATAAAGATACCGGCGGTCACCATGGTCGCCGCGTGAATCAGCGCAGAAATTGGTGTTGGACCTTCCATGGAGTCTGGCAGCCAGACATGCAGCGGAACTTGTGCAGATTTACCCATGGCGCCGACAAACAATAACAGGCAAGTGACTGTCATCAGGGACCAGTTGCAACTACCAATCAAGTTAACTTGTGTATTGGCAAACTCAGGGGCGCGCTGAAACACGGTGGCGTAATCCAGGCTACCAAAGTAATACAGCACCATGCCTATACCCAACAGGAAACCGAAGTCCCCTACCCGGTTAACCAGAAAGGCTTTCAAATTGGCGTAAATGGCGGTGGGACGTGTAAACCAGAAACCAATCAGCAGATATGACACCAGACCGACCGCCTCCCAGCCAAAGAACAACTGCATGAAGTTGTTGCTCATGACCAGCATCAGCATGGAGAAGGTAAACAGCGAAATGTAGCTGAAGAAGCGACTATAGCCTGGGTCTTCTTCCATGTAGCCGATGGTATAAATATGCACCATGAGTGACACAAAAGTCACCACGACCATCATCATGGCACTCAGGTTATCAATCAGGAAGCCCACTTCAAAATGCACGTCACCCGAGTTGAGCCAGGTATACACCGCTTCGTTGAGCGTGAAGCCATTCAGGGTCTGGTTAAAAATGTAGGCAGACAAGGCAAATGCCGCGCCGACGCCAGCGATGGTCAACACATGTGCGGCCCAGCGTGGTAAGTAATTCCTAAAGAGGCCAACAGCGGCCGCAGCCAGCAAAGGCAACATCGGAATCAAGATCAGGATTTGTTTTATTGTCATGACGCTTAACCTTTTAATTGATCCAGATCATCGACGTTGATGGTACGCAGGTTGCGGAACAATACGACCAGAATCGCGAGACCAATTGCAGACTCCGCCGCAGCCACCGTCAAGATGAAAAAGACGAATACCTGGCCACCAATATCATTGAGGTAATGCGAAAAAGCCACAAAATTCAGGTTAACGGCCAACAGCATCAACTCAATTGCCATGAGCAAAATAATGACGTTTTTGCGGTTGAGGAAAATACCAATCACACTGATGGCAAACATCAGCGCCCCCAAAATCAGGTAGTGAGACAAACCGACCATGATTATTTACTCTCCTCTGCAGACGGTGCTGGCACTTCGACTTCGGCAGGCATAGAGATAATACGCAATCTATCGTTACGCTTCACTTTGACCTGCTCGGCCGGATTCATGGATTTGTTGTCTTTACGCTCGCGCAAGGTCAACACAATGGCGGCAATCATCGCCACCAGCAACACTACCGCAGCCAATTCAAACGGCAGCAAGTAGTCGGTATACAATACCTTGCCCAACGCAGCCGTATTACTGAAGCCTGCCGGTGCAGACACCGCCTGACTTGGATTGAGGTTTTTGGCGGAAAGCACCATCACCATTTCGGCCATCATGACCACGCCAAAGGTCAACGCCAATGGCAGGTTAGACCAGAAGCCTTCACGCAATTTGTCGATATTGATGTCCAGCATCATAACCACAAACAGGAACAGCACCATCACCGCCCCCACGTACACCAGAATCAGGGCAATGGCGAGAAACTCAGCTTCAAGCAACAACCAGATGCCTGCCGCCGTAAAAAATGCCAGCACCAGAAACAGTGCAGCATGCACGGGGTTACGCGTAGTAATCACGCGGATGCCAGAGAACAGCAGAATCGCTGCCAGCACATAAAAAACAATATCGGTAAATAACATTTAGGATTCCTGTCCGCGCTTATCGATAAGCTTTATCCTGGGCGCGGTCTGCTGCAATTTGCGCCTCGTATTTGTCACCCACTTCGAGCAACATTTTTTTTGTATACAGCAAGTCGCCGCGCTGCTCTCCGTGGTAGTCAAAAATCCGTGTTTCCACGATGCTATCCACTGGGCAGGATTCTTCACAAAAACCGCAAAAAATGCACTTGGTCAGGTCTATGTCATAACGCGTGGTACGGCGGGTGCCATCATCACGCTGCTCGGATTCAATCGTAATCGCCATCGCCGGACAGACTGCTTCACACAGCTTGCAGGCAATGCAGCGCTCTTCACCATTCGGGTAGCGGCGCAAGGCGTGCAAGCCACGAAAACGGTTGGACTGCGGCGTACGCTCTTCCGGGTACTGAATAGTAATTTTCTTGGCGAAGAAATAGCGTCCAGTCAGGGCCATGCCTTTGAGCATCTCCCATAACATCAAACTGCCTAATGTATTTTTAATTGCGTTCAACATGGTAAGGTTTCCAAATACGTTGTCCGTGCGATTGTCCAGTTAGTGGAATAAATAAGCCCACTGGGTTTGCATCATGCCACCGACCACAATAATCCAGACCAGCGTGATGGGAATAAATACTTTCCAACCCAAACGCATGATCTGGTCATAGCGATAACGTGGAAAGGTAGCGCGGAACCACAAGAACAGGAACAACAGGAAAGCGACTTTTGCCAGCAACCATACAATACTGTCAGGCAAGAACGGCACCGGGGATAACCAACCGCCCAAGAACATCAATGCGGCCAGCATGGACACCAGCATCATATTGGCATACTCAGCCAGGAAGAACACCGCAAAGGCCATGCCCGAGTACTCTACATGGAAACCTGCCACGATTTCAGATTCACCTTCGGCGACGTCAAACGGCGCACGGTTGGTTTCAGCCACCGCACTAATAAAATAGACGACGAACAGCGGGAACAACGGCAGGAAGTACCAGTGCCAGAAGCCTCCTTCTTGCCCCATCACAATCTTGCCCAAATTCAGTGAGTTGGCACACATCAACACACCGACCAGTGTAAACCCCATGGCAATCTCATACGAGACAATTTGTGCTGCGGAACGCAAGGACCCCAGAAACGCATATTTTGAGTTAGACGCCCAACCGGCGATAATCACGCCGTAGACAGCCACCGAAGTCATCGCCAGTATATAGAGTAAGCCTGCATCGACATTGGCCAACACCAGTGTGGCATCAAAAGGCACCACAGCCCAAGCTGCAAACGCCGGAGCAATTGCCAGCACTGGGCCAATAAAAAACAATGCTTTATTAGACGCAGTCGGCAGGATAATTTCTTTAAACAGCAATTTGAGGCCATCTGCCAATGGTTGCAACAAACCCCAGTAGCCCACACGGTTGGGACCGATACGCACCTGCATGTAACCAATCACTTTACGCTCGGCCAGTGTAAGGTAGGCAACGCCTATCATCAATGGCAGCACAATCGCCACAATTTTAATCAGTGTCCACACGACCAGTTGTACGTCTGTCCAGTAGGAACCAAATAATTCAGCAAAGAAATGCATGTTATGCCATCTCGGTCAGTTGTTTTTCGTAAATTGCCACTTGCTCGGCAGACGCTTTTTCAATGGTGATGTCCCCCATCAAATCGCCAAGACCCGCAGTGAGTGGATGCGCTGCAGCCACACGCACACAGCCTTTGGCAACGTGGTTATCCAGACGCGCTTTAAGCACGGCACTGCCTTTATCCTGACGGGCGACAACGATGTCGCCATCTTGCAAGCCAAGCTCTGCCAATTGGTCAGCATGCATCCGCGCCATCGGACGGATGTTGTATTTGGTTTTTTGCAGGGGCGCAGAACGGCGCACGATCGGGTCAGACTCGTACTGTGGCACTTCACCAATTCGCTGCAGGCCTTGTTTCTTGATATTCACCTGAATTTCTACCAGCTCTTTGAGGTTGTTGTTGAGACTGCGCCAGACCACGGCCGAGGGCTTCTCACCATTAAAGATGGCATTTTTCACTTCGTCGGAACTGTTGTATTCAAAGCCAGGAAAATCCAGCGTATTTGCCAGCACACGCAGGACTTTCCAGCCTGGGCGCGCTTCGCCGAGAGGACGCGTCACAGCCTGGAAGCTCTGTACACGCCCTTCCATGCTCATAAAGCTGCCAGAGGTCTCGGTGAATGGCGTGATCGGTAACAGGATATCGGCGTTGTCGAGTGCTGCAGACTTGTACGCGGTCAAGGCAATCACGCACTCGGCTTTGGCGATGGCATCGGCTGCCAGTGCGGCATGCTGACAATCCAGCTCAGGCTCAATATTGAGCAATAGATACGCTTTGCGTGGGACTTCCAGCATAGCCCGTGCGTGCATGCCTGTGGCTGTAGGCATGACACCCATCAAATGCATGCCGGTGCTGTTTGCCGCTGGCGGTAAAATACCGCCTTTCGCACCGCTGATGCCGCCAATGGCTTCAGCCATACTGTACATCTCGGTAAAACGGGGATCACTCAAAGCCATATTGCCTAGAAAAATACCAACCTTGGGTGCAATCAGGATCAAGTCGTCGCTGATACCTGCCAGGCACTCTGCAATTTTTTGCGTATTGGGACGCACCTGGATTTCTTCGAGTAACTTGTTCAGGGTGGGTGGCAAGCATAGCGACAGTTTTTGCAAGCCAGACATGGCTTTGAGGATCTGGCCCAACACATTCACCATGTCGTTCGGGCGCACAATGACTTTATGTGCAATGTCCATCAATGGATCGTTATCGAGCGGGCTGACAATACATAATTCAGCCCCTCTGGAAACGGCCTTGCGGATACGTTGTGCCAGCAAAGGATGTTCATTGCGGATATTCGAACCAATCAGAAGGATGCGATCCAGCTCTTCGATTTCCTGAATATTGCAACCCATCCATGGGGTGCCGGTACGTTTGCCATCCAGACGGAAGTCTGTCTGACGCAGGCGGTAATCCACGTTGCCACAGCCCAGGCCATCTGCCAGCTGCTTGATCAGGTAGCCTTCTTCCATGGTGCTATTCGGAGAAACCAGCACGCCCAAGGCATCACCGCCATATTGTTTGGTAATGTCTTTGAGCTGTCCCGCTGCAAACTCAATGGCTGTTTTCCAGTCAGTTTCCTGCCATTGCCCGTTGTGCTTGATCATGGGCACCTTGAGGCGGTCCGCACTGTTCAAGCCCTCGTAGGAGAAACGGTCACGGTCAGACAGCCAGCATTCGTTAATCGACTCTTTTTCACGCGGTAACACACGCATGACTTTATGATCTTTGACGTGGACTTCAATGTGCGAACCCAAGCCATCGTGCGGCGCAATCGAAGGTCTGCGCACCAGCTCCCAGCTGCGTGCAGAGTAACGGAAAGGCTTGCTGGTCAGCGCGCCCACCGGGCACAAATCAATAATATTGCCACTGAGTTCGGAGTTCACAGACTGGTCAACATAAGCGGTAATCTCGGCATGCTCGCCACGATTGACCAAGCCCAGCTCCTGCATGCCGCCTACCTCTTTCAGGAAGCGCACACAGCGGGTACATTGGATACAACGTGTCATGTCAGTGCTGACCAGCGGACCAATGTTTTTGTTGAAGACCACGCGTTTTTCTTCGGTATAGCGTGAGCCAGACGCGCCATAAGCGACGGCAATATCCTGCAAATCACATTCACCGCCCTGGTCGCAAATCGGGCAATCCAGCGGGTGGTTAATCAGCAAAAACTCCATCACGCTTTGCTGAGCTTCCACGGCAGATTTACTACGGGTGTAAATCTTCATGCCATCCGCCACCGGGGTTGCACAGGCAGGCAGCGGTTTGTTGAATTTTTCTACCTGCACCAGACACATACGACAGTTGGCGGCCACCGACAGCTTTTTGTGGTAACAAAAACGCGGGATGGCGATCCCTGCCGCATCGGCCGCATCAATAATGGTGCTGCCATGTTCGACTTCTAGAGGTTTGCCGTCAATTTCGATGTTTAGCATGTGATTACCGTTAAGCTTAAAACCGTTTATTTACCATCTACCATGGATTTGCCATGCTGGATGTAATACTCAAATTCGGGACGGAAGTGCTTGATGAAACTCAACACAGGCGTTGCTGCAGCATCGCCCAAAGCACAGATGGTTCGGCCAGAAATGTTGTTACTTAAATCAGTCAGCAAGTCGAGATCTTCCATCTTGCCTTTGCCATCGACAATACGCTCGATAATGCGGTACACCCAACCGGTGCCTTCGCGGCAAGGCGTGCATTGCCCACAGCTTTCTTCATAAAAGAAATAGCTTAAGCGCTTGAGTGTTTTCACCATGCAGGTGGTTTCGTCCATCACAATCATGGAACCTGCACCCAGGCTGGAGCCGGCTTTGCTCAAGCCATCATAGTCCATGGTGGCATTTTCAATGGCGCTCGCTGGCATGACCGCAGTGGAAGGGCCACCTGGAATCACCGCTTTGAGTTTGCGACCTTTCCAAACACCACCGGCCATGGTCAGCAGGTCCTTAAAAGGTGTCCCCATTTTGATCTCGTAGTTACCTGGTTTTTCAACATGACCAGACACCGAGAATAACTTACTGCCACCAGAATTAGGCACGCCTAAATCTGCAAATGCCTGACCGCCATGCTGCATGATCCAGGGGATGGAGGCATAGCTCTCGGTATTGTTGACGTTGGTCGGCTTGCCAAATACACCGTAGCTAGCAGGAAATGGTGGTTTGAAACGAGGCTGGCCTTTTTTGCCTTCAATCGACTCAATCAGGGCCGTTTCTTCACCGCAGATATAAGCACCGTATCCATGGACAGCATAGAGATCAAAGCTAAATTCAGTGCCGAACAGGTTTTCACCCAGGTAGCCAGCTTCACGCGCCTCAGCTAACGCAGCCTCAAAAATCTCATAATCCTGCCAGATTTCACCGTGGATATAGTTATACCCCACGCGTGCACCCAGCGTATAAGCGGCAATCGCCATGCCTTCAATTAACTGATGCGGGTTATAACGGATAATGTCACGGTCTTTAAATGTACCTGGCTCGCCTTCGTCTGTGTTGCAAACCAGATATTTGGTGCCGTCGTAATAACGCGGCATAAAGCTCCATTTGAGGCCGGTCGGAAAGCCTGCACCACCTCGACCACGCAAATTGGACACCTTGACCTGGCTGATGATATCCGGGGCCTTCACTTTTTCGGTCACCAAGCGCTTGAGCTGGGCATAGCCGCCTAATTTCTCATACGTTGCCAGGGCGGCAGGATTGTCTTCGCTAAGTGTACGCAAAGTCACCAAAGTCTGGCCGGCCAAATCAGTTTTGATCACTGGTTTACTATTCAAGGAAGCATTTGAAGTCTTAGCCATATTCCGTATCCTAGCCCTTGTTTAGCTCGTTAATGAGGGCATCCACTTTTTCGGTGGTCAGAAATTCGTGCATTTCACTGTTATTCACATGCAGTAACGGTGCGCCACCGCAACAGCCCATACACTCGCCTTCTTTCAGGCAGAATTTACCATCCGCTGTAACTTCGTTGAAGCCCACACCCAACTTGTGCTGCAAGTGCTCGACAATCTCATCTGAGCCACGCAACATGCAAGAAATATTGGTACAGACCGTAATTTTGTATTTTCCGACTGGCTCGAGATCATACATGTTGTAGAAGGTAGCGACTTCTAACGCCGCGATTTCCGGAATGCGCAAGTACTTGGCTACTTCGGAAATACTTTCCTTGGATAACCAGCCACGCTCCATCTGGACGATGCGTAATGCAGACATCACCGCTGCCTGACGCCTGTCAGCTGGATATTTGGACAGTTCGTATTCAATCTTTTCAATCGATTCTGCACTGAGCATGCTTTTACCTTACTATCTTTTCGATCCGCGCTATCACGTTGTTCGGATTATCTGTCGATCTCACCGAACACAATATCTTGTGTCCCAATGATGGCTACCAGGTCGGCGATCATGTGGCCTCTGGTCATCTCATCCAATGCAGCCAAATGGGCAAAGCCCGGCGCACGGATTTTCAGGCGGTAGGGTTTATTGGCACCATCTGACACCATATAAATCCCGAACTCGCCTTTGGGATGCTCAACCGCAGCATAGGCCTCCCCTGCGGGAACATGGAAACCCTCGGTAAATAACTTGAAGTGGTGGATCAAGTCTTCCATATTGGTTTTCATCCCTTCGCGGTTTGGCGGGGCAATCTTATTGTCATCTGTAATGACTGGCCCTGGGTTCTTGCGCAACCAGTCTATGCATTGTTTGATGATACGGTTGGATTGACGCATTTCTTCCACACGCACCAGATACCGGTCATAACAGTCGCCATTGACGCCAATCGGGATATCAAAGTCCATCTTGTCATAGACTTCATAAGGCTGTTTCTTGCGTAAATCCCAGGCAATGCCAGAACCACGCAACATGGCACCGGTCATGCCCAATGCCAATGCGCGCTCCGGTGTCACCACGCCAATACCCACTGTCCGCTGCTTCCAGATACGGTTATCGGTTAACAGTGTTTCATATTCATCTACATAGGTCGGGAAGCGATTGGTAAAGTCTTCAATGAAATCCAGCATGGAACCCTGACGGTTTTCATTGAGCTTGTTAACTTCTTCTGCACTACGGAATTTGGTGGTTTCGTGTTGCGGCATTTTTTCCGGCAGGTCACGATATACGCCACCCGGGCGGTAATACGCCGCATGCATACGGGCGCCAGACACGGCCTCATATACATCAAACAAATCTTCACGCTCGCGGAACGCGTACAGAAAAACCGTCATGGCGCCGACGTCCAGCGCATGTGCGCCCAGCCACAGCAAGTGGTTGAGAATACGGGTAATTTCGTCGAACATGACGCGGATATACTGCGCGCGCACTGGCACCTCAATGCCGAGCATTTTTTCAATCGCCATGACATAGGCGTGCTCATTGGCCATCATGGAGACATAATCCAGCCTGTCCATATAAGGCACACTTTGCAAATAAGTGCGGTTCTCAGCCAGTTTTTCAGTGGCACGGTGCAGCAGGCCAATGTGTGGATCGGCGCGCTGGATCACTTCACCATCCAGCTCCAGCACCAAACGCAACACACCGTGTGCCGCAGGGTGCTGCGGGCCGAAGTTCATCGTATAGTTCTTAATTTCAGCCATACTAACCATTCCTCAGCTTGCAAGATTCAGCCCAAAACAAGGCGGAATTGCACAGACTGTATGAGTCAAAACGGCAAGCAATGACAACGCCGCATTGAATTGAAGCTTGCAAGTGATTAGCCATGGTGAGCACCTTCATCACGAATAATCCTTGGCACATTATTGCGCAACTCTACCGATACTGGCTGATAGATGACGCGCTGCTGAACAGGGTCATAACGCATTTCAACGTTACCAATCATGGGGAAATCTTTACGGAAAGGATGACCGACAAAACCGTAATCTGTCAGCAAACGACGCAAATCCGGGTGATTTTCAAACATGATGCCGTAGAGGTCAAAAGCTTCACGCTCAAACCAGTTGGCGACCGGCCAGATATCGACCAAAGTCGGAAACACAGGAAAGTCATCGTCAGCTGCAAACGCACGGATACGCACACGCTGATTCAAACTGACCGAAAGCAAATGCAGCACCACAGCAAAGCGCTGACCTTCCCAGCGGCCATCGCCATACTCCAGATAATCCACCCCACACAAGTCAATCAGTTGCTCAAATTTGAGCTCCGCATGAGTTTTCAATTTTTCAGCCACGGCCAGCAGGTGTTTCACATGAACTTCCACCGTGAGTTCACCCAACTGTTGCTCCAGCCTGACCACACCCTCACCCAAGGCCAACTTGAGCTGTGCAGACAAATGTTCGAGTTTTGCAGACATAGTTAATTTCTAGGGCTTAGTATGTTGTCAGAGCGCGTCACCATCAGGTTCTGGCAATCGTATTGGTACGCTTGATTTTCTTTTGCAACTGGATAATGCCGTACAACAAGGCCTCGGCAGTGGGCGGACACCCAGGAACATATACATCCACCGGCACAATCCGGTCACAGCCGCGCACCACTGCATAAGAGTAGTGATAGTAGCCGCCACCGTTAGCACAACTACCCATGGAAATTACCCAGCGCGGTTCTGCCATCTGGTCATACACCTTGCGCAGCGCAGGCGCCATTTTGTTCACCAGCGTGCCCGCCACAATCATCACGTCAGACTGACGTGGGCTGGGCCTGAACACAATCCCGAAACGGTCAAGATCGTAACGCGAAGCGCCGGCATGCATCATTTCAACCGCACAGCAAGCCAGACCGAACGTCATCGGCCACAATGAACCGGTACGGGTGTAATTAATCACCGTATCCAGCGTGGTGGTAACAAAGCCTTTTTCTAATACGCCTTCAATGCTCATTTTGCATCAATCCCATTCAAGGGCGCCCTTCATCCATTCAAAGATGAAGCCGACCACCAATACAAATAAAAACACCATCATTGCCCAGAAGCCAGCAGAACCAATTTCTTGGATCACCACCGCCCATGGAAAAAGAAATGCAATTTCGAGATCAAACAGAATAAACAGAATGGCGACCAGATAGTAGCGCACGTCAAACTTCATGCGCGCATCTTCAAAGGCTTCAAAGCCACATTCGTATGGAGAGTTTTTTTCCGCATCAGGTTTGTGCGGAGAGAGAATTTTACCGGCAAGCAACGGACCAAGACCAACGCCCAGCCCCACCAGAATAAACATCAAAATCGGGAAATAGTTTTCTAACACTGATTTGCCTTCATCGATCATGTTAACAAGTTATTTCAATGCAGCTAGCCGCCCATTAAAACACTCCCAAACCATCTATTCCCTGCCAGAGCAAAGTTGCAAGCAACTCTATCTGGTGCCGTCGGCGAGACTCGAACTCGCACGACTTTCGTCACTACCCCCTCAAGATAGCGTGTCTACCAATTTCACCACGACGGCCAATGTTTAGTTAGGAATATCTTTGGGTGTATTTTCAACCGGCTTGGCCACTTCTGTAGCCTCACCTTTGGCCGGAGCCTGTTGGGTCACTGTGGATTTAACCACACTGCCAGAACTTGCTTTATGGCTGGACATAAAGGCCAGCGTCAAGCTAGTTGCAAAAAACACTGAAATAAAAATCGATGTCAGCTTGCTCAGCAAGTTAGAGGACCCAGACACGCCGAATAGACTGCCGGAGGCTCCACTGCCAAAAGCGGCGCCCATATCGGCACCCTTACCATGCTGCAATAAGACCAGGCCAATCACGGCAGCAGCTGCCAGCACATGAATGACGAGAATGACGTTTTCCATATTTCTTTAATCCATTAAGTAATAACGATTTGGCTTTTGGCTCTTTCGCTATCTAGATGACGCTATTTTCAGGGACGGCCTGACATATTTTTATAAATTGCTCTGCATCTAGCGAGCAACGACCGACCAGCGCGCCATCAATTTCCTTCTGATTCAACAATTGTACCGCATTTTGCGGGTTTACGCTGCCCCCGTAGAGGATTTTTAGCGTGTCCGCCGCCGTTTTATCGGAGGCGGCAACCGTCTCTCGAATAAACTGGTGCATGGCGACCGCCTGCTCCGAAGTGGCCGCCAGTCCGGTGCCAATCGCCCAGATCGGCTCATAAGAAACAATGCTGCCAGCAAAGGCCTCACCGCCAAATAAGCGGATGATGGTTTCCAGCTGCTTGCCAACCACACGCTCCATGACGCCTGCTTCACGCTCCAGCAGCGTTTCACCCACACATAAAATAGGTGTTAAGCCGTGCCGTTTGGCCATCATGAATTTTTCAGCAATGTTTTCATCGGACTCACAATAAGCCGTGCTGCGCTCCGAGTGGCCAATAATCACATACCTGGCGCCAAAATCGGTCAGCATTTGCGCCCCTACTTCACCGGTGTAGGCACCTTCCTCATATTTCGCAACATTTTGTGCGCCCCAAGCGACAGAAGTTCCCGTCAACAGGGTTTGAATTTGCGCAAGATAGGGATAAGGCACGCAGACCACGACCTCAGTGCGCGTACAAGCGGCCAAAGCTGGCAGGTAGGCCTGAATCAATTGCTGGTTACGCATGAGATTGCCATGCATTTTCCAGTTGGCAACCACCAGCTTTCTTGAGGCCAGGGATATTGGAGTAGATGAAACAGTGCTGGTGCTAGACATGCAGAATTAAGCTCGCAGAGGCATGATGTGGATGCATATATAACGAGCCAGAGAGGCCCGCAAATATTCGGTTGTGCGGATTTTACGCTCGCGCCTCCTGAGCAGCAAGCATTAGTCGCCAAGTAGAGCGTGTCTACCCCGTCAACACAAGATAGACACGAGTACGATCAGGCACTCAAGAAGGGATAGTCGGTGTAGCCATGCTCGGTACCGCCGTAAAACGTTTTGGAATCAGCCTCATTGAGTGGAGCATTTTTTGCAAACCGCTCAACCAGATCCGGGTTGGCAATAAACGGAACACCATAAGCGACTGCATCTGCATGGCCACTGGCAATCGCCGCATTCCCGCGCGCCTTGTCATAACTCAGGTTTGCGATATAACCGCCCTTAAACAATTTACGCATCGCCGCAAAATCAAATGGCTCAGCTTTGCCACCGCCATGAATGCCCCCTTCCACCACATGCAGATAGGCCAGCGTGAAGCGATTCAGGGCATCCGTGACATGATTGAATGTTTGCTGCGCCTGGCTATCATGCATATCATTAAATGGGTTCACCGGTGACAAGCGCACCCCCACTTTGTCTGCGCCTATTGTATCCACCACCGCCTGCACCACCTCGAGCAGTAATCGCATACGGTTTTCTACCGGCCCGCCATATTGATCCTGGCGCTGATTGCTACCGTCGCGCAAAAACTGGTCTAGCAGATAACCATTGGCCGCATGCACTTCTACACCATCAAAACCCGCTGCAATGGCACATTTTGTGGCATGAATATAATCCTGCACGATGCCAGCCAATTCGGACACCTCCAGTGCGCGCGGGGTCACGTAATCTTGTAAACCCTGGTAGGTAAATGCCTGGCCGGCAGGCTTAATTGCTGAAGGCGCCACTGGCAATGCCTGATTGGGTAACAGGCTGGGGTGTGAAATACGGCCTACATGCCACAACTGAATGACGATTTTTCCGCCCTTGGCATGCACAGCATCAGTCACTTTTTTCCAACCAGCCACCTGCGCATCAGTATAAATGCCTGGCAAAGCAGGATAGCCATGCGCCATCGGTGAGATCGGGGTCGCTTCGGTAATAATCAGCCCGGCAGTCGCCCGCTGCTCATAATAGGTGACATTCATTGCTTGTGGTACACCGCCCTCGCCTGCACGGTTACGTGTCAGTGGGGCCATTGCAATACGGTTTTTGATCTCAATGCTGCCCAGTTTGCCCGGGGAAAATAAATCCAATGTCATACTCGCTCCTCATTCCCTGCATACAATAAACACTGCGCGGACAAAACGTCCGCGCATGGATTTAAAATTATTTTGCTTTCACACCTTCAACCAACAAGGTTATTTCAATGTCGTCACCGACCGGCGCATTTGCGCCCGTCGCCCAGCCAAAACCATAATCAGAAGCTTTGATGGTCAAATGCCCCTCAAAACCGGCGCGCTGACCACCCCATGGATCGGCGCCATAGCCCAACACTTTCACGGGAATATCCACCAGTTTGGTCACGCCATGCATGGTCAACTTACCCTGCATCACTGCCTGCGTCTGGTTGCTGGCCGTGACCTTGGTGCTCTCGAACAAAATCTGGGTATATTTTCCCACATCCAGATACTTATCCGCCTTGATATGTTCATCACGTTTGCCAAACCCGGTATTCACACTGCTGACATTGATCGCAGCACGTACGGTCGCCGTATTCAGATTGGTGGGATCCAGGGTAATGACGCCACTGACATCGTTAAAAGTCCCTGAAGTTTTGGAAACAACATGACGGATACTGAAATTGGCAAAACTGTGGGTGCCATCGATATTGTAGGTATCGGTCACCGCCCAGGCCTGAGTAGCCATCATCAAGCCGAGCGTCAAAATTAACTTTTTCACTGAGTTCTCCTTGTTAGATCGTGAATTAGGATAGGTTTTTAATGAGGCCGTGGTTAAGCGGCTTTCGCAAAACGTAACGCAACACTGGCCACACGCTCACCCAGGTGCTCTGCCGTGAGCAGGTCACTCTGAATCGGCGCCAAGTCCGGGCCCTGGTCAGCATTCGCCTGCGCCATGGCACCTAAAAAGCTGCCCAGACGGTTTAAGTCGTTGACCGAACCATTACTGTTATTGTTCCCCGGCAGCAAATCCTGGCCCACCCAAATCATGCCATGCTGCGCGGCAAACACAGCCAACTGGATCAAGGTACTAAGCTTGTCACCACTCTGGCTGGCAGAAGTGGTAAAGCCAGCCGCAATCTTGTCTTTCCAGTCACGGGTATACCAGGCCTTCGAGCTGGCATCCATAAAAGTTTTAAACTGGCCTGAAGCCGAACCCATATAGGTTGGGCTGCCAAAGATAATGGCGTCGCTGGCCTTGAGCAGATCCCACTGCTGCTGCGCCTCATCCACAGTTAAAAGATTGACGGTCACACCCGCAACCTTTTGCGCGCCACGGGCCACGGCTTTAGCTTGCTCAGCGGTATGACCATACCCACTGTGATAAACAATTGAAACTTGAGTCATGTCATTGCTCCTTTAAAAAATGTAAAAACGATTATTCGACTATTTCAGGCAGATCAAACCATAATATTTCGCTGTCTTGGGCAGCAAGTATCGAGAGAGAAGCCGGGGCATCTACCTTGAGGGCATCCCCTGTCTGCAACCGTTGACCACCGATCACCACTGCGCCGGATGCAATATGGAGGTAAGCACAACGTCCCGCATTGACCTCAACCGGCAAAGCAGCCTCTGCTGTCAGTACCGTGGCATACAATGACAGATCCTGATGCACTTTTAATGACCCGGCGCGGGCATCAGACGAAGCAATCAAGGCCCAGCGGTTTTGCTTGTCAGCCAGCGGGATGGTTTTATCTTCATACGCCGGGGCCAAGCCTTGCGTATCAGGGGTGATCCAGATTTGTAGCAAATGGGCCGTGGTCTGCGAGGATGCATTCATCTCACTATGACGGATACCCGTCCCTGCACTCATGCGCTGTACATCCCCCGCGCGAATCACTGCGCTGTGGCCCATGCTGTCAGTATGGCGCAACTCCCCCGCCAACATGTAGGTAATAATTTCCATGTCCTGGTGGCCATGCATACCAAACCCCGTGCCGGGGGCGATTTTGTCGTCATTGATCACCCGCAACACCGAGTAGCTCATATGCTCAGGGTCGTAATAACTGGCGAAAGAAAAACTGTGAAAGCTTTGTAACCAGCCATGATTAGCATAACCACGACTATTTGAAGGGCGAACATGCAACATTTATTCACTCCATTTGAAAGTTTAAATGTATGATAAAAAAACACTTAATCTTTAGATAGCAAAACATTTTGCATCACTTGTTCAGATTTTTTGATGAAGCTGTTAGCACTTAATGCGATGAACCACCCCGCCCTTTTTCAACCTTATCCCTTCAGCTATGGCCATTAAACTGAGTCTGGAAGCCCTTGAAGTCATTGATGCGATTGACCGCAAAGGCAGTTTTGCCGCCGCGGCTGAGTCGCTATACCGTGTCCCCTCGGCACTCACCTACACCATCCGCAGACTGGAAGAAGATTTGGGGCTGGAGCTTTTTGACCGCAGTGGCCACCGCGCCACGCTGACCGAAGCCGGTGCCGAACTGCTCAAAGAAGGCCGTTATTTACTCGATGCTGCGCATGCGCTGGAGCGCCGCGTACAACGCGTTGCGACCGGTATTGAAACTGATATTGCCATTGCGATTAGCGATTTATTTGATTTCGACCCGGTACTCAATCTGCTACAAGCCTTTTACCAGCAAGGCTTTGGCACTCGGGTGAAGCTGGTCCGTGAGGTGTATGGCGGGAGTTGGGATGCATTACAGACGGGGCGGGCTGATATCTCTATTGGGGCTCCAGGAGACGCTCCGCCTGGCGGCGGCTTCTCTACACATTTGCTCGGACAACTGGAATTTGTGTTTTGTGTGGCCCCGCATCATCCGCTTGCCGCATTACCAGAGCCGCTCAGCGCAAGTGATATTGTGCAGTATCGCGTTGTAGCGGCCGCAGACAGTTCACGCAACCTGCCCCCAAGGACCTCAGGCATTCTTTCTGGACAGGATGTACTCACCGTGCCTGACATGCAGACAAAATTAAAGGCGCAAATGGCAGGAATTGCCATCGGCTATCTACCAAAATTTATGGCACAAGCGGCCGCTGCGCAGGGCAAACTTGTGCTAAAACAGGTATCAGAACCGAAACCGGTGGGACCCACTTTTATTGCCTGGCGCCAACAGCGGCCCAGCGAAATGGGCAAAGCCATGCAATGGCTGCTCAAAGCCTGTTGCGAGATTCCACTGGAGCAATTGCTTAGCAAATGATTTATCATCCTTGCTGTCGCATTGATTGGATCCAATATGTCGCAAGAACAACTACCTGAAGAATTTGCACCACTCAACCGCATCGCCATCAAGGCCATGCTTTGGCTCAATGGGTTCGCGCATATTATTATCGGCCTTGCTCTGGCCACTTCTGTATTGATGTTTACCTGGCTATTTTTCCTCGACGTGAAGGAAGCGGCTTACGCACATAATCTGGTTCATGGCTTTTTGCGCGCCTTGGGCACCTTGATGCTGTTATGGTCCATCTCTGCCCTCATCTCGGCAGAAATTCGCTACCTGCGCGGCCACAAATTACTGGTAGAAACCTTTGTCGAGGTGGTACTGGTCATGTTTTTGCGCAAACTGATTGTGCTCCCTGTACAAGATGCCACACCGACTTATGAAGAAATCGCCATCTGGCTGGCCGGCGCATTTGTCATGGGGCTGGTGTACATACTGATCCGCCTCGCCGATAAAAATAGTAGTAGATAAGCATGCAAGACGAAGCATTTATGCGCATTGCCATCGCGCTGGCAAATGAGGCAGCAAACCTGGGCGAGGTCCCGGTCGGCGCGATTGTGGTCAAAGAGGGGCAGATTATCGGCAAAGGCCGCAACGCCCCCATCAGCCTTAATGACCCCACCGCCCATGCGGAAATCCAGGCCATGCGTGAAGCAGCGCAGCACTTAGGTAACTATAGACTGGTTGGCTGCACTTTATACGTCACCCTTGAGCCGTGTGCCATGTGTAGCGGCGCCATACAACATGCCAGAATTGCGCGTCTGGTTTACGGTGCCAGCGACCCCAAAACGGGTTGTTGCGGCAGTGTAGTGAATTTGATGGCGGAGCAGAAACTCAATCATCACTGTGTGGTGAGTCATGGCGTCTTGGCTGATGAGTGTGGCGCGTTATTAAGTGATTTCTTCAGGCAGCGTCGCTTAGCCAAATCAAATGGATAACGACCAGATCACAAGCGCTTATCACAGCCATATAAAACAACAAACCCGCCAAAGGCGGGTTTGTTTTACAACGGATACAGCTTAAAATTAAACAGCTTTGCGACGGCGAACGATGCCACCAATCAGACCCAAGCCTGCCATCATCATGGCAAATGTTTCAGCTTCTGGTACAACGGTTGCAGATGTAGCCAACACGTTCAAACGGTAGTTCAAGCCATTACCTGAGCCATTAGTGAAGCTATTACCCCAGTAGCCGCTTGAAGCCATACCACCACCGTTTTGAGCGGTGTTACCACGGATACGAATCCAGAAATATGCATCAGGCGCATTAGTGTCGCCATTATTGCTTACAGCATTTGCCAGAAACTGATCCACTGAGAAACCTGTGTAGCCAGCAACACCACCGTTCAGATAATCAATCGTTGAGAATTGACCATTGGTAAAAGTGCTGGTTGCAAAATTGATTTCTTGTCCCCAAGCAGCATCACCCGTCGCACCACCCCAACCTTTTTGAGGGGTACCACAGCTGGCGCCATAACTGACGCAACCGTTTTCTTCCCACTCAATATCGTTTGTGCCTAAACCAGCCACATTACGGTAGTTATCATTCCCTAAATTTTCTGTACCTGCAAAGTTCATCTCGTAAGATGAAATCCAAACTGCACCGGTATTACCAGAAGCAAACTGGCTCAGATTATTCAAGCTTACAGTAACACGAACACCACTGGCACCATCACCTAAGTTCAAGTCAGCCAAATCAGTCATCGTAATAGACCCTACACTGCTTGAAGTTGTGCCGTAGTTATTTGTAGCAATAAAGTTCAAATCAAAGGTTGCAGTTTTAGCAGAGGCTTGAGTTGACAGAGCCAATAATGCAGCCAGTACAGAAGTTTTAATTACATTTTTCATAGAGATTCCCCTCAAAAAGTGGGCGGAGTTACCGCCCTTATTTAAAAAATATTTTTCAAGTTAAAGCGAGTATGCTTTTTTAGTTATTAAGCTTGTTTCTTTTGACGACGCGCTGCAGCAATCACGCCTAAACCTAACATCATCAAAGCAAAATTTTCTGGTTCAGGCACTGGCGTGACGGTAGTTGGCACAAACCCTCCAATAAAACCACCTGCAGGGTCTTGACCCTCTTCACCAGCCTGATAAAAGCCAATTGCCTTAGCACCAAGGGTGTATGCAGTTGCATCAGTCTTTACTAGGAAAAGGCCGGACCATGGATTCTCTTCTGTCAAGCTGAAGTCACCCATTTGACGAACGGTACCTTCAGAGAGTGCAAACACTGATCCACCTGCTGTAGAGTCTGTTTTAGCGGCTTGATACATTCTCAAATCATAATCAGAAGAGTATGTCCACGCTGCTGCTGTGTTATAGCCAGTAAAGCCGTAACGATAGAGATAGTTAGCTTCTTCACTGTTGTCTTCACGGTTCAAATAACGAGTACCAAATACCAAGGTGTTATCTGCACTGTCACGATAAACAAAATCAAAAATGTCAGCTTGTGCAGACCCTGGTGCCAAATCGACCCCGCGAGTAACTTTCCAGTCCACCAAAGTCAATGTCCCAGTCGATAAAGTAGTGCCTGCGCTAAAAGTACGGTAATTAATTAAACTAGCGACAATATCGCCGCTACCACCATCAGCAAATGAGGTGGAAACATCATCGTAGCCAGTTAAGTAAGTTGCTGAAACTGTCTCTATATAGAGCTTATCGGCGTTTTGGTTATTTGAGCCCTGAACGAAGCCTCCTAAAGCAGCAGAAACATTAGTGCCATTACCATTGGTCAGTGTTTGAAAGTTGCCAGCTTCTGCAGACATCGCAGTCATTGCGAGCAACGTTGAGCAGATTAATAATTTAAGCTTCATGCTTGATCTCCTATCAATTTTTATATCAACAAAATTAAACGTTATAAATTCATGGCTGTTTAGCTTTACAAAATGGCTAATTATTTTTTGCGTCTTGCCATAAGTCCTGCCAAACCAAGACCGCAAAGCAGCATACCCAGCTCCGATGGTTCTGGAACCGGTGTTACTGAAATCACACTGAGCACACCTGAGGTAGCGTCATAATTCCAACTAAGGCCATTCTGCAAAGGATTAAGCGCAACAATTTGAGCAAAAGCACCACTTGAACTTGTGAAGTCAAATAAATCGAACGAATCACCGGCATTACCTGAATAGCCATTGATAAAGGAAAGCTTGAGAATGCCTCCAAATGTCAAGTTGCCATTAACAGTCAAGTGATCATAATCAGTGCCCTGTATTAATCCGCCGATTTCAACAAGCGTTTCATTAGCGGTACCAAAGACAACATCACCATCAATAGTTACTGCACCTGGGCTATTCCCTGCTGAGTACCCGCCATTGAATTCAAAAACTCCACCACCACCCAACTGAGCGCCAACACGCTGATTGAATTCTCCATTGAACGTTACTTTTGTTTGGGGTGTGGTTGTGATAACAGCACTCGAGTTTGCAACTACGGCACCGTTGAACTGAGTGTTTCCGTAACTTACGTTCAGTCCACCACTGATATTCATATCATTCGCGTAAGTTCCACCATAAGTATTAATTTTTTCACCCGAGAGGATGCCTGCTTCTAGTTTAGTTGGTGCATATCCTGACAACTTGACTGATAGGACAGATTGACCCTCTTCACCACCCTGGCGAATTTCGATAGCGTTGTTAATGACTTTAAAAGCAGTGGCGTTGGTTCGAATTAAATATAAGCCTGATAATGGATTACCCTCAGAGGCATTAATATCAGATCTAAAATCAACAACATTTGGATCATAAACGTCGGCGCCTTGGCCTAGCCCCTTATTGGATGAGGCAACGCTGTAAAGTCTTAAATCTGAATCTGATAGACGTGTCCAACCAGCCTGTACGCTAAATCCGCTGTAGCCATAACGAAAAATGTCGTTCGCTTCTGCAACATTTCTCAAACCATCTGGACGAGTTCCGAAAAACAATCTTGAACCAATCACAACAGAATTTGTGGTGGAGTCAATAAATACATAATCCGAAAACTTTCCTGAATAATAGGTAGCACCACTACCACTCAAAAAGTTTGTATCTACCTGATTAATTAAAGACAAGGATGATGGGAAATTATAGGTACCATCCGCCTTCAAAGTCCCGGTCGGGATGTATAAGGGATCGTTTGTTGAGTTGGCAACACCGCCACATCTAATCAACACAGAGTTGGCCCTGCCACAGCCAGGTGTATTTCTTGCAGTCGGCAAATCAACGAAAGCAGCACTTGCTTCCGATGCCACCAAAAATGACCCGAACACTGCGGCCAGCAGACTGGTTATATTTACCGTTTTCATAATTCTCCTCACATACCTTTGTACTAATCAGTTATCAATAGAGACTTTGCAAAAGCCATGCCAAATAGATAAAAAATACAAATAATCATTAAAATCATATATTTAATAGAGTCAAAAATAATATCGAGCTAAAAGCCTATTTTTTAGGTTGTTTTAAACCAACTTCCGAGAGCCAATTGGTTGATAAAAACAACCACCTAATCAAGCTTGGTTTTTCTTGACTTCCAGTCCAAGTCATAACTCAATCCAAACCATATGGCTCGCGGCGCACCAGGACCAATAAACGTGGTGTTCTTCCATTGATCAGAGTTGTAGTTAAATCCTGCAGAATCAGTTGCAGCCCCACCACTGGCTGGGGTAAATGGGGTTCGACCAAGATTTCCCGCTGTGGCATATTCACGGTCAAATAAGTTATCGAGTCGCGCAAATGCGGAAAATCCGTTATCAAACTTGTAATTGGCGCGAATATTAAAAACGGCGTAACCGGGAATGGTTCCTTTGCCGATATAGTCATAAGGATCACGGTTTGTGCCAGACACTACAGTGTTTGTTGCTGCACGTGGCTGGTGTTCGTTATTCTCATTTCCCCGGACATAAGATGATGAGTGCAACACCATATTCAATGTCATATCAAACTTTTTAGTAGGCGTATAATTCCAACTCGCTTGGATAATATGGTTAGGCATTCCTGGCAACTCATCACCAGGCTTCACATATACATAATTCTGGGAATCAACAACAACGTTAGAACTGTTATTGGGGTTAATTATTGATGAGGGCGACTCAAAGGTCGCTTTCATCCAGGTGTAGTTAAAGCTGAAGCGGTGTGCGTTCCAAGTACTCGAAAAACTCGCTTCAACTCCTTGCCTAAGGGTTGCCCCAAAATTATCAAATACCCCTCGATTCTTACGACCTAAGGGTACAAATAGAATATCGTTTGAGAGCTCTGTTCTAAAAAGACTCAGATTCCAGTTGAGAGGTTGATTGCCTAAAAAGCTCTGCAATACCCCTCTGGTTCCTGCCTCGTAAGATGTAGATCGTACCTGCTTGAGATAAGGGTCAGCCGTAAGTGATGTTGGGATCGCGCAACCAAATTGGAAATTTACGTCGTTAACGATTTGCGTTCTGTCAATAGCACAACCAAGCTCAATGACCGAAGGGGTACGTGCCCCCCTACTTACGTTGCCATAAGCTACCAAATTTGGCTTAACTTCCCATGCAAAGCCTGCAGAGGGATTGAAGCTTCGGTACAAATAATTTCCTTTTGTACAAATGAAACGCGCTTCAGAGTCACTGTCATTCTCTGCACACCTGTCATTGTCAGAATCAAAATAACTAGTTGGATTATCAAACTGATATAACGCCTTACCACGCTCTGACTCAAGATAATTCTTAACTCGAGTATGATTGAACCTTGCTCCAAGTGTGAAATGAACAGTTTCGACAGGTGACCAAGTATCACTCAAAAAAATACTTTTTGTAGTGCTACTACCGGTTAGACGATTTCTGACTATCGGAAATTCTGCGGCAATCAAGCCATAGTCTGTGTAATAACTTGAGTTTTCAATCAACCGACGGTCAGGGCCAATATCGGCAAACATTTCACTTTGCTTAAAATTAATATCATTCGTGTCATAAGTGACACCAGCAGTGAATTGATTTTTATCGGTGACGTGATTTAACTGAAATGCAAGCCCTTTTGAGCCCTGATCCAAGTTCGAATTACTTAATACACCATTAGGCAATAAACCTGCACAACCAGAACCTGGACTATCAGAGTTAGTGCCGCCATCAGGATAGCTCCCATCAGCACACAATGGCGTTGAAATGCCGATACGATTAGACATCGCCGGGAAGCCATCGTAAAAGTCTGAACCAATAGCCCCCTGCTTAACACTGCGACGATACGTCAACCCAGAAAGTGTTAGATTATCATTTAGATCAAATCTACCCGTAAGATTGTAGTGCTCAAGCCCATTCTTGTTCTGATCAGGAGATGTAAAAACTGCTCGCCTATCTTGCTCATACATTTCATAAGGCACTACACCATTACCCGTTAAAGCGGTGTCAACATTCAAAGCCGTCAAACTAACCTCACCATAGTCACTTCGTAAATTAGCGCTGGTGAATAATTGACGTACATTGGAAGGAGAGTTATCTCTCCAGCCATCCTCTTTGAAATGGTTATAGGCTACAAATAATCCTAACTTGCCATTATTGAAGCCATTTGAGAACTGAGCCTGCTCCCTTCCCCAAGATCCTCCCATTATTTCTGCATGCAACTGGTTATGCGTAAAACCATTTTTCGTGGTAATTGCTAAAGCACCGCCAAGTGTATTCAATCCGAATAAAGGATTAGAGCCAGGGATTAAGTCAAGACTGGCTATAGCATTCATGGGAATGAAATCCCAATTTACAACCTCTCCAAAAGCCTCATTAACCCTTACACCATCTAAATACACAGAGATACCCTGCGGCGTACCGATTTGAGGTGAAGCTGTAAAGCCACGAAAATTTAGATCTTGTTGAAAAGGATTACCGGTGTAGTCATTAATAGTCACAGATTGCATTGTGCTATTCATTAAGTCAGTAATATTGACTGATTTAGAATCCGCAATTTCTTTACCACTGATACTTTGAACATTAGTGGTCATTTGCTCCCGGTCTATGACTAATCCGGGCAAAGGTGTAATGACAGTTCTTCGCTTAGCCTTGACCTCTACCTCATCTAATTCAATGCCCTTTGTTGACTCAATAGCTTTGACTTCTTTACTAGAGACAACAGCATCATTGGTATCTGCCGCGATTGAAAAACAAGAATAAACCCCTAAAAGCAATACTGATTTTATTTTTTTATTAAGCACTTCACCCCTCCATGTGGAGGAGATACTGCAAAAACCGAACCACTTAATTAAGTGTATTTTTTATTAATAAAATCAATAATTTAAAAATATCTCACATTAAAAGCAGTAATGCATATGGCTGAAATAAACCACGCTGGCTAAAAACAACCAATCACAAACTCTTTTTTCGCATGAACTAAATTGATGCAAATAAAAAACCCGCCAAATGCTTGGCGGGTTTTTTGAGATGGAAAAACTCAGAACTTAGTCGCGGTTGCCTAATACTGCCAGCAAAATATTCAACAGGTTCACAAACAGGTTGTAGATATCCAGATACAGATTCAAGGTCGCCATCACATAGTTGGTCTGACCGCCACGCACGATCTGGTTCACGTCGTACAAAATGTAGCCGGAGAAAATCAGTACTGAGACACCAGAGATTGCCAATGACAAGGCTGGAATCTGGAAGTACATATTAGCCAAACCAGCGACAATGGCCAGAATCAGACCTATCATCAGGAACTTGCCGATACCGCTGAAGTCACGGGCTGGGGAAGAACCAATGCCAGCCAAGCTTAAGAAAGTGATCCCAGTCCCGGCAGCAGCCAAGCCTACAATTTCAGCGCCGTTGCGCAGATGCAGGGCAAATTGCAGGATAGGGCCAAGCATCACACCAAAGACAAACGTCAGTGCCAACAACAACCACACGCCTACACCGCTGTTCTGGTTAACCGCAATCAGTTTAAACATACCAAACATGACAGCCATAAAACCGATAAAGAACATGAACGGGTGTGCCGCCATCCAGCCAAAATTCATCTGCAGGCCAACATAGGCACCGATCACGGTTGGCACCATGCTCAAACCCAGCAAGGCGTATGTATTGCGCAGTACGCGATTTTGCGTTTCGGATAATTGACCGTCACGACCTAAAACTTGCATATCTGACATAGTGTATTTCCTCTTTTCAATTAAAACTAAAAGCAGCTTCTGTAGTTAAGATAATGGCAAACACCTAAAGTTTCAAGGCTTTGCGTGACATTTGTGTGAACAATCGTTCAGTTTACAGCTTCCACAGCCCGTAAATGACTACCGCAATCAGCACGATGCGCGTGATTTGATAAACGGTTTTATTCCACTTTTTAAAACGGCGGCGGTACTGACCGATCACCCAGGCATAATGAAACAGGCGGTTAATGACGCCGGTCTGGTCCCCGGCTTCATTTGGCGAGCTGGCCGCAGTAACGATGGTATTGGCCAGAAACCGATTGACTGTCTGCGCCCAGCGGTAGCGCATGGGGCGCTCAATGTCGCAAAACAGAATCACACGCGTTTCATCGGTCTTGTTATAGGCTTCATGGATATAGGTTTCATCAAACATGACGGCCTGTCCATCACGCCAGCTGTAATCCTCACCATCAACGCGGATAAAACACTGATCGTCATTAGGGGTGGCAAGCCCTAGATGAAAGCGCAAAGAGCCAGCATAGGGATCACGGTGCGGACGAAGATGCGCGCCCGGCGGCAGCTCGGCAAACATGGCAGCTTTGACGCTGGGGATGCTTTGCAGTAAGGCGACTGTTTTTGGGCAGTAAATGCTGGCAGAGGGATGATGTGCGTCATACCACTTAAGATAAAAACGTTTCCAGCCGGTTTTAAAAAACGAGTTAAACCCGGCATCGTTATTGGTCTTGGCCGCAGCAATGCGCTCCTGTTCGCGTACATACAACGCTTCTTCACGGATCTCTTGCCAGCGGTCGGTGATCGCTTTCAGTTCCGGGAAGTCATGCACCGGCAAATACGGCGTGGTCGGCGCTTTGGAGAACAGGTATAAAAATACATTGAATGGCGAAACAATGCCGGAATGGTCAAATATCTGGCGATAAAAGCGGTGCCTAACCTTGCCCCTGAAGTGCACATAACTGACCGAAGCCAAGAAAATGCCAAGAATGATCCATTTCATAATTGATACCGATGTTTACGCCGTGATTAGATTGTCATCAATAATTGTCTAGCTTACCGCAACCGTCCGGCTTCAAGCAAACAAATCCGCCTCTTTTTGACCGACCATGGCCACACGCTTGACCGCTTCTACATAGGCCGCAGACTCACGTAATGCCACCATATCCTGCGGATGATGACCACCATGCATACGTGCCAGGCGCGCAATACTTTGTGCAGAAATCTTCCACGTTAACTTGTTCAACAATTCATCGGCCAAGTCCGGGCGGTTGCATAACAACACCATATCGCACCCGGCGTCCAAAGCAGCCATGGTTCGTGCAGTGACGTCGCCTGCCACGGTGGCGCCCTCCATACTCAAGTCATCACTGAAAATCACACCATTAAAACCCAAGCGCTCACGCAGCACTTTTTGAAGCCAGCGGGACGAGAAGCCGGCCGGTTTATCATCGACCTTGGGATAAATCACATGTGCGGGCATCACCGCATGCAAGCCCTCGTCTATCATGCGTACAAACGGCTGCATATCGTTTTGTGCAATCTGGTCAAACTCGCGATCATCCACCGGAATGCTCACATGCGAATCTGCCACCACAAAACCATGCCCGGGGAAATGTTTGCCTACCGCAGCCATGCCAGCCTTTTTAAGGCCTTGCATCAGGCTAAACGCCAACTCATTAATCGCCTGCGGATCACGGTGAAACGCGCGATCCCCAATCACCAGGCTGTCGCCATAGTCCATATCCAACACTGGCGTAAAGCTGAAATCCACGCCATGCGCCCTTAGCTCTGCGCCCAGCACATACCCGGCCTCTACCGCCAGCTCTTTCGCTTTGCGTGGGTTTTTGTCCCAAATATGGCCAAACTCGCGCATGGGCGGGATTTTGGTAAAGCCTTCTCGGAAGCGCTGCACGCGACCGCCTTCATGATCCACGGCAATCAGCAGCGGCGGCTGACGCACCGCATGTATACTGGCTGTGAGTGCCTTGAGCTGCGCGCAACTCTCAAAGTTACGCGCAAACAGAATCACCCCGCCGACTAGCGGATGTTGCAAGCGGCGGATATCGTCGGCGGTGAGTTCCTTGCCGACCACATCCAGCATGACGGGACCTAAAGACATAACAAATTCCTATTATTCAAAATTCAAACGCATTTTAACCGATAAAGACTGGTTACTTCTTTGGCACGGGCAGCATATAACGGATCCGATTGATCGCTGGCCTTGGCATGTGTTGGCGCAATATCCAGCTTGTCGACCACCTGCAACCCTGCTTCATGGATCCATGTATTTAAGGCCTCAGGCTGGCGCAAGCCAATCTGCTCAGCCAAATTAGACATTATCAGCCACCCCTCGCCCTCAGGATTTACATGCGCTTTCAAGCCACTTAAAAAGCCTTTCAGCATCTTGCTTTCGGGGTCATACACGGCATGCTCAATCGGCGCATTCGCTTTGGCAGGTAGCCAGGGAGGATTACAGACAATCAGGTCCGCACTACCCGCTGGAAACAAGTCTGCCTGCATGACTTGAATATGGCTTTGCATATTCAACCGCTGGATGTTTTCGGTGGCACACGTCAATGCTCGCGGCTGGTTGTCCGTTGCGACGACTTGCTTGACGCCCCGCGCTACTAAAATGGCGGCAATCACCCCCGTGCCGGTACCAATATCCCAGGCCACCTGCGGACTACTAAGCGGCGCCTGGTCAATGAGGTCGAGATACTCACCACGTACGGGCGAATACACCCCGTAATGCGCATGTATATTGGCATTCAGCGCATGAATCGGCACGCCTTTTTTACGCCATTCATGCGCGCCCACCATGCCTAGCAACTCACGCAATGAGAGCACAAGTCTTGCAGGCAGTTTGCCTGTGTTGTCATCCACAATCAAAGCCGCCTGCACAGCCGCTTTAACGTCTGGCGCACGCGGTAAATCGCAGGCACCATATTTAAGCTCGATTAATACTTTATTCGTAATATTGGCACGACCGATCTGGCGCGCGCGATGCTGGTGAAACGCTTCCAGCAGGCTAGCCGCCGGTTTGACTGGTTTTCGGTCTACACGCCGCGTAATCGCTTGCAGCAATTGCTTGGCATTTTGAAAGTCACCGCGATATAGCAAGGCGGTGCCCTCACACGCCAGACGGTAGGCTTCATCCGCTTTGGTGGTGTCGTCTGCAATCACCACGGCTTTGGGCGCAGGGTTACCCGCTTCTGACTGCCAGTCAGCGGCTTGTGTTTTGTTTTTTTCGTACCAGTTAATCAGGGTCAATGGGGTTCCGATAATCAGAAGTTGTCAAAGGTAGCCAGTTTAAAGCTTAAACGGGCTAAAGTCGGTATGGGTATCGTAATAGTCTTCTTTTTCTGCCCGTTTGAGAAAAGCGACGATTTTATAGGTGACTGGCGTAAAAGCGACTTCTACCAGCACTTTGGCCGTAAATTGCGCCAGCACAATTTGCGGCATCATGGCATCTGGGAATTCGCCTGAGCCATAAAAGGCCAGCGGAAAAAATAACATGGTATCAACCGCCTCGCCAAAAATGGTCGAGCCTATGGTGCGGCTCCATAACCAGCGGCCACTGGTCAACACTTTCATTTTGGCCAGGACAAATGAATTCACAAACTCACCGGCCACAAAAGACACCAGCGAAGCCAGCGCTATGCGGGCGGTCGAGCCAAACACAGATTGATAGGCCGCCTGATCATGCCAGTCCGGTGCGGGCGGCAAGGCCACAATCACCCAGGCCATCAGGCTGGCAAAAGCCAGGCAGATAAAGCCGGTCCAAATGACGCGACGCGAGGCGGCATAGCCATACACCTCAGTGAGGATATCGCCAAAAATAAAACTGATGGGGAAAAACATGATGCCCGCGCCAAACGTGAGTGCACCCAGCACAGGGGCGTGGATTTCAGTGATTTTACCGGGGCCGATCAGGTTGGAACAAACCAGCACGACCGCAAATGCGGCCATGATCAGATCGTAATAACGGTATTGTTTTTTCATGCTTGCACTCCCTGACGCACATCCAGCTTGTCCCGCAAGACATCCCCCCCCAAGTTAATTGCCAGGATCAGGCTCATCATGCACACGCCTACGGTCAACACATAATGGGGGGCGACCAGCATAAAGCGCACCGCATCACGCAACATGGCACCCCAGGAGGCTTCCGGGGCCTGAATCCCCAGGCCAAGAAAGGACAGCGAAGCTTCGGCAATCATGACACTGGCCATGCTGTAGGCAGCCTCAACCATTAAAATGGACAGCAATAGCGGCAAGATGTGGCGCAACATGATACGCCATGCGCCAGCGCCTAATGACTCGGCCGCCAGCACATGCAGGCGCTGGCGTAGTGCCAGAGCTTGCCCGCGCGATAGTCTGGCGTAGGTCACCCAGCCGGTCAGACATAAGGCCAGGATCAGGTTATTGAGACCCGCACCCAGCACGGCGGCAAACGCAATCGCCAGCAAGATCCCGGGGAATGCCAGAAAAATACTGGTGATTTGCATGAGTACATCATCCAGCCTGCCGCCATGATACCCGGCCAGCAAGCCTATCGTCAGCCCTATCGCCATGGTCATGGTCGTCACGATCACCGTCACCATGAATGACACTTCTACGCCATGTAATACGCGCGCCAGAATGTCACGGCCCAGGTCATCAGTTCCCAGCCAGTGCTGTGCACTTGGCCATTGTAAAATCGCATCCAGATCAATCTGGTTGGGACTCATCTCGACCAGGCGACCAAGTAGTACCGCCAGCAGCCAAAACGCCAGGGTCAGCAGAGAAAAGGTCTTCATGCCTGACCTCGCGTGCGTGGATCCAGCCAGCGATAGGCCAAATCTGTGCCCTGGTTAATCAGTACATAGCTCAAGGCAATCACCAGCACACAGGCCTGCGTCACCGGGTAGTCGCGTTTTTCTATACTATCCACCAGCAGGCGACCGACGCCATTCCAGCCAAAAATGGTTTCTGTGATCACCGCCCCGGCCAGCAAACTGCCCATTTGCAGACCAACAATGGTCACCAGCGGCAACAAGGCCGCCCGCAGGGCATGTTTAAGGACCACTTGTTGCTCGCTTAAGCCTTTGGCGCGCGCCGTGCGGATATAGTCCTCATGCAGGACCTCGAGCAAGCTGGTGCGTGTCATGCGCGTGAGAATGGCACTTAAGCCCAAACCCAGGGTCAGCGCGGGCAACACCACACTTGCCGCGCTTTCCATCCCGCTCACGGGCAACCAGCCCAGCCAGACGGCAAAAACCAGCATGAGCAAGGGCCCGAGCCAAAATGCCGGCATGGCCGCGACACGGATACTGAACAAAGTGATCATCACGTCTTGCCAATGTCCTGCCTTGAGTGCAGACCAGACGCCCAGCGGAACACCAATGCTGATGCCTATGCACAAGGCCGACACCGCTAATAGCATGGTCGCTGGATAGGTTTGCAGCAACAAGGTTGAAATATCGGTATGCGTGTGTATGGAGACACCAAAGTCACCGTGCAAGAGATGGGCAGTATATTGCAAAAACTGCTGCCACAATGGCTGATTCAGGCCGAGTTCTGCTTTGAGCGCCTCGCGGTCGGCCACACTGGCAGACTCGCCCAGCATGACATCCACCGGATCGCCCGGCACCAGATGTAGTAGCAGGAATGTCAGGCAGAGCACCCCCAGCACCACAGGCAGCAATGTCAATAAACGCTTAATCATCCGCCTCGTGCAGATGGACTGGGGTACCCACAGGCACCAGATCAAATAACTCAATCAGGTCAGTATTACGCATGCGTACACAGCCGTGCGATCCGGGCTTGCCAAGCTCGGTGCTGTCAGGCGTGCCGTGAATGTAAATATACCGCTGCATGGTGTCTACTTCTCCGAGGCGGTTTTTACCGGGCTCGGTGCCACTGAGCCATAAAATGCGGGTTAGAATCCAGTCACGTTCAGGAAACGCCTGTTTCAAGGCTGGTGTAAAAATCTCTCCAGTGGGCCGGCGGCCAACGAATACGGTGTTTTCCGGCGCACCCTCGCCAATTTTGGCGCGAACAATATGGGTGCCTAGCGGTGTACAACCGCTGTTTTTGACACAGCCTACCCCATTCGCCGCCGTTGACACTGCGTACTGTTTGCGCGGCTGGCCCTGATCATCAAACAAGGTCAGCGTTTGCGCCGGAATTGAAATATCAATATGCATAGTTATTATTCTAAGCCATTTAATCGCAATTGCATGGCCGTTGACCGCAGATTTGCAAGTCGAGCGTCTGGGGCAATATAAATTGCATTACAATCGTTGCACCAATGCTTTTAAACTCGGCCCTCTATCGCAATCCCTCAATCCTACAGGTGCGCCATGCAACATCATGAAAAACATTTTTTACAGCGCAGTGGCTGGTTACGTGCAGCCGTATTAGGCGCCAATGATGGCATTATCTCTACCGCCAGTTTGCTGATGGGTGTGGCAGCAGCGGGGACTGCGCAACAGGCATTAATGATGACGGGCATCGCCGGGCTGGTCGCTGGGGCATTATCCATGGCTGCCGGCGAATATGTCTCGGTGAGCTCGCAAACCGATATTGAACAGGCCGACCTCGCGCGTGAGGCGCAAGAGCTCAAACAAAACCCTGAAAGCGAGTTGCGTGAACTCACAGGCATTTATATCCAGCGCGGTTTGTCGCCTGCGCTGGCAAAACAGGTCGCGCAGGAGCTGTCACAACATGATTCTTTAGGGGCACATGCGCGTGACGAATTAGGCTTGCATGACATCAACCAGGCTAAACCACTGCAAGCTGCATTTGCCTCGGCATTAGCCTTTTCTAGCGGCGCGCTATTGCCATTGCTGACCACGCTACTCGCCCCGCATGCACAAGTGCAGTCGTGGCTGATGTTCAGCACCTTGCCATTTTTGGCCTTGCTAGGCATGGTGGCCGCACGCACTGGCGGGGCCAGTGTCAGCAAAAGCGTCATCCGCGTGGTGATCTGGGGCGCGCTGGCCATGGTCGCCACGGCGCTGATTGGCCACTGGTTTGGTGTTCAGGCCCCGGTTTAAGCAAGCTTAATGTGGCGCAGCGTGAAAAGCCACTTTGGTCAACCCATCCCAATTGCCATCCGGCGCCGGGGTATAGCGTTTAATTGATCCTCGATAGGCGGCAAACTGACCTTCATACCAGAGTGGAATCACGGGCAACTGCTGGTGGACACGTTGCGTGACGGCAGGCCAGTCTTCTTTCTCCAGCAAGGCATCCAGTTGGGCATCCTGATACCGCCCTCGGTTAAAACCTGTGGGCGGAATACTCTTGGAACCAAAGACTTTGCCGTAGATTTCCGGGGTTTTAATACCCACCCAGGTTAAGCCGTAAAGTTGAAAATTGCCTTTTTGCACATCGGCAAAAAAAGTGCCCCAATCCAGGCTCTTGATTTGCAAGTCTATGCCTGCGGCTTGCATCTGTGCCTGCAAAATCGTCGCCAGCCGCACCCGTTGCGGGTCTGTGCTGGTTTTATAGATCAGCGTCAATGGCAGCTTGACCCCGGCAGCTGCCAATAACTGTCTGGCGCGAGCGGGATCGTAATGATATGGCTGCAATTGCGCATTGCCCGCATAATGTTCGGGCGGCAGGATAGCACTGGCTTGCCGACTTTGACTGACCATGACTTTATCGATGATGGCCTGTGGATCAATCGCATACGCAATCGCTTGCCGCACGCGCGCATCCTTTAAAAAAGCTGCCTGGGCATTAATGCCCAGATAAGAGTAATTGGCACCCACCCCGGTATTCACCGTGATATTCGCTTGTGTTTGCAGATACTTGACCAGCTCAGGCGGCAAATCGCCCTGAATCAAATCGGCCTCACCACGCTTGAGCTTGAGCACGCGCACATTCGGGTCTTTGACTTCTTCAAAGCGCACCTTGAGTCCATCTCCCAATCGCTCCAGCACCAGCGAAGATGACCAGCCATCGAACTTGAACGGCCCACTGCCCACTGGCGCATGGCTAAAGTCATGCGCAGCCGCAATTAATCGTGCGGGGAGGATGCCGACAATCATACGCGCCGCAAAATGGGGATCGGCATGCGCCAACGTAAAGTCTATGGTCTTTGCATCCGGGGTGCTAATGTTGCGAATATGCCTGAATTCGGCAGTATGGGGCGAGTCTTTGAGTGTGAGCAGGCTATCGTACGTCGCTTTCACATCGGTGGCCGTCAAAGGCTGGCCATCATGAAATACTGGGGCCCGCAGCAAGTGAAAACGGTAATGCAGGGGATCCAGTTGCTGCCACGAAGCCAACCCGGCGACCTCGTGTGATGCGGCATCAAACTCGACCAGTCGCTGATAAACCAGGCGATTGACCCGCTCTGAAGCCGCATCGGTAGCATAGCGCGGATCCAGATTGAGTGGCGCCTGCGCCACTGCAAACACCAGTGTATTCGGTGCATTGGAAGAATGACAGCCGGCCACCCCTCCCCCTAAACAGATCAACGCCAAAAGGTGCGCCAGCTTGAGCCAGCGCAGAGGAACAGCTAGCACATCAATCCTTCTCAAACACAGCAATCGATTCAACGTGCGCCGTATGCGGGAACATATTCATCACCCCGGCCGCCTCTAAGCGGTAACCCTTGACCTGAGTCAGAATGGCAGCATCGCGTGCCAGCGTGGAAGGGTTACAAGAGACATAAACAATGCGTGAGGGCGCGTGACTGTCATTCGGATCTTCAGCCTCGGGCAATGCCTTGATCAGTTCAATCGCACCATCACGCGGGGGATCAATCAGCCATTTGTCAAACGCGCCCAAGGCCAATAATGACTCAGGCGTCATATCAAACAGATCAGACTCGGCAAACTCGACATTGGTCACGCCATTAAGGCCTGCGTTTTCAATCGCCCGCTTCACCAGCGCCTGCGCACCTTCCACCCCATACACCGTGGCGCCACTACGCGCAATCGGCAAGGTAAAATTACCGAGCCCACAGAAAAAATCGGCGATACGCTCACCCGCCTGCGGCTGCAACAACTGCATGGCACGACGAATCATGACGCGGTTGATGGCAGGGTTGACCTGCGTAAACTCCGTCGGATTAAAGGGATACTCCAAACCAAACTCAGGCAGGCTGTAGTGCAATTTATCGCCATGATCAAACAAAGGCTTGACCGTGTCGGGACCTTTGGTTTGCGTCCACATTTGCACACCATGCGCCTCTTCAAAGGTTTTCAGCAAGGCCACATCGTCCTCGGTCAGCGCTTCCAGAATGCGTAGCACCAGTACCGTAGCATCTTCACCTACCGCCAGTTCAATCTGTGGCAGCGACTGTTTAACTGAGAGCTGTCCAATCAACGCTTTCAACGGCAAGATCAAATCGGACACCGGTTGGGTCAGGACTTCACAGCTGTCCATAAAAGTGACATAGCTGCTGCCCTTTTCATTAAAGCCCACCAGCACCCCACCCTTTTTCTCGACATAGCGCACGCGTAAACGGGCTTTGTGCCGGTAGTGCCAAGGCGTGCCCTGAATAGGCGGTAAAATCTTGGCAGGTTTGACGCGGCCAATATGCCACAAATCATTTTCCAGCATACGTTGCTTGGCTGCGACCTGTGCCGAAAACTCCAGATGTTGCATGGCACAGCCACCGCAAATGCCAAAATAAGCACAGCCAGGGGTTACGCGCTGGCTCGAAGCTTTCAGCACCTCAGTCGCGGTCGCCAGCTCATAGGTCGATTTGACATGGTGCGAAACAAACAGGACTTCTTCAAATGGCAGGGCCCCTTCGATAAAAATCACCTTACCATCGACATGGGCAACGCCCCGTCCTTCCTGGTCGAGTGATTCAATGCTGGCACGGCGCGGAGTTTGCGCTGCCTTGGCAGCGGGGGATAAATTGGATGATCGTTGACGGCTATTTCTCATAACCTGTTATTTTACCTGATTTGGGCATACAATCGTTTCAAGGTCTAATCAAAATGAGGAGGTCACCATGTTAAAAAAATATTGCCTTTCACTCGCCATCTGCCTCTCGCTATTCGCGACCGGGGTGTGCCATGCCGATGACATTTCCATCCAGCAGGATGCGCATGGGGTTCAATACGTCACTGGCGGCATAGGCTCAGAAGAAGTGGAGGCCATGGAAGCCTTTAAAAAACAATTCAATTTGTATTTCCTGTTTTCCGAGGGCAAGGCGGGTCGCGTCATTGATGATATCCAGCTGGCCATTCTGGACAGTAAAAATCAGGAAGTATTTGCGCTAGACCATGCCGCACCGAGACTGTTGCTCAACTTGCCGAGTGGCAAATACCAGGCGGTTGCCAGCTACCTGGGTAGCGAGCAGCGCTACCGTTTTGTGCACGACGCAAAAAAATCTAAACGCATCATTCTTAATTGGAAAAACAAGATTGATGAGGATACTGTCGAGCCGGTGACTGACGATCAAAGCGCTGAGGAACCTGCACCGACAGCGACGCCTTAAACAGTGGAATCCATTGCGTCCCAGGCAGCCATAAACTGCTGCCAGTGTTCGCCAGGATAGGCTGCCAGCGTATCCCGCACCAGCTGGATTTCTGACTGGTAACCGGCCTCATTCAAATGCCCACGCATTTTTAAAAAGCGCAGGTACACCAAATGCGTATTGGCAACATCCGTTTCGCAATAATCGCGGATCGCCTTGACTTCACCGTTAAGATAGGCCTGCCAGACCTTGCTGCCATCCATGCCAAGCTTGCCTGGGAAGCCACACAGCTGGGCCATGTCATCCAGTGGGGCATTGGCACGTCCGCTATACATGGCTAGTACATCCATTAAATCCAGATGGCGCATGTGATAACGGCTGATATAGTTATTCCATTTAAAATCCTTGTCGTCTTCGCCCAGATCCCAATAGCGTGGCGCAGCAATGCCATGCACCATGGCGCGGTAATGCAGCACCGGCAAATCAAAACCACTCCCATTCCAGCTCACCAGGTTAGGGGTGTATTTTTCAATCCCGTCAAAAAAGCGCTGGATAATTTCAGCTTCACTGGCTTGCTCATCGCCAAGCGTCCAGACGCGAAATTGGTTCCCTTCACGCAAGGCGCAAGAAATCGCACACACGCGCTGCAAATGATGCGGCAGAAACTCCGTGCCATTTTGCTGGCGCCGCTGATGAAAAGCGATATTCGCCGCCTCGTCGTCGCTCAAACTGGCTGGCAGATCATGTAACTGGCGGATCCCCGCAACATCGGGAATCGTTTCAATATCAAACACCAAACTAAGCATCGGATTTCCTGTTAAAGAGTCGCTTTTAAAATAGCACAGCGCCAGTGCTGACAGCAATCTATGCAGTCAGCTTGTAGAAAAAAGACTGCGTTTGTATCAAAAGATACAATCAGTGCACTTTTGTATCAATTGATACATTTAAATATATGATTTATAAAGGTTTTTTATGTTTTTTTAGTCTATCAAACCTAGAGATGCCGTATTACTCTGTATCCGTTCAGTCAACAAGAGCATTGCCAGGGAGCAATTGCTTCAGCCCTGAACCTTTAAAAACTTACGGAGTACTCATCATGACATCTATCAGTTCAATCGGCAGTAACAACTACATTCAATCGCTTGCGCAAGTAGGGCAGCGTAATGGCATGCAACCGCCGCCACCCCCAGATGGCGACAAACAAGGCAAGGATGGCGGCGGATTTTTGGGGGCGATAGACGCAGCGCTGAAAAGTGCTGGCATTTCAGGCGGTCTGGAATCTCTCTTCGGCAGTCAGGGGACTAACAGTGCAAGTACCAGCACAGAGAGCACAGATACAAGTAGCACAACAAGCACGAGTACAGATGCCAGTGATGCATTGAGCAGTTTTTTACAAAACCTGATGGGCGCCCTGCAATCACAGGGGACGGCTGGCACCAATACAGAAAGTACGAGTGACAGTACAGACAAGACGAGTGTTGATGCCAACACAACAGCAGGCGTACACCGTCATTTCGGCGGCCATGGCAAACAAGATATGGAAGCAAAACTACAAAGCTTGATTAGCGCTTTAAATACAAGTAGTGATTCCAGCAACACAACGGCCAGTAACACGACCTCCACTGGATCAACAAACCAGAACAGTGCGCTGGAGAGCAGTTTTCAGTCACTGGTTAGCGCACTTGGTGGCAGTAGCAGCAATGCCAGCTTGAGTGGCTTTTTGCAGGCCTTATCCTCCAATATGCAAAATCGTGGTCCAGCAGGGAACGTCGTCAGCACTGAGGCTTAGAGATAACAGCATCTGGCCCCAGATCCACCGCAACTACCACTGTGAGAGACTCTGTAATGGTGGTAGTTGTCGCTTGATTCCGATAATTTGGAATCAAGCTTGCCCCCTGATTAAAGCGCGATCAGGCAAATTCCAGTTGCATAATATCCGTCTCAGAATCTTCCTCCAGCCATTCCGCAGGCGCTTTATGCAATCGGATAGGCGTTTGCATTTCTTCACCGTCAAACGTTAGAATCGCGTAACTGACTTCCTGGGGCGCGGCCATCGGCGTGAATTTACCAAAGCCAAAGTGCGCATTGCGCATGACTTGCCATGCACCAGAGGGTTCAGTGTATTCAGGCTTGGAAAAGTAATGTGCAATTTGCTTGTCGGAGGCGGCCTTGAGCGCGCAGTCTTGCTCACGCGACAGCACCGACCAGCGATAATCCAGTCCATCCGCAATCGGTTGCAGCTGCATCAAATACCAGTGCACGTTTTCGCGCGCTAATTGGATCAATGATCGCACCCGACCGGTGTGATGATTCAGAATGTAGTAAATCCCCAGGTCTTGCTGATGAATGCTTTCACCCAGACGGGGTAGAACGAAAAGATTAGTTGGCACAACAAACTCCTTTCATTGGGACACGCACTTTGATTGTATGCAATGAACATGCCTGAAACTGAAATCAATGACTTTTACCTGTTTGTTCTCAATCTAGATGAGAGAAGCAACCTGCCGGAGTTGTTCAATGCGGCACACTTTGGGGGCGCTATTGGCAGTGGTGATTTGCTTTAAGCAATTGATTTGATTGATGACATACCTACGGTTCACCACGAGGCAAGCCAAAAATAAGCATCGTGGTCATTTTGAGCCGGCCTGTGCAGCCACAGCACCACTGTGACCATCTATGGCAGTAGATAAGTTGCCTTTTTAGTCATTTAGCGCGGTTTTATGCACCATCCTGACACTTTACTGCTCGGCGGTCTTAGATGACCGATTTGTGACAGCCCACACCTACAAACATAGTCACACCAAAAGTTACGTAATTTAACCTTTTCTGCTAAAGTAACAAAAAAACAAATCATTCCTCAATCAGACCGTAAAGGCACTTCTATGAAACTATTGCGTACAACTTCTCTCTTGGGACTATTGCTGATGTCAGCCGCCAGCACTGTGAGTGCCGCTGAGCCAGAAAGCCAGCATGGCTTGCAACAAACACCGTTTTATTTTGGTTTGGATGTCGCTTACCTTCGGCAAAAAAATCAAACACGTGACTTCAAGGAAGCGTGGTTTGATGAGTTTGGCACAACCCCCTCGGTAAAACAGGATAGAAATGCAGGCGCAGGACGGATATTTGCGGGCTACAGCGTCAATGAAAATCTTTCCCTGGAACTTGCGTACTTCAAAACCACTAAAGAAAAAATCGACGCCTCTGATAACATCAGATCAGCGAGCATCAAATACGATGCCAAAGGCGTTGAGTTATCAGGCTTATTCAGCCCTAGCCAATTCCCCAATTTTTTTGTTAAAGCGGGTGCCATTTACTCAGAGTTAGATGCACGTATTAGCGCATCGGCGGGTAACAATGTAGGAAGTAGCTCAGTAAACGATAAAGGCTGGGGCTATGTCGCCGGCTTTGGCTACAAGTATCCGATCAATCAAGTGGTCGATATTAAAGCGACCTATGCCTACTATGGCAGAGTGGCTGGCGACAGTGACTCACACATGAACCTGTTGTCTCTGGGCTTCCAGTATCACTTTTAAGCTTCTGCTGGCAGGCGGCTAACATCGTCTGCGTAACACAATCAAGCCGAAATGGAGCTTTCCATTTCGGCTTTTGTATGTTCAGACCGCTTATTTCTTAAGCCACTGTCCATCCTTCTGCACAAACCAGCCCGCTTGCGCTTTATCCATCCAGCGTTGGGCAAAGGTGCGCTGAATCTCGCCTGTCCACTCTGGATGCCCATTGGCGGCAGCAATGCCCTGGTAGAGCTGGGTGCGATCGTTGTTCTCCTGATTGACCAAGCTGGTAACCATGTTACGTTGTGATAATGGCACTCCGCTGGCCTCTTTGATGGCAATATAGCCATCCGCGGTAAAGCCAATTGCGCCTGACTGGTAGTAAGGCAGTAATTGCGGATGGCGCGCTTGCATGCTGGCTTTAACTGCAGCCAGTGCAGGCGTGTTGATATCCAAATCTGCGGCCGCCAGTGCGACACGCGGTGCGGCAACCAGCAAGATGACAGTTAGCATAGCGATTGCAGACTGACGATAACGGCACAACAGGTTAAACAGTGCATGGATCATGGTTTGATCTCCTGAACAGAGGGGGACACAGGGTCTTGAGTCGTCGCAGGCGGGGTCGGTGCGGTCGAGCTGGCTGGCAGTTGCCAGACCTCATCAATCACCTTGTCAGCCGCTTTTTCAGCGGCAGCGGCGGGAAAGTAAATATTAATGGTGACACATGCACTGAGCAGCATGGCCAGGCTGAGTATCAAACGCTTGAAAACGACGCTGTGCCTTTGAACCGTGTTTTGTTGTTGCCTACCCATCACGCGAATTCCTTTCTTTAAAACTATCGCCATTGAGTGCGCTTATTTGACGATCATTTTGCTATTGCTATCAGTGATCCGCCGCATGCGGGCCAGCATATCTTTCCAGCTGACATATTCGGTATAGCCATTCACGTTGACTGAGGGAATCCCCTCACCTTTGACGATGACGAATCCGCCAGGAATCTGCTCAACACCGCCCATTTTACAAACATCCCCACGCAGCTCGCAGCTTAAACCCATTTTTTCATAGCCAAACTGTTTGAAAAAACGCAAAAACGTCCGTTGCAGGGCTGCCGCCGTGCCCTCACCACCCAATGCAGTGATGTTTTCGACCGCGCGTTGAGACACTTTTTTCTCAAAAGGGCCATCCGCAGTCTGTATCACAGCATTCATAGAGACAGGCTTCCAGTTTTGTAAGCGCAAATGCTGGACATCACCTTCCAGTTTGCCGGTAATCGAACCAAAATTAAACGTCCGAGTGATCTCGCCCATATCAATCTCTCGAATGCGCAGATTGGCATGCAGCTTGGGGACAGCCCCCAGCGGATCATCGACTTCCAGATCAGAGAGCGCGACTTGCCCTTTAAACAAGCTCAGCTGCATCTCCCCATCCATGCGCAAGGCATGGTTGGCATAAGTCACGAGTGGAATCTGGCCTTTGATCTCACCACGCATGGCAGGCCAGCCGAGCGCCTGGCTAAAGGTGCGCATGCTGATGGGCTGCATGTCCATCTTCAGGTGCCAGACCATGCTCTGATGTATCCAGGCGGCAGACACGTCTTCAAAGATCAAGGCGCCATCCAGCACAGGCAAGCTCAAAGTTGGACTGGTAATCGAGAACCGATTCACGTTTGCCTGCCATTGCGTTTTTCCGAGCGGAATCTTAAGCACATGGCCAGAGGCATAGCCCATGCTGATCTGCTGCGGCTGATCGTAATCCCAGGGAATATGCGCATTCAGATGGGCAAAGCCAAACTTGCCACGTTGATCTTCAACCGTGGCATCCGCAACATCCAGCTGAAACTTCACCGGCTGCAGGCCTTTGGCCTCAAAAGACCAGTCGGCTTTGCCATTCACCTTGAGCTGTCCGAACACGGAATCAGGCAGCAAAGGCTGGATAAACGACTGGTAAAGGCCGTTAAAATCGACGTCTTTGGCATCCAGCTTTAAAAACTCAAAGCGCTGGCTATCCAGATTAAACCGGCTTTGACTGTGTAAAGTGCCTACGCCTTGCAATGACAAGGTCGCTGCTTCAATCTCCAGAATGGGCGATGCATACAGGCCACGGATTTCAAATCGCTTGTTGCCCTCGGCAAAATAAAATGGTTGCCAGAACAACTCGCCTTGCTGCCATTCAAATACGCCTTGCCAGCGCCAGCCATTCGCCACCTCATGCGCAGCAATATGCATCACGCCGGTCAGTCTCTCCGCCGCATGCAAGCCTGCGGCATCACTGAATTTGGCGTCTTTCACCGCCAGTTGCAGCTCAAGCCCTCTGCTGGCCTTGGTGTTCGATGCAGTGTGCCAGGTCGGCATCACCGTCAGATTAAACGGGATATGTGAACGGACATCATGATACAAGCCATCATTACACTGCCAAGTCTCCTGACTGGCTTGTGTCGGCAACTGGCAATACACGTGGAATTTGCCCCAGACCTCATCTTGCATCGCTTTGACTTCAGCATCAACCGTCACCACTGGTTGCCGAGTTTGCGGACGGTAATCCAGATAGATGCGCGGTCGGCGTACCTGGTAATCAGGCATTTTTAACTGCTCAGAGGTAATCAGCAGGCTGGGGCGCGTACTGATCTCCAGTGTCATATCCGGGTGATCGATGCTGGCATTGCCCACCTGCAAGCGCTCGGCATGAATTTGCACATGCTGTTTGCGCTGCAAGTTGACCACCGCGTGCGGGTGGTCGAGTTGAAAGAAATCGCCCTCAACGCTCTCGGCACTGAAGCTAAGCTCGGTCACGGCCCAAAGCGGCATCGACCAACAGCACAGCAGCAGTGCCCATAGGCGCATCAATCGGGAAACACGCCTGTAGACAAATAGCGGTCGCCACGATCGCACACAATGGTGACAATCACCGCATTGTTCACTTCTTTGGAGAGTTGCATCGCCGTATACAAGGCACCGCCGCTGGAAATCCCGGCAAAAACGCCTTCTTTGGTTGCCAGTTTGCGCGTGGTCTCTTCTGCATGCTTCTGGCTCACATACCGCAACCCGTCTATGCGTTTGGGGTCATAAATTTTAGGCAGATAGGCTTCTGGCCATTTGCGGATCCCCGGGATTTGCGCCCCCTCCTCCGGCTGCACGCCGATGATCTGAATGGCAGGATTTTGCTCCTTGAGAAAGCGCGAAGTGCCCATAATCGTGCCAGTGGTGCCCATGCTGGATACAAAGTGTGTCACCGCTCCGGCGGTATCACGCCAGATTTCCGGCCCGGTCCCTTCATAATGCGCTTGCGGATTATCCAGATTGCCAAACTGATCCAGCACAATGCCCTCGCCTTCTGCTTGCAACTTCAGTGCCACATCGCGTGCCAACTCCATACTGCCGTCTTTGGGTGTCAAGATCAGTTCAGCGCCATATGCCTTCATGCTTTGACGGCGTTCAACGGACTGGTTTTCCGGCATCACCAACACCATTTTGTAACCGCGCATGGCCGCCACCATGGCCAGTGCAATGCCGGTATTGCCACTGGTCGCTTCAATCAGCGTATCGCCTGGCTTGATTTGCCCGCGTTGCTCTGCCCGCACAATCATGCTGTAGGCAGGCCGGTCTTTAACTGACCCGGCCGGATTATTGCCTTCCAGCTTGAGCAAGATCGTATTGCTCGGATTCGGGTTCATACGCTGCAAAGCCACCAGCGGCGTGTTTCCAACAAAATTGTCCAGGGTCAGGTAAGGTTTCATAGGGACCGATAATCTGTTTTCGGGGATGAAGTAAGACCACTCCGAAACATAAAAATTTGTGAATGCGCGCGTACGATGACACGCAGCAGCTTAATATATGTAAAATTCAGCGGTAATGTACAGCTAACGACAAAGTCTCAATTTTACATAATCTGATCGCATCACAAAAACAATTATTCTTTAGGATACCGGATGTTGAAAAAGTGGTTTAGCCAAGCGCTTGTCATGATGTTGCATCCCATCAAGCTTTTTCCAGCGTCCGGCGATGCGGACCACATGCGTTACAAGGTGGTTTTCCTAAACAACGTGTTTACCTTCTTTGGCATCGTGTCTTTTAGCATGGGCATCATCCGTTGGCGCGTGCATCCGCTCATCGGCATCGTGGATATTGTGTTTGGTCTGATTGCGTTTGCCTTGCTATGGGCCTTGCGCCGCAACAAACAGCGCGTCGAGCTGATCTCCGGCATTGCCCTCTGGTTATGCTTTCTCCAGTTTTTGACGGTCTATTTTCTGGCGACTGGCAACAGTACCCGGAGCGGATTATTGCTCCTTATTCTTGCTGGAGCGTTTTACCTCAAAGGCAGGCAGATGGGCTACCAGATGCTGGCGATTTTACTGTTGCTGGTGGTGGGCAATCACTTAACGCATCTCTTCCCCTCAGAATATGGTCATCTGGATATTCTGAGCTTGTGCCTGTACCTGCTTGGACAGTTTTTCATCATCCGCAACTACGAATGCCTGCGTGAAAGCCAGACCAATCATTTAAAAGCCCTGAACACCGATCTCGAAGCATTGGTCAAACAGCGGACCGAACAACTGGCTGCGGCCAATACCGCCCTGCAAGTTGAAAAAGAAAACTTAAAAACGCTGTCCAGCACCGACTTTTTAACTGGTTTGAGCAATCGTCAGCACTTTGAAACAGTGTTTGCTGAGCATACCCACACGGTCGGCAGGAAAATCTCGGATGCGCTGATTCTGATAGATATAGACCGTTTTAAATCCATCAATGACACGCACGGCCATGTCATCGGTGACCAGGTCATTAAAACCGTCGCCGAATGCATCAAGAAAAATACGCGCCTGTCTGACATTGCCGTGCGCTGGGGAGGCGATGAAATGATGATTTATGCGCCCCGCATCACCCTTGCTCAGGCGGCAAAGCTGGCCGAAAAAATCCGGCAGCAGGTACACGCCAGATCTTTGCCCGACATTGGCCAGATCAGCATCAGTTGCGGCGTGGCAATGTTGCGGATGGGGGACAGCTTGACACAATTGCTGCATCGAGCAGACCAGGCACTATATGAGGCCAAGCAGGCCGGACGCAATCAGGTCGCTATCTCCGCCGCAGAATAATCATTACAATGGCGGCCACTTGCCGCTGCTTTCTATTTATGACCATTGATTTTATGCTATTCAAAAACGCACTTCCCGCCTGTCTGACGCTGTTTACAAGCTGCCTGTTTACCAGCCCACCCCTGCATGCCGAACAATGGCATACGGTGCAAGGACGGGAAAAGTTTCTGACGGTGTCGGTTGATTTAGACTCCATGCAAGTCGGCCAGCACGAAGACATTATCCTTTTCAAGCTGCGTACAGACGATCATGACGATACGATTGCCACCAAATTGGTACAAGCCTCCTGCAGTGAGTTTTCGATGGAGGTTGAACGCGAAGTGGTATTTCACAAGTCCGAACTTGCCTCAGAGACGCTGGACTGGAAAAACGATCAGACACTCAAGCAACGGCCAGATTATGCCTCTGCCAGACTGTCGTTCTGGGGGGTGACGCAAGCCTACGGCCAGGCCATTTCGCTGGCATGCCGCATGACGGGCAATCGCGCACCGGAACGGCTGCAAAGCATGCAGCAAGACCAGTGCAGCGTCTCTAACCCGCTGTATAAAGTCGCCTGTGCCAGCCATCCCAATTGGCGGGCTAATTACAAATTGTATCTATCCCGCTCGCACGACGTCATCCACAACTGCGGCATTTCTGACGAACGCATGACCAAGCAGGCGGCCTGGTTGTTAAAAAGCGTGATGCGCTGTCAGGATGAACGCTGCGGCAACGAAATTCTGGAATACTGGATTAACCAGCGTGGCCGCGATATTGCCAGTGTGATCCATATGCAAAAGACCTCGGGCAAGGCCTGGACTATCCCCAGCGAACCCGTCCCCTTGTGCCAATCGCTGAATCAGGCTGATCAGGCAATCGCCAGCCTGCAAACCGAAGAGGTGTATGCCAAAGCCAAATATCTGGGTTGCCTCAAGCGCGAGACTGCCAAGCTTAAGGCCGCCAGCGTGCCAGCAGAGAGCATCTCGCAACAAGCAGAGCAGTCATGCGAAGCGCATTTTAAAGCCTGGCATGACGCGATTGAAAAACAAGCGGCCATGCTGGATGAAAGCACACCCGAAGTTGAGATTGAGACTTTTGCTATCCAGCGCGACGGCTACGAAATAACCAGCCAGCATACACCGCAAACAGAATAAAACTGATCAGGCCCAATTGGGGCAAGGTTAATCCCAGAAACGTCCAGTCTATGGCGGCACAATCGCCCGTACCACGAAATACCAGGGTAAGTGCTTTTTTCAGCGGGAAGTTTTCAAACATGTAATCAAAGCCGACACCACAATCGGCAAAGATTTCTTCTTTGTGTGCCTGTAGCCACCAGTGGCGTATCGCCACCCCCGAGCCGCCAAGCGCCGTCAACACCTCAATCAGGGCCAATCCGGCATGTAGCCAAGATTTGGGTGAGACAAAGGCGTGCAGCAAAAACAACAAGCCCAGACTCATGAAAATGATGCGTTGCGAGATACACAAGGGGCAGGGTTCAAGCTGGTTTTGTACTTGAATATACAAGGCGAGTGCCACAATGCCAAATCCGGCCAAAAATCCCAATACATAGCCGCCACGTCCTTTAAACCATGCTGCCATTGCCCGCTCCTACCTAATGATTAAATGCAAATTGTAATGGATAACGCAGCTAAGAGGCAGTCTGGGTGTGGGTGGTTCCCGGTTTTTTAAGTTGGCCGGGATCTCCCGGTCAAACAGCACAAAAAGTCAGCAGAAAGATTCAGGAGTTGGCCGCCGGGCTCTGCCAGTCACGCATGGCCGCAGTTTGCCTGATTTCGTGATGTTTTTTCTTGTAGTAACGCGCCACGCGCTTCACATAGTCGCGTGTCTCCGGGTACGGCGGGATGCCCTGATGCCTGGACACCGCATGTTCCCCGGCATTGTAAGCCGCTACGACGCGCTCGACATCGCCATCAAAGTAATTGATCAACCAGCGCAGGTAGGACAAGCCCCCTTTAATATTTTGCTCGGGATCATAAGCATCCTTGACGTGAAACCTGGCCTGCGTCTCGGGTAGCAATTGCATCAGGCCCTGGGCCTTTTTGCGTGAAGTTGCTTTAGGATTAAAGCCGGACTCCACTGCAATCACGGCCATCGCCAAATCAATGTCTACCCCATAAGCAGGCGCATGTTTTTTGACCAGCGTGTAAATGGGGCCGCGTTTACGGAACAGCACCTCAGCCGCTGACTGCCCCTGATTTTGCATGCAGGCGGGCAGCTTGGCCACGGAGGCATCACCAGTGCCCTGGTCCAGCCAGATCCGGGCATCGCGATGGCCTTGAATCGCCGCCAGGCTGAAAAAACGCGCGGCAATATCATGATTGACCTCCACGCCTTTGCCCATGCTGTAAAACCAGCCCATGGCAAATTGCGCATCAGGATCACGGGTTTCTGCAGCCAACGCACAGTAATGGGCGTGCGCCTCGGCATAACTGCTGATCCCAAGCGCATTTTTTGTGCCTGTCGCCAGACTCACCTGTAATTTAATGAATTGCTTGTAGGCGTCATTCTGCATCACCGCCTGCTCGCGCTTGTAGCTGGCCATGACAGGATTCGTGGTCTCGACCGCGGCTACTTCCGTCTCGGGCGGCGATTTGTCAGACGTTTCATCCGCCTGCGCCTGCGCAACCAGTCCCAAGCCATGCACAGCACTTGTGTACAGACAACACATAAAAAATGATCGCGCAAAAAATAAATATTTTTTCATTCGCATACAATCCTGAGGGAAATGACCTTGCTTCAAGGTCAGACAGTCATCAACCATTCCCATGCTGCTCATATCAAGACGCCGCTTTTACCCAAAAGTGCCCCTCTATATTGAATCAGTGTTCAGCATCCCCACAGAGCGCCTCTGCTCAGACACCGGCCACTCGATGAAAGACATAGCCAAATCCAGCGGGGCTGAGGGATAATGTGCAGCTATGGCTAGCTTGTTATCGACATCATTCAAACAAATCTTGAGTGTCAGCGACCTCACCCGACTCACCAAAGAGTTGCTGGAAACCAGTTTCCCCCTCTTTTGGATCTCGGGCGAGCTCTCAAACTTCACCCGTGCCGCCAGTGGCCACTGGTATTTTTCGCTCAAGGATGAACGCGCACAAATCCGTTGTGTGATGTTTAAAGGGCGCAATAGCGTATTAGGCATGGTGCCGCGCGAAGGGGACCTGATTGAGGCGCGTGCCACGGTCACGCTGTATGAAGCCAGAGGCGATGTACAACTGACGGTGGAATTTATGCAGCCCGCTGGCCTGGGCAAATTGTATGAAGCTTATGAACAACTCAAGCAGCGCTTACAAAACGAAGGGCTGTTTGCTGCCGAGCGTAAACAAGCCATTCCGGCCAATCCGCAACGCATAGGCGTGGTGACCTCAGCGGATGCCGCCGCCTTGCGCGATGTGTTAACCGCCATCCGCCGCCGTGCGCCGGCCATGTCTGTCATCATCTACCCGACGCCGGTGCAAGGCAAAGGCGCTGCCGAGCTGATTGCGCAAGCCATTCATCTGGCTGATCAGCGGCAAGAGGTGGATACGCTGCTGATTTGCCGCGGTGGTGGCAGCATAGAAGACTTATGGTCATTTAATGAAGAGGTGGTTGCACGCGCAATCGCCGCTTGTCGCCTGCCGACCATTAGCGGGGTGGGCCATGAAACAGATTTCACCATTGCCGATTTTGTCGCTGACTTGCGCGCGGCCACACCGACAGCGGCAGCCGAATTGGCCTGCCCGGATCAGGCGCAGCTTCGCGATCAACTCAGGCAATTACAATTAAGGCTGGGCCGGGCCATGCAATCTTGCTTGCGCCAGCAAAGCCAGACCCTGGACTACTTGTCCAGACGCCTGATCTCCCCCACCCAGCATCTGCAACAACAGCGCCGCGGTCTGCAGCAATGGCAACACAGACTGCAACTGGCCATGCAGCAAGGTTTACAAACGCAACAACGCAAACTGCAATACCTGTCCGCCAGCCTGCAACAACTCAACCCGCATCAGGTGTTGGCCAGGGGCTATGCCATTGTGCAAAAAGCCGATGGCCGCGCAGTGACCGCGGCCAGCGAACTCAGCCTGCAGACGCCCTTGAAACTGACCTTGCATCAAGGTCAGGCAGAGGTGGTGGTGACGCAAATCAGCCCCGACTAGGCGCTCCACTTTTCGTGTAATCGTCCACATGCATTTAGGTCATCAAGATAATTTGCGTCAAAATCTTTGGTGAAGCTCTAAAATTACCCGATAATAATCGTTTGTCTTTAGCTGTTCACACAATGGACCATACAAAAAATCAGCAAACGGCGCTCCATACCATGGCTCTCGCCGCGCTAGGTGTCGTTTTCGGTGACATTGGCACCAGCCCGCTCTACACCATGAAAGAAGTCTTTGCAGTCGGGCACCACCCACTGTTACTGACACAAGCCAATGTCTACGGCATCTTGTCGCTAATCACCTGGGCACTGCTGCTGATTGTGTCGTTCAAATATGTGGCCTTTATCATGCGGGCAGATAACCGTGGTGAAGGCGGCATCATGGCGATGCTATCTTTGGCCAGCCGTTATGCTGGCGGCGAACCGGACCAGCGTAAACGCATCATGCTGCTAGGCATTATCGGGGCCTGTATGTTTTATGCCGACGGCATGATCACCCCCGCCATTTCCGTGCTCTCAGCGGTTGAGGGCCTCGAGGTGGCAGCACCGCAACTGGATAGCTGGATCGTCCCAATTACTTTGTGCGTCCTGTTTGTACTGTTCTGGGCACAAAGCAAAGGCACCGCTGTCGTCGGTGCTTTTTTTGGTCCTATCATGCTGACCTGGTTCTCGGTATTAGGCATTTTGGGCATCCTCAATATCAGTCATCATCCCGAAATTCTCAAGGCTTTAAGCCCCTTCTACGCTTATCAGTTTTTTGCCACCCAGCCCAAAATTGCGTTTATTGCGCTCGGTGCGGTGGTGCTGGCCGTGACCGGTGCCGAAGCCTTGTATGCCGACATGGGTCATTTTGGCCGTAAACCGATTCGCCTGGCCTGGTTTTTGTTCGTGTTGCCTGCACTGATTTGCAACTACTTTGGGCAAGGCGCACTTATTCTGGCCGAGCCAGAGTCCATTCAAAACCCGTTTTACCACCTGGCCCCAGACTGGGCCTTGTTCCCGCTGATTATCCTGGCAACCCTGGCGACCGTGATTGCCTCCCAGGCCGTGATTACCGGCGCGTTCTCTGTTTCGCGCCAGGCCTTGCAACTTGGCTTTATTCCGCGCATGCATGTTTCGCACACCTCAGAGCAAACAGAGGGCCAGGTCTACATGCCGCGTGTCAACTGGGGCCTAATGGTCGCAGTCATGGGCCTGGTGCTGATTTTTGGCAGCTCTGGTGACCTGGCGGCAGCCTACGGTATTGCCGTCACCGGCGATATGGTCATCACGACCTTGCTGGCGGCCGTGGTGTTCCACCACCTGTGGGGCTGGAGCAAACTCAAAACGGCCTGCCTGATTTCGCTATTTCTTGTCATTGACCTCTCGTTTTTTGCGGCCAACATTCTCAAAATCCCGGATGGTGGCTGGGTGCCTTTATTGATCGGCATCATCATCTTCACGCTGATGCGTACCTGGAAAACCGGGCGTAGACTGCTCTACCAAATCCTCAAGTCCGAATCCATGGAGCTGATCCCGTTTGTGCAAGCGATTGGGGCGCACCCGCCCGCCCGCGTCAATGGTGCAGGCGTGTTTATGACGCCCAACCCGGATGGTGTGCCGCATGCGCTGCTACATAATCTCAAACACAACAAGGTACTGCATGACAAAGTGGTGATCCTGACGGTGCGTTTTGTTGATTACCCCTACACCACGCTGGAAGAGCGCGCCTCGATGGAGGTGCTGCCTTACGGTTTTTACCGCGTGACCTTGCGTTATGGTTATATGGACGAACCAGACTTGCCACGTGACCTGCCATTGACCGAGCCCTTTGGCCTCACGCTGGACACCATGGATACCTCGTTCTTTATCGGCAAGGAAATCCTGCTGGCCTCGGATAAACCCGGCATGGCGTTCTGGCGTAAAAAAATCTTTATTGGCTTATTTAGAACGGCAGAGTCGATTACCAACCAGTTCAAATTACCACCTAACCGGGTGGTAGAGCTAGGCTCGCAAGTCAAAATTTAACCAGAATGACTGATACTTAAGAACCAGGCATTCAGCGATCAGCAACGACATGCATTCTGCACTGAATGGGTAGACTGATCGCAGCACCTGAATGGAATGATCATAAAAACGAATGGTCACTGCCAATACGTGACCGAGAAACAAGAGGAGAAACACATGCCGACCATTAAAACCCTGGGAATCGCCTGCCTGTGCGCCTTGTTGTCTGCCTGCGCCAGCACCACCAACAATAGCGTCTCGGGCGTACAGCGTAGTCAACTCTTGCTGTTGCCCTCAGCGACCGTGGATAAAATGTCTGCGCAATCGTATACGCAAACCCTGCAAGATGCGCAAAAGAACCATACCCTTAACGCGGATAAGGCCTTGCTGAATCGCGTGACTACCATTTCTCACCGCCTGATCGCCCAGGTCGGCGTGTTCCGGCCAGATGCCACCAAATGGAAATGGGAAATCAATGTCGAAAAAAATGACCAGCTCAATGCCTATTGCATGCCTGGCGGCAAGATCATGGTGTTTTCCGGTCTGGCCGAAAAACTCAATGCCACCGATGATGAGTTAGCCGCGGTGATTGGCCACGAAATCTCGCATGCCTTGCGTGAGCATGGCCGTGAGCGTATGTCACAAGCCTATGTACAGCAATTCGGTTTGCAGGCACTCGCTGCCTACATAGGCGGCACCGCGGGCAATATGGCGGCACAAGGCGCCAGCATGGGCAGCCAGCTGTTCTTCTCCTTGCCCAATGGCCGTGAACAGGAGCGTGAAGCGGATCGCATAGGGCTGGAGCTGGCGGCGCGCGCCGGTTACAACCCGGAAGCCGCAGTCAGCTTATGGAAGAAAATGATGGCGGCCAACAAGGAAGCGCCCCCGGAATTCTTAAGTACGCACCCTTCCAGTGAAAACCGTATTAAAGACCTGCAGGCACTGGTGCCCAAGGTCATGCCGCTCTACTTAGCCGCCAAAGGCAAGTAAGCGCTGGCGTAAAGGGCCGTCTTTCATCGACGGCCCCTGCCCTTTCAAAATTAGGTTAAAATTTCGGGTTTACTGTTTTTCAATCGAACAAGAGAAGATTATGGATCCACGTCAAAGCATTATTGAAGCGGCCTTTGAAGACCGCGCCAACATCAACCCTGCCAATGCACCGGCAGACGTCAAAGCCACCGTGGCTTCTATTCTGGATGATCTGGATGCAGGCAAACTGCGTGTGGCTACCCGGATTGGCGATAGCCAGCAATGGGAAACGCATCAGTGGATCAAAAAAGCGGTCTTGCTGTCCTTCCGCCTCAAAGACAACTATTTGATGGATGATGGCGTCACCCGCTACTTCGATAAAGTGGATCCAAAATTTGCCAACTACACCGAAGAAGACTTCAAGGCAGGTGGCTTCCGCGTGGTGCCTAACGCCATAGTGCGCAAAGGCTCTTTCATTGCGAAAAATGCTGTCTTGATGCCGTCTTACGTCAACATTGGCGCTTACGTTGGTGAAGGCACCATGGTAGACACCTGGGCAACCGTAGGTTCCTGCGCACAAATCGGTAAAAATGTGCACTTATCCGGCGGTGTTGGCATTGGTGGCGTACTGGAACCTGTACAAGCCGGTCCAACCATCATTGGCGATAACTGCTTCGTCGGCGCGCGCTCAGAAGTGGTTGAAGGCGTGGTGGTTGAAGACAACTGCGTGATTTCCATGGGCGTTTACATCGGCCAATCCACTAAAATCTATGACCGCGAAACCGGCGAAGTGCATTATGGTCGCGTGCCTGCAGGTTCTGTGGTCGTTTCAGGCAACCTGCCTTCCAGCGATGGCAAGTACAGCCTGTATTGCGCCGTCATCGTGAAAAAAGTGGATGCCAAAACCTTGGGTAAAGTTGGCATCAACGAGTTGTTGCGCGGCATTTAATACGCCTGCCGAAATAAAATAAAGAGTCACTTCAACCGGCCTGCTCAAGTTATTGCGCGCCGGTTCCGATAAAGGAGTGACTCTCAATACCGTAAAGATGTCCCGCAAGCAAGACAGCGTGAGCATTCTTGAATAGTTGAGTGTTAACCCGTTGGAGAGTCAGTAGTCCGAGCAATCCCAGCAGCAAAGCAATGAGCAATACAGAGCAAGCACAAAGAACAAGTAGTCGTGCCACACATTAAACAATCAAAATAAACGTGCAATTACTTATGATAACAACGCAAATGCTATTGGTCGCACTCTTTACATCCAGCGTCGTTGGATGCTTTTTTGCGTTCAAACTGGTTGATCGTTTGCGTGTTGCCACTCCCAAAGAGCATGACTTCATGCTCAAAAAATATGCCGTCGTCATGGCAGCTGGTATCTTCAGCCTGCATGCTGGCTACCAGTTTCTCGCAGATAATATCCCTAAGGTTAGCCAACATCCTATCGACCTAATTGGCTGCATGCTGTGCAGCTATCTGTTGGCGGCCGCTATCCTCAAAACGGTCCATAAAAAAAGACTGCCCTTACGTGATCTGCTCTCCGCTTCTGCGGCCACCGGCATCAGTGGCTACCTGCTGTCTTATTTTTATCAGATCAGTGCCGGGGCCATCAATATCCGTATAGACAGCTGGACGGCCCTGTTTTCTCTGTTCCTGGCCTGCCTGACCGCCGCCCTGGCGATTGTCACCATCCTCTGGCTCAAAGGCTATAGCGGCAAACTCGAAAAACGTTTGAAGTGGATGTTTTCGATAGAAATTGCACTGGGCTTTTTGGCCTCGCACACAGCCATCAACCTCAGTATTGTGCATAACAATATGCTGATTGGGCAGCCCAGCGATCAAGCCGATAATTATTTAATGCTGCTGCTGGTTCTGGTCCCGGTCTTTTTATTTATCACCTCATTTATTCTGGTGATTTTTTATGAGCGCAACATCGATCTAGCGCAAAGCAAACTGACCTTCCGCAATACGCAAACCGTCAATAAAAAATTCCTGGCCTATGACCCACTCACGCACTTGCCCAACCGGGATGCCTTGAACCAGCACCTGATCCTGAGTGCCAAGCGCTGTGACCGTAACGGGGAGTCGCTGGCCCTGGCTTATATCGACCTGGATCACTTCAAACCGGTCAATGACCAGTTTGGTCACCATATTGGCGATTTGCTACTGATTGAAGTCTCCAAGCGTATCAGCAATGCCATCCGCAATTGTGATTATGTGGCACGTGCCGGTGGCGACGAGTTTATTGCCGTTTTAAGTGAGATTGAAAATCACCAGAGCGTGGTCACCGTGATTCAGCGTGTGGTGGATGCGTTACGCGAAACCTTTGTCATTGAAGATCACGTGATTGAGATTTCGTGCTCAGTGGGCGTCTCCATGTATCCACAAGACGGCAACCTGCAAAAACTCAAACTGAATGCAGACGCCGCCATGTACAAGGCCAAGGAAAACGGTAAAAACCAGTATCGTTTCTTTGATGCCGAGATCGAGCAAGCCTCTGACGAGATGCAACAAACCCGTATTGAACTCAAGCAAGCCATTAGCGAGCAAGAGTTCAGGCTACTGTTTCAGCCCAAAGTGGATGCCATCACGCGCATGGTCCATGGCGCCGAAGCGCTGTTACGCTGGCAGCATCCGGCGCGCGGACTGCTCTCCCCCAACAGTTTTATTGAGGCGGCGGAGCGCTTTGGCATGATTGAAGAAATCAACGCCTGGGTCATCTCCCAGGCCTGCCGCACGATTAGCCAGGCACGCGATCGCGGCATAGACCTAAGCATTTCAGTCAATATGTCCAACCAGCAGTTCCGCAACAAACAGTTGGGCGCGCTGATTCAATCGATTCTTGAAGCGCATGCCGTAGAATCCCGCAACCTCATTCTTGAAGTGTCTGAAACTAACGCCATTCATCATCAGGGCCAGTTCAAGGACACCTTGCGCCAATTTAAACAGCAGGGCCTTAAAATCTCGCTGGATGATTTTGGCTTGCATCCGTTCAGCCTCACACATTTAGAAGACCTGGAAGTCAGCGAAGTCAAACTGGACCGCTCCCTGACCAAAAACGTGGCGGTTTCGCACACCTCGCTCTCGATTGTTGAGGCTATCGTCAAACTGGCGCATGCACTCAATCTGAACGTCGTCGCCGAAGGCGTGGAAGACGAGGAGCAGCGCAAAGCGCTGGTCAACATCGGCTGTGACCAAATGCAGGGTTTCCTGTTCTCAAAACCGGTAGAGCAACAATACCTGTTTGATGTATTCAGCAAACTGCAATCGCAGTCAGCAACCCAAAACTTGTTCTGAGGTTATGTGAACACCGCAATAAATGGCGACGCCATCTGCCGTGGCTGGTAAAATAAGTTTTTTAGCTTGATGATCAGCCATGAAACTATACGGCATCCCCAATTGCAATACCGTCAAAAAAGCGCGTGACTGGCTGGACCAACACGCCATTGCATACGAATTTCACGACTTCAAGAAACAGGGCCTGGATAGCGTTACCGGACAAGCCTGGCTACAACAATATCCTTGGGAAAAACTGGTGAACCGCAGCGGGATGACCTGGCGTAATTTGGCCGAACCGGAAAAAAATAGCGTAGTAGATGCTGCCTCTGCACTTGCCCTGATGCAGTCCAAAACCTCGGTGATTAAACGCCCGGTATTGGTCAACGCCGATAAAATCATCGCCCTCGGTTTTAATGAAGCCGATTACCGCCAACTGTTTGCTCAAGAATAACCACTATGTCAAAAACACTGGATCTTGCCATTGATTTACTTAAACGCCGCTCGCTGACGCCAGAAGATGCTGGCTGTCAGGAGGCCATGATTGCCCGCCTGGCGCCACTGGGGTTCAAGATTGAGCGCATGCGTTTTGGCGAGGTCGATAACTTTTATGCCAGACGCGGCACCACCGGTCCACTGATCGTGTTTGCCGGCCATACCGATGTCGTCCCCACTGGCCCGTTGGATCAATGGCATACGCCACCGTTTGAGCCTACGATTAAAGACGGCATGCTGTATGCACGCGGCGCGGCAGACATGAAAACCTCGCTCGCTGCGTTTATCACCAGCATCGAAGAATTTATCGCCGAACATCCTGACCATCCTGGTTCGATTGGCCTGCTGATCACCTCAGATGAAGAAGGCATTGCGATTGAGGGCACCGTCAAAGTGGTGGAGGCGTTGCAAGCCCGTGGCGAAAGCTTTGATTACTGCATTGTGGGTGAGCCCACCAGCAACAAAGTGGTCGGTGACATGATTAAAAATGGCAGACGTGGCTCCCTGTCCGGCAAACTCATCGTCAAAGGCATTCAGGGCCATATTGCCTATCCGCATCTGGTGAAAAACCCGATTCATCTGGCAGCTCCGGCCATTAAAGACATGGTTGAAACCGTATGGGACAACGGCAACGAATATTTTCCGCCGACTTCCTGGCAGATTTCTAACATTAACGGCGGCACCGGCGCGACCAATGTGGTGCCTGGGCATGTCGAGATATTGTTTAATTTCCGTTACTGCCCTGAAGTGGATGGGCAAGGCAGCTCTGAACAAAGTTTGCGTACGCGCGTCCACGCGATTCTGGACAGCCACGGCTTTGAATATAGCCTGGACTGGGAACATAACCAGTCCTATATCACGCCACGCGGCAAGCTGGTAGAAGCTATCAGCAACGCGATTGTGCAGAGTTACGGGGTCACGCCCGAGCTGTCTACCACTGGCGGCACCTCCGACGGGCGTTTTATTGCCGATATCTGCAAAGAAGTGATTGAATTCGGGCCGTTAAATGCCACCATCCATAAATTGAACGAATGCGTCGCCGTGGCCGATATCGAGCCTCTCAAGGAAACCTACAAGCGCACCATGGAATTATTGCTAACAGCTGATTAAGCCACAGATAAACACAGAAGGACACAGATAAGATGCTGTTAGAAACTGCGTTGACAAATAGGATAATCGGCTGTGCTTACGAAGTGAGTAATACATTGGGGGTAGGTTTTTTAGAAAAGGTCTATGAAAATGCACTCGCTATCGAGCTTAAAAATGCAAATTTGTTAGTAGAACAACAAGTCCCTCTTGATGTTACTTATCAGTCGACAATCGTCGGACATTTTGTATGCGATTTACGTGTCAATCAGTCAGTGATTGTTGAACTAAAGGCTTGCTCTGGCATTGATAACGCACATATTGCGCAATGTATGAACTACCTTAAAGCCAGTCAACATCGTTTTGGTTTAATTATCAATTTTGGCAAACCAAAAGTAGAAGTTAAACGTGTTGTAAATGGCTATTGAGTCTAATTGTTAAGGGTTTAATCTGTGTCTATCCGTGTTTATCTGTGGCTAAAATAATGACAACCAACCTACATACCATCCGCGACTGGCTGCGCTATGCCGTCAGCCGTTTTGAAAACTCTGACATTTTTTATGGTCATGGCACCGATAACAGCTATGACGAAGCTGTCTGGCTGATCATGAGCGCACTGCATTTGCCGCATGACACCCTGAATAACTTTCTGGATGCGCGTTTAACCACAGAGGAAAGCCAACACTTAGCAACCTTGATCGACAAGCGGGTCACAGAACATACGCCCACCGCCTACCTGGTGAATGAAGCCTGGCTGCGCGGGTTCAAGTTTTACGTCGATGAACGCGTCATCGTGCCACGCTCATTTATTGCCGAATTGCTGGAAGATGGCTTGCAGCCCTGGGTAGAGTTTCCGGAAATGGTGGAATCCGCAGCGGATATTTGTACCGGCTCGGGCTGCCTGGGCGTGTTACTGGCCGAGGCCTTTCCCAATGCGCATATTGATGTGGTGGATATCTCCCCGGATGCCATTGAGGTCTGTAATATCAACATCCAGCGCTACGGACTTGAGCATCAGGTGCAAGCGGTGCAATCCGATATGTTTACCGCACTCAAAGGCCGTAAATATGACGTGATTATCAGCAATCCGCCTTATGTAGATGCCCCTAGCATGGCTGAGTTACCAGAAGAGTACCGCAAAGAGCCGCAACTGGCTTTGGGCAGCGGTGTTGCCGGGCTGGACCATACCCACGTCCTGCTGACGCAGGCAGCTGAATACTTGAATGATGGCGGCGTGCTAGTGGTAGAAATCGGCCACAACCGTGACGCCTTGCATGAAGCCTATCCAGACTTACCCTTTACCTGGCTGGATACCAGCGGCGGCGACCAGTTTGTGTTTATGCTCACTAAAGAAGACTTGCTGGAAGCTGGGCTGCACACTGAATAACGTGTTATCAGCGTAGGCATCACAGCAATACTGAGGCCTACGCTGCTCTTCTTGGCTTGGTAGCGATTAAACGCTATTCGCCGTAAACCTTCATTGCTTCGGGTGCAAAGCCATGATTGAGTGGCCCGACGCCCTCGCCTGTGCGCACATTCGCGCCCGCATATAAGGCACCGCGCACATAGGTTCTGGCCGCCAACACAGCCTCTGACAGGTTACAGCCCAAGGCAAGATAGGCAGCGATCGCGGATGAAAGCGTACATCCGGTGCCATGCAAGTTATGGGTAGAAATTCGCACTGAATGCAAGCGCTGCATTACATTGTCCTGCCCATTGGCATGGGCTTGCACCAGAATATCCAGCACGTCATGGCCAGGCAGATGCCCCCCTTTGAGCAGGATGGCATGCGCGCCTTGTGCAAGTAAGGCTTGCGCGGCCTCGGCAAGTGCATCGCTTTGCGTCAGCGGACGGCCCAGCAACAACGACGCCTCATCCAGATTCGGGGTCACCACCAATGCCCGTGGAAACAACTCGGATACCAGCACGGCAATCGCTTCATCAGAAATCAGTTTGGCACCATTGGCTGCCACCATCACCGGGTCCAGCACCACTTGCTTGAGACCATGGGCATCCAGCGCCTGTGCCACCGCCTCCACCAATTCAGGAGAGTGCAGCATACCGATCTTGACGGCATCGACACCGATATCTTCGACCACCGCATCAATCTGGTCACGCAACATGCTGACCGGCACGCTATGAATAGCGCGCACCCCTTGCGTATTTTGCGCCGTCAGCGCGGTAATGGCCGTCATGCCATAGCAACCAAGGGCAGAGAATGTTTTGAGGTCGGCCTGAATCCCGGCACCACCACTACTATCAGAGCCAGCGATGGACAGCACACGCGGATATCGGTGCGTGACCAGAGTTTCTTGCATACGACTGTCAGTCATGCGATCGGCTTTTCCGTCAACACACGACGCGCAGATTAACCACGCCCCCGATTACGGTCAGTGCGTTTTTTAGCACCGCTATTGATACGCGCATTTTGCATGGAGACCTGCTTCAAATCTGAATCCTGACGAATACGACGGTTGCCAGTTGGCGCACGTGCAGGACGCTCTTGCTGCGTATCAACGGGATTATTCACAGTATCCAGCAAGCTACGGCGCTGCTTGCGTACTTTAGGCGTAAACACGCGCGTCGCACGGTCACGGTCATGCGGGCTCATTTGCTTGAGCGGTTTGCGCGGCACAGGCAAGCCAGCCCACTCCAGCAAGGCCACCACCTGTTTTTGTTCCAGCTTGAGCATGGTGCCGCGCTTGAGGCGGGGCGGCAACGCAACCGGGCCGAAGCGGACACGCATCAGGCGGCTCACAGGCAGGTGAAATGCCTCAAACAGGCGACGGACTTCACGGTTACGGCCCTCTTTAATCACCACCTGATACCACTTGTTGGCGCCTTCGCCCCCGTTAGGGAAAATACTTTCAAAGTTGGCTGGGCCGTCTTCGAGCTCAATACCGTGTTTGAGTTGCGCCATCTGCTCTTCAGTCAGTTCCCCCAGAATACGCACCGCATATTCGCGCTCCACCTCATAGCGTGGATGCATAAACCGGTTGGCCAACTCGCCGGAGTTAGTAAACATCAGCAAACCGCTGGTATTCATATCCAGACGCCCCACGGCAATCCACTTGCCCTGTTTGATGCGTGGCAGCTTGTCAAATACCGTCGCACGCCCTTCCGGGTCATCCTGACTCACAATCTCGCCTTCCGGCTTGTGATACAGCAACACCTGCGGCAACTCTGCCTCAAACGGCAGATGCAGAATCCTGCTATCCATGCGCACCACATCATGCTCATCAACCACCGCGCCCACCTGCGCCACCTGGCCATTAATGGTAATGCGGCCGGTTTCGATCAAAGCCTCCATGTCGCGACGTGAGCCAAACCCGGCCATCGCCAGCAGTTTATGCAAGCGCTGCCCTTCACGCGGCGCAGGCACCCCTTCTTCGCCGTCCTCTACTGCGGGCGGAGTAACTTTGGGCGCACGTGGCGGACGAATCGGACTTTTGGGAGCTTTAAACGGACGGGCCATACTTCAACCTCTTGAATGAAGGCTCTATTTTAACTGATTTAGGGTAAAGGGCCTAAAGCTGGTTTAACGTAGCCACAGCCCCCTACCCAGAAATGATACCAGCCGCTTTAGCAAGATAATTAGAGGCTTTACACCATATGCATTTCGCACTTAGTGCGTAAACTAAGACGCAACACGGCTGGTATCGCATTATGCTGAGGACAGGCAGTTGGGCAAATGCTTGGGTCATTGAACTGACGTTGAGTAATGATAAAGAAAGCTTCATTTTACTTAGATTCCAATGACTGTTGACTAAAGCAAAGTAACATTCAGCGCCCTGCGCCTTGTGCAAGTGTCGCCCTACTTGGTACAGGCTACGCTTGCTGGGCTGTTGACATGTACAAGCCAGCGCCAAGAATTGGAATCAGCTTATAAAAAATATTATGAAGTTAGCAATTTTCGTCAGGCTTTACTTCATATAAATAAGCATACTCCTGTTCGTGGATAAGGAAAAAACATGAACAAGCAAAAAGAAAAGTTGTACGCTGCACGATTTCAAGAGGTGCTCAATTACATTGACCATAATCTTGATAAGCCGTTAAATGTGGATCAACTTTGCGCTATTGCTCACTTCTCTAAATTCCATTTCCATCGGCAATTTGCCGATTATGTTGGTATTAATGTTGCTCGGTATGTATTACTGCTTCGATTAAAACAAGCTTCGTTTAAGGTCGCTTTTCAAGATTCAGTAACAATTATTGATGTCGCACTGAATGCCGGTTTTGAAACCCCAGAGTCATTTACCCGTGCTTTCAAAAACACATTTGGACAATCCCCATCTGCTTTTAGAAAAAATCCAGATTGGGATAGTTGGCACAAGGTATTTGATTTTCGGTTACCAGAAAGGAATAACAAAGTGAAGGTTGATATTATAAATGTTGAAATGACACGCATTGCAGTCAAAGAACATATTGGCCCTGTAGAAAAGTTAAACAACGCAGTGAGTCAATTCATCGAATGGCGCAAAGAAACCGGCTTATCGCCCAAAAACACGAGTAGGACATTCGGTATTGCATACGATAATCCAGACACAACCGAGCCTATGCAGTTTCGTTTTGATATTGGAGGAGAAGTGAAAAGTGACATTCCAGAAAACTCCTACGGAATTGTCACCAAAACGATTCCTGGTGGCCGTTGCGCAGTGGTCAGACATTTAGGTTCTCACGCCCGTCTCGGGGAATCAATTTACCCAATATACAGAGATTGGCTGCCCAAGAGTGGTGAAGAGTTACGTGATTTTCCTCTTTACTTTCACTATTTGAATCTACTGCCGGATATTGCTGAAGCTGACCTCATCACAGATATTTACCTGCCGTTGAAATAAGTAAAGTCAGTCGATTGAGCAGAGTTGATTACTGAAAAATTCGTCATTAGGATTCACTAATCAACTCTATCTCTATTAAATTTCATATTTATTTCTTGGGCGCAAAGAAACTATATATTTCAAAATTTAATTTTACATAAGCTATTGGTTACTTTCACTTCATTGCATCACCAAGTTTCTTCAAAGGACTGCATGCACCACTTGCAATTGCACGCTGCGGTGACCGTTGTACTCATTCACTTGTAGAGAGTATGCAAGCGCGACCTGTTCTGGCAACGGTTCAGCGTGCTGAAAATAAATCGCATCAAATTGCTGGTTATGTTTTTGCAGGCGCAGTTTTAAGTGCTTTTCGGCCAATAATTTTTGTGACAAGACGTCAAACTGATCATAAAACACCGGTTGCGGAAAGCCTTGGCCCCAGACATGCTGGGTCAGTAATTCTGCCGTTTGCAAAGACATCTCATTTGGCGCAAGGCCGCCATCGGTTTCCAGCATCTCTTGCAAGACTTCTGCGCTGATCAGGCTTTGCACGACCTGCTCAAATGCCTGCTGAAAACGTGAAAAATCTTCAGCGCGGACACTCAAGCCGGCCGCCATGGCATGGCCGCCAAATTTGACGATGAGATCGGGTTGCTGTTTGGTGACCAAATCGAGCGCATCGCGCAAATGCAAGCCGGCGATAGAGCGGCCTGAGCCTTTAATCAAGCCGTCTCCGGCATCGGCAAAGACAATGACGGGGCGGTGAAAACGCTCTTTGATGCGTGATGCCAGAATACCGATGACCCCCTGATGCCAGTCTGGCTGGAATACGCTAATCGTGTATTGCTCTGGGCGAAAGTCCTGATTCAAATCAGCCATGGCGTCGAATTGCATCTCAGCTTCAATCTGCTTGCGCTCGGCATTGAGGCGATGCAACTGCTGCGCATATTGCATGGCTTCTTGCGGCGTATCGGCCAGCAAACAACGAATACCTATTGTCATATCATCAAGGCGACCAGCAGCATTCAGACGTGGGCCGACATAAAAGCCCAAATCTTGCGCACTCACTTGTTGCGGATCACGCCCGGCGAGCTTAAGAATGGCCTGAATGCCAGGGCAGGCTTGGCCCTGACGGATACGCTTGAGGCCTTGCCTAACCAGAATACGGTTATTGGCATCCAGCCGCACCAGGTCAGCGACGGTGCCCAGCGCGACCAGATCGAGCAAGCGCCCCAAGTGAACTTGGTCTTCAGCCAACTGGCCGCGCTGCTTGAGCTCGGCACGCAAGGCAATCAGCACATAAAACATCACGCCAACACCAGCCAGATGCTTGCTAGGAAAACCGCAGCCACGCTGGTTGGGATTCACGATGCAATCTGCAGCAGGCGTTTGCTCGGCGGGCAAATGATGATCGGTAATCAGAACGCGTAGGCCCAGTGCCTTGGCCGCGGCCACGCCCTCTATACTGGCGATGCCGTTATCCACGGTCAGCAGCACCTGCGGCTGCCGCGTGGCTGCCAGTGCGACAATTTCCGGCGTGAGTCCGTAGCCATATTCAAAGCGGTTAGGCACCAGAAAGTCGACCTCTGCGCCCATCATGCGCAAGCCGCGCATGGCGACACTGGTCGCTGTTGCACCATCCGCGTCATAATCGCCGATGATTAAAATGCGCTGTTGTTGCGCAATCGCGTCCGCCAATTGCCTTGCCATTTCCGCTGCGCCGGTCAAGGCCTCCGGTTTAAGCAGATGCGGCATGTCTTGCAGGCCCCAGTCAGCGCTTGTCACGCCTCTCGCTGCGAGCAATCTCGCCATCAATGGCGGCAAGCCCTGCGCTTGCAAGCCCTCCAGCGCAGCGATGTCATAAGTTCTCTGTTGAATCTTCATGGGTTGAATTCCGCTTGCTCAGTGGCGGAAGATAGCGATTGCTCGAGTTGCTGCAATAGCTTGTTTAACGTGGTGGGCTTGCGCCAGAACTGCCAGCGCGGACGTTTCTGGTAATGAATCTGTACACTACGTTCAGCAAACGGGAGCACGATGTGAAGTGCTTGAAGCGTGCCAGCTTGCAAGGCCTGGTTGAGCGCAGGCCAATCCAGCGTTTCAAGTTCATCGGTGATCCACAGCGCCTGTTGTGTACGCGGCAGTTGCATCACCTCAGCCAGCGTGGTCGCTTTGCATCTGGGTAATTGCAAGGCACTCAACCCAGCAAAGACCTCGCCTTGCCCGGCAACCAAATCAAACCCATGCTGCCAATCTGGCACAGGGCCCACGCTGGCAAACCAAAGGCTGTTGAGCGCTCCTGGCCAGTCAGCCATGGATGGCTCGGTGGCCAGTTGATGCAGCAGCATTTGCATCTCGTTGGCCCATTGCCGGATCAGGCCGGCATCAGGCCCTTGCGGCTGCCAGTGCATGGCTTGCTGAAACAAACAATCCTGTGGCCAGCGGCACTGTGCCTGAACCTGTCGCAAAGGTTGTACCCACCAGTACCGCTGACCTGCATCAATATGCAGCTCAAAATCTGCTGCAAAATGGGCTTGTAGCCGCGTTGTGAGCGCTTGATAAATCGCTGACGACAAGGGCAAAATTGACTGCAAACTAAACGTATCACGTCGCATTGCCAAATGGACAGGCAGCAGACAAAAGGCCGGCAGGACAGTCTCCTCCACTCTTGACGACAATACGCGACTGACTGGAGCGTGTGGTGCGCGGGAATCAGGCGCGACCAACTGCGTAAATAAGGCATTTAAGGGTGGCTGTGCAACTGTTTGCCAGCTTGCATATTGCAACGACGGACACTGATTCAAGAGTGATTCAACTTGCGCAACAGGCTGCGCAGCCGCTCCAGACAAGTAATCTGTGATATAAATTTGCTGAATCATGAGAAAACCAATACACTAGAACGAATCGAAAACTTGAATGCTTGCGGATGTCACCGGAACGAGTCAAACCTAGGCTGAACACGCGTGAGTAAGCAATTTTTGCAGTGACAAACATTAAACTTATACACGAAATTGGGGGGGATGTCATGAATCACCGGCGACGGCAGTGCAACCCATTTGTATTTGTGCTGATGTTATTTAGTATTTGACCTGGAATCCATGCAATTCTTCCAAAACCTGAGTATACAGTCCAGACTACTGCTTCTAGTCATCGGCCCCGTCTTCGCGCTTTCCTGCATTTTTCTGTTGTTCGACTTTAAAGAACAACTGCAACATGAAGAAGAAAAACTCAGTCAGCATGCCTTGACCACTGCAAAATTTTTGTCTGCGGTCATCCATAATCAAGATCAATTACATGGCAAGCCTTATATTGATCGCTTGCTCAAGGCAAGCCAGCTTAACCGCGAGCCCTATCTTTCACTGATCATTGCAGACGCCAATAAACAACCGATCGCCAATGTAGGTGCAGTCTTCACTATGCAAGACGGCCTGCTCCAGCAAGACACGATGGTGATGCAGCAAGCCACGCACGACATCACCATGGTGAAAGTGTTTTCCACCACGCCCGCGCATCAGCTTTTGGGGTATGTATTTGTATCCGTAGACAAAGCCGCCCTCATCGAAGACCATAGGCAGGCATTTATTAAAAATGTCGGCTATATCACGCTGACCCTGATCTTGTGTTCCATCCTTGTCAGCTGGGTCAGCCGCTCTATCAGTCAGCCAATTCGCGATATGACCGCGGCACTCAAGCGCTTTGTGATCGGTAGCCAGCAGGTCAGCCAGGTTAAAAACACCCTGCCAGAGATCAAATCCCTACAAAGTACGATCAACCAGATCTCTCGTGAGATGCAGCACGTCGAGGCAGACATGCGTCACCGCATTCAAGATGCACAGGCGCAATTGCGTTATCAGGCGCGGCACGACGCCTTAACCGGGCTGGTCAATCGTCAAGAACTCGAAAGACGGTTGCAGCAAGCCTTGCAAGACGTCAAACAGCATCGTGCCAATCATGTCTTCTGTTACATGGATCTCGACCAGTTCCGCGTCATTAACGACACCTGCGGTCACCTGGCAGGCGACGAAATGCTAAGGCAGATCAGCATGATCCTGAGCCAACGCATTCGTGCCGAAGACACCTTTGCCCGCCTGGGTGGCGATGAATTTGGCCTGTTACTGAGTTATTGCCAGGTTGAAAAAGCCATTGAAATCGCCGCCCAGCTGCGGCAAATGGTCGAGGCCTTTCGTTTCATGCACGAAGGTCGGCTATTTCAAACTGGCATTAGCATAGGCATCGTTGAAATCACCGCAGACCTCAAGGATGTTGGCCAGATTACGCGCCATGCGGATGCCGCCTGCTACGTTGCCAAAGACAACGGCCGCAACCAGATTCACCTGTTCCATAATGAAGATGACGTGATGCTCAAGCGCCATGCGGAAATGGAGTGGGTACTGCGCATCAACGAAGCCATCGAACATAACGAATTTGTATTGTATTGCCAAGGCATTTTTCCCCTACAGCAAAAAGAACTGCCGCCCTTCTATGAAATCCTGATCCGCAAGCGTGACGAAAACGGCGGCATTATCCCGCCTGCCGAGTTTCTGCCATCGGCAGAGCGTTATAACCTCATGACCAAAATTGATCGCTGGGTCATTCAACATGCCTTCATGGCATTACAACCCCTGTTCAAACTGCAATCCAGCATCAAACCGTTTATTGTCAGCATTAACCTCTCGGGCATGTCTCTTGGAGATCCACAGCTACTGCCCTACATCAAAAACTGCTTTGAAACCTACGAGATTTCGCCTGGCCATGTCTGCTTTGAAATTACTGAAACCTCGGCAATTATCAATATCGACAACACGATCAAACTGATCAAAGAACTACAAAAAATGGGCACCCGCTTCATGCTGGATGACTTTGGCAGCGGCATGTCCTCATTCAGCTACCTCAAGCACCTGCCCGTCAACTTCCTCAAAATGGATGGTGCCTATGTCAAAGACATCACCAGCAACAAGGTAGACTTAGCCATGGCAAAAGCCATTCAAAGCGTTGCCCAATCCATGGAAATCAAGACCATTGCAGAATATGTTGAAGACCAAGCCACCTTGGACTGCCTCAAAGAAATGGGTGTCGCCTACGCGCAAGGCTTCTATTTAAACCGCCCGATGCCACTCAACGAAGCCCTGGCCCGCCACATCGGGACCATCAGCCAACAACTTCAAGTACCCGTAACCATTACCCCCGATCTCGCAGTTTAATTGCACAACCAAGACGATCTGGATCAGACTTAAAGCCGCAATCTTCGCAGCCTCAGAGAGTTTGATCTCCTCACATGATCAACCTCGTTGACAGCTTGAAATGACGTAAATCTTCAGTATTAGGTGCTGCAGTACTCTTAAGACTTGAGGCATGCAGAAACAAGCCAGGATGAACTGCAAATGATGATTGGATGCAATCAAAATCACTATTTAAAAAGTACTCCCCACCAACACTGTCGAATTAAACTTACCCTTGGATTGAACCCAATAAAAAACCTCAGCTCCGCTGCTGCTCCAAGCTGAGATCCATGCCCTCAGCCACTAGCTTTATGGCTTCTTCACGCTCTTGATTGGCTTGCTGTAGGGAGATATCTGGATAAGTACCTAGGGAAAGCAGCTTTTCTTTTGCTGCAAAGTGATACTAGAGCCGCCACCACTTGCTAATGTTGAGGTAACTCACACTGGGGCCAAGTGTTGTTACCCCGTCACTTACCCCACTTTACTCGTGGATTTCAATGAACTACTTTGGATGGCTGATACGTAAAAATAGCCTTGAAAGGTCGTTTCAAGGCTATTCTTTGGATGGTATTGAACCACCTTGGATATGTGTTTGGTCGGGACGGCGGGATTCGAACTCGCGACCCCTTGCACCCCATGCAAGTGCGCTACCAGGCTGCGCTACGCCCCGAATATTCAAAATCAAACGATAAAACCGTTTGAAAAAGAAGGTGGCATTATAAAGCAAAACCGCATATTCGCTAAGCAGAATATGCGGTTTTTATGGCTACGTTGTGCGCTTATGCAGGCACTTTGAGCAATTGCAGTACTTGTTGAATCTGCTCTCTAAGCGCCGCCACATCAATAGCGGATTGCGATATTTCTTCTGCCATCAAGCCCTGAGGTTGTGGACTGCTTGAAACCGCTGATTCGGTGCTGCTGCGCGGTTTATCTGCTTTTTCTTCCACACCATCTAGGCGATTGCGGGCGCCACTGATGGTAAAGCCTTGCTCGTATAGGAGTTCGCGAATTTTACGGATCAGCAGGACTTCGTGATGCTGGTAATAGCGACGATTGCCGCGGCGTTTGACAGGCTTGAGCTGAGTGAACTCTTGTTCCCAGTAACGCAAGACGTGTGGCTTCACCCCGCATAGTTCGCTCACTTCACCAATCGTGAAGTAGCGCTTGGCGGGAATGGGGGGCAACGACACTTTTTGCGTTTCTAGCATAGGGTGTAATCAGATCAGGCTTGTGCTTGTAATGGATGTTCTGCGTAGTGTTCTTCTACGCGTAATTTCAATTTCTGGCTGGCATGAAAGGTCACCACACGGCGTGCAGAAATTGGGATTTCTTCACCGGTTTTTGGGTTACGACCTGGGCGCTCGGATTTGGTACGCAGTTCAAAATTACCGAAACCGGATAGTTTGACGCTGTCCCCTTCTTCTAGCGCATTCCGGACTTCTTCAAAAAACGCTTCTACCATATCCTTGGCTTCGCGCTTGTTCAGCCCGACTTGTTCAAACAACAAATCGGCTAAATCAGCTTTTGTGAGTGTCATTAACGATCCCCTGAACCTTCTTATTATGCGAGATGACGCTTGAGTTGTATCAACTGTTAATCCTTGGAGTAATGCAATAATGATTTAAATGGCATTATCCTGATGAATTACCTAAATGATGTTATCCCTAAGTGATACTATCTTAGTGATGCAGCAAAATTGGATGACCAGTTATTGAGGATTCGCGCCACGATGGTATCGACTTCCTCATCGACCATTGTCTTGCAAGTATCTTGCATAAGTACAAGAAATGCAAGGCTTTTTTTGTTTTCTGGCACCCCTTTGCCTTGATAAACATCAAACAATTTTAGGGTTTGTAATTGCGGAATTTGCTCGGCAATAATGGCATCAATCATGGTTTGTGCTGACACATTTTGATCAACAATCACGGCAAGGTCACGGCGTACAGGTAAGAACTTGCTTACCTCGCCATACGCCGGCACTTGCGTCGCCAGCGCAGCGGCGGCATCAAGCTCAAACAGATAACAGGCGCTGGTCAGGCCATACTGTTGTTGCCATTGCGGATGCAATTTACCTAGCCAGCCTACAGCTTGATCGCCCAGATAAATGCGTGCTGACTGGCCTGGATGTAAGGCGGGATGCTGCTCAACCACAAAACGCACGGTTTGCGCGAACAGCGACTCGACGTGGGCCTTGGCATCATAAAAATCAAAAGCACGGGCTTCTGTCGCCCATTGTTCTGGCTGGACGCTGCCATAGATCAGGCCAGACAATGTCAATGTTTCGATAAAGCCCTGGTTACCTTGTTCATAGCGCGCACCGAGCTCAAACAGCATGGCACGGGTTTGCTGACGCTTGAGGTTGTAGTCCAGAGCATCGAGCAGACCGCCCCACAAACCGGAGCGCATCACGCTCAGATTGCTGGCAATCGGGTTTTTAAGTGTAATCGGTGCTTCATTCCCGTACAAATCACGCTCCCAGCTTGCGTCAACAAAGCTGTAGGTGACCACTTCTTGATAGCCTTGATTAACCATGACATCGCGCAACCAATGCTTGCTGCGCTGCGCTTCTGGCGAGGCCAGCATGCCTTGCGGTGCCACAGGGGTCAGTGCCGGGATATGCTCGTAGCCATGCAAACGGGCAACTTCTTCAATCAGGTCTTCTTCACGCGCGATATCAAACCGGAAGCTGGGCGCATTGACCTGGAACACACCATTGCTTTCGGTATAACTGAAACCCAATTGTGTGAGCAACTGCCCTACACGCGCCAGGCTGATTTCTATGCCTAACACTGACAGCAGGTAGGCATAGCGCAAACTGACTTGCTTGCGTACCGGCAAGTCAGCAGTCACTGCGGTGACGGCGGCGGCCTGGCCACCACAAATTTCGAGCACCAATGCCGTCGCACGTTCAAGGGCATTCAGTGTGTTACCAAAATCCACGCCACGCTCAAAACGGTAAGAGGAGTCAGTGCTCAACCCCAAACGACGGGCTTTACCAGCCATCACATCTGGCGTAAAGAATGCGCTTTCTAAAAAGATCGCTTGCGTAGTATCGCTGACTGCGCTGGGGTTACCCCCCATGATGCCTGCCAACGCCACGGGGCCGTTACTGTCTGCAATGACCAAATCATCGCCTTTGAGGGTGACTTCTGTGTCATTAAGCAATACCAGTTTTTCACCTGCCTGGGCAAAACGTACCTGAATATCGCCTTGCAGCAGGTTCAGGTCAAAGGCATGCAACGGTTGCCCTTGCTCCAGCAAAATATAATTTGTGATATCCACCAGCGCACTGATGCTACGAATACCACTACGCTCAAGGCGGCGGACCATCCAGTCTGGCGTTTTAGCTTGTGCATTCACGCCTTCGATCACCCGGCCATAATAGGCCAGGCAAGCCGTACTGGCTTGCAGCGTCACGTTTTTGGTCAGTGTCCCTGTCACCGCAGCAGGGGCAACAGTTGGTGCAGTCATTGGCGCGCCGGTCATCGCAACCACATCGCGTGCAATACCGACGATGCTCAGGCAATCCGCACGGTTAGGCGTGAGCTTTAACGTGTAGGCATGGTCGTTCAAATCCAGATACTCACGAATATCCTGACCAACCGGCGCGTCTGCTGGCAGCTCCAGAATGCCGTTGGCTTCTGTGGCAATGCCCAGCTCTTTGGCAGAACACATCATGCCAAAAGACTCAACCCCACGTACTTTGGCTTGCTTGATTTGAATGCCTGGTTGCCCATTGATTTCTGGCAACTGTGCGCCAACCAGCGCACATGGGGCTTTCAAACCCGCACGCGCATTAGGCGCACCGCAGACAATTTGCAAAGTCTCCTCGCCGACTTTCACCTTGCACACTTGCAGGCGATCAGCGTCTGGATGTTTGGCCGCCTCCAGAATCTCGGCCACAACGACGCGGCTAAAGGCTGGTGCAACAGGCATGAGCGCTTCAACCTCCAGGCCTGCCATCGTCAGCGCATGACCAAGCTGCTCGGTATCCATCGCTGGATTCACCATGGATCGTAACCATTGTTCGGAGAACTGCATATCTGTCTTACCTTGTCTTAATTCTGCTGTTTAAAGTGCGCGGGCGCTGAAATTACTTGATGAACTGCTGCAAAAAACGCAGATCATTATTAAAGAAATGGCGTAAATCATTGACGCCATAACGCAACATAGCCAGGCGCTCGACACCCAAACCAAAAGCAAAACCACGGTATCTGCTGCTATCGATATTGACGTGCTTGAGTACTTCGGGATGCACCATACCGCAACCACCGATTTCCAGCCAACCGCCATTCCAGCTCATGTCCATCTCGGCTGACGGCTCGGTAAACGGAAAGAAAGACGGACGGAAACGGACGGTTAAATCGTCACGCTCAAAGAATTTTTGCAGGAAATCCTGCACAACGCCTTTTAGGTTAGCAAAACTGATCTGCTCATCTACCCACAAGCCTTCCACCTGATGAAACATCGGTGAGTGTGTCGCATCCGAGTCCACGCGATACACGCGCCCTGGCGCAATAATTTTTAAAGGGGGCGTATTGTCTTGCATGTAATGGACCTGCACTGGCGAGGTATGTGTACGCAGCACGTATTCCATGTTATCCCCGCCGGTTTCCACATAAAACGTATCGTGCATGGCACGCGCCGGGTGGTTGTCAGGGATATTCAAAGCGGTGAAATTATAAAAATCGGTTTCAATTTCAGGGCCATCGGCCACACTAAAACCGATAGAGTGAAACAGCTCTTCCACACGACGCAAAGTCAGCGTCACAGGATGCAGGCCCCCTTTGGACTGCGCACGCGCAGGCAAAGTCACATCAATGGTTTCGCTCGCCAGCTGCTTGGCCTGGGCTGCGGCCAAAATACTGTCACGGCGGTCATTCAAGGCTTGCTCGACCGCCTGCTTGACCACATTAATCGCTGCCCCGGCTGCAGGACGTTCTTCGGCACTCAACTTGCCCAAGCCCTTCAGTGCATCAGTAATAGCGCCTGACTTGCCCAAAAATTTGGCCTTGGCGTTTTCCAGTGCAGGGATATCATGACAAGCGGCAAAGTCCTGTGCTGCTTCTGCGATTAAGTGATTAAGATCAGCCATCGTCGGTATTCTTTTAGGGTTTAAGTAACATTAAAATAAAAAAAGAGGCCGCAGCCTCTTTTTTTGGTAGGTCTGATTAGGCGCTTAAACCTGTTTTAGCCAATTCTACAAACTTGGCAAAAGCAGCTTTATCGAACACGGCCAGATCAGCCAGCACTTTACGGTCAACTTCAACCGCAGCTTTTTTCAAGCCATTCATGAAACGGCTGTAGGTCAAACCAGCTTCACGGGCTGCCGCGTTAATACGGGCAATCCACAATGCGCGGAATTGACGTTTTTTCTGACGACGGTCACGGTATGCATATTGACCGGCTTTCATGACCGCCTGTTTGGCAACACGGTAGACGTTCTTACGACGACCACGGTAACCTTTAGCAGCATTTAATACTTTTTTGTGTTTTGCGCGTGCGATGACACCACGTTTTACTCTAGGCATGTCGGTCTCCTTATTGTGTTGGCATCATTGCGCGAACGCGTTTCACGTCGGTCGCAGAAATAATTGCGGTACCGCGCAGTTTACGTTTTTGCTTGGTTGTTTTCTTGGTCAGGATGTGGCGCAAGTGAGAGTGTGTACGCTTCACTTTGCCGTTACCCAAGAACTTGAAGCGCTTTTTGGCGCTGCTCTTTGTTTTCATCTTTGGCATTTTGGTCTCCTTAGAGGTTGAGTAAAGAGTGAGTAGGCAGCCAATTTAGCCATATCACTCCAAAAAACTTATTCTTCTGCGGACTTGTCCGCTTTTTTCGGTGGCACCTTTTTAGCGGGCGCCAGTACCATCACCATTTGACGGCCTTCCATTTTCGGGTATTGCTCCACCGCAGCATGCTCAGCAAGATCCGCTTCCAGACGCTTCAACAGCGCCAAACCGAACTCCTGATGCGTAATTTCACGGCCACGGAAGCGCAAAGTAATCTTGGCTTTGTCACCATCGCCCAAAAAGCGAATAATGTTACGCAACTTGATGTTGTAATCGCCATCATCAGTGCCAGGTCTAAATTTGACCTCTTTGATCTGCACCTGTTTTTGTTTGAGTTTTTGCTCGTGTAGACGCTTGCTCTCGGCGTATTTGAATTTGCCATAATCCATCAAACGGCACACGGGCGGTGCAGCATTTGGTGCAATTTCAACAATATCAATATCAGCTTCTTCCGCTTTGGCAAAGGCCTCTTTGAGACTCATAATGCCTAACGGTTCGCCATCTACACCAATCAGACGCACTTGTGGCGCGGTAATATCGCCATTAATGCGTGTATCTTTATCCTGAGCTATAACAATCCCCTAACAATAAACAAAGCCGCACGGCACCTAAAAAATTAGACCCGGTTTTGGATGTCTTGCTGTACACGCGCAACAAACGCATCTACCGACATTGCACCCAGATCTTCACCTTTTCTGGTACGTACGGCCACATGACCATTTTGCATTTCCTTATCGCCAACAACAATCAGATAAGGCAATTTTTGCAAACTATGTTCGCGTATTTTATAGGTAATCTTCTCGTTCCTCAAGTCAAAATCGCATCGAATGCCATTTTTCTTCAATTTTTCAACTACTTGGCGCACGTAATCGGCTTGATTGTCCGAAATATTAAGCACCATCACCTGCACAGGCGACAGCCAGACCGGCATGGCACCCGCAAAGTTTTCGATCAAGATGCCTAAAAAACGCTCCATGGAACCGACAATCGCACGGTGCAGCATGATAGGCCGCTGGCGTGTGTTATCCTCAGCCACATACTCCGCGCCCAGGCGCTCTGGCAGGTTTGGGTCGAGCTGGATGGTGCCGCATTGCCACATACGACCGAGCGAGTCTTTGAGGGTGAATTCAATTTTCGGGCCGTAAAAAGCGCCTTCGCCCGGCTGATACTCGAACTCAAGGCCATTCGCCTTAATCGCGTTAGCCAAGGCATTTTCTGCCATGTCCCACGCTTCTTCAGTACCCACACGCTTTTCTGGGCGGGTAGACAATTTAACGATCACATCGTCAAACCCAAAGTCTTTATAGACTTCGTACAACATTTTAATAAAGTCCGCCACTTCGGCTTCGACTTGCGATTCCATACAGAAAATATGGGCATCATCTTGGGTGAAGCCACGCACGCGCATCAAGCCATGCAAAGAACCAGACGGCTCGTTACGGTGGCAAGAACCGAACTCCGCCAGCCGCAACGGTAAATCGCGGTAGCTATGCAAACTGCTGTTGAAAATCTGGATATGGCCGGGGCAGTTCATCGGCTTCACGGCATAATCACGGTTTTCCGACTGGGTGACAAACATATTGTCACGGTAGTTTTGCCAGTGGCCGGATTTTTCCCACAGGGTCTTGTCCAGTACTGTCGGCGTACGTACTTCCTGGTAATCGTACTCCCTGAATTTGGCACGCATGTACTGCTCGACTTCTTGCCAGATGACCCAGCCTCGCGGATGCCAGAACACCATCCCCGGCGCATCCTCCTGCATATGGTAAAAATCCAGCTGCTTGCCGAGCTTGCGATGGTCGCGCTTCTCAGCTTCTTCCAGCATATGCAGATACGCTTCCAACTCTTCTTTATTGCGCCAGGCAGTGCCGTACACACGTTGCAGCATTTCGTTATTGCTGTCACCGCGCCAGTAGGCGCCGGCCAGCTTCATCAATTTAAATGCCTTGAGCTTGCCGGTATTAGGCACGTGCGGGCCACGACACAAGTCGGTAAACGCGCCTTCTGAATACAGCGAAACATCCTCATTGCTGGGAATACTGGCAATGATCTCTGCCTTGTAGTGCTCGTTAATGCCTTTGAAGTAAGCCACGGCTTCATCACGCGGCAACACCTTGCGCTCGACCTTTTCGTCTTTCTTTGCCAACTCAGCCATTTTTTTCTCAATGGCCACCAGGTCATCCGGCGTAAATGGGCGCTTATAGCTAAAGTCGTAATAGAAGCCATTTTCAATGACAGGACCTATCGTCACCTGTGCATCCGGGAACAGCTCTTTTACCGCATAGGCCAACAAGTGTGCGGTTGAGTGGCGGATAATTTCCAGCCCCTCTTCGTTCTTGTCCGTGATAATCGCCAGCTCAGCATCTTGCGCAATCTGATGACTGGTATCTACCAGCTTTGCTTCCTGACCGGGATAAGTCACCTTGCCAGCCAGCGCGGCTTTTGCCAAACCGGTGCCGATATTGGCTGCCACCTCCGCCACCGTTACAGCGTGTTCAAACTGTCTTACAGAACCATCGGGTAATCGAATATTTGGCATGCCAGATCCGTCAAAATTTTAGCGAACAACCTTGAAACAAGGCCTATACAAAGCATTTGATAAAAACAACAAAAGCCGTTAATTATAACGGCTTTTTGAATTTTGGTAGTCGCGAATGGACTCGAACCATCGACCCCCACCATGTCAAGGTGGTGCTCTAACCAGCTGAGCTACGCGACTATTTTAAGATTGATCACATGGACTGCAATCAATAAGGTTGCGCATTCTATCCGAAAGCCAGTCGTTAGGCAATGGGATCACGCTTATAATATTGCCATGCAGATTTTTCAGTTGCCCATGGGCGCACCAATCACCACATTGACTGACACGCTCGTAGAGTCCCTCAGTGAACACCAATATTGCCTGATCGATCAATGTTTGCCGTCCGACACCATCGCCGCATTGCGCACGGTAGCATTGGCGCGCGACCAGCAAGGGCAGATGCATCAGGCGGGCACGAGCAAAGCCGCCATTACCAATCCCAATCTTCGTGCTGACCGCATTGCCTGGCTGGAAGCCGACGACCCCGACCCTGCCTTGCAAGCCTACTTTAGCCTGATGGCTGAGGTGCAACAAATGGCGAACCGTCACCTGATGATGGGACTGGCCACTTACGAAACCCATTTTGCCCTCTACCCTGCCGGTTCCAACGGCTACGCCACGCACATCGACCAGTTCCGCCAACACGCCACCCAAATACCAAGCGGCGTCCGCAGCTTGACCGCAATTATCTATCTCAATGAGGATTGGCCAGAACAAGCAGGGGGCGCCTTGCGCCTGTATCTGGATGAACATCACCAGACCCCGGAGCAAGATGCCAGACATCTGGATATCTTGCCGCTAGGCGGCCGACTTGTGCTGTTTTTATCCGCCAGATTCTGGCACCAGGTATTGCCCGCCATCCAGCCAAGAGTGAGCGTGACGGGCTGGTTTAAAACACGCTAAATTACTGTGCCGTTTGCACGGGTGTCGTTAAACGGCTAAACAATTCGGCGCCTGCATAGCCATCTTGTGGCAACCCTTTGCTCGCTTGATATCGACGGATCGCGGCCTGGGTTTTGGCACCTGGAAAGCCATCAGGGGCCCCACAATCAAACCCTTGCGCGTTTAAAGACTCCTGCAACAGCCACATTTGCTGATAGCTGAGCGCAGGTGGCTCAGGCGGCAGCTGTAAGGTATAACTGTCCTGACGCAACTGTTGGCTGAGCAAACTCACAGCCAGGGCATAATTAATGGAACGGTTCCATTGCATGATGACGTCAAAATTGGGGAATACCATATATGCCGGACCATCAAAGCCCTGAGGCAATACAATCGACGCTTTTGGCAAGGCCAGCGCGCTGGCTGGAATGCCCGCCACTCCGGCTTTCACCCACTCACTGACAGCTTTGGTCTGTTGCCATTGCGCCTGGCTGTAATCAAAGCCCGCAGGCAAGGCGACCTGAAAGCTAACGGGCTGGCCAGGCTGCCAGCCCGCCTGCGATAAATAATTGGCGGCAGAACTGAAGATATCTGGATAAGAGTCCCAGATATCAATCTTGCCATCCGCGTCTGCATCCACCCCATATTTGAGCAAAGTGGATGGCATAAATTGCATATGCCCGGTCGCGCCCGCCCATGACCCCACCACCTGGCTATCATAGCGTTGATCACGCTCGACCACACGCATCAGGTTCAGCAGCTCTTTTTTAAAGAACGCAGCGCGGCGCCCTTCAAATGACAGGGTCGCCAAGGCAGACGCTAACGGGATATCCCCGGTAAATCCGCCAAAATTGGTTTCCAGCCCCCAGAAGGCCACCAGCACCTCCCTGGGCACCTGATACAACTCTTCTACCACATAGAGAACGCCACCATAGTCCTGCATCATGAGTTTGCCCTTGCTCACCACACGCGGATTAATGCGGCGGTTCACATAAGCAGAAAAACTGGTGACGAATTCTGGTTGCTTGCGGTCAAGCTCAATCACCCTTGGCAAATAGACGACGCCTGTTAGCGTCGCGTCAACCGCGGCCGGCGCAATCTGCATCGTTAATGCTTCCTGACGCAATGCCGTTAACCAGGGCTGAAAGCCTTCCGGCGACGCCTCTTGCGCCGTACCCGCCTGTGCAGACAGGCCAAGCGCTGTCAGCAGCAAGCCAAGAAACAGTGTGAGAATATTTTTTTTATACATGATCCATTTTAGAGAGTATGGCTGCATAGCCTGCCTGATAATCGGCAAATAAAAACGGGTAACCGGATTGCTGCAAAAACGGGTTGCGGATCCGTTTACCGCTCTGCAAGTCAGTGGTCGGGGTCACAGGCCCTGGCCTCTGCAGTTGCTGTGCCAGCCATTGCAACACCTCATGTTGTGGCACTGGCGCACCATCCGTCAGAATAATATGCGTGGGCAAGGACTGCGCGTGTTCAATCTGGCGGTAAAAATGCACCACCGCACCGGCAACGTCCAACTCATGGATACGGTTGGTCCATTGGATATGTTGTGGCCAGCGCTCAGGGGTTTGCAGCAACTTGAGCAGGTAAAGCCGTTGCGGGCCGTAAATGCCAGACACGCGTAACGCAGTATGCGTGCAAGGCAAATCATCCAGCAATTGCTCGGCGGCTAGGATCGTCTGGCCATTTTCTTCAGCCGGCATGGCAGGCGTATCATCATCAACCCACTGCCCTTGCTGCTCGCCATACACACTGGTACTCGAAATAAAAAACACATGCTTTAACGCGCGCTGATCCACATTGGCCAGCACATGCCGCAAGCCATCGACATAAGTTTGCCTATAGCTCTGCCCTGCCACGGGCGCCAGGCAATACAGCAGGATTTCCGGGGCCTGGTCTGCCAGGGCAGAAAGACCGTTTGCAGAGACGACATCCAGGTAGAGGGCGGCTGCGCCGTCAGGCACAGGCTGCTGAGAGCGCCTGACGATTGCCAATGCATGCCCTTGGGCCAGGGTCGCCTGGGCAATCAGCTTGCCCAATGCACCACAGCCTATCTGCAAAACACGCATCGTGGCCCTTTACCGCGCCAAGCCAGGCAAAGGATGCTTGCGCAAGTAACGCTCGGCCAACAGCATGGCGGACATCGTCTTGCTATCGGTAATTTCACCGTCTTCAATCGCTTGCATAATACGTGCAAATGGCCAGACCATCACATCCATCGCTTCATCGATATCTCTGGCATGATCGCCCAGTGAGAGGTCTGTCGCCAGATAAATATGAATCACCTCATTGGAATAGCCGATGCAAGGATGCTGTATCCCCAGCTTGGTCCAGTTCTTGGCCGCATAGCCGGTTTCTTCAAGCAACTCACGCTGGCCTGTGGTCAATACCGGCTCACCTGCATCGATCTTGCCAGCCGGTAACTCTATAAACACCTGCTTGAGGGGATAGCGGAATTGGCGCTCTAGTACAACCTCACCGGCATCGGTGAGAGCGACTACGACGACAGCACCAGGGTGCACAACATACTCGCGACCGCTGATCACGCCGTTTGGCAAGCGTGCTTCATCGTAGCGGACAGTGAGCATTTTTCCCTGCGCCATCACCGCACTGGAAACCGTTGTTTCAATTAAATGTGCATCCTCATTGAGTACTGTTGCTTCTGTCATATTTCTCTTTACTGATTAACACTATTTTTATATTCAAGGTTGATTGAATGCTTAACTGTTGAAGGTATTACACTGATTAAGGTCGCCAGACTGCAAGCCTTGCTTGAACCAATACACCCGCTGTGCAGAACTGCCATGAGTGAAACTATCTGGCACCACATAGCCTTGCGCCTGCTTTTGCAAGGCATCATCGCCAATAGCCGTTGCCGCCTGCAGCGCTTCTTCCACATCGCCGGCTTCCAGCACATGATACTGTTGATCAGCATAATAGGCCCAGACGCCCGCATAGCAATCCGCCTGTAGCTCTAGTTTGACCGAATAGGCGTTGGATGCGGCCTCAGACCCGGCCTGTTGCCTGGCTTGTTGTACCTTGGCTGAAGTCCCCAGCAGATTTTGCACGTGGTGCCCCACCTCATGCGCAATCACATACGCCTGTGCGAAATCTCCAGGCGCTTTAAATCGGTCTTGCAGCTCCTGATAAAAACTCAAATCAATATAGACTTTTTGGTCTGCCGGGCAATAAAACGGCCCCATGGCCGACTGCCCCTGACCACACGCAGTGCTGGTCATGCCACTAAACAGTTGCAGATTGGGCGCCGTATATTGCCGTCTACTGGCGGAGAACTGTTGCTGCCAGATTTTCTCGGTACTCCACAGCACCTGAGAAACAAACTTGACCTTGGGGTCCTGGCTTTGCTCAGGACGCTGCGGCGACTCGGCCACAGGTTGGGCTTGCTGCGCCAGATTTAACACCAGCTGGGGATCGACGCCAAAATACATGGCGACCAGCACCAGTGCAATGGTGCCTATGCCGATACTGCGCCCACCAAAGCCGCCACCGCGGCGGTCTTCAACATGCTGACTTTCTTCCAAATCGTCCAGGCGCACAGAAATCCTCTATCCGTATGAATGAAAAATGTTGCGGGAATGTGATTACTTTAGCATGCAGCACTGATAAAATCACACCATGTTTACTGGGATTATTCAAACCGTCGGCAGGATTGCCGAAGTCGTTCCACATGGCGAAGATTGTGCATTACGCATAGAAGCGCCGTCTTTGGGGATGGAAGATGTGCAGTTGGGAGACAGCATCGCCGTCAACGGTGTCTGCCTCACCGTCACTGACTTTAATTCACGCAGCTTTCAGGTCATGGTATCCAAAGTCACGCTAGAGGTCACCACCGGCCTAAGCCAACCTGGACCTGTCAACCTGGAAAAAGCCATGCGACTGGCTGATCGTCTGGGTGGCCATCTGGTGACCGGGCATGTGGATGGTATAGGCAGCATCACGGCACTGGAGTCCGTCGGCGAATGCTGGCTACTCAAAGTGCGCGCGCCTCATGCCATCAGCAAATACATTGCCAAAAAAGGCTCACTCTGCGTGAATGGCATCAGCCTCACCGTCAATGAGATTCAGCAGGATGAGGTCAGTATCAATTTGATCCCGCATACCATGCAGCACACCATGATGCAGCATGCCAAAGCGGGCGACCCGGTGAACCTTGAAATTGACGTGATTGCGCGCTATGTCGAGCGTATGCAAGCTTGGGAGCAGGAATAATGTCGGCGCAAATCAGTCCTATCGAGGCCATTATTGCCGATATCCGTGCTGGCAAAATGGTGATTCTGGTCGATGATGAACACCGTGAAAACGAAGGTGACTTTGTCATCGCCGCAGAATTTGTCACCGCTGAGCATATCAATTTTATGGCCAAATATGGCCGTGGCCTGATCTGCCTGACGTTGACCGAACAGCGTTGCCGTCAATTAAACCTGCCCCCTATGGTGCAAAAAAATGGCACGCGCCTGGGCACCAACTTTACCGTCTCGATTGAGGCCGCCGAAGGCGTCACTACGGGCATTTCGGCCGCAGACCGCGCCACCACCATCCGTGCCGCCATTGCCAAGCAGGCCAACGCAAGCAGCATTGTTAGCCCCGGGCATATTTTCCCGTTATCGGCGATGAATGGCGGCGTGCTGGTACGCGCAGGCCATACCGAGGCAGGCTGCGATCTGGCGCAACTGGCAGGCTGTGAGCCCGCCAGCGTCATTTGCGAAATCCTCAAAGACGATGGCGAGATGGCAAGGTTACCAGACCTGATGCAGGTCGCCGCCGAGCACAATATCAAAATCGGCACCATTGCCGACTTGATCCACTATCGTGCTGCACACGAAAGACTGATAGAACGTAGCGCAGAACGCGAAATAGAAACCGTGTTTGGCACGATGCGACTCATCGCCTATCGCGACCACATTGCCCAGGAAACCCATCTGGTGCTGATCAAGGGCCAGCCTGAGCAAAGTGATGAAGTGCTGGTGCGGGTCCATGAGCCGCTGTCGATGATAGACCTGCTTGATAGCAGCCACCAATCACATAGCTGGAATCTGCTCCAGGCCATGCGTACCATCAGCACGGCCGCGTGTGGCGTCATCGTACTCATCAACCATGATGAAGATGGCCTCGGCCTGACTGACCGTATTTTGCGGGCAGACCAAAAACTGGTCCTCAATCAGGAATTACGTAATTACGGTATCGGCTCACAAATCTTGCTCGACCTTGGCGTGAAAAAAATGCGCCTGATGGCTGCCCCGCGCAAAATGCCGAGCATGGATGGCTTTGGTTTTGAAATTACCGGATATTTGAGCGCTGAGGAAGCGCATGCATGAAACGCAGCCATAAAGCCTATCCCCAATGAGTGAGCAACTGACTTTGAATGACCAGACAAGCCGTCTGGACCTGACCGGCCAAATCCTGATTGCCATGCCAGCCATGCAGGACCCCTACTTCAGCAAAAGCGTGATTCTGATCTGCAATCATGACGAAGATGGCGCCATGGGCATGATCCTCAACCATCCCTTGCAACTGAATGTGGGTGACCTGTTTGAACAGCTGGAGATGGAGTGCCATGTTGCGCAACAACAGGTGCGCCCGGTGCATTTTGGCGGGCCGGTTCAGGTAGAACGGGGCTTTGTCCTGCATGCGCCAGCCACTGAATTCAATACCACCATGAGCTTGTCCGATAGGCTGGCCATGACCTCATCCAAGGATATCCTCGAAGCCGCCGCCCGTGATGAAGCGCCACAAGACATGTTTATTGCGCTCGGCTACACCGGCTGGGCAGCCGGTCAGCTGGAACAGGAAATCCAGGCCAATGCCTGGCTAACCCTGCCACTGGCAGATCACCACCAGCTGCACAAGTTGATTTTTAAATTACCCAGCGATGACAAGCTGTTCTGGGCCATGCAGCAATTAGGGGTGGACTTTGCCACCTTGTCCGAGGTTGCCGGGCATGCCTGATGCAACCAGGCTTGGCAAACAGCCACTTAACCAAAGCCATTTACCGATCACCCAGCGTCGCTATCCCGATATCACAGGCACCCTGCTGGCATTTGATTTTGGTGAAAAACGCATCGGGGTGGCCGTCGGTGACACCCTGCTCAAACTGGCACATCCACTGCTGACCATAGAGGCTGAAGAAAACGCCGCCAAGTTCGCGCAAATTGAATCCTTGCTAAAAGAATGGCAACCGGCGCTGCTGGTGGTTGGGCTACCCATGTCCCTGGATGGCGAGGCGCATGCCATGACGGCCTTGGCGCAAAAGTTTGCCCAGCGTCTCGAGGGCCGCTTTAACTTGCCGGTGGTGATGGTGGATGAACGCCTGTCTTCAGCGGAGGCCTCACAATCCCTGCGCGAAGCAGGCATCCGTGGCCGCGCGCAAAAGCAGATGCTGGATCAAGTTGCCGCCCAAACTATATTACAATCTTATTTTGATGCTTATCATGCACGTAAGTAGCACTGGATACTCATGACTTTACCTGATCCCGAACAATTACTTGATCATCTGTACGCTCAACTCAAACCGCGTATTCAGGCGGAAACGGCTCTGGTTGGCATTTATACGGGCGGCGTCTGGCTCATGCAAAAACTGTTGCAGCGCTTGCAGGCCGAGCTGGGGCAAGACATTGTGCATGGCAAGCTGGATGCAGCCATGTATCGCGATGATTATGCGCAACGTGGCCTCAAAACCGCTGCGCAGCCCGCGCAAATTCCGTTTGATGTAAACGGCAAGCACATCATCCTGATTGATGACATTTTTTATACCGGCCGCACCACACGTGCCGTCATGAATGAATTATTTGATTATGGTCGTCCGGCTTCGGTGCAATTAGCGGTACTGATTAACCGTGGTGGCGCCCAACTACCGATCCGCCCCGATATGACTGGCGCCGATCTGCCATTGCAGGCCAATCAATCGTTTGAACTGGCAATCAATACTCAGGGCAAACTGCACCTGAGCATTGCCACCTCGGCAGCGAATGGAGTGGATGCCAATGTATAACCCGCAACTAAACGCCCAGGGCCAGCTGCAACACTTGCTAAGCATCGAAGGTCTGCCCAAGCGCATCCTTACCGATATTCTGGACACCGCCGAAAACTTTGTCGGCGTTGCCGAACGCGAAGTGAAAAAAGTGCCGCTGCTACGCGGCAAAACCGTCTGCAATATCTTTTTTGAAAACAGTACGCGTACGCGCACCACATTTGAAATTGCCGCCAAACGCCTGTCGGCCGATGTGCTCAACCTCAATGTCAGCACCTCGTCACAATCCAAAGGCGAGACCATCCTCGATACGGTGAACAACCTGATTGCCATGCATGCGGATATGTTTGTGGTCCGTCACCAGCAAAGCGGTGCCGCGCATTTCATTGCGCAACACGTGCCACCGCACATCAGCGTGATCAATGCCGGCGATGGCCGCCATGCGCACCCGACCCAAGGCTTGCTGGATGTATTCACCATCCGCAAATACAAGCCAGAGATGCACAACCTGCGCGTGGCGATTGTGGGCGACGTCTTGCATTCGCGCGTCGCCCGCAGTGAAATCCATGCGCTCACCACGCTGGGCGTCCCAGAAATCCGCGTCATCGCACCGCGCACCTTGCTGCCTGCCGATGTGGAAAAGCTGGGCGTGCAAGTGTTCCACAATATGGAGCAAGGCCTCAAAGACGTAGACGTCGTCATGATGTTGCGCCTGCAAAACGAGCGCATGTCCGGCGCCTTGTTACCCAGCTCACAGGAGTTTTTCCAGACCTTTGGTTTGACCCCTGAGCGCCTGGCACTGGCCAAGCCGGATGCCATTGTCATGCACCCAGGCCCGATGAACCGGGGTGTGGAAATTGATTCGGCAGTGGCGGACGGCAAACAATCCGTGATCCTGCCACAGGTTACGTATGGAATTGCAGTACGCATGGCGGTGATGGCAATTCTTGGAGGAGGCAACGCCGCATGAATATCCTGATTACACAGGGCCGCTTGATGGATGCCAGCCAGCAGCTGGATCAGGTGCAAGATCTTTATATCAGCGCAGGCAAGATTGTTGGCATGGGTGCAGCGCCCCAAGGTTTCCAACCAGACCAGACATTGGATGCCGAAGGCAAATGGGTGTTACCTGGCCTGGTGGATTTGTGTGCGCGCCTGCGGGAACCGGGCAGCGAATACAAAGCAACCTTACTAAGTGAGTTACGCGCCGCCATGGCGGGTGGCGTCACCAGTCTGGCCTGCCCGCCAGACACTGACCCGGTACTGGACGAGCCTGGCCTGGTCGAGATGCTCAAGCACCGAGCGAAATCGCACGCCCTCGCCCATGTCTATCCACTGGGCGCAGTCACACGGCAGCTTGAAGGCCATTTACTCACAGAAATGTTCGCCCTGACCGCTGCCGGTTGTGTGGGCTTTTCACAGGCGGATACAGCGATTGTTGATACCCAGGTCCTGTGGCGGGCGTTTGAATATGCCGCAACCTTCGGCTATACACTGTTCATGCGTGCCGAAGATCCGTACCTGGCAAAAAATGGGGTCGCCCATGATGGCGAAGTCGCCTCCAGACTGGGGCTCAAAGGCATCCCGGCGGCGGCAGAAAGCATTGCGCTGCAAACCATGCTGCGGATCGCCCAGGCCACAGGCGCCAAATTGCATATCGCCCGGGTCTCCACGGCTGAATCGGTTGAATTGATCAGGCAAGCCAAACAGACTGGCATGGCAGTGACAGCTGATGTCAGCATCCAGCACCTGCACCTGACCGATATGGATATCGGCTTTTTTGACAGCATGGTACATCTGAAACCGCCTGTACGCACCCAACGCGACCGTGACGCACTACGTGCTGGCTTGCTGGACGGTACGCTAGATGCAATTTGTTCGGATCATACGCCAGTCGATGATGACGCCAAAGCATTACCGTTTGCCGAGTCGCACCCTGGTGCCTCAGCGCTTGAGCTCTTGCTGCCACTGACCTTGAAATGGTCTGCGCAGGCCAAACTGGCCCCCTTGCAAGCCCTGGCCAAAGTCACGCAAATCCCCGCGCGGATTCTGGGTGTTAATGCAGGCACTTTGCAAACGGGTGCCACGGCCGACGTGGTGATTTACGACCCGGAAATGGAATGGCGCGTAGATGGCCGCGCCCTGCTCAGCCAGGGCAAGAATACGCCATTTGTGAATCACAGCCTGACCGGCAAGGTCACTGCGACCATTACGCAGGGCAATCTGGTGTTTCAGCAGGAAACCGTGCAGCTTACAAGATGAGTGTTGCATGCATGCCGGATGCCTACCCGGCATGCCTGTTGAATAAGGTTTACAAAATATCCAGATCAGAAATCTTGCTGCGTTCCTGATTTTCCGGGTTGGCGACTTTGCTGTTGAGTTTAAATTTGAGTCGCAAGTCGTTGACCGAGTCGGCATTACGCAAGGCGTCTTCGTAACTGATCTGGCTGGTTTCAAACAGGTCAAACAAGGCCTGATCAAAGGTCTGCATGCCCAGCTCTCGGGATTTGGCCATGACTTCTTTAATACCGTGTACATCACCTTTATAAATCAGGTCTGAAATCAGCGGTGAATGCAGCAGGACTTCGACGGCAGCCACCCGGCCCGAGCCATCCACTTTAGGAATCAACCGTTGTGAGGCAATACAGCGCAGGTTGAGCGACAGGTCCATCAGCAATTGCTGCCGGCGCTCTTCGGGAAAAAAGTTAATAATGCGGTCCAGCGCCTGGTTGGTGCTGTTGGCATGCAAGGTGGCCAGGCATAAGTGGCCGGTTTCAGAAAAGGCAATCGCATAATCCATGGTTTCACGGTCGCGGATTTCACCGATCATGATCACATCAGGTGCCTGACGTAGCGTGTTCTTGAGCGCGGCATGCCAGTTGTCCGTATCCACGCCCACTTCGCGCTGGGTGACAATGCAGTTGCGGTGGCTATGCACAAACTCTACCGGGTCTTCAATGGTGATAATGTGGCCATAACTGCTTTCATTGCGGTGCCCCAGCATGGCGGCCATTGAGGTCGACTTACCTGATCCCGTGCCGCCAACAAAAATAATCAGGCCGCGCTTTGCCATCACCACATCCTTGAGTACGGGCGGCAAATTCAAGTCATCAAATTTGGGGATATTGGTATTGATCACCCGAATCACCAGACCTACGGCACTGCGCTGCACAAAGGCATTGACACGGAAACGGCCCACCGATGGCATGCTGATCGCAAAATTGCACTCCATGGTTTCTTTAAACTCTTGCGCTTGCTTGTCATTCATGACAGTACGCGCAATTTCGGCCGTTTGCTGGGTACTCAAAGTTTGTGAGGTAATGGGTGTGAGCTTGCCATCAATCTTCATGGCCGGCGGAAAGCCTGCGGTAATAAACAAATCCGAGGCTTTACGCGTGACCATGAGCTTCAACAGGTCATTAATAAATTTCTCGGTTTGCGCGTGATCGGCACCGGTCTGCATGCTGCTATCCATCTTTAATATTTATCCGATAATGCCATCACGGTTAGCCGCTTTGGTACGCGCCTCATCGGCGCTGATGACGTTGCGTCGCACCAGATCTTGCAGATTCTGGTCCAGCGTTTGCATGCCCACACTTTGGCCCGTCTGAATTGCCGAATACATCTGCGCGATCTTGTTTTCGCGGATCAGGTTACGGATGGCGGGGGTTCCGATCATGATTTCATGCGCAGCCACCCGGCCCTGCTCGTCTTTGGTTTTACACAGGGTTTGCGAGATCACAGCGCGTAAAGACTCTGAGAGCATGGAGCGCACCATTTCTTTTTCTGCCGCCGGGAACACATCGACCACCCGGTCTATGGTCTTGGCCGCAGAGCTGGTATGCAGGGTCCCAAATACCAGGTGACCGGTTTCGGCCGCCGTCAGCGCCAGGCGGATGGTTTCCAGGTCACGCATTTCACCCACCAGAATCACATCCGGGTCTTCACGCAAGGCTGAACGCAGCGCATTTTCAAACGACATGGTATGCGGCCCGACTTCACGCTGGTTAATCAATGACTTTTTCGAGGTATGCACAAATTCGATCGGGTCTTCCACGGTCAGGATATGCGACATCTGGGATTCATTAATGTAATCAATCATCGCCGCCAGTGTGGTCGATTTACCGGAACCGGTCGGCCCGGTCACCAGCACAATGCCACGCGGCGTATCGGCCAGGTCCTTGAACACGCGTGGGGCGTTAAGCTCTTCCAGCGTCAACACCTTGCTAGGAATGGTACGGAATACCGCACCGGCGCCGCGCTGGTGGTTAAATGCATTGACCCGGAAACGCGCCAGGTCAGGGATCTCGAATGAAAAATCGCATTCCAGCTTTTCTTCATACACTTTGCGCTGGCTGTCATTCATGATGTCGTACAACATGCTATGTACTTCAGCATGATCCATGGCGGGCAAGTTGATTTTACGCACATCGCCATGCACGCGTATCATCGGTGGCAACCCGGCTGACAAATGCAAGTCTGAGGCTTTGTTTTTAACTGAAAACGCCAATAAATCTGAAATATCCACAATCCACTCCAGTGATTATTTATATAATGTTATTTTTTACCGCTACCCGGCACCGTGTTGCTTCCCATGACTGATATTGCTGACAATCTGGCACTCATCCGCCAACAACTGGCCCAGGCACGTGCAAGCTACCAAGCCACACAAACGGTCACCTTATGTGCGGTGAGTAAAGCACAACCTGCCTCAGCTCTCAGGGAGGCCTATCAGGCCGGTCAAACGGTGTTTGGTGAAAACTACCTGCAAGAAGCGCTCGCCAAACAACAGCAACTGCAGGACTGTGCGATAGCATGGCATTTTATTGGCCCGATTCAAAGCAACAAAACACAGCCAATTGCCTGTCATTTCGATTGGGTGCATTCGGTGGACCGCCTTAAAATTGCACAACGCTTGTCTGACGCGCGCCCTGCAGACATGGCGCCTTTGAATATTTGCCTGCAAGTCAATATTAGCCAGGAATCAAGCAAAAGTGGTGCCAGCGCTCAAGAGGTGCTGGATCTGGCTTTAAATATCAGGCAGTTACCGCGCTTGCATTTGCGTGGCCTGATGGCGATTCCGGCCCCCGTGGAAGATTTCGACCAACAACGTGACCAATTTCGGCAGGTACGGGCCCTGTTTGATCACCTGAATGCGCATGACTTGCAGCTGGATACCCTCTCCATTGGCATGAGTGGTGACTTTGCCGCAGCCATTGCCGAAGGCGCGACGCTGGTGCGCATCGGCACGGCCATTTTTGGTGCCCGCCCGCGCAAATCCGATAACGACTCAGTTTAAAGAAGGAACTTGAATACCATGCAATCACTGTCAGCCACCCGCATCGCCTTTATTGGCGGCGGCAATATGGCACAAGCCCTGATGATAGGCCTGCAACAACGAGGCTTTGCCATGTCACACATTACCGTGATTGACCCAGACACCAGCAAGCATGCTTCGCTACAAGCCAAATTAGGCGTGCAAACCAGCGAGACGCTGTCGGCAGCCTCGCTGGCGGCTGAAGTTGTGGTGCTGGCGGTCAAACCACAGCAATTGCAGGCGGTGGCACACTCGCTGGCTCCCTACTTACAATCACAATTGGTGATCTCAGTTGCCGCCGGTATACGCACTGGCGACTTGTGCCGCTGGTTAGGCGGCTACCAAACGCTGATTCGCACCATGCCCAATACGCCTGCGCAAATTCAGGCGGGCATCACTGGCGCTTATGCCCTGCCAGCCGTCTCAGCGGGCCAGCGTGATATTGCCGACCAGTTGTTGCAAGCGGCGGGTGAAGTAGTTTGGCTAGAAGCTGAAGACCAGCTGGATGCGGTGACCGCGATTTCAGGCAGTGGTCCGGCTTATGTCTTTTTGATGATAGAAGCACTCACCGCGGCAGGGGTCGCTTTAGGACTCAGCGAAGCCCAGTCACAACAACTCAGCCTGGCCACATTCAAAGGCGCCAGCTTGCTCGCGGCCTCGAGCGCTACCCCCGTGGCGACGCTGCGTGAGCAAGTGACCTCCAAGGGCGGCACCACCGAACAAGGTCTGCTCAGTATGCGTGAGCACGATATTCATGGCATGATGCAACATGCCGCGGCACAAGCAGCGCGCCGCGCCAAAGAACTCGGCGATCAATTGGGAGCACAATAATGTTGCAAAACATGACAACTTTTTTACTGAATGCGGTATTTGGCATTCTGACTTTTTTACTGGTATTGCGTTTTTTAATGCAGTGGACCCGGACCTCGTTCCAGAATCCGCTGGGACAAATGGCCATGGCGCTGACTGACTTTATGGTCAAGCCTGCCCGCAAACTGATTCCCCCTGCCCGCCAGCTGGACTTATCGACCCTGTTGCTGGCCTGGCTGGTACAAGTGATTCTATTCGCCTTGCTGACCTTGCTTGCAGCCGCTCCGGTGTCCCCGGTGTTTTGGTTCTGGCAGGCCTTTGTCGCCGTCCTGGGGCAAATGCTGGATGTGTTTTTTTACGCCATTTTGCTCATGGCCATTTTAAGCTGGATCAATCCATACAGCCCGATTTATGGCGTGCTGAACCAGTTATCAGCGCCTATCCTCAATCCGTTGCGTAATGTTTTGCCTTCGATTCAGGGATTCGATTTTTCCGCGCTGGTCGCCTTGCTGTTGTTGCAAATGATCAGCCGTATCGTGCTGCCAGGGTTGGCGGGCGGCATGCTGTAACACGCATACGCAGTGCTGCGCATCTCGCGGACGGCCTTACCTCTGGCCGTCCTCTCCAGAACAACAATTTTCTAGACCCAAACGATATCAAACTCTTCGCGGCCGTATTGCGTATCCGGGTGCAGCGACACCGGCCGTTTGATAAAGTCTGATAAATTGGCCAGGCTTTGTGACTCCTCATCGCCCAGCATATTGATCACCTCGGGCGAGGCCAGAATCTTGAACTCTTTGGCATTTTTAAACTGCTTGGACTCACGCAATAACTCACGCATGATTTCATAGCAAATGGTCTGGGCGGTCTTGAGCTCACCACGCCCCTGGCAAACCTGACACGATTCACACAGTAAATGGGCCAGACTTTCGCGCGTGCGTTTGCGCGTGAGCTCCACCAGCCCGAGGGCAGAAAACCCGTTCACATTAATCCGCGCACGGTCCAGCGTCACAGCACTGCGCAGTTCTTCGAGCACTGCCGCACGTTGTGCATCCTCATCCATATCAATAAAGTCGATGATAATGATGCCGCCCAGGTTACGCAGGCGTAGCTGACGGGCAATCGCTTGCGCCGCCTCCAGATTGGTTTTAAAAATGGTATCGGACAGGTTTTTACCACTGACAAAACTGCCCGTATTCACATCCACCGTGGTCAGTGCCTCGGTCTGGTCAAAAATCAGGTAACCGCCCGATTTGAGCTCCACCTTGCGTGCCAGCGCCTTTTCGATTTCGTTTTCAATATCGTAAAACTCAAACAGCGAGCGTTCGCCTTTGTAGTGCGTCAGCGGTTTTACCGCGTGCGAAACATAAAGCTCGGCAAACTCTTTTAGCCGCTCAAACATCTCGCGCGAATCGACACGGATGCTGGTGGTTTCGGTACACACCACATCGCGCAAAATGCGTCGCGGCAAACTCAGGTCATAAAAAATCAGCGAGCGTTCACCGACCTTGGTGCTCTCGGTCTGGATTTTTTGCCACACTTTGCGCAAATACTCGATGTCGGCCAACAACTCCTGATCGGTGGCGTTTTCTGACATGGTGCGGATGATATAGCCGCCTTCGCGTGCTTCAGGCAACAAGCCGAGCAAACGATTGCGCAAAAACTCGCGTTCTTCTTCGTGATCAATGCGCTGCGATACGCCGATATGTTTCTGGTAAGGCAAATACACCAAAAAACGTCCGGCAATGCTGATTTCAGTGGTCAGGCGTGCGCCTTTGGTGCCTATCGCCTCTTTAATCACCTGGACGATAATCGACTGGCCTTCATGCAACACTTCCTGAATCGGGCGGTCGGTTTTCACCGCGCCCTCCTCGGTATGGCACTCCATGATATCGGCCGCATGCAAAAAGGCCGCACGCGGCAGGCCGATTTCGACAAAGGCAGATTGCATGCCAGGCAACACGCGAACAACAGTGCCGCGATAAATATTACCGACAATCCCCAGCGAAGAGGCGCGTTCAATGTGCAACTCCTGGACGATACCCTGCTCCAGAATCGCCACGCGCGTTTCCTGCGGCGTGACGTTAATCAATACTTCCTGTGCCAACGACATAGTGCTTATCCAATCCCGAATCTGTTTTTTTGATAGCAGTTTACCATGCGTTCAGCAGCTGCGCCGTTTCATGCAGCGGCAAACCCATCACCCCGCTATAACTGCCCTCAATGCGCGCAATCCAGGCCCCGGCACGGCCCTGAATGCCATACGCCCCGGCCTTGTCCATGGGCTCCCCCGAAGCCACATAGTCTTGTAGCACAGCCAATGGTACAGGCATCATATGCACCCGCGTGGTACTCAACAAGCACTGTGCTTTACCCTCGTGCATCACCGCTACCGCCGTGTGCACCTCATGCAAGCTGCCACTTAGCCGCGTCAGCATAGCCAGCGCTTCCGCCGCATCCGCCGGCTTGCCCAATATCTCGTTGCCTAGCGCGACCGTGGTATCTGCCGCCAGAATCGGCAACCCGCGGTGACCATGCTCTGCATGGATCGCTTGTGCCTTGGCTACCGCCAGCCGCTGCACATAACGGGCAGGATCTTCACCTGGCCAACACGACTCATCAATATCCGCGGGCATGATGTCGCAGCTTATGCCCAATTGCGCCAGTAACTCGACGCGGCGTGGGCTACGCGAGGCCAAAATAATCTTGCGATTGTTCATCATTCTGTATCTTTATCAAATGCACGACATCCAGTGCTGGGTACCACAATTATTAAAACGCTATTATGGCTTATTCCAACCCCGGTTTAGCGAGACTTTGCAAGTTTCGCTAGCCCCGGCCGCTTTGTGTACAATACCTCCTCGTTTCACACTTGCAGCCTCGCCATGAATGCCATCGAACAGCTGATACAACGCGCCGACCAACTGATTACAAGACTTGAGCACCTGTTGCCCACCCCACCTGCTGAGCCAGACTGGCAAGCCGTGGCCTGGCGCTGGGTCAAGCACAACGGACAAGGCCAGTTACAGGCCGTCGGGCATCCACACCAGATTCTGCTGGACGATATCCGCTTTATAGACCGGCAAAAAAATGAGGTGGTACGTAATACGCGCCAGTTTTTACAAGGCCTGCCAGCCAACCACGTGTTGCTGACAGGCGCACGCGGCACCGGTAAATCGTCGCTGGTGAAAGCGGTACTCAACGCTTATGCCAGTGACGGCTTGCGTCTGATAGAAGTCGAAAAACAAGACCTCACAGACTTGCCGCAAATCACTCAATTGATACGCAACCGCCCGGAAAAGTTTATTATTTTTTGTGATGACCTCACCTTTGAAGCCAACGACATCGGCTATAAAGCCCTTAAAGTCATCCTCGATGGGTCGATTGAAAACGCCTCGTCCAACCTGCTGGTCTACGCTACATCTAACCGCAAAAACCTGATGCCAGAATATATGTCTGACAATCAACCGATTGTAGATAACGGCGAAATCCGCCAGAACGACACCATAGACGAAAAAACCTCACTGGCAGAGCGCTTTGGTTTGTGGCTCTCGTTTTACAGTTTTGACCAAGACGAATATCTCAATATTGCCGCCCACTGGCTGCAGACCTTTGGCATTACGATGGATGAGACAGCCCGTCATGCCGCCCTGCAGTTTTACCATACGCGCGGCGCCCGCAGCGGCCGTGTCGCCTACCAATTCGCCAAAGACTACGCAGGCCAACTGCAACTGAAATCCTGAGCCATGACAAAACTCGTTCAAGTCGCCGTCGCTATCCTGATCCGCCCCAATGGCGAATACCTGCTCGCCAGCCGTCCCAACGGCAAAGGCTGGGCTGGCTGGTGGGAATTCCCCGGTGGCAAAATCGAATCTGGCGAAACACCAGAAAATGCCTTGATCCGAGAATCGCAAGAGGAACTCGGCATTACGCCCACACAAATCCAGCCATGGATCAAACGCCGCTACGACTACCCGGCCACGCATGATGCCGAAGCCAAAACCGTGCTACTGCACTTTTTCTTTGTGCATGCCTGGCAAGGCGAATTACAAGCGCGCGAAGGTCAACAGTTTGCCTGGCAGCACCCACGCACACTCAACGTCAGCCCCGTGTTGCCTGCCAATGCACCGATCATGCAAGCCCTCAGCCTGCCGCCTATGTATGCCATCAGCAATCTCCAGGAAATGGGTGAACACGCATTCTTGCAAGGGTTAAAGCAGCAGCTCGACCATGGCCTGCAATTGCTGCAAATACGCGAATCACAGCTTGATGACGCAGCACTCGCCAAATTGAGCGAGGAAGTATTACAGCTATGTGCGCCTTATGACTGCCGCTGCTTACTCAATGGCAGCCCCGAACAAGCATTACAACTCGGCTACCACGGCGTGCATTTAAATAGCCAGCGCCTGATGACCCTCACGAAAAAGCCGGATAACTTGTTAGTAGCTGCCTCTTGCCATAACCGCGTAGAGTTAGCGCAAGCACAATCATTACAACTACACTTTGCAATGCTCTCCCCTGTGCTACCGACAAAAAGTCACCCTGACGCAACTGGACTAGGCTGGGAGCAATTTGGTGAAATGTTAAATGGGCTTGAGATTCCAGTGTATGCCCTGGGTGGGATGCTTTTTGAACATGTATCGCATGCGCAATCCTGTGGTGCGCGCGGCATTGCCATGCAACGTGCGATTTGGCAAAAAAGATAGATATTTAACAAGGCATGGCATCCAAAGTCCTAGAACACCCTGATACAAAACAACAAAGCAGACAACGCCTGATTTTGTGTACTGGCAGAAACATTCCCCTCAACCGTCAGATGAGATAAAAAAGCTTCAACTTCTTTGCCACCCATCTCTTTTGGATGCTGCTTGTGATGTAACAAAATGTACCGCTTTGCCTATTGTAAATATTGCGCTTCCGTACGAATACTGTGATGATTAAGACATATCTTTTCACGCATTACCGCTAATAACTTTGGCGGGTGTGTTTCCTGTTGCAGTTCTGAACCAGTCATGTAAATTGACCAAGAATAAAACCAAGATAAACAATAAGTTATTTGAATAATCAACAAAAGTAAATAAATGTTAATATTAAGTTATACACCGATTTCGGTGTATAACTTACGTTAGCCCTCTTTTCGCGAAAGGAAAAAGAGATGGATAATGCTCAAGATAAATACAGAGCCGTTTTGATTGAAATAAAGCGAAGAACGGCTGTCGTTGATGCTTTCATTAAAGGCGATACACACGCCTTGTTTGTCCCAACCACTGTAGAATCCATCTGCCTTCAAATAAGAAAAATATTAGAACTAATTGCATTTAGCTCACTAATAGCTAACATTGAGGCATATTCAAAAGAATACGAAAAGTTTGCGGAAAACTGGAATGCCAAATTCATGCTAAAAGATATGAGCCGCGTGAATCCAGATTTTTACCCAAAACCGATAATCCAAACTCCAAGCAAAAAACCCGGCATAACATCTGAATGGAGTGACCGTAAAGGTGATTTTCTTACCCAAGAAGAGTTCATAAAGGTGTATGAAAAGTGTGGTGCAATAATGCACGCAGACAATCCATATGGGTCAAAAATTGACCATGATTATTACTTAATTTCTGCTAGAGAGTGGAGACACAAGATAGTTAACCTCCTTAATGCACATACGATTAAACTCGTAGGAGATAGAAATCTGTATTTATTTCAAATGGGAGCTGCTGATGCAAACCCAAGCTATAACGCATTTGCACCTGTTGAATCATAAGCACCGTTTGCGCGGGCTAACCCATCCATCAAGCGGGATGCCTAACGGCGCCCCTTATGTCAAACGTTAGGCCTCATTGATGGGATCACACATGGAAGCCGCAATATTCGGATTTGTAGGCGCTTTGATTGGGGCTGTTCTCGTCTTTATCGGCTCAATTCTTAGCACCTTTGGAAAATCAAAAGATGTTCAGTTAGACGTTCGTACAAAAGTCGTAACAAATGAGCGTGCAGAATGGCGGAAGGACATGCGAGAGCTATCTGCAACATATGTCGCGCTATCCAATAGGGTAGCCATTTCACAGCAAGATAATGACAAAGACGAGCTTAAGCGTACTCGGGTTCTGATTCAACTCAGGCTGAATGCGAACCCAGACCATAAGCTTGATGCAAAACTTCTTCTGGTGCTCCCAGCCATATCCAAAAATGCCCACGCCAAAAATATAAATGATCTCATATCCAAGTTAGAGGAATTCGAGGCATATATGCAAGCGTTGCTTAAACGCGAATGGGATAAATCCAAGCGGGAAGCAGAGACCGGCAACATCTCTGCTTCGAATAGCCGTGCGGCCTAACCCCTTATTCATGGGACTGACAGGAAGCTGGTAGTCCCAGATCTCAAACATTAGGTCTTTGCATTCAAAATTTGAAAAATTGGCAGCCTTAGAAAAATACATAAATGAACAATTTTGATTTCGACACTCATTTGAAAAATGCCCCGGAAAAGCTAGATGAGCTTTACCGTTGGCATTTAGAAAATCCGAATTATTCATATGAGAAGCACATCGAAAACAGACGAGCGAGCATCACAAAGGATATTGAGGGAAAGAAAGTTATATATTTCGACACGAATGCATGGAAGTGCATCAGCGATTTCACACTTGGCAAGAGTTCGTTAACACAAGAAATGAAAACGTTTGCTGAATTGGCTACTGATAAAAGCACACTAGATGCATGCGTATTCCCAATAGGACTTGGAACACTATTTGAACTTCAGTCCATGACGGACCCATTGACAATATCGTCATTGGTTTCAATTTTAGACAATTATTCAAAAAGCGTTTGCATCGCGTTTCAGCTGGATATTTGTAAGCATGAGTTGACTTTATTCAACAACTCTCCTAACGTTCAACCAAATCCTCGAAATTACTATTTTTGCAGACCATTCGAGTTATTTGGAGTTCCAAGTCTTAAATGTCCCCCAACATTACAAATGATATATGAGCCAGCGGCGCTGCAAAAATCTATCTATGACTTTCTTGCTGACCTACCGATTTCAACTCAATTGAACATCGCGCTTGATAACAAAGTTGACAAGTGGGATAACAGTGCCGGAGTCGATATCATGAACTTCGGAAAAACCGAAAATCAGAGTAGTATTAAAACATTTAGTGATGGGGTGTTTGTTGAACTGGCTGGCGTGTTTTGTTCATTCTTCCCTAATGAGCCTCTCATAAATGGCGTTATACAACCCAAATACGTGGCGCTGCAAGCAATGTTGCACTGGCATGAGAATCCAACTTCTCGCCATTTAATCACAGCAAGAGTGATGTCAAATCTTCACGGGGTGATGCGATTCGCCAAAAACAGAACTTTCAAAAAGGGTGACATAGCAGATTTCTCAGCAGCCACGGCGGCTTTACCAGTTTGCGATGCACTCTTCACCGACCGCCGCCTTGCCTACATCGCGGCAGATCCGCACTCCCAAATAACTATGTTCTCAAATTGCGAAATTCTTAACGGTTTCAGCCATTTCTCGGACTACCTAAGATCTTGCATAAGCCCCAAGAAAAACAAGACATCTTCTCAAACTGCTGGCTTATAGAAATTATTATGCCATACCGAGTTAAAACTCTAACCCATCATTCAATACGGACTTGAGCGATCAAGCCGCGCAAGCCGTATAATCAAAAGTTAGGCCAATCATGACATTTGCACCAAGGCACATGACCAGCACGACCATAGAGCCACTTTGCTAATGAATACATCGCGTGCACTTGTCAGTCATTTGACTTCGATCACAGATAAAGACTTCCGATCTGACCACCTCAAACTTTGTCTTCTGTGGTACGACGAAATCATCATTGAAACCATTGGTGATTATGACGAAAAGAGGTTTATTGGCGGGCTTTTGCAGAGCGAGGATCCTCACCGAGCTGTTTCCCACGCCTTATCCGATGTAATGCGTCCACTCGATAAACAATTGCAAGAACACATTACCGGCGGCTGGAGGCGACAAGCCCAGAGAGGCTATCCCCGCTGGGGAGATGACGAGAACTACACATATCCAGAACCCGAAAACGCTGAGCAATATGCACACAATTGTTTACTGGAGAAAATCGCACAGGAGCATGGCGTAATCCGGTTCGACGATGGATACGATGTTGAACAAGCCGAAGGCCGTGCGCGCATTGCCGTTGACGCGGTTACTCTGTGGGAGGGAGTAAATTCAGAACTGCCTTGCATGCTTCAGGCAAATCAAGATGAAAAGGCAGCGATGACGGCTGCAAAACAATTTCTCTCAGGGGCAAGCATTCAAGATGCATCGTTTAGCCTGTTTGAAATCGCCATTCCATCACTTCTGGATGTAACTTGGAACGAGGTCGTTCAGTTCCGAAAGAGCGGCAGTCTGAAATCTCTACGAGACAAGATTGCACAATCCGTCGCGTGCGCTGGTGCCGATTTAGAAGCTGCTAAATCGCTGTTTGACAGGTCAGAGCAGGAAGCTATTGATGCGATGCTTGAAAGCACCCGACCCCGAGTGAAGCGTGTTGCTATCGAGTCAATCTTGGCGAACTTGCCAGGGATGGCGGTGAATCCATTCAGCCTGTTCTTTGGCATTAGAGACACGGCTGCCGCCCACAAGAAGAACCAAGAGAAGGGCTGGCTGTATTTGCTACGCGATATCAAAAATACGGCTGGCGCGAAGAAATGAGAAACTGGCCTAACCAATCATTCCACCGGACCTGTGCGAGAAGCCGCGCAGGCCGGTGAATCCAGACGTTAGGGTAAACAGCACATTATGAGATACAAACTAATATCGATAGGTTTGCTCTTTCTGGCATCATTAAGTAACATCTCAGCCGAAGAGGTTTATTGGTCATTCCCCTCACCAGAGGCTTACAGCGCTCACCTGACCGAGCTCTGTAAGCCAGAATCATCTTCAGCAATCTATATTGCAAACCTTCGAGATAAAGGGTTCACGAAAGAGCAGGTAGCATCAAGCCTACCTCAAGGCACTCCAGATCGGCTTCGTCTAACCCATGTGGTAAACGAAAATTTAGACGATCTGTATGCATACCCTGACTTAAATATCCTCACCTATTATGCTTTTCGTGGGCAATCTTGTGTTCGAGAAAAGGCGGAGGGAAAATCCATAGTAAAGTTTGACTCGATAGCAACAGAAGCGTTGAAGTGCCAAAAAGACTTAGGTTTGGGTGATCGAATAAAGCTTGCAACATGTGTGCGGGCACTCCTCAAATGAATATTGCCCTAACTCATCATTCAAGCGGGAGGCCTAACGGCGCCCCTTAATTCAAACTACAAGGGCTTCCCCATTTTAAGCAATAGTCATCTGCAAGATTTTTGTGTATTTGAATTTTTCAGCGCATAAATATCCTTTGCTGTAGCCAGTGTTAAGCAAGAAGGTGAAGGACTGCGGTACTACAACCGGTCATATTGGGCATGATTGGCCCGGACCCTGATGAAAGACGCGCGTCGGGGCCTCATTCGTTAGCCGGGTATATCAGCTCCCCTAGAAATAATCAGGTACGCCCGGCGCGGGTCTAACCCGCTACATATCAACGCTGGCAGTTAAGCTGTGATGCAACCACTTGAGTTCAAAATAAGGTTATTGAGGCTTTAAACATATAAAGTGCTACCATCGAACTATCGAATGACCTTGATATGGCTTTTATCAAATGAACACAGAACAACCGAACAATCCATTGCACGGCATCACGCTTGCAGAAGTGGTTGAGCAATTAGTGGCGCATTACGGCTGGGAGGCGCTGGCGACAAGGGTTAGTATCAACTGTTTTAAAAATGACCCTTCAGTTAAATCTAGCCTGAAGTTTTTGCGCAGAACGCCTTGGGCACGGGCTGAGGTGGAGGCGTTGTTTTTGCGGACGTTTTCAAAATAAACGATTCTTACACCTGCCCGAATTGGCAGTGTGTTACTGACGATGTTCCCATTATAAAAAAGCCAGCAAACGCTGGCTTTTTTCTTGGTGATTCTGTCATATTGCAGATAAGTATGTTTAGGGCGCTGCCTTCACGGGCATGGTGACAAACTGATCGGTGATGTTGCCTTGTTTATCTTTAAAGCACAGCCTGAATTTGACCTGCTCGCCGGCTTTAAACGGGGTGGGCAATTCAAACAGCATCAAATGCAATCCACCTGGCGCCAGCTTGACGGGCTTGCCCGCAGGGACAGGCAACGCTTCCATACTGCGCATTTTCATGACACCGTTTTGCATGGTCATGCTGTGCATTTCTACGCTCTCTGCACGCTCGGTTTCAATGTAGACCAGAGTGACGTCTTGCGGGCTGGTGAGCGTGAGGTAGGCGGCGCCGACGGACTGGCCGGGATTGGAGGCGCGTACCCAGGCATCGGTGAGTTTGACTTCTGCATGTGCAAAGGCCGTAGACGCTAACAGGCACAAGCTCGCGAGCAATTTCAGGCAGAGGTGTTTTGTTTGCATACTTAAATCCAGTCTCAAATTATTCTGGCTCGTATAAGTCTGGCGGCGTGCTATCGGGGATGCGAAACTTTTCCGAAGCCCAATCGCCCAGGTCCATCAGTTTGCAGCGTTCGCTACAAAAAGGCCGGAATGGATTTTTAGGGGAATACTCGGTGGTTTCTCCGCAGGCGGGACAGGCCACCTTGCGCGGTTTGACTACTGCTTGCGTCAATTGTGACTGGCTCCGGTAAAGTTGCAGACGATCATCTTGAATGGGATATCCTGTTCACAGCCTTTTGGCCGTTGCACGAAGTCCAGCTTTTGAAAGCGGATGTTGATCGCATATTTGTTGGCACTGACTTCCGGGAAGCATTCTTCATGGTCAATTTCAATGCGCAACAATTGGGCAGGTTTGTGTCCGGAAAGCTGTTGCTGATAGGCGCCATGGTGGGCAACCAGGGATAACACCTGGCCACTGCCACGCAACAACTGCATAATCAGGCTGATGGCTTCGTACATCGGCATCAAGCGGGATAACCACTGCGTAAAATCTTGCTTGCGGCGCTCTACACTCAGGTAGAGCCAGTGGCGGTATGAGGGCAAGTCAAACTCGCAGACGCCGCCTGGAATACTGGTCCGCTGCTTGACGCTCATGAGCCAGTCATTGTCGCGCAAGGTTTGGCCGAGCTTTTGATGATCGGCTCGCAGGGTGGTGGCGCAACGATCCAGATTGTTTACGGTGCTTTCGAGCGCTTCTTGGTCGATATTGGGATTATGTTGCAGCAGGGAAAGCTGGACTTTATGACGGTCCAGCTCTTGCAGCAAATCGACCTTGAGATCACCACGATCAATGACATCCAACACTTGCAGCATGGAAATCAGCGCCACATGATGACTGACCTCGTGACCAATGGCAATGTGATGCAGCATCTTGTTGAACAGGTCTTCAAGACGAAGATAGGTTCTGATGCGCTCGTTAAATGGAAATTCGTAGCTCGACACGGCAGCCTTTTCTGTCAGCTGATACTTGAAAAGTATGCAATAAAAGTTTGATTATGAAACCCTTTTAACTCAGAGGCAAGTTTTAGAGAAATTTTTGTGAAATTGAAGCACTTTTTGCTGTAAATCGGCGAGTGTCAGCTGGTTTTTAATCACGGTATCCGCAATCGCCAGCCGCGCCTCTCGCGGACTTTGCGACGCCATGATGGCTTGTGCCATTTCGGCAGAAAGCTGACTGCGTTGCATGACCCGCTGCAATTGCGTCTCCTCATCGCAATCGATCACCAGTACATGATCTATCATGGACCAATCCTCGCGGCTCTCGACCAGTAATGGGATCGCCAGAATCACATATGGATGACTGGCATACTGGGCAATTTGCTGTACGGCCTCAGCACGGATCGCCGGGTGCATGATCTGATTCAGTTGTTCGAGGGCTTCTGGGTGCTCAAACACGTGCGCGCGCAGTGTTGCCCGGCTGAGACGTCCATCTGCCTCAAACATGTGGTCGCCAAAAGCCACCCGCACCGCTTGCATGGCCGGACTGCCGGGTTCACTCATGGCGTGCGCAATGTGGTCCAGATCCACCACAGGCACGCCTAAGGCAGAAAATGCTGCACACGCCTCGCTTTTACCACTGCCGATACCGCCGGTCACGGCCACCACTTTTGCCATGTGCTGCTCCCGTTAAGGCACTAAATAATAAGCGGCCAGAGTTTGCCCATAAAACAGGGCGGCGATGCCGCCCAGGGCTAAAAAAGGACCAAAAGGAATCGCAGTTTGTCGGGTTTTGCCTTTGAGCAGAATCAAGCCGATGCCGATCACACTACCAACCACCGAGCTCAATAAAATGACCGCGGGCAGCAGTTGCCAGCCGAACCAGGCACCGATCGCAGCCAGCAGCTTGAAATCACCGTACCCCATGCCCTCTTTACCCGTCACGAGTTTAAACAGCCAGTAGACCGCCCACAACACAAGATAACCCGCCATGGCACCGATCACGGCTGACGAGAGATCGGTAAACCCATCTTTAAGGTTAAGCAACAGCCCCAGCCACAACAGCGGCAAGGTAATGTCATCAGGCAACAGTTGCGTATCAAAATCAATAAAGGTCAATGCGACCAGCGCAAACACAAATGCCAGTGCAAACAAGGTCAAATGGCTATAGCCATATTGCACAGCCACCGCCAGCGACAGACCGCCGGTCAGCAATTCAACCAATGGATAACGCATTGAAATCGGCGCATGACAGGCTTTACAGCGTCCACGTAAGAATAGATAGCTGATCACAGGAATATTCTCGAGTGCCATAATCTGGTGTCCGCAATGCGGGCAGGTCGAACGCGGCACCACAAGATTGTATTTGGGTTGATCAGGCACCTCTTGCCCCTGTAAATCCAGGCAACTGGCCTGCCATTCACGCTCCATCATTTTGGGCAGACGATGAATCACTACATTGAGAAAGCTGCCAACCAGCAAACCAAAGACCAGACAGGTGGCTTGCAGGGCATGAGGCTGCGTGCGCAGCAGACTTAAAACAGGTTCAAGGATTTCGTGCATGATGCCGATAACAAAGATAAGGTTGCTGCATCATCTCATCGTTGATGCCCATAGGCAAGGCTGACAAAGTGCAAAACTGCTTTAAAAGCGCATTCTTCTGGCTTGAAAACTGTTTGCAAGTCACCATTTATGTGTAAGATGGTCATGACACAGCAACTTTAGTGGTTTGCGTCTGTGTGAAGTGGCATCTGTTATCTAGAGAAGGAAGTTGCCTATGTCTGATCAAATCAAATTTACATCGCCAACCGAAGTTGAGTTGAACGAGGTTGAGCATCCTGCCTGGGATGAGCCAGTGATTTGTCGAGTAGAAGTCGATTTACCTGGATGGCTCACCAAACTGACCGGACAATCACACTGGGAAGTCTACAGTGAAGAAGAAGAGGAAAATTGCGTAAGCTTTGCGATGCGCTCTTCGAATCATCATCGTTTGCAAAAAGCGATGGCGTCAGCAGAGAGCGACCTGCAGGCAGAGGTGACCTTGTATCACAACGGCTATGCCGTCGTCGATGTCAATGGAAAATCCTTGTTTGATGGCGCATTGACCCATGCGACCAACGACTGCGCGCGACTCAGCTACTACCACATGAGTGGCGAGCCTATCGCCCTGAATTAACCCGGTGTTTGGTTCAGCCGGTATCTTTTAGGTGTTGTCGCCTGCGTACAAGCAGGCGACACCTTAATGTTGCCGGTTGACCGAAAACTGGGCCAAATCCAGCAAAGCCTGTTTGGCGGGCGTCAGTTCAAAAATGGCCAGTGCTTCACAGGCCTGTTCTGCTTCTTTTTGCGCCACGGCGCGTACATAATCAAATGCCTTCACGGCATGCAAAATCTCCAGCACGGCATCTAGCTGAGTGACCTGCCCTTCTAACAAGGCCTGCTTGACCAAGTCCGCTTGCGCGGTTGGCGCTTGCTGGATGGCATACAACATTGGTAAGGTCACTTTTCCCTCGGCCAGGTCATTGCCCAGGGTTTTGCCAATTTTTTCGCTGTCACCGGTTAAATCCAGCACATCATCTATGAGCTGAAAGGCCGTACCCAAGTGCATGCCATACTTGGCCAGTCCCTCTTCTTGCGCGACGCTGGCCTGACACTGCACTGCTCCAAGACGGGTCGCCGCTTCAAACAGTTTGGCGGTTTTAAAATGAATGACCTGCAAGTAATCCTGCTCGCTAACACCAATATTGCGCACATTGAGCAGCTGTAGCACTTCGCCTTCGGAAATCACATTGGTGGCATCGGCCAGGATTTCCATCACACGCATGTTTTGCAGCCTGACCATCATCTGAAAGGAACGTGAATATAGAAAATCGCCGACCAGCACACTGGCAGGATTGCCATACACATGATTGGCGGTAGATTTGCCACGACGCAGTTCGGAAGCATCAACCACATCATCATGCAATAAGGTGGCTGTATGAATAAATTCGACAATGGCAGCCAGAGCATGGTGGTCCGGTGTTACACGCCCGGCCAGATCAGCGGCCATCAACACCAATGTCGGACGCAAGCGTTTGCCACCACTATGAATGATGTATTCCGAAATTTGATTAATCAGCGGAACTTGGGATGACAAAGACTGGCGAATAACGGCATCCACCTGCTGCATATCGCCTGCAATCCGCGCCAAACAAGCCTGAAGAGACACTGAAACACCAATTAAATGAAAAGCTGAAGCATATCATACCGCCATCATCATCGCTATGTTCAGCGCGTATCAGCGATGTATCAACGCACTGATGAGCTTTAAGAAATGTAATGTTGGACAGGGATCACTAAAAGAAAAAAGCCTTGTTTCTCTGAAAGAAACAAGGCTTTTATTTTTGGCGCGCCCGGAGCGATTCGAACGCCCGACCCTTTGGTTCGTAGCCAAATACTCTATCCAACTGAGCTACGGGCGCCAAGGTTTGTTGCTTTGCAACAAAAACAGCATTATAACATAATTTTCAGCTTTGTGGAGGGGTCCAAGCAACGATGACACCCTAATTTACCAAACCCTTGAATCGTTAAACCCAGGTATTTGGCGGTGAGCGAGGGATTCGAACCCTCGATACAGGTTTAAGCCCGTATGCTTCCTTAGCAGGGAAGTGCCTTCGACCACTCGGCCAGCTCACCTTATTAAAACAATGACGCCTTAATAATACCAACACAGCTGATGCTGTTTTCTTTGCAGTATTGCTACTGCATTGAAGGGCGCCATACTACGTGAAAACCCTTCAAAAATCAACGCAAAAAAGAAGAATGTTTTATTTCTTTATTCGTGCGTTTGCGATTATGCGTTTTCCAGGCCAAACGCCTTATGTAACACGCGCACAGCCAGTTCCATATACTTCTCTTCGATCACCACTGCGATCTTGATTTCACTGGTAGAGATCATTTGAATATTGATGCCCTCTTCGGCCAATGTGCGGAACATCTGGCTGGCGATACCCACATGCGAACGCATGCCCACACCGACTACAGACACTTTTGCAATCTTGTCATCGCCAGTCACTTCACGTGCCTGGATATGGCCTTGAACCTTATCGCGCAGAATTGTCAGCGCCTTGTTCATTTCGTTTTTGTGTACGGTAAACGTGAAGTCTGTCGTGCCGTCTGCGCCCACGTTCTGGATAATCATATCCACATCAATGTTGGCATCGGCGACAGGACCAAGAATCTGATAAGCAATCCCTGGCTTGTCAGGCACGCCTGCTACGGTAATTTTCGCCTCATCGCGGTTAAAAGCGATGCCGGAGATAATTGGATCTTCCATGTTTTCCTCATTTTCTTCGAATGTAATCAGCGTGCCGTCACCCTCTTCTTCAAAGCTGGAGAGCACACGTAACTTAACCTTGTATTTGCCAGCAAACTCAACCGAGCGGATTTGCAGTACTTTGGAGCCTTGCGAGGCCAGTTCGAGCATTTCTTCAAAGGTGATTTTTTCCAGCCGGCGCGCTTCTGGCACCACACGCGGGTCAGTGGTATACACACCATCCACATCGGTATAAATCTGGCATTCATCGGCCTTGAGCGCTGCTGCCAACGCTACACCTGTCGTATCGGAGCCGCCACGGCCCAGCGTGGTGATATTGCCATGGGCATCCACGCCCTGAAAACCGGCGACCACACAGACATAGCCGTCATCGAGGTCTTGTTTCAGGTTATGCTGGTCAATGTCCAGAATACGCGCTTTGGTAAACGCATCATCCGTGAGGATTTTCACCTGGGTGCCGGTATAGCTCTTGGCCTTGATGCCAAGCTCCATCAGTGCCAGAGCGGTCATACCTATGGTGACCTGCTCACCGGTAGACACCATCACATCCAGCTCACGCGGATCTGGATCCGGCATGATTTCCTTGGCCAGTGAAATCAGGCGATTGGTTTCACCTGACATGGCTGACACCACGACCACCACTTGATGGCCCATGGCCTTGTAACGTGCCACACGACGCGCCACATTGCGGATACGCTCGGGATTGGCGACTGAGGTGCCACCATATTTTTGTACGATTAATGCCATTATTTTGCTCTGTTAATCAATTGAGTTAATTTAGTTTAGCTTCTGCCCAGGCTTGGACACTCGCCAGTGCCTGCGGCAGATTTGCGGGCTCAGTGCCGCCAGCCATCGCCATGTCTGGCTTGCCACCGCCCTTACCACCCACCTGGCCTGCAACATGATTCACCAGCTCGCCCGCCTTGACTTTGCCAGTCAAGTCAGCAGTCACGCCCGCAGCCAGACTGACCTTGCCCTCTGCCACGCTCGCCAAAACAATGACGGCAGATTTGAGTTTATCCTTGAGTTTATCCATGGTCTCGCGCAAGGCATTAGCATCTGCACCGTCCAAGGCAGCAGCCAATACTTTAACGCCATTGACTTCCAGGGCTTGCGTCGCCAGATCGTCGCCTTGTGAAGAGGCGAGTTTGGACTTCAAGCGCGCCAACTCTTTTTCGAGCGACTTGACGTGATCCATCACTTGCGCAATTTTGGCTGGGACTTCATGCGCAGGGGCTTTGAGCTCACCTGCCACCTGATTAATCAGCGCTTGCTGGGATTGCACCAGCTTCAACGCGCCCTCGCCCGTGGTGGCTTCGACACGGCGTACGCCTGCCGCCACGCCACTCTCGGAGGTAATTTTAAACAGTCCAATATCGCCAGTGCGGCTGACATGGGTACCGCCACACAACTCGCGCGAAGATCCGATATCCAGCACGCGTACTTCATCGCCATATTTCTCGCCAAACAGCATCATGGCGCCCGTTTTTTGCGCAGACTCAATATCCATCAAGCGCGCTTGTGTCGCCGCATTGGCCAAAATCTCGGCATTGACCAACGCTTCTACCCTGTCAATCTCGGCATCAGTCATCGGCGCATTATGCACAAAGTCAAAACGGGTTTTTTCCGTATCGACCAGGCTGCCTTTTTGCTGCACATGCTCACCCAGCACTTCACGCAAGGCCTTATGCATCAGATGCGTTGCCGAGTGATTACGCATGGTGCTGGCGCGCGCCTGCAGATTGACTTTAGCCGCCAACGCATCTCCCACAGACAAAGACCCGGTTTTGAGTACGCCATGATGGCCGAACACGGCTGCCTGAATTTTTTGTGTATCTTCTACGGCAAAAATACCGTTGGCAGACTTGAGCTCTCCGCTATCGCCAATCTGGCCACCGGATTCAGCATAGAACGGTGTATGGTCCAGCACGACCACACCCAAATCGCCTTCATTCAGCGTTTGTACAGCACTGCCGTCTTTATATAACGCCAGGACTTTGGCAGCGGTTTCCAGCTTGTCATAACCGTGGAATGTGGTCGCAGCGCCATCATATTCAAGATTGAGCGCCATTTTGAACTTGCCCGCCGCGCGCGCTTGTTCTTTTTGGCGCGCCATGGCCGCATCAAAGCCAGCGGTATCCACCGTCACGCCACGTTCGCGGCAGATGTCGGCGGTGAGGTCCAGCGGGAAACCAAAGGTATCGTGCAGTTTGAAGGCGAGATCGCCGTTGAACACGGCAGGCTTGGTCGCCAGTTCGGCTTCCAGAATCTGCATGCCGTTCTCTATCGTTTCGAAGAAACGGTCTTCCTCCTGCTTGAGCACCTCGGCCACTCGCGCCTGGTTGCTGGTCAACTCCGGGTAAGCCTCACCCATTTCAGCCACCAAATCTGGCACCAGCCTATGGAAGAAAGCAGCACGACAACCCAGTTTGTATCCATGACGAATCGCACGGCGAATAATGCGGCGCAACACATAGCCACGGCCTTCATTGCCTGGGATCACGCCATCGGCAATCAGGAAGCTACAGGCGCGGATATGGTCAGCCAGCACGTTGAGAGAAGGACTGTCCAAGTCAGCGGTGTTGGTTTCGCGCGCTGCGGCTTTGATTAATGCTTGGAACAAATCAATTTCGTAGTTGGCATGCACGCCTTGCAACACGGCAGAAATACGCTCCAAGCCCATGCCGGTATCGACCGATGGCTTAGGCAACGGATGCATCACCCCCGCTTCATCGCGGTTGAACTGCATGAAGACGTTATTCCAAATTTCGATAAAGCGGTCTCCATCTTCATCGGGCGAGCCTGGAGGGCCGCCTGGAATATGCGCACCGTGGTCATAAAAAATTTCGGTACAGGGGCCGCAAGGACCGGTGTCGCCCATCATCCAAAAGTTATCTGAGGCATAACGCGCACCTTTGTTGTCCCCAATACGGACAATCTTGTCAGCAGGGACGCCCACCTCTTTGTTCCAGATATCGTAGGCTTCATCATCCTCCGCATACACGGTGACCATCAGGCGTTCTTTGGGTAAAGCGTAGACTTCAGTCAACAGCTCCCAGGCAAAGGTAATGGCATCGCGCTTGAAGTAATCCCCAAAACTGAAGTTACCCAGCATCTCGAAGAAGGTATGGTGACGCGCGGTATAGCCCACATTCTCAAGATCGTTGTGCTTACCACCGGCGCGTACACATTTTTGTGCGGTCGCCGCACGCGTATAGGCACGCTTGTCAAAGCCGAGGAACACGTCTTTAAACTGGTTCATACCTGCGTTGGTAAACAGCAAGGTGGGGTCACCATGCGGCACCAGTGAACTGGAAGCTACCACTTGGTGGCCTTTGGAAGCAAAGAAATCCAGGAAGGCCTGGCGGATTTGTTTGCTGGAAGGTTTTTGCCCGTACTTAACTGTCATCTTCTGCGTGTCTATTCAAAATGTGTTTAATTACATCAAACGTAAAACCCCGACTCTGTAAGAAGCGGGCCTGTTTTGCCCATTCCTCGCGTGTTGTCGGGGCCGCTTTAAATTTTTTGCGCCAGACTTCGCTGGCACGTGCAACTTCATTGTCCTGCAGGCCTGCAACCGCTTCTGCAATCAACGTATCGTCTACCCCTTTTTCACGTAACTCGTTGGCGACACGCGCACTGCCAAATTTGGCTTTACGGGCATGGACCAATTGCTCGGTGAATCTGGCATCACTCAACCAGCCGCGCTGTTTAAAATCTTCCAACAAAGCCGGGAGGTCATCTGCTTCTTCGGCATAGGCCTTGAGCTTTTGCCCCAACTCCGCGTATGAATACTCGCGCTTGGCCAAGTATTCTAAAGCGCGTTGGCGTAAGGTTTTTTCCAGATTAGCCATTGAGTTTTTACGCGACAGTGCGTACAGCGCTCACAGAGAAAAACCAAACGTCAAAAGCACGCCTCACTCGGGCTCGCAAAAACCTTAATCATCCTCGCCGCGCGCTGAAGGCAGAATATCTGCCAGCACTTTGGCATTGGCGCGAATTTTCGCTTCAATTTCCGCTGCGATTTCTGGATGCTCACGCAAGAACTCTTTGGCATTTTCTTTGCCTTGGCCGATTTTTTCGCCGTTATAGCTAAACCATGCACCAGCTTTTTCCACCATTTTCAGATTGACGCCCAACTCAATAATCTCACCCAACCGCGAGATGCCTTCGCCATACATAATGTCAAACTCGGCTTGTTTAAATGGTGGCGCGACTTTGTTTTTAATTACTTTGACTTTGGTTTCGGAGCCAATGACTTCGTCACCTTTCTTGATCGCGCCTGTGCGGCGGATATCCAGTCGCACAGAGGCGTAGAATTTAAGCGCGTTACCGCCGGTGGTCGTTTCCGGGTTGCCAAACATGACACCAATTTTCATCCGAATCTGGTTAATGAAAATGACCAGCGTATTGGTACGTTTGATATTGCCGGTGAGTTTACGCAAGGCTTGTGACATCAAGCGCGCCTGCAAACCCATGTGGCTGTCGCCCATTTCCCCTTCAATCTCAGCGCGTGGCGTCAACGCTGCAACCGAGTCGACCACCACAATATCCACTGAGCCGGAACGCACCAGCATGTCGGCAATTTCCAAGGCTTGTTCGCCAGTATCGGGTTGCGAAATCAACAAATCAGGGACATTCACGCCTAATTTAGAGGCGTATTGCGGGTCTAGCGCATGCTCGGCATCAATAAAAGCAGCGGTGCCGCCTAATTTTTGCATTTCGGCAATCACTTGCAGGGTCAAGGTGGTTTTACCGGAAGACTCTGGGCCATAAATCTCCACAATGCGGCCGCGTGGCAATCCGCCTACGCCGAGTGCGATATCCAGACCCAATGAACCGGTGGAAACGACTTGCAGGTCTTCGCCGATATCAGCATCGCCCATGCGCATAATGGAGCCTTTGCCGAACTGCTTTTCAATTTGAGAGAGTGCGGCGGCGAGCGCTTTGCTTTTGTTGTCATCCATGCTGATTACCTTCTTTTAGCGATAAAATGCGTTGCTTGCACAAACGCGATATAATCCAAACAATAACCTCTAATTATTTCATAAATCGACCATCAGTGAAATGGCGTTGCGATGAATAAATGCCCAGCCATTCTGGCCTGAGGCAATTGCGCAGTTGCATGTGTGAATGGTGCTGTCAACCGTGGCCCGGCAACTGCGTTAATAGATCAGGGAGCATGCATTTGTTTTCCGCTAGAGGAGCATTTATGAAAGTCTTTAAACTGATTCTGACGTTGGCGCTGGCGAGTATCGCGGCAGTCAGCGCGCAAGCACAAGATAACTGGTCGGTGGGCGTGGTGGTAGGCAACCCTTACCCACCCGCTTACTACGCGCCGCCTGCCGTGGTTTATGCACCGCCGCCAGTGGTCATTTACCCACATCCACAAAGCCGTTACTACTATAGCCCCCCTGCAGTGACCTATTCCGCACCAGTACCACCACCAGGTCCCGGGTTTATTCAGTTCTCTTATGGCAATGGTGGCTACGGCGGTTACAACTATGGCCCGCGCAACTACTATGGTGGCGGATGGGGACGTGGTCACCACCACCATCACCACCACGACGATTAATTGATCACACTTCTGACGTCACGCTACGTAGCAGGACCGCCAATAAATAACTGGCGGCCTGTTCACGTATCTGCTGGCGATCGCCGGTAAAATATTGGGTGTGCACCAGCACATGAGGCGGTCCCGGTTGCCGGGTGGCCCAGGCAAAACATACCATCCCCACTGGCTTGTAAGCAGACCCACCGCCCGGCCCGGCAATGCCAGTTACCGCACCACTGATATTGGCCAAACTGTGTTCTAACGCGCCGATGGCCATGGCCTGTGCCACCGCTTCGCTGACAGCACCATGTTCGTCTATCAATTCAGCAGGGACGCCCAACATGTCGGTTTTGGCGGCATTGCTGTAGGTAACAAAACCACGGTCAAACCAGGCTGAGCTTCCGGCAACGGCCGTCATCGATTGTGCAATCAGGCCACCAGTACAAGACTCGGCCAGCGCCAATTGCCACCCTCTGGCCTGCAAGGCCTGCCCCAGGCTTGCACTGAGTTCCAGCATGGTGGGCATTACATTATCCCTTGTAACCATTGCAGCACCACTATTGTCATGAACGCGGCCAGCACATCATCCAGCATGACCCCCAGGCCGCCTTTCACGCGCTGATCCACCCAGCTGATCGGAAATGGCTTCCAGATATCAAACAGTCGAAACAGTGCAAATGCAGCCGCTCCCCAGCCGAACCCCGAGGGGACTGTGACCAAAACCGCAGCCATAGCCACAACTTCATCCCAGACAATCGCACCGTGGTCACTGACCCCGAGCGCACGTCCGGTAAACGCGCAGCACCAGACGCCCAGCAAGAAAAGTGCGGCCAAAGCAAGCCATTGCTGGGTTAAAGGTAAATGCATCAACAGCCAGTACAAGGGAAAGCCCAGCAGCGTGCCCACGGTACCAGGTGCTTTGGGTGACAAACCCGTGCCCAGACCCAAACTCAGACAATGCAGCGGGTGTGACCACAGCAGCCGCCAACTCGGTAACGATGACTGACTATGCTTAGCCAAAATGCTGATATCCTTTCTTTGCAATATCCAGAGCCACGTTGCCGTTCATCACGGTTAAACCAGGGCTCGCAGTGGTTTTACCAATGCGACTCAGCGGCAGATTCAATTGCTGCGACAGGGCCAGCAGCGCCTCCCGGTGCTGGGGAGCGGCAGTAAAACATAATTCATAATCATCCCCGCCTGCCAGCACGGCTTTCTGCATTGTCTCTTCTTCTATTGGCGTTTTCAGTCGTGGCAACGGCAACGCGCGCCAATCCAGTTCAGCGCCAACCCTGGAGGCCTGCAAAATATGGTCCAAATCGGCCAGCAAACCATCCGAAATATCGAGTGCAGCGCTTGCCATGCCACGCAAGGCCAAGCCCAGACGCACTCTTGGCTGCGGATGATGCATGGCAGTGGCGAGCATCGCAATATCATCGGCATGCAGAGACAGATACCCTAAACGGTTTTGTAGCCATAGTGCCGCCTGCCCTAAACAACCACTGACCCAGATATCCTCCCCCGCCCTGGCGCCATTACGTTGCAAGGCCTGGCCACGAGGCACTTCACCCAGGATATTGATGGCAATATTAAGTGGGCCGCGGGTGGTATCGCCGCCGATCAAAGCAACCTCAAAGGCATCCGCACAGGCAAACAGGCCGTCACTGAATTGGCGTAACCACGGATGATCCACCTCGGGCAATGCGATGGACAGCGTGGCCCATTTAGGCTCAGCCCCCATCGCCGCCATATCACTGATATTCACTGCCATCGACTTCCAGCCAATGGCAAAGGGCTGGGCATCGGCAAAAAAATGTGTGCCTGAAACCGACATATCGGCCGAAACCGCCAATTGATAGCCTAGACGCACGCTAACAAGCGCAGCGTCATCCCCTACCCCCAGATCAACCGCTGCTTGCCTGGTAAAATATTGGGCAATCAGATCAAATTCAGCCACGGCGATGCTGCCACCAGCGCAGACACAAGATGACAACGCCCCATGCCAGCAAGATACCCACGCTATCAGCCAGCCAGTCATAGACGCTGGGCTGACGGGTCAGGGTGAGCAGACCCTGTAGCACCTCCATGAGACCGCCATAAATCAACAAGCCGAGCATCAGCCATTGTTGCCGGGCGGGATAGGCCAATCCTGCCCAAAAAGTGACACCGCCAAACGCGACGATGTGCTGTATCTTGTCCAGATAAGGAAAGCGCTGCTCGGCAGGCGCCATTTCTATCAGCAACAGGTAAGTCAGTAGTGCCAAGCAGGCAATAAAGATAATTTTGGCAATCAGAGAAAAACGCATGAGTATCCTGAATGAAGATGAAGAGATCAAGCCTGGGGCTTGAGCGCCGACTTGGGCCGGAACGCCTGAACCACGCGTGCATCTGTTTCCAGATAAGGCATGGGCGCATCAGGGGTCGCCAGCAAGTCCAGGCAATATGGCACCGCCGCAAAGATGCCTGGCACTATTGTTTTACCTTCGCCATCCTTGAGGCCTTCCAGCGTTTCCTGAATAGACTTTGGTTGCCCGGGCAAATTGATAATCAGGCATTGCTTACGGATCACTGCCACTTGCCGCGACAAAATCGCCGTAGGCACAAACCTCAGACTGATCTGGCGCATTTGTTCGCCAAAGCCCGGCATCTCACGATCAGCGACCGATAAGGTCGCTTCAGGTGTGACATCGCGCAAGGCCGGACCCGTGCCACCGGTAGTCAAAATCAGGTGGCAGGCTTCTTCATCCACCAATTGCCTGAGCGTCTCGACAATGGTGGCCTGCTCATCGGCAATCAGCCTGGGGATGACGTGGTAAGGCGAAGTGAGCGCCTGTTGCAACCACGCGGTCAGCGATGGAATGCCCTTATCCTCATAAATGCCCTGTGAAGCGCGATCACTGATGGAAACAAGTCCAACACGCGTGAATTGTTGTTGCATAACGTGGTCTATCAGAAGTTGGTCTGTGTTAATGTACCAATACATCATAACATTACAATGTGACAATCGATCATGGAGAACGAGATGAACCAAGCGCATGCAAGCAGGCATTCCCCCCCCTTAAAACGTCCGCTCATCCTAGGCGGACTCATGTGGTTGTCCATGTGTTTGGCCCTCGCCTGTATGCTCACGAGTCAACGCGTCTCTGCCGAAGAAAACCCCTACGTCACACATTACCAGGCACAAAACCAGGGGAACCTGCACTCCTTGCAAGCCAATCCTGAGCCGCAGTTGCTCAGTGGCGTGCGCCGGGATGACGACAACATCAGAATGCTCGAAGATGGTTATGACTTGATGGGCTTTAGCAGTTTTGAAGCTGGGGAAGTCCCGCCAGAACTGGCACTAGACCATGGCCGCAGCCTCCAAGCCGATAGCATTCTGGTCTATGTGAAAAAAGCGGGCAACACTTCGCCAGCCTCCAAGATGGAGATGATCAAGGAAGCCGTGAAAAAAGGTCAGTCGCTGACTGAAAAAGACATGGCTGCCAGCCCGGGCAAATATCGTTATTACGCAAGTTTCTGGGCAAAACTGCCGCCTCCTTTACTAGGCATCCATGTGATCAAACTGGTGCAAAAACAATCTGGTGGTGAGAGTGAACGCATGCCTACCCCCGGCGTGCGCGTGATTGCCGTAATTCATGGCTCGTCTGCCGAAAAAGCAGGCCTGCAACGCGGCGATCAGCTACTCAGCATCAACCAGGAAAAAGTAGAAGATGCAGCCACGCTCTCCACCCTCGTGCGCAAATACCGCGGCAAAGCGGTTAAGTTAGAGATGGAACGTCAAAGTGAACCCCTCTCGCTAGAGGCGCAGCTCTAAACGTTTGGCGTGTTATCCTTGCCAAATCAAGCATCCAAGAAAGCGCTTTACATGTTTCAACCGATTTTTGACCACCAGGCCGCACGCGAAGCGGCCGGTGATATTGACGATATTCAGTTTATTCGAGCGTTGTTCGACAATATCCGGCCCAAGGACTCTTCGGATATTGAAAGTGCGAGCAATGCCTTGCAGGCCTTGTGCTTCCTGCTGCAACAGCATCCACAGTTTGCCTTGTTATTGCGCAACAGCGTACTGAGACTGCTCAACGAAAAGAGCGTGATATCGCTGTATTCAGACCACGGCATTCAATCAGACCTCGGCTTTTTTACCGAAATTTATCGTCGGCTTTCGCATAAAATCCTGCCAGACGTACCGGACCCTAAATATCTCAAGGATATCTTTGGCCAGATTTTTCATCAAAACGATGATGCTGACTGGGTCACCGGCATGCCCGACCAGGTCTGGCGAGACTTTATGCAGACATTGGACATCAGCCGAGGCGACTGGCAATTGCAGCAAAACTGCATCCAGGAGCTCAAGGATGCCCTGCAAGTGCTGTCTTTCAGGCTCTCGGCGTCTGGCTTGGACCCCGAGCTGATTTTGCAGCATGAGGATCTCGAATCAAACAGCTCGCCCTTTATCACGCAAAATATTGAAATTCAAAAGTTTTTGGCGCTGGGCAGCATCCAGGCTGAAGATGTGCAACATCTCTACAGTGTGCTCAAGCGTTGCGAGCAACTGACCTATGAAATCCGCAAGGCGAATGCCAAAACCGGCACCAGCATCTCGCTCACGGCGCTGATGCAAAGAATTTTGCAACAGATTCAGCGCATGCAACTGGTGGTAGACATTCTGCATGGGCTCATTCTCAAGCATGATGTGAGCCAGGCAATCACCAGCTTGCTGAAACAGCTGGTGGATGCCGAATGCAAGAAAAATAACCTGTCGGATTACTGGCGCCAAAATACGGAATTGCTGGCCTTGCGCGTCACTGAAAATGCCAGCCATACCGGCGAGCATTACATTGCGCAACATCGCGGTGAATATTTCAAGCTCATGGGCTCAGCCATGGGCGCGGGCCTCATCATTGCCTTTATGGCGATGTTTAAAATCATGATTGCCAGCTATCACCTGCCACCGCTGACCGAGGCCATTTTGTTTAGCCTCAATTATGGCCTGGGCTTTGTCCTCATTCACCTGTTGCACTTCACGGTGGCCACCAAGCAGCCTGCGATGACCGCTGCGACCATTGCTTCAACCATAGATGACCATGGCCATGACAGCAAAAACATCCACAATCTGATCAATATTGTGGCACAAACCACGAGCAGCCAGACGATTGCGATTTTAGGCAACGTGGTGGTGGTGATTCCGGTGGCCATACTGATTGACTGGCTGTTTATGCAAAGCACTGGCCATCACTTTATTGGCAGCGAAAAAGCACATAGCCTGCTGGACAACAACAACCCGCTGATCAGCCTGACCGCACTTTATGCGGCAGTCGCCGGGGTATGTTTGTTTTTGTCAGGCCTGATTGCCGGCTACCACGACAACCTGGCCGCCTACAACCGGATTCCAGAACGCCTGCAACATTTGGGCTGGTTGCAGTCCTTGCTGGGCAAAGAACGTCTGGGGCGCATTACCGACTATATTCGTCATAACCTGGGCGCACTGGCGGGGAATTTTTACTTTGGTTGCCTGTTGGGATTTGCCTCAGGGCTGGGGGTCATGCTGGGATTGCCGCTCGATATCCGTCACGTGACCTTTGTTGCGGCTTTTGCCGGTTACTCGTTCCCGGCGCTTGATTTTCAGGTCAGCCAATACATTGTGGGCACCACCATTCTGGGGATTGCCCTGGTCGGCACCATCAACCTCATTACCAGTTTCGGCCTGGCAATCTACGTTGCAATGAAGTCACGAAAAGTGCGCTATCGCCACTGGAAGGCTTTTTGGCTGGAATTGTTAAGTGCACTGTATCGCCAGCCAGGCAAGTTCTTGTTACCCCCTAAGAAAACCAATACAGATCATTAAACGCACGGCTCGCGCCGTGTGTTGGAGCGGGTCAGACGAAGCCCGGAGCCCAAGGCCACACCCGCTCAGTGACTAGTCAGCCGCCAGAGTGGTTTCTTTCTGGATCAAAAAGTGAAAGACACCGCCTTCTTTGTGCACAGACAACAACTTGACCGGGTGATGATTAATCACGTTGCGGATATTCTGTTCGCTGCCCGCAGAGGTCGTTTTCACGGACAACACCTGACCGGGCAACAACTCCTCCAGTTTTTCGATGGTTTTCAGCATGGGCAACGGACTGTCCAGGCCCATCAGGTCGAGTTCGATATCTATTGGTGTGGTGTGCATACTTGTCCCCCCTTTTCAAAAGCTGCTGATGTCAGCATGATCAAGCTGTGTTGGCGACCGCCAATCACGTTCAATCTTCATCCAACTCGTCTTCCTCAGTACCCGCTATCGCCTGCAAGTCATCCTCTACCGCTACACCTTCCATCAATTCGCGGATTATTTTAAATAATTCGCGGCTGCTTTTAGGCGGCTTGCCGGCAGCATGCTCCTTATTCGCATTACGGATCAAGGTACGCATTTGCTGCACAGGGGTCTGCGGATATTCAGCAATAAATAATTCGATGGCCTTGCTGTCTTCGAGCAAGCGTGACCGCCACCGTTCCATTTGGTGAAAGCGGGCATTTTCTTCCTGATGCTTGCCTTCCCACTTTTGCAACTGCTCAACAATCGGGGCCAAATCTGTTTCACGCATCAGGCGCCCGATATATTGCATTTGACGACGGATGGCACCATTCGAGGTAATGCGCTTGGCTTCGGCAATCGCATCCATCAGGGATTCTTCCAGCGCCAGTTTTTTCAGTTTATCCTTGGGGAGCGCCACCAGTTGTCGGCCAATGTCCTGCGCGGCATCCGCCTCAGCCTTGAGGCGGGTTTTACTGGGTTGGGAATCATCAAAGGTTTCAGATGTCATGTTAAAAGCAATCTCTGCCAAATCACGGTATGATAACAGCTTTAATCGCCAAGCTAAAAACAAGCAAGCCAGCATGCAAGCAGACCAACTACAACAAATCGCCCAAGACATTATTCGTTTGACGCAAACAGCCGGTGCCAGCAGCGCCGAAACCGAAGTCAGTTTTGGCATGGGTCAGAGTGTGTCTGTGCGCCAGGGCGAGACTGAAAATATTGAGTATAACCGCGATAAGGGCTGCTCGGTCACGGTCTACTTTGGTCAGCAAAAAGGCTATGCCAGCACCTCAGACCTGAGTCCGCAAGCCTTGCGTGATACGGTTGAAGCGGCCTGCAATATCGCCAAGTATACGGCGCAGGACCCCTTCTGTGGCCTGGCTGACGCTGACTTGATGGCAACCTCGTTTCCTGACCTGTCTCTGCATCATCCCTGGCAAGTCGATGTCGATGCAGCGCTGGCGCTGGCCAAACGTTGCGAAAGCGCGGCACTGGCAGTAGATCACAGAATCAGTAACAGCGAGGGAGCCAGTGTCTATACGCAAAGCGGCGCCTTCGCCTATGCCAACAGTCACGGGTTTATCGGGGGCTATGCCAGTTCACGTCATAGTATCAGTTGCTCGGTGATTGCCGAGGCAGATGGCCTAATGCAACGCGACTACTGGTATAGCAGTGCCCGCGATGCACTAGACCTGGCCAGCCCTGAACAGGTGGGCCAGATCGCTGGTGAACGCACCGCCAGGCGACTGGGTGCGCGCCCGATCAAAACCGGGCAATACCCGGTACTGTTTGAAGCACCGCTGGCCAGTGGCCTGATTGGTACACTCATGAGTGCGATTTCTGGTGGCAACCTGTATCGAAAATCCTCTTTCCTGCTTGATAGCCTGGGCCAAACCATCGCCAGCCCGTTGTTACAGATTGAAGATCATCCATTTCTGCTCAAAGGGGCGGCCAGCAGTGCCTTTGATAGCGAAGGTGTCGCTTGCCAAACCAGAACACTGGTCGAGAATGGCGTCCTGCAAGGCTATTTATTGGGCAGCTACTCCGCCCGCAAGCTGGGGCTCAAAACCACAGGCAATGCCGGTGGTGCGCACAATATTCTGGTCCGATCCACTGGTCAGTCCTTTGAACAGCTGCTGCAAACACTGGGCACGGGGCTGCTGGTGACGGAGTTACTGGGGCATGGCCTGAATATGGTGACTGGCGACTACTCACGCGGTGCGTCTGGCTATTGGGTTGAGAACGGCGTCATTGTGCACCCGGTCGAAGAAATCACCATCGCCAGCAACATGAAAGACATGCTAAAAAGTATCGTCGCCATTGGTAATGACGTGATTCCCAACAGTTCAAAACTGACGGGTTCTATTTTGATAGAGCGCATGACCGTCGCCTCATCCGAATAAACTTGTTCGCTCATCCAAATTACCATCAGTAAACAAGTTGTCACCAATAAAAAAGGCTTTGCAAATGCAAAGCCTTTTTTATATTTCCAGACAGGATTACTGTGGTGCAGTCTCAACCGGTAATGCCATCAGCGTTTCATCTATGGCAGCCACGACCTCTGCCGCCTCTTTTTCAACCACAGGCATTTCGTCGCCAGTTTCGCTCGTTTGCTCGAGTAATGGCGGCAAAACCTCTTCAGTTTGCGCAGTTGCCTCAAAAGCTAAGGCATCCACCTCATCCAATGTCGTTGCAGCGATTGATTCTACGGCTTGACTCTCAGACACGACAACCGCAGCCATATTGCCGGATTCAGCCTGATCCACAGAGGTAACTGACTGCAGCAATACGGTTTCGCCATTGTTAGAGGAAGACGCCGCTGGTTTGGCCGGCACATCTTCGTCAGCGGGCTCAAACTCGTCTTGCAGCAATTCCTGAGGCACCAAGCCATCCTGAATCAAGCTGGCACGGCGCTGCAAATAAGCATCACGCATAAAGGCATAAGGATCAATCGACGCATTATCGACAAGATCAGTCGCATCAAGCAATTGTGTACGCTTATCCAGCAACTGCACCGCACGCACCTGATAATAAGTACGAACCTGGCCAATATTGTGCAAATATTGAATCGGGTCAGAAGTCACGGTATCAATCGCCAACCCGCTGGCATCCCGCACCGTACTTGGCCCCAAAATTGGCAGCACCAGATAGGCACCCGACCCCATGCCCCAATAGCCCAGGGTTTGACCAAAATCTTCCTGGTGTTTGGGAATATTGTCCATACTGGCCACATCAATCAAGCCAACCACCCCAAAGGTGGTATTGATCACAAAGCGACCTGCATCACTGAATGCCTGGGCAAACTTCAATTGCAACAGATCATTGACCACCGTGGTCAAGGTGCCCAGGTTACTGAAGAAGTTGCTGATGCCAGTACGTACCGGCGAAGGGGCGACGGCTTTGTAGGCTTTTGCTACCGGCTTCATCGCATAGCGATCCGCAACATCATTAAATTTGTAGATGCCACGGTTGAGGCCTTCAAGCGGATCTTTATTGGTTGTTGCACAGCCAGACACACTTGCCAGTGTTGCAATCAGTACTATCGCTCTTAATTTTTTCATATTCGTCATTATTTCAGAAGCTGTTCAGGCGTATTAAATTTTTTGTATCCCCAACACTGCATGTTTTTTATCTTGCAATAGCATTTAATCACCAAGCAATGCTTATTCTTAACGGAATCACTTTTTAAAAACTAAAGCGCGTTTGACAAAGATATCTGAGATACAGCCACCAACTGGCTGTGTTTTGCCTTGATCCAGACTCCGCCCCAATCCCGATTAAAATGTTCTTCATTCTACCTCAAATGTCATTTGGGCTTCACATTATTTTTGTATAGGCGCAACGCCTGTTCCCGCTGTATTGCGTGATCTACAACAGGCCGAGGATAATTCAATGCAACGCCTTGATTAAATAAGCTTTGCTTGTGATATTTCGCTGCCCATGGCGCATGAATTTGATCATCATTCAGGTGTGCCAATTCTGGCACATATTTGCGGATAAATTTGCCTTGCGGATCAAACTTTTCAGATTGCGACTGTGGATTGAAGATCCTGAAATACGGTTGCGCATCGCAACCGGTGGAGGCCGCCCACTGCCAGCCACCATTGTTGGCCGCAAAGTCAAAATCGATCAGCTTTTGTGCGAAATATTGCTCACCCCATCGCCAGTCGATGAGCAAATCCTTGACCAGAAAACTGGCGACAATCATGCGTAACCGGTTATGCATATAGCCGGTCTGGTTCAACTGCCGCATGGCCGCATCCACAATCGGGAAACCGGTTTGGCCAGCGGACCATGCTTCAAACCAGGGCTGGTGATTGGGGAAAGCCAGCCCCTCATATTCAGCCTTGAAAGCCGCGCCCTGCTGCAAGTCTGGCCGATGATACAAAATCTGGAAATAAAAATCGCGCCAGATAAGTTCATTGAGCCAGATGGCCGCGCCTTCATTGCCAATCTGCGTCAATTGCCAGGCCGCATGCGCCAATTGGCGGATTGAAATGGTGCCGAAACGCAAATGTACAGACAGGTAAGACACGCCCTTGATGGCAGGAAAATTGCGCGCATCGTGATACTGGCTGATCCGCTGCAGAAAGTCATCAAACAGCTGCTGCGCACCAGCCATTCCGGTCGGCAAACGCATGGCTTTCAGATTAGTCTCCTCAAACCCAAGTGATGCCAAAGCGGGCATTGCTTGAGGCGGCAGTAGTGCCAGTTGACCGAGATACTTGTCAGTTGGATACGCTTGCAAATAAAAAGGGCTGAGTTTTGCCAGGTGGGCATTCTTGTAGGGTGTAAAAACACCATACGGCTTACCAGCCTGTGTCAGGATCTCGTCTTGTTCAAACAAGACCTGATCTTTAAACAAAAATAGTGACTGACCTAAAGCCGCCAGGGATTGTCTGACGGCCTCATCACGCGCGATCGCGGTGGGCTCATAATCACGATTTGCATAGACGGCAGAGACTTTCAGGCGTGCTGCCAAGGCAGGAATCTCTTCTCTGGCAGCGCCATGCAACACAATCAGATCCGCACCTCTTGCTTGCAGCGCCTGCTTGAGTTCAAGTGCGCTTTCCCAGATAAACTCGACCCGGCGGTCGGCTTTATCGGTCAGGGCATCCAGGATTTCAGTATCAAAAACAAATGCGAGATAGACTTGCGCATGTTGTTTGAGTGCGTGGTAGAGGGCAGCATGATCATGGTCGCGCAAATCGCGACGCAGCCAGACCAGGGCATTGGACATTCTTATTCTCGGTGGTAAGGATGATTGCTTAGAACCGTATGCGCACGATAAAGTTGCTCGGTCAGCATCACTCTGACCATGCCATGCGGCATCGTGAGCTTGGATAGGCTGAATAACCATTGCGCCTGACTTTTCAATTGCGGATGCAAGCCGTCAGCGCCGCCTATGACCAAAGCCACATCACGCCCCATTTCCTGCCAGGATTTGAGTTTATCGGCCAGTTGCAAGGTGGTGACAGCCTGCCCGCGCTCATCCAGTGCCACCAGATAGTCTTTACCAACCACTTCGAGAATGCGCCTGGCTTCCGCTTCTTGGACAACTTCACTGTTTTTGCCCGAAGCGCGCTTGTCAGGCTTAATTTCAATGATGCGCGTCTCAAGTTCGCGCGGCATGCGCTTAAGGTATTCCGCGCAGGCAGACTCCACCCAGTCGGGCATTTTGTGGCCGACCGAGATGATATTGAGTTTCATGCGGGATAAAAAGAATGACCTTGCGTCAGAATCAGGCGGCCGAGGCGGCGCGGCGAGACTGTGACTCGCTCCACAGCTGCTCGATATTGTAATAGGCTCGTGTAGCAGGCACCATCACATGCACGACAATGTCGCCCAAGTCGACCAGCACCCATTCGCCTTCTTTTTCGCCTTCAATACCACGCGCATCCATGCCTTTTTCTTTAAGCTTTTCGCGCACATTGTCCGCAATGGCTTTGCATTGGCGGGTGGAATTGCCGCTGGCGACGATCATGTAACTGGTCATGGCGGTCATGTCGCGCACGTCCATCACGGTGATATCAAAGGCTTTGATGTCTTCCAGCGCGTCAACAACGGCCAGTTTCATGTCTTCAAGAGACATTAATGAAGTATTTGGTTGCATAGAGGGTTTCAAATTCAGGCAGCTTGCGCTGGAATATGGTTTTTCTGTTGGACGATGCGGTTCTGCGCATCGACATAAACCAGTTGTGGATGGTAATTTGCCAATTCAGCTTCTGTATATTGCGAGTAGCTGGCAATAATAATCAAGTCGTCAGGATCGGCTTTGTGGGCCGCCGCGCCATTGACAGAGATCACGCCGGAATGGCGCTCTGCACGAATCGCATAGGTGGTAAAACGCTCACCATTGTTGATGTTGTAAATCTGGATTTGCTCATACTCATGAATATTGGCCGCTTCCAGCAAGGCCTCATCAATCGCACAGCTGCCTTCATAGTGCAACTCGCTATGCGTCACACGTACCCGATGCAGCTTTGATTTCAACATGGTTCTTTGCATTGCGTTCCTTAACTCGAACACCCGCTCGCGCGGAAAAGGACGTAATTATAAAGTTATCAAGGGCTTAGCGCAAAATAAATTTATGGTTAGAAGTGGCGCATTTGGTCTACAGACTCACTTCGCAATTATCAATCAGGCGCGTCCCACCAAGCTTGGCAGCCGCCAGAATCACCCAGGCCTGGTCATTCGCATCGGGCAAGGTCAGGTCTGTTTGCCTGCGAATGTCTACATAATCGACCTGCCAGCCTTGCTGGTTTAACCCAGCCACCGCCTGTTCACACAAGCTTGCATAATCCCGCTGGCCTGCCAGCAACGCCTGCTTGATGCGCTGCAGTTGCTGATAAAGTTGCGCTGCCTGTGTTTTTTCTGTGGCAGAAAGATAGCCATTGCGAGAACTCATGGCCAGGCCAGAAGGCTCGCGCACAGTCTCGCCCGCCACAATCTCGACGTTAAAATTGAGTTGCCGCACCAGCGCGCGGATCACCATCAATTGCTGGTAATCTTTTTTGCCGAACACGGCCACCTGCGGCTGCACCATATTAAACAGCTTGGCGACCACCGTTGCCACGCCGACAAAATGCCCGGGCCGACTGGCCCCGCATAATTCATTGGCCAGTGCGGGCGGTTGTATCACAACGGCTTGCCGCAAATCCTGCCCATCAAAATCCGGGTACATTTCAGTGACGGTAGGCGCAAATACCACGTCCGCCCCTACCGCTTCCAACTGTTCACAGTCGGCCGCCAAGGTACGTGGATAGCTGCCAAAATCTTCGTTCACCCCAAACTGCAAGGGATTGACAAAGATACTCACCACCACAATCTCCGCGAGCTGCTTGGCCTGCGTCACTAATTGGCAATGTCCTGCATGCAAATTGCCCATTGTCGGGACAAAGCCCACCTTTGCTTGCGGATGACGGGCTAAAAAGGCGCGTAACTCGCGCACACTGTGACACACTTGCATCAATCATTCATCCAACAAAAACACAATTCCGGCAATATATCACAGGCCTCTCGCACCAGCGGCCCATCACCTGGCGTTTAACCCAAGCATTGACAAGCAGATCCCTCATTGCCTATAGTCGCTTTAGGGCACTTCTATAAACTCAGTTTGCGAGCCTGCGTTTCACGCAGGGCGTCTTGAAACCACTAACATCGTCATACGGTGTTGTTGATAAAAACTTCCTGCCCTCGCAACCAGAGACTGCATCTCCTTTTTTAATCGCACCTCGTCTTGCTTTACGACTTGAATTTATAAAAGTGCCCTTTACAATCTTAATCTTTAATAACAATGGTGGGAGAAGTCATGAGCGTCATTTCAGAATTCAAGCAGTTCGCCCTTAAAGGCAATGTCATGGACCTGGCAGTCGGTGTCATTATTGGTGGGGCCTTTGGCAAAATTGTGGCCTCACTGGTAGATGATGTCATCATGCCCGTGGTCGGCAAGATTTTTGGCGGCTTTGATTTTAGCAATTTATACGTGCCCCTGAACGGCCAATCGGCTGACCTGGCATTGGCAGAAGCCAAAAAACTGGGGGCAGTGCTGGCCTACGGCAACTTTCTGACCATCGTGCTCAACTTTATTATCTTGGCATTTATTATTTTCCAGATGGTGAAATTCATGAACCGCCTGAAAACCGCGGATGAACCGGCCCCTGCCGCACCTGCGCCGACCCCGGAAGATATTGTGCTACTGCGCGAAATCCGTGATAGCCTGAAAAAATAATCAATTAAATCAGGGTTTATCGGGGTTAAAAAACAAAGGGCGCCTGAGCGCCCTTTGTTTTTGATACCGCAATAAAGAATTAAATGCCTGCCGGATTGGGATTGGGCACTTCGTAGGTTTGACCACTGCTGGCGTCAGACCCATCATTATTCAAAAACACCACCACGCTGACCTGGTCTTCCACAATATCCAGCTCGGTCGTTGGGTAGTAGGCCCCCTTCGCATCCTTGTTGATGTTGTGATAATGCCAGATAGAGGCAACCACCCGTCCACTGTCCTTGAGTTTCACATCTTCTGCGCGGGCAGGTTCGCCCAGCAATGCAATCAATTCGGCCCGGCTCATCTTGCCGACTTTATCCACAAAGGCCTGCTCGTCTTCTGGAATCGCTCCCGTCGTAGCGGTCCCCGGCGTCGCCCCTGCCCATAATGCACAGCTCACTGATAACAATCCAACTGCCAACACCCCGTGCAACCAAGTTTGTGCTCTCATCATCACTCTCCTTATGTTCAAACACTCAGGCAATCAAAACGATCATTAGGTTCCATTTGCAGCCGCTACGCATAGGCTGGCGGCGGCGCTGCGACCTAGACCGACTCAATAGGATAGGCTTCTTCTGGCAATAGCTCTATCAATAACACATGGACACGACGGCTGTCAGCATGCACCACGGTCACACTCAGGTTTTGAATGCGGATATGCTCGCCGCGCTTGGGCAAATGACCAAAATGGTTGACCACCAGCCCACCCACGGTTGAAAACTCTTCGTCACTAAACGTGGTGCCAATGGCTTCATTAAACTCAGGGATTTCAGTCAAGGCTTTGACACGGTATTTACCCGGCGCCTGCTGGATAATATTGCCCTCGCCTTCGTCATCATCATATTCGTCTTCAATATCCCCAACAATCTGCTCCAGCACGTCTTCAATGGTCACCATGCCCGCCACACCGCCGTATTCATCCACCACAATGGCAATATGATTGCGATTGCTGCGAAACTCCTTGAGCAATACATTCAGGCGCTTGGATTCGGGGATAAACACGGCCGGACGCAACATGTCGCGCAGTTCAAACGACTCATTTGCATAGTAACGAAGCAGGTCTTTGGCCAGCAGGATGCCAATCACATCATTCTTGTTGTCTTCAATCACGGGGAAGCGGGAGTGTGCCGTTTCAATCACAAACGGCAGGAAACTGTCTGGCGGTTGAGCGATATCAATCACATCCATTTGCGAGCGCGGAATCATGATGTCACGGACTTGCATTTCACTGACTTGCAAAACACCTTCGATCATGGCCAGTGAATCGCCATCCATCAGATGATTTTCATAAGCGCCATGCAGCAATTCAACAAGCTGCTCTCGATCTTCTGGCTCACGCAACAGAAAATGACTTAATCGTTCTAAAAGAGAGGGTTTATGAGATAACTTATCCGGCTCCGAAGCCATATTTACTGCTGAAAACAGCATCCTGTATAACGAGATGACTTAAGCATACATGAAAACAGATGACCATGTCACCTTCACCTCACCAGCCCTCTGATTTGGCTCAAGATTTGCCCAGGCCAGTCGCGATCACGCTATAAACATTTAAATTCTGCTAAATTATCGCCTATGCTCAATCGCTTGCGTTCCTATTCTTCTCGTTTTCGCCTGCCTCAGTCGGGCCGACTGGCGCAAATCGCATTATCAGTACCGTTGAGGATCCTCGCCGGACTGGTAGTTTTCTACCTGCTGTTTGCCTGGCTGGCTGTGAACCCGCTGGCCAAATGGCTGTTGCCCTGGGTTGCCGAAACACAGCTGGCCAGCAAAGCTAGCGTCGACAAGGTCACATTTGCCCCCTTCAGCCTGACCACCACCATCGAAAAACTCTCACTCACTAATCAGCAAGGTGCGCCCTTGGCTGCGTTTGACCGACTGGTGGTCGATCTTGACGCCAGCGGGCTGTTTAAATGGGCATGGAAACTCAAGCAGATCCAGTTGACAGGCCCACATGTGAATGTGATGGTCTCCAAACAAGGTAAACTCAACTGGGCAGACCTGATCGCCAAACTCAATGAAAATCCCTCGCCGCCAGATCAGGACCTGCCCCGAGTCATCATTGAAAAAATCATCCTGAGCCAGGGCAATATTGAATACTTGGATGCACAGCACGACCAGCCTTTGCGCGCCTCCCTCAAGCCGCTGGATTTTGAACTTGAAGGCTTTTCTACCCTGCCCCAAGACCGCGGCGACTACCTGATCGCGGCAAAACTGCCCTATCAGGGCGGCACCGTGAAGTGGAAAGGTAATTTCGGCGTCAATCCCCTCGCATCGCAAGGGCAACTGGCGATTGAGGCGTTACAAATTGCCAAGGTGATGCAGTGGGTCAACACAGCGGCGCTGCCCGTTAAAGTTGAGACCGGGGCTTTTTCTGGTCAGTTGAACTATGCATTTTCCATGCATCAGCAACAACCAAAGCTGCAGCTCAGTGATGTCCAGCTACGCATTGAGGACTTGGGGGCGACAATGGCGCCAGCGGACAAACTTACCTGGGCCTCATTCACGGTCACCACCAAACAGCTGACGCTACTCCCTGCTGCGCAACTCAGCCTGCAGGGTCATGACATCGGCATGACTCTGAATCAGCTCAAGCTACAAAAGCCGCAAGCGGTCGTCTCAATGGCCAGCAGCCAGCTGTCACTGCCCAGTCTCAGTTTCACGCTGGATAAACAAGCACAGCTTCAGTTTGAAAATCTGGATGTTCATCTGCAACAGGCGCAGGTACAGCATGGTCAGCAAACCTTGCTCAGCCTGCCTGAACTGGCGCTGGAACACGCCAGTTTCAACCTGACTGACCGTCGTGCGAAGATCGGGCTCGTCCATCTCAATCAGGGACAATTATCTGCCACGCAGCTGGCCTCTGGCTTGCTGGATTGGCAACAGAGCTTCGAACCAGCCGTCGCAAAAAATACGTCAACCACCCAACCCACAGCCGAGCAAAGAGTGCAAACAGCTGAAAGCAAACCGTTCCATTTGAGCATTGACGAAATAGCCCTCGCGCACTGGCACCTGACCTATACCAGCCACCAGTTTGCCAAACCGCTGCAGGCAACGGTAGGCGACATGAATCTGCAATTGGCCTTGGATCTTGCTAAAGACCTGACGCTCAGTAACATGCAACTGGATGCCAGCCAACTCGCGCTGCAATCGGATAAACAAACGCTGGCACAACTCGGCAAGCTATCGGTAGGCAAAGTACATCTGGCGCTGGCGCAACAAAAAGCCGAGATCGCGGCGATCCAGTTAAGTGGTCTGAAAACCTCGGTGATTCGCCAGGCCGACCAGCGCTTGAACTGGCAAACCCTGCTCGCAACACCCCCGGCAGAAGCCCCCAAGAATACGGCGACTTCACCCACCGCGACAACGCAGAAAACTGCATGGACCTATAGTCTCAAACAGCTAGCCCTGCAGCAGGCTGAGGTGCATATTGAGGATCATTCGACCTCAAGCCCCATGATCCTGGATGTGACCGATGGTCAACTCTCGCTGACTGACTTGACCCAGAATCTGACACGCTGGCTCCCGGTCAAGGCTGGCTTCAAGGTCAAACAAGGTGGTCAATTGAATCTGCAAGGCAAGATCGCGGCGGCCCCGTTTAAAGCAGACCTGCAAACACAGCTCAGTCAGTTATCTTTAAAACCCTTTGCGCCCTACCTAGCACAAATCGCCTTACTCAAACTGGAAGATGGCGCAGTCGGTTTAGAAGGCAGGTTACAACAATCCACGCAAGGCTCAACCCGCTTTGATGGCGGCTTCACCGTCAACCAGCTCTCGATTATTGAGGAAGAAAGCCAGCAACCATTCTTGCGCTGGCAAACCTTACAGGCAGACGGTGTATCGCTATCAGTGGCACCGAACAAATTGCAAATCGACACCTTGAGTGTGAACCAACCGCAGACCAAGTTTATGATTGCTGCCGATCGCAGCCTGAACGTAAGCAAGCTCATGCGTACTGCGCCCGCTTCTGACCACCCGCCCGCGAGCAATGCAACAACATCGACCAGTACAAGCGCAGCAACCGCGGCGGCAAACGCAAGTAAACAGAGTGATTTTCCGGTCAATATAGACAGTGTGCGAATCAACAATGCCGAACTGGACTTTGCCGACTTGTCATTGCCACAACCGTTTGGCACGCATATTAACAATCTGGGCGGGGTGATTAACGGCATCTCGAGCAATCCTGCCTCCACAGCCCAGGTGGAGATGGATGGCAAGGTGGATGACTATGGCGCTGCCCGCATCCGTGGCAGTTTGCAGCCATTTAACACCGGCGAATTTACCGACCTTAAACTGGCGTTCACCAATCTGGAAATGAACCGGCTAACCCCCTATTCCGGCAAATTTGCCGGGCGCAAGATCACCTCAGGCAAGCTGTCTGTCGATCTCGAATACAAGATCAAGCAGCGCAAGCTGGCCGGAGAAAACAAATTCGTTATTCACAAACTGACCTTGGGCGAGCGCGTAGACAGCAAGGATGCCGCCAACCTGCCCCTGGATCTGGCGATTGCCATTCTTGAAGACAGCAATGGCGTCATTGACCTCGACCTGCCAGTCAGTGGCAGCCTGGATGACCCCAAGTTCAGCATAGGCGGGATTGTCTGGAAAGCCTTTACCAATATCCTGACCAAAATCGTAACAGCGCCATTTAGCGCCTTGGGCAAGCTGTTTGGCAGCAGTGAAAAGCTGGAGGCCATTGTGTTTGATCCCGGAACGGCGGCTTTATCCCCGCCTGAGCAGGAAAAACTGCAGGCAGTGAGCAGCGCACTTAACAAACGCCAGCAATTGAAGCTGGGTGTGGTGCCTGCTTACGATATCGCTGCAGATACGCGCGCCCTGCAGGAAAGCAGCCTGCGTAAGCAAGTGGCTGCGGAAATGGGCATCGTACTGAAGGCAGACCAGACACCGGGACCGATAGACCTCAACAACCCCAAAGTGCAATCTGCGCTCAAGGCCTTGCATGACCGCTTAACCAACAAAGGCCTGCTAAAGCGGCTTGCTTCAAAGCTGGAAAAAACACCGGCCGGATTTTATGAACAGGCACAAGAGACCTTGACGACCAGTATCCCGGTTTCAGAAGCGGACTTACAGGCCTTAGCCAAATCACGGGCAAACGCAATTCAGCAGCAATTGCTGGCCGCAGGCCTGAGCCAGGATCGCATCGCCCTCGCACCGCCAGTGGCCGCAAAAGCAGAGCGCGCTTTGGTACCAACCAAGCTAACGCTGGAGGCGATCAAGCATTAATGTGAGCGGTGTCATGACGGCTGAAACGTTGAATTTACTCCCAAAGCGAGTCGATTTGGCTATTGTGTCCTCTGAGTCCACTGTGGCTTAAAAATATAGCCAAGATTAATGATCAATACCTGATTTAACTCAGGCTTGAAAGACTGAGGCAGCGGCTCAAGCCGCAACGAATCAACCAAGTTGGGCTCGCTGTTAGAACACCAGCACAGTGAGCAAATGCTGAAAAAAGCGCAGTACCGGCGACAGCACTATCCCCAAAATACCGGTAAACAGGAGTGCAATCAGTATCAGCATGCCGTAACGCTCGAGTTGGGCAAATTTGATGGCCGCGGACATGGGCAATAAGCTCACCGCAATACGACCACCGTCCAGCGGTGGCAGTGGAAACAGGTTAAGCACCAGCAACACCAGATTGATCTGTACACCTGCAAGACTCATTTGCGACACATATGCCTGGGCAGCGTCTGGAAATTGTCCCACTCTCGCCAACACCAAGCCCCAAAGCAATGCCATGACAAAATTGGACGCGGGGCCGGCTAGGGCCACCCATAGCATATCCTGCTTGGGACGGCGTAACTGGCCAAAATTCACGGGCACCGGTTTTGCCCAGCCAAACAGGATACCGCCAAATATAATGCTGATGGCGGGCAATAAAATGGTGCCGATAGGGTCAATATGTTTGAAGGGATTAAGCGTAATCCTGCCCATGCGCTCGGCGGTCAAGTCGCCAAAATATTTGGCGGCGTAACCATGGGCAGCTTCATGCACGGTAATCGCAAACAGGATAGGCAGTGCGTAGGCAGCAATTTTTTGTACGACGGTCAGTTCTTCCATGCAAATAGCTTTCAGACAACATTAAGGCCAGGGCGCGACACCTGCCCGGACCAGTGACGGCGGATCTTCGGTCAAATCCAGCACCGTGGTGGGACCCACGTGCACGATATCACTGTCAATCACCGCATCAATCTGGTGTTCCAGCGCTTCCCGAATCTCCCATCCGACCGAGAGGGGCGCCTCGTCACCGGGTAATTGCAAGGTCATGCTCAGCATGGGGCAATCCAGCGCGTCCAGCAAGGTTTGCGTCACAATATGCTTGGGCACGCGCAAACCGATGGTGCTGCGTTTGGGGTGATGCAGGCGGCGCGGCACTTCTCTGCTAGCCTCAAGCAAAAAGGTATAAGCGCCTGGGGTCAAGGCTTTAAGTAGCCGAAACTGGCTATTGTTCACTTTGGCATAGGTGCCAATCTCGGCTAGATCACGGCAGATCAGCGTAAAGGGGTGATCATCATCCACACCACGCAACCGGCGGATGCGTGTTTGCGCGTCCTTGAACTCCATCAGGCACACCAAGGCATAACTGGAGTCAGTCGGACAAGCCAGAATACCGCCCTGCTTCAACAGCTGTACCGCTTGTTGAATCAACCGCGCCTGCGGGTTTTGCGCATGAATAATAAAGTACTGGGCCATAAAGCACTACTGCAGCAGACTGGCCTCGGGCCAATCCTGCCAGAGGGGGACACAATTGGCCGGTAAGGCGGGCAAGCGGCCCATTTCCATGAACGAAAGTCCTGGGCCATGATAGTCAGAGCCTTGAGATGCCTTCAAGTCAAAGCGATGGGCCAGTTTTGCGAACTGATCGAACTGCGGCGGCTGATGGCTACCAGTCACGACTTCTATGGCCTGTCCGCCGTAGCCCCTGAACTCGTGCAATAGCAAATGCATATTGACGAAGCCCAGGTCATAACGGCCAGGGTGTGCCAGCACGGCGACACCGCCAGCCTGGCGAATCAAGGTCACTGCTTGTTCCAGACTCATCCACTCATGGTTGACGAACCCTGGCTTGCCTTTGACCATATATTTTTTAAAGACAGACTTGATGTTTTTAGCATGCCCTTGCTTGACAATAAACTGGGCAAAATGACTGCGTGTCATTACACTATTTCCCGCAATCTGCTTCGCACCTTCGTAGGCGCCAGCAATACCAGCCTTGGCCAGGCCTTCGGCCATTTGCCGGGCACGCGTATCGCGCGCCGCATGTACTTGCTGAAAGGTGGTGATTAATTGCAGGTCGCTCGCATCAATGCGCAAGCCAACGATATGCAAGGTCCGCTTTTTCCAGGTCACCGAGATTTCGACGCCATTGACTAGGGTAATGCCATGCTGCTCAGCGGCAATCCGTGCGCGCGCCAGGCCGCCGACTTCGTCATGGTCCGTCAGCGCAAGCACTCGCACGCCTTTGCTCGCGGCGTGGGCAACCAACTCCTCAGGCGAGAGCAGGCCATCTGAGAGCGTGGAGTGGCAATGCAAATCTATCGGAACGGACATATTGAATGAGAGAGACTACACTGTTGTGCGGGGACAGGATTGTCTACATATAAACTTTACTTTATGACAAGAATCATAGCAAAATAGTGCCCTCACAGATAGCAAGAATTCAGCGTACTGAAGCCAAGCATGCAAATCATCACCGATTTACTCCCCGTCATCCTGTTCTTTATCGCTTATAAAAAAGCAGGCATCTTTGCAGCCACAGCCGTCGCCATGATTAGTACGCTGTTGCTGATCGGTGTGATCTGGCTCAAACGCGGCAAAATAGACAAGATGCTGGCCATCAACGGCGCCGTGATTACCGTTCTCGGTGGCATTACCTTGTTGTTACATGACAAAACCTACATCATGTGGAAGCCGACTGCCATCTATTGGATTGGGGCACTGGCCCTGCTTTTCAGTCGCTATGCCTTCAAGCGCAACCTGATTGAGCGCATGCTGGGCAAAATGATGTCGCCGCCTGCTGCCACCTGGGACAAGCTAAACCTCTACTGGATTGCCTTTTTAATCGGCATGGGCATATTGAACCTCTACGTTGCCTTTCACTACAGCGAAGACGACTGGGTCAACTTCAAGTTGTTTGGGGCCACCAGCCTTATGTTTATCTTTATGATCGTGCAAGTCTTTGCGCTAAGAGCGCATTGGGTTGAACAAAATCAGCCGCCCGCCTGACTAAATGTTTAGCCAGACTTTATCGACTGCCGCAGCGAAAGAATGCCACCATGCTTTACATGATTTACGCACAGGACACCCCGAACAGCTTGCCATTGCGGCTGCAACATCGCCCGCCGCATCTGGCCAGATTGCAACAATTGCAAAACGAGGGCCGCCTGGTTTTAGCAGGCCCGTTGCCAGCCATAGACAGCGTAGACCCTGGTGAAGCGGGCTTTAGTGGTAGCCTGATTGTCGCTGAATTTGACTCATTGCAGGCGGCCACAGACTGGGCCAATGACGATCCGTTTGTTCATGCAGGCGTCTATGGCCAAGTGACCGTCAAACCGTTTAGAAAGACTTTGCCGTGATGCTGCGCGCTGAAATAGAGCAGCGCCTGCAAAGCCTGACACCGGAACACATCGAGATTCAGGATGACAGTGATTTGCATCGCGGACATGCAGGAAATACTGGCGGCGGACACTTTACCATCACGGTAAAAAGCTCGCTATTTTCAGGAAAATCACAGATAATGCGCCATCGCATGGTATATCAATGTTTGCAAGATTTAATGCCTCATCGCATCCACGCGCTGAGTATTACGGCCTTATCGACCGATGAGTCATTTATTTGAAACAATCCTGTTTTTTAATATCGCACCTAATTCAAAACGTTATTTTAAGGATATTGCATGAAATTTTTGAAAGTATTGTTGGCAATTGCTTGCTTAAGCGCAATGCCACATGTGTATGCGGCGGATGCCGACGCGGTAGCCACCGTCAATGGCAAACCGATCAAGAAATCCTGGGTAGAGTTTATCCTCAAGGATGCTGAAGCGCGTACAGGCCAAAAAGCCAACGATGGCATGAAAGCAGCCGTGGTGAATGAACTGGTTGGCTCTGAATTGGCCTATCAGGAAGCGCAAAAAGCCGGCATCGATAAATTACCTGACTTTGTGGTCAGTGAAGAATTGGCTCGTCGCAAGTTACTGGTGAATGCTTTCCTGGGAGATTTCATCAAGAAAAATCCTGTGACTGATGCCGAGAAAAAAGAAGCTTACGAGCAATACAAAAAAGAACTGGGTGACAAAGAGTACAACGCCCGCCATATTCTGGTGAAAACAGAAGCCGAAGCCAAAGCTATTATTGCTGACCTGAAAAAAGGGACTGACTTTGCCAAAGTGGCCAAGGAAAAATCTCTGGACCCAGGCTCCAAAGACAAAGGGGGCGATCTGGGCTGGTTCTCACCAGCTGGCATGGTCAAGCCTTTTGCTGAAGCCTTGGTTGCCCTGAAAAAAGGCGAAACCACACCTGAGCCAGTGCAGTCACAGTTTGGCTGGCATGTCATCAAGTTGGTAGACACCCGTGCACTGCAAGCACCGGCCTATGATAAAGTTCAGGAAGGTATTGAGCGCACCATTCAACAACGTAAACTAGAAAAATACATGTTGAGCCTCAAAGACAAAGCCAAAATTGACGTGAGCGGCCTTGAGAAAAAATAAGCCGGATTCGTTTTGAGCCTGCAAAAAGCCAGCTATTGCTGGCTTTTTTGTTGTGTGTGATGGATGTCGCGATTGAGCGCGCAACTTGAGAAAAGATCGAATGAACAATTTCCTTCATTGTCATTCTAAGCTACAATCAAGAATTATTCTCATTTGAACGCAACCATGCATTTAGACGCACTGAAACCAGGGCAGACTGCCATCGTAGACCGCATTCATGCAGAGCAAGCATTGGCCCAACGCCTGAATGCCCTTGGATTTCGTAGCGGTAAGCGCATAGAGGTGATCAGACAGGCCTCGTTTAATGGGCCGTTACATGTCCGTATCGGCTCCACGGATGTGATCATCCGCCTGCACGATGCCAGTGCCATTCATTTACACCCCGTTGACCTGTTAGACTCCCCTGCCGTATGAAACGTGTCGCCTTACTTGGGATGCCGAATACCGGCAAATCCACCCTGTTTAACCGCCTGAGTGGTGCGTCTGCGCGCGTCGGCAACTGGCCTGGCATCACGGTCGACCTGATGAGCGCCAAGCTGCTGCTGGGGGGGCATATTGCCGAGCTCATCGATTTACCCGGCCTGTATGATTTGCACGGCTTTTCTGATGATGAACACGTGGTCAGGCATTTCCTGAGCCATCACCAGATTGACCTGGTGCTGATTATCCTCAACAGTGCGCAAATCGACCGCCAGCTTTCACTGGCCTTGCAAATCCGTGCCTTGGGCTTGCCTGCAGTCCTGTTGCTCAATATGGAGGATGAGGCCAAACGGGCCGGCATCACCATCAATACCCAGGCCATGAGCAAGCAGTTAGGCATGCCCGTGCGTACCATTAGCGCCAAGTACGGGCAAGGCTGCCCAGAAGCGCTACAGCTGGCGGCCGAGACCATGCTGCAGCACCCTAATCTGACCTCGCCTGACAGTATTGCCCGCAAGCTCGAACTCGAGAATGCCATTGAGCAGGAAATGCACCACATTATTGATCAGAGCGTGCAGTTTCCTATTCAACTGAACCACACACTCACCGACCGTCTCGATAAGGTTCTGCTCCATCCCTGGTTTGGGCTGCCGCTGTTTTTGCTGTCCGTATTTTTGCTGTTCCAGTTTATTTTCAGTGTAGGCGCACCCTTGCAAGAAGGCATGGGCTGGCTGTTTGACACGCTGCGTAGCGAGGCGCTGGAACCAGCTTTGGCCTTCTTGCCGGGCTGGCTCAACGGGCTGTTGCTGGACGGCTTGTATACCGGGTTTAGTACGGTGGCCGCTTTTGTGCCCATCATCGTGCTATTTTTCCTGGTCATGAGCATGGTGGAAGACAGCGGCTATCTCTCACGCGCGGCTTTTCTGATGGATACGCTGATGGCCAAAATGGGACTGGATGGCCGTGGCTTTGTCATGATGCTGATGGGGTTTGGCTGCAATGTACCTGCGCTCATGGGCACTCGCGTCATGCGCAGCCGCCCCATGCGTTTACTGACCATGCTGACGATTCCGCTGTCACTGTGCTCGGCCAGACTACAAGTATTTTTATTTATCATCGCCATTCTGTTCCCGTCCTCACAAGCTGCACTGGTCTTGTTTTCACTGTATCTGGTCAGTTTTGCCACCATTTTTATCACGGCGGTCCTGTTCAAACGCAGCTTTCAAAGCCGCGAGCCCTTTGTGCTTGAGCTGCCGCCTTATCGCTTCCCTACCCCGCAACAAATCTGGATGCGCGGCTGGCAAGAGGTGAAACATTTTCTGGCACGTGCCACCAAATTTATTGTGATTGGTGTGGTGCTGGTCTGGCTACTCACGCATTTACCTTTTTCTGCCACGCCAGCCAGCCCTGAAACCTGGGCCGGGAGCATAGGCCGCTTTTTCGCGCCCGTGCTGGACCCCATTGGCATTGACACCCAACTGGCGATTGCCCTGATTTTTGGTTTTGTTGCCAAGGAAATCGTGGTCGGCTCGCTGGCCGTGATTTATGGCCTGCAAGGGGATGCGCTCAGCCAACAAATTGCCAGCAATATCGACTGGGTACAAGGCATGAGCTTTATGCTGTTTACACTGATTTATACGCCCTGCCTGTCGACCATCGCCACACTTAAATCCGAAAGTAAAAGCAGCGGTTTTATGTGGCTGTCTTTGGCTTGGTCCCTGATGCTGGCCTGGCTGGTCAGCTTTGCGTTTTACCAAACGGCTCGTGCACTCGGCTATTGAAATTTCTTGATTTCAAACAGAAACAGGAAAATATAATCTATGTTAAAGTGAATCTTCCACTTAAAAATAAGGAGACTCCATCCATGAACAAGTCTTTAGTGATTGCAGCCGTTGCCACTTTATTCAGCTTGTCTGCACAGGCTAACAACCACAGCCATAATGGCCCGATGGAAAAATGCATGAAAGCCGCATTGGCCAAACATCCGGGCAAAGTCGTCTCACTGGAAGCCGAGATTGAAAAAGGCCGTGGTGCCATTTATGAGTTCGACATTGTCGGCACCGATGGCAAAGAATGGGAAGTAGAATGTGAAGCCAAAACTGGCAAGGTATTTGAAGAAGAAGTGGATGTTGACCCTAACAGCGACGAATTCAAATCCAAAGCCAAAGTGACGATGGAACAAGCCAAAAAAACTGCGCTGGACAAATATCCAGGTGACGTGGAAAGCATCGAATATGAGCTGGAAAACGGCAATCCTGTCTACGAATTTGATATCAAGCAAGCCAACGGCAAGGAAGTCGAAGTCGAAGTCGATGCAGTGACCGGCAAAATTGGGGAAACCGAAGAAGAAGTCTACGAAATCGGCAAAGACTAATTTTTCATCGTCCCCGCAGTCAGTCAAACAGCAACCGCATGGTTGCTGTTTTTATTTGGGCAGGCGCTTAGGCGCATTCGATATCAGACGCGCTTTCTGTTAAAATGGCGGTTTGAATTTTCATTGAAAAATCCAACCGCCTCATGTCTAGTCAAGCGCAATTCCTTAGCCTGCGCGGCAGCGCCGCCCTCTCTCAATTCCGTCTCGATAAACTGTATCGCGCCCTCAAAGCTAGCGCACCGAATATCGCCCATATTTACACCGAGTTCGTGCACTTTGCCTTTAGCGAGTCCGCCTTGAGCGTGAGCGAGCAAGACACCCTGCGCCAGATTCTGACTTACGGCCCGCACACGGATATCGAGTCCCCGACAGGCGAGTTGCTGCTGGTGATTCCGAGGATAGGCACGATTTCGCCCTGGGCCTCACGCGCGACGGATATTGCACACAACTGTGGCTTGGATCATCTGCTGCGTCTGGAGCGTGGCATTGCCTATTACGTGACCACTGTGAACGGACAGGCATTGACCGAAGCTGAGAAGCAAGCCTTGCGCACTGCCATCCAGGACCGCATGACAGAAACGGTGGTCTACCAGCTGGCGGATGCAGAAAAACTCTACCACCATGCCGACCCTAAACCTTTATCCAGTGTGGATATTTTAGCTGGCGGCAAAGCGGCGCTTGAAGCTGCCAATAGCGAGATGGGTTTGGCCTTGTCGCCTGATGAGGTGGATTACCTGCTGGAAAACTACCGCAAAATGGGCCGCAACCCGACCGATGTCGAGCTCATGATGTTCGCGCAAGCCAACTCCGAGCATTGTCGCCACAAGATTTTCAATGCCGACTGGGTGATTGATGGCGTACAGCAAGAGCTGTCGCTGTTCAACATGATCCGCAACACGCACAAACTCAATCCTGGCAACACCGTGGTTGCCTACTCTGACAACAGCTCAATTGTACAAGGCCAGAAAACCAAGCGTTTTTATCCGGCAGCCGATCACAGCTACCAGTTTGTCGAAGACGACATGCATTATCTGATGAAGGTGGAAACGCATAACCACCCCACTGCCATTTCACCCTTTGCCGGGGCTGCGACTGGGGCAGGCGGTGAAATCCGTGATGAAGGCGCCACCGGCATAGGCTCTAAGCCGAAAGCAGGCTTGACCGGCTTCTCGGTCTCCAACCTGAACCTGCCTGACTTTAAACAGCCTTGGGAAACCAATTACGGCAAACCTGGCCGTATCGCCAGCCCGTTGCAAATCATGATAGACGGTCCTTTAGGCGGGGCTGCTTATAACAACGAATTTGGCCGCCCCAATATTGCCGGTTACTTCCGTACCTTTGAACTCGAAACGCCTGCCGCCGATGGCAAGCGCGAAATGCGTGGCTATCACAAGCCGATCATGCTGGCGGGTGGGGTCGGCAATATCTCTGACAGCCACAGTCATAAAAACAGCATTCCCCCCGGCTCAGCCCTGATTCAGCTGGGCGGCCCGGCCATGTTGATTGGCCTTGGCGGCGGCGCGGCCTCCAGTATGGATACCGGCGCCAACACGGAAAACCTGGACTTTGACTCTGTACAACGCGGCAACCCGGAGTTGCAACGCCGTGCGCAAGAGGTGATTGATCGTTGCTGGCAAATGGGCGATAACAACCCGATTTTGAGCATCCACGACGTGGGTGCCGGTGGTATTTCCAACGCCTTCCCTGAGCTGGTCAATGATGCCAAAGTCGGCGCCGTGTTCCAGTTGCGTGATGTACATAATGAAGAGCCTGGCATGAGTCCGCGCGAACTGTGGAGCAACGAAGCGCAAGAGCGCTATGTGCTCGCCGTCACGCAAGACCAGTTGCCCTTATTTGAAGCAATTTGTGAGCGCGAACGTTGTCCGTTTGCCGTCGTCGGCGTCACCACGGAAGAACGTCATCTGACGGTGGAAGACCGTCATTTTGACAACAAGCCGGTGGATATGGACCTATCTGTGCTGCTGGGCAAACCCCCCAAAATGCTGCGTGATGTCAAATCCGTGAATAAGACGCTGCCAGCGTTTGATACCGGCAACGTGGTATTGCATGATGCCGTGTCGCGTGTACTGCGCTTACCAGGTGTGGCAGATAAAACCTTCCTGATTACCATTGGTGACCGTAGCGTGACCGGCCTCATCGCCCGCGATCAAATGGTCGGCCCGTGGCAAGTGCCCGTCAGCAACGTGGCGGTGACCTGTGCCGGGTTTGAAACCAATATCGGCGAAGCATTTGCTATCGGTGAAAAGGCGCCCTTGGCGCTGATCGATGCACCGGCTTCCGGCCGCATGGCCATTGGTGAAGCCATCACCAACATTGCCGCTGCTGCAATCAGTGACATTGGTAACCTCAAGCTGTCCGCTAACTGGATGGCGCCTGCCGGTCATGCCGGTGAAGATGCTGCGCTGTATGCCACCGTGAAAACCGTGGGCATGGAATTATGTCCGGCGCTCGGCATCAGCATCCCGGTCGGCAAAGACTCCATGAGTATGAAAACGGTCTGGCAAGATCAAGGTGAAAACAAAGCAGTCACAGCCCCCATCTCACTGGTAATTTCTGCCTTTGCCAACACGCCAGATGTGCGTAAAACCCTGACGCCGCAACTGCGCACTGATCTCGGCGACAGTCAGCTGATCCTGATCGACCTGGGCAATGGCAAAAACCGCATGGGCGGCTCGGCTTTGGCTCAAGTCTATCAACAGTTAGGCAACAGCGTGCCCGATGTCGACCAACCGGCACAACTGAAAGCATTTTTTGCCGCGATCCAGCAACTGAATCACGAAGGCAAACTACTGGCTTATCATGACCGCTCAGATGGTGGCCTGTTTGTCACACTGGCAGAAATGGCGTTTGCCGGTCATTGTGGCCTCAATCTTGACCTCAGCGCCCTGGCTGGCGACAACATTGCCCTGCTGTTTAACGAAGAATTGGGGGCGGTACTGCAAGTGCGCGCCAGCGATACGGCAACCATCGTCCAGCAATTGCAACAGCAGTTGGGTGACTGTGTGCACGCCATCGGCCACGTCACTGCCGGCCAGGACATTGTCATCGCGCTTAAACAGGCACGCTACCAGGCATCACGCATCGACCTGCACCGCATGTGGTCTGAAACCACTTACCGCATGCAGAGCCTGCGTGATAACCCGGCCTGTGCCCAGCAGGAATATGACCGCATCCTGAATGCCGACGATGCCGGTTTGCATGCGCAGCTGACTTTTGACCTCAACGACAATATTGCGGCACCATATATCAACACCGGCAAACGCCCCAACATGGCGATTTTGCGTGAGCAAGGTGTCAACGGCCAGACCGAAATGGCGGCTGCGTTTGACCGCGCAGGTTTTAACAGCGTCGATGTGCATATGAGCGACATCATCAGCGGCCGTGTGGCACTCAAGGATTTCGCAGGCTTGGTGGCTTGCGGTGGCTTCTCTTATGGGGACGTACTTGGTGCAGGCGAAGGCTGGGCCAAGTCCATCCTGTTCAACGCGCGGGCACGCGATGAATTTAGCGCCTTCTTTAACCGTGCAGACACCTTTGCACTGGGCGTCTGTAATGGTTGCCAGATGATGAGCAACCTGCACAGCATTATTCCAGGCGCCGCGCACTGGCCGCACTTTGTGCGCAACAAGTCCGAACAGTTTGAAGCACGCGTTGCCCTGGTCGAGATTCTGAGCTCGCCGTCTATCTTCTTTGACGGCATGGCAGGCAGCCGCATGCCGATTGCTGTGGCACATGGCGAAGGGTTTACGGAATTTACTGATGCGGGCGCGGTCACAAGTGTGCTACAACAGCAACTGGCAACCGTGCGTTATGTGGACCATGCTGCGCAAGCGACCGAAGTTTACCCGTTTAACCCGAATGGTTCGCCTCAGGGCTTGACCGGGTTTACTACGCAAGATGGTCGTTTCAGCATCATGATGCCACATCCTGAACGTGTGTTTAGAGCGGTACAGCATTCCTGGCGGCCAGATGGCTGGCAGGAAGATGGTCCCTGGATGCGCATGTTTAGAAACGCACGCAAGTTTGTAGGTTAAGCGGAGTCGACCGGCCCTTACCGGCGACTTCACGAGGCCCAAAAAGTGGTTATTTTTAAAAAATGAAAATCAGGTGTTTGGAGAGATTATGAAATCAATTAAGTTTTTACTGGCCTTGTGTTCACTGTCATTTGCCTTGCAAGCGTTTGCATTGACCGATGATGAATATATGGAGTTTACCGAGGCGCTGACGGGTGGCAATATCAAAGTCGTGAAAAAGTTTGTCGAAGCTGACCCTTCATTGGTCAACCAGAAGTTCTTTGCCTGGGAACCCCTGCAAATGTCCGCATCCAAAGGCAAGCTGGATGTGGTGAAATACCTGGTTTCCAAAGGGGCGGATCTGAACTATGTGCATCCGGCCAGCCGCAATACTGCATTTCATATGGCCGCATTTATTGGCGATACTGAAACCATGAAATATCTGGCCTCTGCAGGCGCAGATGTAAACAAGAAACTCAAAGGCGATGTTTCGCTAATTCGTTACTTCAGAGAAGAAAATAACCAGAAAATGGTAGATTTACTGACCCAGTTAGGCACCAAAGATGATGGCTGCCAGGAAGAAAAATGCTTCTAATCCTCGAACTGGCGAGGGGGTGTTGATAAAAACGGTCATGAGTTTCATGGCCGTTTTTTTGTTTCGGGTCATGCGGCAGTATCGGCGATCGCGGCACCCGCTGTGTAACCGCAGTCACTCACATCGCCATGCCCATTCAGAATAATGTGGGCTCAAACTCATCATGTGTGACGGGGGTTACATGAAGTCATTATCCAGCAGTGTGTTATTTATTTATCTTGCCTGCGCCAGCCTCGGCGCGCATGCGCAAGACCCGCAGGCGATCCGAACGCTGGCAGCATCTTGTGCCGCCTGCCATGGCCCGGCCGGCAACAGCCTGGGCGGCACAGCGACACTGGCTGCGCTCAATCAAGCCTATTTTATCCAGCGCATGCAGGGCTTTAAAGACGGCTCGGTCAGCGCGACGGTGATGCACCATCATGCCAAAGGACTCACAACAGAAGAGATTGCGGACTTGGCGGCCTATTTTGCAAAACAACCCAGACAGACGCCTCCCGCCTTGCCCAAGCAATCTTTTTTGGGGAGACAGTAATGACCGCCGCATTTGAACAAGCACCCATGGCCCCCAATGGCCGCAGACAATTTATGCGTTCCATCGTCTATGGCGGTCTGGCCTTTTATGGTCTGCCTGCGTTTGCACGCGCGAGCAAACCACCGCTTGGCCATGTCGTCGTGGTTGGTGCAGGCTTTGCAGGGCTCACGGCCGCCAAATATTTACGCGACTGGAGCATGGGCAATCTTAAAGTCACTGTGATCGAACCGAATCCACAGTTTATTTCCTGCCCGCAAAGCAATCTGGTCTTGGGTGGCAGCCGCACACTGGACGATTTGAGTTTTAGCTATGCGTTGTCACGCAAGCAGCATGGCATCGACTGGGTACAAGACACGGTCACCAGTGTTGATCTGGCCAACAAGCAAGTACAGCTGACGCGCGGTCATCTGCATTATGACCGCCTGATTCTGGCCCCCGGCGTTGATTTCAATTACGCAAGCATCACCGGCATGACCACGCCAGTGACCGACATCCCTCATGCCTGGAAAGCCGGCCTGCAAACTTTGCAATTACGGCAGCAACTGGAGCAGATGCCGGATGGCGGCATATTTGTGATGACCATCCCACCCGGCCCTTATCGCTGCCCGCCCGGCCCCTATGAGCGCGCTTGCCAGGTGGCGCATTACTTCAAACAACACAAACCGCGTAGCAAAGTCGTTATTCTGGATGCCAATGCCGACATCGTGTCGAAAAAAGGCTTGTTTTTGCAGAGTTTTCAGGGGGTGTATAAAGACCTGATTGAGTACCACAACAACAGTACCATTCTGCAGCTGGATCCGGTGAGCAAAACAGTCAAAACTGACTTTGAATCGGTCAAGGCCGATGTCCTGAATGTCATCCCGCCGCAGCTGGCAGGCAAGGTTGCGCAAGTGGCTGGGCTGGTCAATGTGGATCAGCGCTGGTGTGAGGTGGACTTTGTCACCTATGCCTCTTCGCTGCAACCGGACGTGCATATTATCGGTGACAGTATTTCTGCTGGCTTGCCCAAATCCGCCCATATGGCGACCTCACAGGCCAAGGTGTGTGCGGCTGCCATCATCGCCATGCAAAGCGGTCACGCGCCCAATCCACTACCGGTGTTTGCCAATACCTGCTACAGCTTTGTCGATGACCAGCAGGCCATGCATGTCGCCAATGTTTATCGTTATGACCCTGTTAAGAAAAGCATGGTGTCTGCAGAGGGCGGCGGCGTTTCAGCCAAGGCCAGCGTGCAGGAAGGGGAATATGCCCAGGCATGGGCGCAGAATATCTGGGCAGATACGCTGACATGATGACTGCCGCGCTCAGTGCTGTCAGAGAAAAGCAGTCACTGTTAGCTGGCCTGATGCTGATCAGCCTGGGCATGGTAACCAGTTTGCATAATGCCACCGCGCAACCTCTGGCGACAGACGCCCTGCGCAATCTCAAGGCGCCTGCCGGGCTGCAAATTGAGCGCTTTAGTGATGTGAGCGCCTGGGGCATGCCTCGCATGCTGGCGCTGGATCCGCAAGGGCAGTTACTGGTGAGTCTGGCGGACACTGGCCGTATTCTGAGACTGGACCAAGCGGGTCATGCCGAGCTGATTGCACAAGGACTCAATGGCCCGCAAGGCCTCACCCTGCTAGGAAAAGACCTGCTGGTTGCGGAGCAAACCGGCGTGGTGAAATTGCCCTGGCAAGACAGCCATTGGGGGCCGCCACAGCCGTTTATCCGAAACTTGCCCAGTGGCGGCCACTCCCTCAAAACGGTCAAGGTGTCGCCAGATGGCTATGTCTTTGTCAACGTGGGCTCCAGCTGTAATGTCTGTGTGGAAGACAACCCGCTACGCGCCACATTACTGCGCTTTGCCGCAGATGGCCGACCTGCCGGTGCGCTGGTTACGCTGGGCTGGCATGCCCAAAGCGCGGTCTGGGCGACCGGACTGCGTAACACGCAGGGGTTCACCTGGCATCCACAAACAGGTGCGCTGTTTGCCACCAACAATGGTGCCGACAATCGCAGCAGCCAGGCTCATGGCGCCGTTGATGATGACCTGCCACCTGAGCACTTGAACCAGATTGAAGGCGGAAAATCCTATGGCTGGCCCTATTGCTGGGGCGATCCGGCACAGCCAGGCAAGCTGTTTGCAGACCCAAATATGCCAGGCGCCGCAGGAACCTGCCAACAATCGCAGGCGCCCGCCCTGCTACTCCCCGCCCACAGCACACCGATAGGCATCACTTTTTTGCAGCACAGCAAGCTTCCCGCAGAAATGCGTGAGGATGCCATTGTCGCGCTGCACGGTTCATGGAACCGCAAACAGCCCAGCGGCTACGCCTTGCTGCGTGTACAATTCAGGAACCAACAACCTGTCGCAACCGTCCCATTCATTGAGGGTTGGCTGCAAGACAATCAGGCTTGGGGCCGACCGGTAGACGTGATCGTCGGCACGGATGGCTGGCTGTATGTGAGTGATGACCTGACCGGCTGGATTTACCGTATCCGTGAGAAAACGCTGCAATAAAAGATTTATGCCACAGACCCGTTCTGGTCTGGGTGAATTGTTTGAGGAGATTGAAATGAAACGTCTTTTAACGTACTTAAGCGGCGCCCTGTGCCTGGCTTTGACGCCTGTTACCCAGGCCGGTGCCCAGCCTTCATTGGTCATTCAGGTGCCAGAGTCTTTTTACCAGCATCCGGTGCGTTTGCTCAACCCCTATTTAGTTTACTGGCACAATCGCGCTGAAATTGCAGAGTCGGTTGGCTTGAACAGCTTTCAGGCACAACATTACACCACATCCAGCTGCCAAGCCGAAGCACAAGGCCAGGCATTGGTCGTGATCGAACCCAATATGTTTTATAACCCGCAAACTGGCGTGTTTTACAGCGAGATCACGGCCAGAGTTTATAACACCCCGGCTGCGGATAGCGCGCTAGGCAAACCACTGATGACGGTGAAAGGCGAAGGCCAGTCGCGTGGCTGGCTGACCTACAATGTAGAGAACTTTGCCCGCCAGTCCTACCAGCAGGCATTTGAGCAAGTGATCCAGAAAATCCAGCAAAACCCGGCTTATGAGCTCTCTGTCGTAGCCGCGCCCGTTCAAACCTACCAAGCCTTGTGCAACAGCATTGATACGCTGTCACAACCTAAAGCCCTGTTCTAGAAAGAAAATATGCAATCATTTATCTCGAACACACCGTCATGGATGCAATGGCTGTTGGCCAGCAGCCTAACCCTGACCAGCCTAACCAGCCATGCGCAACCTCTGGAGCCGGTTAAAGGTCTGCTGACGCCCGAGTCCGTCGTACAAGCGGCCGATGGCAAAATTTATGTGTCAGAAATCAATGGCTTTGGCCAGGATGGCGACGGGCAAATCCGTGTACTGGACCATGGCCAATCCTCCATTCTGGTACAAGGGCTGGATGATCCCAAAGGCTTGGTCATTATTGGCAATGATTTGTATATTGCTGACAAAACCCGTGTACTGCGTGTTGCACTGAACCAGCCAGGCGCAACCGCTGAGGTATTTTTGTCTGCCAACGAGTTCACCCAGCCGCCGCAATTTCTGAATGACCTGGCGGCGGATGCCAATGGCAATCTGTATATCAGCGATAGCGGCGACATTTTGGGCACAGGAAAAGGTGGTGCCGTTTACAAAGTGACCCCGCAACGCCAGGTGACCCTGCTGCTGGATGGCAAGATTGATGAGCGCATTTTGGCGCCAAATGGTTTGCTGGCCGATGCCAAAGGCGAACACTTGCTGTTGGTCGACTTTACCTCGGGGGTGCTATACAGCTACGACCTGGCAGGCAAATCACTGCAAGAGGTGGCACGCGGATTTGGCGGCGGCGATGGCCTGGTCAGGCAGGCCAATGGTACGATTTATGTCAGCGACTGGAAGTCCGGCAAGATTTTCAAGGTGGATGCACAACATAAAGTCACCTTGATCAAACAAGGTTACCAATCTGCAGCCGACATCGCGCTTAGCCAGGATGACCATCATCTGCTGGTTCCGGATATGAAAGCAGGCGTACTGGATATTCTGCCTTTGCGCTAATCAGCAGGGATGCCAGGCCATGGCCTGGCATTTTTGTGGCTTGCAACAGGCAAAAAAAAACCACGCAGAGCGTGGTTAAAGTGAGAGGATACACACGAAACCGCTGATTGCCTAAACGTCGCTGCAGGGAATTCAGCGCGCTTAGGCAACTTCACAGTTACTTGGTTTGCGCAGTTTTTTTGTCAATCTCCTTTTGGGAACTGACCGCTGGCTGCGCACCAGCGTGTTTGGCGACTTTCAGATGCCTTTGCATTTCTACCTGGTCATGTGGTGAGGGATTTGTCCCCGCCCACACGGGCATCGAAAGTAAATATCCTGTCATTCCTATGATCAGCAACATGCGTTTTTTCATGATCACTCCTTATCAGGTTCCAACCCGTTGATCCTTAGTGTTTCTTGGTCAGCGTCTTGACTTCTGCGCTGTCAACGATTCACACGATACGCCTCGGGCCTTACAGCTAACTTACGCGCGCCTTGCACCAAGCTTACAACCCGTCAATCCGGCTTGCATTGAGGTAAACTGAGCGTATTCAAACCAGCAGGTGAAAGCGATGCGTCTATTAATAGTGGAAGATGATTTGGTGATTGCAAACGGTCTGGTACGTGCATTGACGCAAGCGGAATATGCCGTGGACCATGTGACAGACGGCAAGCAAGCCTTACGGGCAATTAATGATGATGTATATGATTTGGTGATTCTGGATTTAGGCTTGCCCACCATGGACGGGATGACGATATTGTCGCACCTGCGCCAGCAAGCCAACCCGATTGCCGTCCTCATTTTAACCGCGCGAGAAGATGTGGCGACACGCGTACAAGCGCTCGATATCGGCGCCGATGATTTTCTCACCAAGCCGTTCCACCTTGAAGAACTCGAAGCGAGGGTGCGTGCCCTGATCCGCCGCAGCAAGCTGGGCAATAACCTGCCACTGCAATGCGGTAACTTGAAACTGGATGTCGCCAACAAACTGGCGACCATCAATGACCAACCAGTCACCCTGTCTGCACGCGAACTGCATTTGCTGGAAACGTTGATGATGCGCATGGGTAAGATCATTGCCAAAGAGCAGATCATGGAATCGTTATGCAACTGGGATGAGACACTGGGCGATAATGCCATTGAAGTGTATATCCATCGTCTGCGCAAAAAAATTGAGCCCAGTGGCGCCAATATTCGCACAGTGCGCGGCTTGGGCTATATGCTGGAAGCCGAACAACATGCGCAGTCCTAAAGGGTGAGCAGACCATGATGCCCCCGCTTTCGCTCAAAAGCCAGCTGCGCTTGTGGCTGTTGCTGCCCATGCTGGTTGTGCTGGGCGTTTCTGCCGCCTTGTCTTACTCACGCGCCCTGCTCTATGCCACACAGGCCTACGACCAGGCCTTGTTGCGGACCGTGCTCGCGCTGGCAGATGAGGTGATTATTGATAGCCACAATCAAGTCAAAATTGAGATCCCCGAGGTCGCCAGCCATTTGCTCAGCTATAACGAAGGCGATCACATTTACATCAAAATCAGCGACCCCAAGGGTAAGCTGGTGTTTGGCGAAGCGCATTTACCCTTGCCCAAGCAACTGCCTGCGGGCAACCAGCAGGTTTACTATAACAGCCACTACAAGGGCGAAGCGATCCGCGCCGTAACCTTTGGCCTGCCAGAAAGCGAGGCGGCCAATGCGCGCAATATTCTGATCAGCATGGCCGAGACCACGGGCAAACGGGACGCCATGGTGGCCGAAATGGTCGAAGAAATGCTGTTGCCGCAAGTGCTTATGATGTTGTTGGCTGCCATTGTGATTGAATTGGGTATTTATTTTGCCCTCAAACCCTTGCAAGACCTCAGGGAATCTTTGCACCAACGCTCTTACCGTGACCTGAGCGCGCTGGATACGCAAGCGACGCCAAACGAACTGCAACCCTTGCTGCAAGCGATGAATGCGCTGCTCGCACGGGTCAAGGCAGGCTTGCAACAGCAGCAGCAATTTATTGCCGATGCCTCACACCAGTTGCGCACACCGATTGCCGGACTGCAAACCCAGGCTGAACTGGCCTTGCGCAGCCAACCGCCTGAGGCCATTCAAGAGCCGCTCAATTACATGCTGCGCAGCACCACCCGCTTGTCACACCTGATACAGCGGCTGTTGACCATGGCCAGAACCGATGCTGCTGTTTCGCAGCTGCAATTTCAGCCAGTGTCACTCACCAAAATCATTTCAGATGAATGTGCGCGCTGGATTGGGCCAGCCAGTAACAAACAGTTAGAGCTCGATGTCATGATTGAAACCCAGCAGGATCAGGTGCTGGGCGATGCGCTCATGCTCTCTGAACTCTTAAACAACCTGCTGGAAAACGCCATTCAATACACCCCAAAACAAGGCCTGTTGCAGATCCGTTTATTGCAAGCGGGCAAATTTCTGGTGCTTGAAGTGGCAGACAGTGGCATCGGCATTCCTGCCGATCAAACCACCCTGGTTTTTGAGCGTTTTCACCGGCTGGACCCGAATCAGGGCAATGGCTGCGGCCTGGGGCTCGCTATCGTGGCCGAAATTGCCGAACATCATAACGCCAGCATCACAGTCACTCCGGGGCTGGCACATCCTGTCAGTGGTCACATTGGCAGCCAATTCACGGTAAAATTCGAGCGCTATGACGAACGACTGCCTGAGAACCCGCGCCCTGCAAACCCTGACCCTAAGGGACCCGCAACAAAAATGTCTTGAGGTCGCTGCCCTGTGGCAAGCCTGCCTCACTGGCGCGCTGAAAATCCGGCCACAGCAGGCATTATCCGCAGACGACCAGAGTATTCCCGGCCGGCCTGAGCGCCCGGCCCTGGTGGCGCCGGCCAAAGTGCAGCGGCGAGCCATGAACACGGCCGAAGGCCGCGCCGCCTTGATTCATGCATTGGCGCATATCGAATTTAATGCCATCAACCTGGCCCTGGATGCGGTCTGGCGATTTGCCGACATGCCTGAAGCGTATTACCGCGACTGGCTGCAAGTGGCCAAAGAAGAGGCTTATCATTTTTCGCTACTGCGCCAACATCTGCAGCAGCTGGGCTTTGATTACGGCGACTTTGATGGTCACAACAGCCTGTGGGAGATGGTCGAAAAAACCCAGGTCGATGTCCTGGCCCGCATGGCGCTCGTTCCACGCACCATGGAAGCCCGTGGCCTGGATGCCACCCCACCGCTCAAACAAAAACTGTTACAAGCTGGCGACCAGGCCGCCGCCGCCATCCTCGATATTATCCTGCGCGATGAAATCGGCCATGTCGCGATAGGCAATCGCTGGTTTGGCTATTTGTGTGATCAACGCCAGCTCGACCTGGTGGATACCTTTGAGCAATTACGCCAACAATACCATGCGCCCAAACTGCGCCCACCCTTCAATCTTGCAGCACGCAAGCTTGCCGGCTTCACCGATATTGAGCTCGCCTATTTGAATGGAGATTGCAGTGCGTAGGAATTGTCGTGAGCGGATCAACACAGCATACATATACAAGCTTTGTTGAATTATATGAGCATCAAATATAATGCTTTTCAACTGATCAAGCTGCAACGGTGCGTATTAATATCCCTAAAGTATTAAATTTATTTTTGAGTTTCATCGCCTAGCTGGAACGACCGCATCCCATCAGGTAGCAAGAAGCTGGTGACTGCGTACAGGAGAACCCTAAATGCAATGTGGAAAATGTAATCCTCAACACCTGGGGATAGACTTTTCAATGGCGTTTCAACCCATTATTGCCTTCGAGCGCAAACAGATTTGGGGATATGAAACACTGGTACGTGGCCTGGAAAACCAGCCAGCGGCGTTCATTCTGGATCAAATTGACGCCTCCAGTATTCATAGCTTTGATCAAACCATCCGCTCAAAAGCCATCAGGCTCGCCAATCAGTTACATTTTGACCAGATTCTGTCCATCAATTTTTTACCAAACGCAGTCTACAACCCTGAAAACTGTATTCAATCCACGCTCGCCGTGTGTGATGAACTCGGTTTTGATAAAAAGCGCATCATGTTTGAGGTGACCGAGGCAGAAAAAATCACCGACCATGCGCATTTAAAAAACATTTTTACCGAATACAAAAAACATCAATTTCTGACTGCGATTGATGATTTTGGCGCGGGTTATTCTGGCCTGAACTTACTGGCTGAATGGCAGCCAGATATTATCAAGCTGGACATGAACCTGATCCGCGACATAGACCAGAATAAAACCAAACAACTGATTGTGAAAAGCATCCTGGATGTGTGTCGCGGACTCAATATCGAGGTGATTTCAGAGGGCGTCGAGACCCGCGCTGAACTGACGGTACTGGTCGATTTTGGCATCGACCTGTTTCAAGGCTATTATTTTGCCAAGCCCTTGTTTGAAGGGCTGCCAACCGTGGCTGAAGACTGTTTTAGCCTGGCTCGCTCACCTGACCCAAGATAGCTAAAAAATCACTCACTTGCCAGCATGCATCCATGACCGGTCTTTAGTAAACGACCTCAGGCATGCACACTGACAAGATGATGACAGACTCAAACGGGCTGCGTCATTTCAGCAAAATCCAGTGCCTGCCATTGCCCGGCAACATACCGCCAACGCTGCCCATCCTCTTCACACCACAGATGTAACCAGCCATGGTTGACCAGGTGGCTAATGACCGCATGCCTGCCGATAATCTGGTCAATCTGTCTGCAGCTTGCCACAATGACCACCGTCAAGCGGAGCGGTTCATGCATCCACTGCTGGCCATCATGCAATGACTGTTTGGAGAGACCGATTCTGAGGTCACCACCGTTGCCTTCAAACACGCCGATGCGGCCACCGACGACGTTGTGTAACAGCTTGTTTCCGCTCCCAAGCTTGACTGGCTCACAGGTCGAGGCATGGTACTGCCAGTTAATCCAGTGCGTCACCAGCATCGGGGCCGTCATCAGTTGTTCCAATAACGCCCCTTCAATATCCGCCGCCGCATCATACTCATGCAAAAATGCCCGCCCGGCCAAATTCAAATGTCTGGTACGCGCCCGGGGGGCCAGAATAAATGCCGCATTGTTGGCCAAGCCCCATTCCGGCCGGGTCTGCGCAGCGTCATTGGCACGCTGGCGAAAGGCTTTGAACAAACGACCGGCATCGCTGGCTTGTGTTGACTGCATTGAGATAGAGGCTAACTGTGCCCGTACAACTTCACCGGCAGCGGTAAACAGCTCAGCCGCTTGCTGCCAGCGAGTGTGCGTTGCGGCTGGCAGCAGATCAAGATCAAAGCCTTGCAACGCTTGTGTGGTAGTGTTGTGCAAGGCGGCAACAAACCAGGTTTCGGCGGGGATCGTCATACCCATACTAGCCAGCTGTGCCCTCACCTCGGCATCATTGAGCACGGCAGCCAAGGCACGCGTGTTTACCTCACCAGACTGTCCACAACATGCGCCGCAATCGAGGCTGGAGGCATGCGCATTGTTTTTGCTCTGGCTGGCATGCCCCACCAGTAATACCAGCGGCGCCAACCCGCTGGTCAGGCCTAAACTGTTGAGTACCCGCGCGGCAAGCTCGGCTTTTTCGACCACGCTCACCGCTTGTAACTGAGGCCGGGTCAATGCGCGGTATTTTTTCGGCAAGCCATGTTGATCAAGCGAACTGCGGGCATGCAATTGCGGCTTGATCATGGCTAACAAGGGTTTCAAAAACAGGGGGCCTGCGCTCTCTACCAACGAAAAGGCCGCTCCAGGATATTTGCTCAGTCGGCTGACCTGGCCAGACAGCATAAAATTGCTGAGCCGCTTTTGGCCGACTTTTAGCTGTAGCGCTTTGCTATCGCCCTGTGCCACTTCGCTTCCCGTCTCTGAACCGACAAGGACTTGATCACGGACAGTTAAGCTAGGGGCCAGCAGGCCCGGTAACTGTGGACGCTGATAGTCGGAAGCAAAAGGCTGATAGGCAATCGGCAAGCCAAAAAAGCCCGCCGCACCCAGCGTTTGTATATTGGGTGACAATGATTCTATTGCCCGCCGGATCGGTTCACTGCGCACATCAATACAAAATGCGGCTTGAATCAGTGGCGTGGGTGTTACAGCCTCCGGTATCTGGCTCAGTTGTTGCGCCAGCTGGCGCTGATAACCGATTTCCAGTGCCAGTTGCCAGACCTCATCCACTTGCAATGCCTGTTCTGCAGCTTGAATTTTTTCAGCCACATGCTGCCATTTTTGCTGGATGACCCTAATGGCGCTGTTGGTTGCATTGAGACCTTTACATTGCATTAAAATCACGCCCCATGCCAACCGAATCGCCAGCAAATCACGCAAGCTGCCATCACTCTGGCCTTGTAATCTGGCTTGCCAATCCAGATAAGCACACCAGGATGCCCAGCCATTCACCGTGAGCAATACCGCCTCAAAATAATCGGCCAGCACGGCCTCATCCAGGCCCAGCGCCTCGACCACCCAGCGCTCAGCCTGTTGGCGATTGCGTGGCAAATAATCCAGAAACTGGTGGATGTTGGGCAAGCCCATCAACACACCGATGCCATGGTCATGCACGATCATGTCACGCCAGAACTGGTACAAGCCACCTGCACGCTCAGGCTGCCAGTCTGACTGGTCCCGGTCAAAATACGCGGCACAAGTCTGGCTGACCTGATGCGTAATCGCATCGCGCCAGGTCAAGCGCTGAAACCGCTGGGCATCGTCATCGAGCACATCAATCAATAGCGGTAATTGGGTAATGGCAAGCGGCGCCGATAGCTGGGCCACTGCCTCTGCAATCGTGGTCTGCCTGAGCCCGAGTTGTGTTATGGCCTGGGTTAAGTCCTGTGCAGACATGCGTCCTTGCTGCCAGGCATGTAACAGATGACTTCTGGCCGGAAACACTTGCAGATCGCCTAGCACAGCCATGCGTGCCGCTACAGTCCTCACTGGCAAGTGGACTCTTTTCCAATGCGGGTTGACTGCAATCGACTGATCCAGCGGCCAGGTAGGCGCAATACTGTCGCACGCACGCTGGCAGGCCTGGTCTATCACCTGCTCACGGATAGACTGTGATTGCCCATGGTGACGCCCTGGGAATACTTGGTCTTCAATAAAAAACATCTTTTGGTTCCTTATCTATTCATTTCAGAAGCGCGCCTAGTCATTGGCATGCGTGCTTTTGCCCCAACTAACCGGCCATAAACGCAAGACCCATCGCGTGTAAAACTCATCCAGATAAAACCCGGCATACACCGAGCGATGCAGCACAGCCAACCGCGCAGGCATCTGCTGGATCATGGTCGTGGCAAGGTACAGCATGAGCATGGCCAGCACACTTATCCATCCGCCCGTAGGGGAAGGCTGATCGTGTATCCCGAGGGGAAGCAGGTGAAACACGACACTAACGGCGGTCAACCCCATGGCAAGCACACTGCCGAATAGCAGGGCTTGCAGTTGCAGGCGCAGAGTCACTGCCTGCCCGACCTGCTGCCACAATATAGGGGCCCAGGCCAGCGCCAGTATCAGGCTCCACCAGGCTGGCCACAGCTGGGTCCCCAAGACCGCCTGTACCCCGAACACAATCACCATGGTCAACACCGGGGCAAGCAACATGCTCAACTTGGCAAAGGCCGCTTTACCCGCCATCTGCTGCAAGCGCGTGTGTGTGACAATGTCGGCGGCGGACAAAAAGGCATAAGCCTTGTAAATCGAGTGTCCGATCAGGTGCAGCGCCGCAAAGGTGTATAGCCCCAGCGCGCATTCCACTATCATGAAGCCCATTTGTGCCACGGTGGACCATGCCAGCCTGACCTTGATACTGACCCGGGTAAACATGACCAGCGAGGCAAACAGGCATGTCACCAGCCCAACCGCTAACAATACATGTCTGGCCAGTGTTGCCTGTTCGAACAAGGGGGCAAAGCGGATCAAAACATAACCAGACAGGTTCACCACACCGGCATGTAACAAGGCAGAAACAGGCGTCGGTGCTTCCATCACCTGGATTAACCAGCCATGCACCGGCAGTAATGCCGTTTTTAAAATGACCACCGCCACCAGCAGCATGGCACACCAGCTACTGAGCTGCGACAAGCCATGCACGCTAACATGTGAAAGAAAGACTGAAATCTGTGCGCTTCCGGTTTCGACATAGGCGATCAAGGCCGTCAACATCAACAGACTATCCGCCAACACATCCGCCACGGTCTTTTTGTGCGAAGCCAACAGTGCAAACGGCCGGTCTGCATAAAAACACAGCAAGTGCTTTAAACACACGCCAATGGCTGACCATGCCGCGACAAACAACAACCAGTGATCAGCAATCAGCAGCACATGCACACTGGCAAGGACCAGGCTTAAAGCGGTGACAAAGCTTTTCTGATTGGCCTCACCTTCGAGGTATCTGGCAGAAAAATGTCCGATCACCCACCCCAGCAATTGCACCAAACAAGCCATCAGCGCCTGCAGAGGGGAAACAGCAATGCCAAACGCACTGAAAAAATTGCCAGGCAACGACTGGACATGCAGACACACGGCTGCGGCGGATATACCTGCCGCCACAAGCGCCACGCTGAGCAGACGCTTAAACAGTTGCCAGCCACGGTCATGTTGCCAGGGTAGTACTCCACTCAGCAGCCCAGCCAGCCACATGATGGCTCCGGGTACCAGTGCAAAATAAATGACAACGTCCATTAACACGGCCTTTCATGACCAAAAAATACATTGATAAAACAGAACATAAAATACACTTTAATAGAAGATAAAGATTAACCGGAGGTAGGCCCATCAATCGCTACAGATTGTTGGGTGACCACCTCTTGCACCGACGCGCTTGTCGTCGGCTCACCCTCTATTGGCGCCCAGACTTCAGGCAGTAATTCAATTAGAATTTCGCCCTGGGTAACCACCTCCTCACCATTTATTTCTACGTTCTTGGGATAAACCGTCACTGTTCGACCATCAATTTCAAGCCGCTTCATCATCACCATTTCACCTATCTAACTATATTAAAAAACCAAATAGCGGGTGATGCAGATTTTGACGGATGATTTTAATTAGGTAAAATATATAAATATTAATTTTATGTTCTATTTTATTTATATATGGCGAGACTCAATTATCATCACTTGCAATATTTTTGGCATATCGTGAAAGTGGGTAGCTTGACCAAGGCAGCAGAAAAATTGCATATCTCGCAATCCGCGCTGTCTTCACAGATCAGGCAACTGGAAGAAAGCCTGGACTGCGCATTGTTTTTAAGACAAGGGCGTAAACTGGTGTTGACGGAGTTCGGTAATTTGGCGTTTTCCTATGCAGATTCGATTTTTACCAAAGGCATAGAACTCGAAAACCTGCTGAGAAAAGGTATTGCGTCTGAGAGTCAAACGTTGCGGATTGGTGTGCTCTCTACCATGTCCAGAAACTTCATCGAGAGCTTTGTGGAGCCATTACTGAATCACTCGGAGATCAAACTCGAAATTTCTGCCAGCGGGCAAACCAACTTGCTCAATGCGCTTTCGAATCACCAGATAGACCTGGCGCTCACCAATATCGAGGTGAGAGGCAATACTGACCAGTTATGGGAGTGTATTCTGCTAGATCGGCAACCCATCAGTGTGATCGGCCCGGCAGAGATTGAGATCAAACACGGATTTTCGGCCAAATATGCGGAGTACAACTGGATTTTGCCCAATCAGGACAGCCCGATTCGGGCGGCCTTTGATGGCTTGTGCGCCTTGCATCACCTAGAACCTCACATCGTGGCCGAAGCGAATGACATGGCGATGTTGCGGCTGTTAGCGCGCGACAGCCGGGCACTCACCGTCATGCCGGAGGTGGTGGTTAAAGACGAGTTAAAAAATGGTGTGCTCAAATCCTTCACGCAACTGGAAGGGATTTTTGAGAATTTCTATGCAGTCACGATCAAAAAACATTTCCGCAAGTTTGAAATCAGCCAATTGGTGAATCAGTTTCTAGTCAAAAAAAGAGCGCTCTAGCCCTCTTGAAATTTTTTTGCGCATCCCTATTTTCACGGTATCAGCAACTCTGCTGATACCTTTTCGCCACTGGAGGCATGATTGCCAGTTGCGTCTGCAAACGTCTCCAGTGGTGGTTTTTGTTGAACTTATTCGCTAAGGAGAATTGAACATGAATATTCGTCCCCTGTATGACCGCGTCATAGTCAAGCGAGTCGAACAACAACGTACGACCGCTTCCGGCATTGTGATACCAGACACAGCTGCAGAAAAACCCGAGCAAGGCGAAGTCATCGCTGTCGGGAGCGGCAAGTCCCTTCAAGACGGCAGCCTGAGAGCCCTGGCAGTGAAGGTCGGTGACCATGTCTTATTTGGCAAATATGCCGGACAAACAGTCAAACTCAATGGCGAAGAGGTATTAGTCATGCGCGAAGAAGACATTCTCGGTGTGATTGAACCCGCCTCTGCCGATCTCAAAAAAGTCGCTTAATCACTTTGTTGCTAAGAGAGAAAGGAGAATTGAACAATGGCAGCTAAAGATGTGAAGTTTCATGACCACGCCCGTCAAAAAATTGTAAAAGGCGTGAATATCCTGGCCGATGCGGTCAAGGTCACCCTGGGCCCCAAAGGCCGCAATGTGGTGCTGGAACGCAGTTTTGGCGCCCCGGTGATTACCAAAGATGGTGTTTCGGTCGCCAAAGAAATCGAGTTGCAAGACAAGTTGGAGAATATGGGCGCGCAAATGGTGAAACAAGTCGCGTCTAAAACCGCGGATGTCGCAGGTGACGGTACGACTACCGCCACCGTACTGGCGCAGGCGATAGTGCAAGAAGGCATGAAGTCGGTCGCCTCAGGCATGAACCCGATGGACCTCAAACGCGGCATAGATAAAGCGGTGGCTGCGTTGGTGGATGAGCTCAAAGTCATGTCTAAAGCCATCACCACCAATAGAGAGATTGCCCAGGTAGGCTCTATTTCTGCCAACTCGGATACCGCCATTGGACAGATCATCGCCGATGCTATGGAAAAAGTTGGCAAGGAGGGGGTGATTACGGTAGAAGAAGGCAAGTCACTGCAAAATGAGTTGGATGTGGTGGAAGGCATGCAATTTGACCGCGGCTACATCAGCCCCTATTTTGTGAACAATCCGGACAAACAGGTGGCGGCGCTGGATGAGCCGATGATTTTGTTGTATGACAAGAAAATCAGCAATATCCGCGACTTGTTGCCGACGCTGGAAAACGTAGCCAAAACCAACAAGCCTTTGCTGATCATTGCCGAGGACGTGGAAGGCGAAGCGCTGGCGACACTGGTCGTCAACAGCATGCGTGGCATCCTCAAAGTAGCTGCCGTCAAAGCGCCAGGCTTTGGTGATCGTCGCAAAGCCATGCTAGAAGACATTGCCATCCTGACCGGGGCCACCGTCGTCTCAGAAGAAACCGGCATGCAACTGGAGAAAGTCAGCATCGAGCATTTGGGCCGTGCAAAACGGGTTGAGATACACAAAGAAAACACCGTTATCATTGATGGCGCTGGCGACCAAGCCAAGATTAAAGCCCGTGTGCAGTCTATTCAAACCCAAATTCAGGAGACCACTTCTGACTACGACAAGGAAAAACTGCAAGAGCGCGTGGCCAAGCTGGCCGGTGGTGTCGCCGTGATTAAAATCGGTGCGGCCACCGAAGTCGAAATGAAAGAGAAAAAAGACCGTGTCGATGACGCCCTGCATGCCACCCGCGCTGCGGTGGAAGAAGGCATCGTCCCTGGCGGCGGTGTGGCTTTACTGCGGGCTCGCAGCCGTATCGGTGCCCTCAAGGGGGATAATGATGATCAGGATGCTGGTATCCGCATCGTGTTGCGCGCAATCGAAGAGCCCTTGCGCGCGATTGTGAAAAATGCCGGAGAAGAGCCTTCTGTGGTCATCACCAAAGTGCTTGAGGCAACGGGTAACACCGGCTACAACGCCGCGACAGGTGAATATGTGGATATGGTGGAAACCGGTGTGGTCGACCCCACCAAAGTGACTCGCACCGCGCTGCAAAATGCCGCCTCGATTGCCGGGCTGATTTTGACCACCGATGCGACCGTGGCCGAATTGCCCAAAGAGGACAAAAAAACGCCTGCGATGCCTGAGATGGACTACTAAGCGCGATCAGCGTGATGCCATCAACGATAAAAGCCCCGCAAGGGGCTTTTTTTCTAGCTGAGCAAGATCAACTGCACGCCGAAAAGAGCGGCAGGTGGACTCAAGCAGGTCTTCTGGGCGGCAGATGCCTGAACGTAATACGTCCTTTGCCCATGTCGTAAGGCGACATTTCGATGGTGATTTTATCGCCCGCCAAAATACGTATTTTGTGCTTGCGCATTTTGCCGCCGGTGTAGGCAGTCAACTGATGCCCATTGTCCAGCGTCACGCGATAGCGCGCATCCGGCAACACTTCAGTCACTGCGCCCTGCATTTCAATCAATTCTTCTTTAGCCATGCGATTCCTTTTTCAATAATGAAAAAAGCCCGAAACCGGGCTTTTTACTGCGCCACTTAGTCAGGCGTGACTATGCAATCACCTGAATCGCAGAAGCTTGTTTGCCTTTAGGGCCAGTCGTTTCGTTGTATGAAACGCGCTGGTTATCCGCCAGGCTTTTAAAACCTGCTGATTGAATCTCGGAAAAGTGAGCGAACAAATCATCGCCACCCTGATCTGGAGTAATAAAACCAAACCCTTTTGCATCGTTAAACCATTTGACAATACCTGTAGCCATATCTAAATCCTTTGTAAAAAATGAAAGGGAAACCCCTTGGAGGGCGAGGCACAAGTAAGCGGGATTAACGAGAGAACCAGAAGATACCACCAGAGAAAACAACAATGCTTGAACGTCGCGTGCAACCACTATGCGCTTTATGCACCACAATAGCAAATATTATTTTCAAAAAAACCAAAATAAATCAAATATTTATTTAAGCATTTATCCCGAAAAGCATTCAATACGCGACAAATCGCATCATCAAAAAACTCAAGGCATCGCCTGTGGACAAGCGCAGGCCTCATTTGGCTAAATAAAAAGCGCCCAAGCCACCCTTGAATGCTTTATGTTAGGTGGCGATGACTCGAGAGCAGAATTCTGGAATCATGGAGCAACCGTGCAGATGAGTTAGACCGATAGCAAGCTCGCTACGCCATCCAGCCCCACCACATTGAGCGCATACATGGCTTGCTGTTGCACCACTGGTTTGGCGTGATAAGCCACGCCCACCGCGGCAACCGCCATCATTTTGAGGTCGTTGGCACCGTCACCAATCGCAATCGTTTGTGCGGCCGACAGGCCCAACTGATCACGCAGTTTAGTGAGTTCATCGGCTTTGCGCTGGGCATCGACGATCTCACCAAGGACCTGGCCGGTGAGTTTGCCGTCTATGATTTCCAGCGTGTTGGAGACCGCGTAATCCAGCCCCAAGGTCTGTTGGACATGGTTGGCAAAAAAGGTAAAGCCGCCAGAGACGACCATGGTTTTGATGCCGTGTTGCTTGCAGGTATTGATCCAGGCTTGCGCGCCGGGATTAAAACGAAGGCGCTCATCAATCACGCGTTGCAATGCGGTCGCTGGCAGGCCTTTGAGCAAGGCCACACGTTTACGCAGGCTGGCAGAAAAATCCAGCTCGCCACGCATGGCGGCTTCGGTGATCTCGGCGACCTGCGGTTTGAGGTTCATCATGTCGGCAATTTCATCAATGCATTCAATGGAGATCAGGGTGGAGTCCATATCCATGACGCACAAGCCCATGTGTTGCAGCCTATGAGTGTCTTGCACCAGCGCGCAGTCTATCTGCTGACTGGCGCAAAAAGCCTTCACTTCCAGATAATCCGCTTCTGGCACCGGCAAATAGTAGGCATGTTCGCCCACTTGCATAAACTGCGCATGCCCGCCCACCAGGCCATGAAGATGGGAAAGATGAGCCATGGTGATGGCCGGCCCTTGAACCACTAAACGCATGATCACTACCGTCGATTAAAAGACTGGATTATAGCAGTTGCCCGTGCATCGCATTGATAAGCGTGCTTTTTTGGGAGTATTTCTGTTTTTGGATTGCCCCCGGCAATGATATGCTTGGCAAAAATTAAAACTGGTTAAACTCAACACCCTAGGGATTACAATGAAACAAGACGCACAAACGCTGCCATGGCTGAACCTGCCTAACCTGCCCTTACCGCTTAAAGCCCTGTTTATTGGTTATCTGCTCGTGATTGGCGTCGGCCTGTGTATGGCTGGCCTGCAAATAATGCTCACGCACGGCATGGCCGATGGCAAATTCGGCTTGTCCGTGAACGATATTGTTTACAGTTATTACGGTGACCGCAGTGGCACCAAACTGGCGAGCAAACTTAATGGCTCCATGTCTGACAAGGCACCCCTGGAGGTCCGCCAGGACATTATCAAATGGGCGCAACAAGGCGCGCCACAAGACCAGTGGGAATCACACTTCAAGCAGGTGTTTGCGCAGCATTGCGTCATGTGCCACAGCAACATCCCCGGCATCCCCAACTTTAACAACTATGATGAAGTTAAGGCGCGCGCAGAGGTGAATGAGGGCGCAACGATCAGCGGCCTGACGCGGGTGTCGCATATACACCTGTTTGGCATCAGTTTCATTTTCTTTTTTATCGGCCTGATTTTCAGTTTTGCCGTGAATGTGCCCAAACCTGCCAAAATCATTGCCATCGCCTTCCCGTTTGCTTTTCTGATTATGGACGTGATGTCGTGGTGGCTGACCAAGTTGTCACCACACTTTGCCTGGTTGACGATTATCGGTGGCATTGGCTACAGCCTGGCCTCCAGTTACATGTGGGTGATCAGCATGTATCAAATGCTGGTACTGTCCCGCAATGGCAAAGTCTACGGCAATGCCTGGGCGCAGGACTTATAAGCGACGACGCATTCGTTAACGCTATCGCGTTAAATACGTTTAAAAACCGCACAGTTGTGCGGTTTTTTTATTTGCAGTCTAGCCTTGATAGGGTATTTGCGCGAAAATAGATGCTTAACTATCAAAACCTCTGAATTTTCATGAATCTGCACGAATACCAAGCCAAACAACTCCTGCAAAAATATGGTTTGGCCACACCGGCTGGCCTGGTCGTTCAATCCGAAGAAGCCGCTGCGGCAGCCACCAAAGAACTGGGCGGTGAAGCCTGGGTGGTCAAGGCCCAGGTGCATGCCGGCGGTCGCGGCAAAGCGGGTGGCGTCAAAGTGGTTAAATCTGCATTAGAAGCGCAAACCGTGGCAGGTAGCCTGCTTGGCAAGCATTTGGTGACTTACCAGAATGCGCCGGATGGCCAACCCGTGCATCAGGTGCTGGTGGAGCAAACCCTGCCGATTGCACGTGAGCTTTATCTTTCGATGCTGGTAGACCGCACGCTGGAACGCGTGGTCATGGTTGCTTCCAGCGCAGGCGGCATGGATATTGAAGAGATTGCGGCTACCCAGCCAGAAAAAATCCTGCAGGAAGTCTGTGACCCGCTCAATGGCCTGGTGGACTTTCAGGCGCGCAACCTGGCGTTTGGCTTGGGTCTGAGTGGTGACCAGATTGGCGCGTTTACCAAGCTGGCCAAAGGCCTGTACAAATTGTTTAAAGACAATGACTTGTCACTGCTCGAAATTAACCCGCTGATTGTAACCGCTGAAGGAAAACTGGTGGCGCTGGATTGCAAAATGACGGTAGATGACAACGCACTTTACCGTCAAAAACCGTTTGCAGAGATCCGTGACTGGTCACAAGACGATGCCAAAGAAGCGGAGGCCCATCATAGCGGCCTCAATTACATTGCCTTAAATGGCAACATTGGTTGCATGGTGAACGGCGCTGGCCTGGCCATGGCGACCATGGACTTGATCAAGCTGCATGGCGGCATACCTGCCAACTTTCTGGATGTCGGCGGCGGCGCCACGGCTGAGACCGTGACCAAGGCCTTCAAAATCATCCTGGCTGACGCTAATGTGAAAGCGATTCTGGTCAATATTTTTGGCGGCATCATGCGTTGCGACATCATTGCCACCGGCATTATCACCGCAGTCAGAGAGGTGGGCATGACCATTCCGGTCGTGGTGCGGCTGGAAGGGACCAATGTCGAGTTGGGCAAGCAGATGCTGCGTGAGAGTGGCCTGAATATTATTTCTGCAGAAGGGCTGACCGATGCCGCCCAGCAAGCAGTCAACGCAGTGAACAAGGGTGTGTAGTCATGGCGATTTTAGTCAATAAAGATACCAAAGTATTGTGCCAGGGCTTTACCGGCAAACAAGGGACGTTTCATTCCGAACAAGCGCTGGCTTATGGCACCAAAATGGTGGGTGGCGTGACGCCAGGCAAAGGGGGTCAGCGCCATCTGGAGCTGCCCGTATTCAATACCATGCGCGAAGCCGTGAAGGAGACCGAGGCCAATGCCAGCGTGATTTACGTGCCGCCGCCATTTGCAGCTGACTCCATTCTGGAAGCCGCAGATGCAGGCATTGAGCTCATTGTCTGTATCACCGAAGGCATTCCGGCTCTGGACATGCTCAATGTCAAAGCGGCGCTGCGCGCCAATGGCACCAAACTGATCGGCCCTAACTGCCCAGGCGTGATCACACCGGACGAATGCAAAATCGGCATTATGCCGGGCAGCATCCACAAACGTGGCAAGGTCGGCGTCGTGTCCCGCTCTGGCACCCTGACTTACGAGGCTGTCCATCAGACCACGGCACTGGGCCTGGGCCAGACCACCTGTGTCGGCATTGGTGGCGACCCGATCAAAGGCTTGAACTTTATTGAATGCCTGGAACTCTTTCAGAAAGACACGGAAACAGAAGCGATCATCATGGTTGGTGAAATCGGTGGCAGCGACGAAGAAGCTGCGGCTGACTACATCAAACACCATGTCACCAAACCGGTCGCTGCTTATATTGCCGGCTTAACCGCCCCCAAAGGCAAACGTATGGGCCATGCCGGGGCGATTATTTCCGGTGGTTCTGGCCGTGCAGAAGACAAGATTGCCGCCCTGGAATCCGCTGGCTGTGTTGTTGCAGCCTCTCCTGCTGGTCTGGGTGAGGCCGTCCTCGCGGCCATTCAACGCGCAAACGCATAAAGGAACTGGCATGTATCGTTGCTTACAGGCTCACCATCGCTGGACAGGCATCATTGTTGGCAGCATGCTGCTGATTGGCCTCACCTGGCCTGGCCTGTCTGCGGAGGCTGCCAGCAAAAAACCGATGGCCGAGGACAGCGCGCCTTTTCGTGATGATGAAGTGTCTTACCTGCTCATTGCCGCCGCCAAAGGCGACCTGGCCACGGTCAAAGCCTTGTTAAAAAGCGGCGCCAACCCGAATGTCACCGATGGCGACAAACTGACGCCCATCATGTATGCCGCCCGTAAAAACCAGGCGGAAGTGATCCGCGAGTTGTTAGCCGGTGGCGCCGACATTAATGCCAAAGATCAGGGTGGCTGGACAGCACTCATGTTTGCGGCCAAGAAAAATAATCTGGATGCCGCCAAAATGCTGATGGAAAAAGGTGCCGATGTTAAAGCCCGTGACCCGGCCGGCTGGAGCGCCCTCGGCCTGGCGGCCACCTCCGGCTACAGCGAACTGGTGGGCCTGATTATCGCGCGTGGTTTTGATGCTAATGTGCGGTCTTCGGATGGGAAAACTGTGCTCATGTATGCGGCCAAAAGTGGTGATGTGCCCACCATTACCACGGTGTTAACCAAAGGCGCTGACGCCAATCTCAAAGACAAGCTGGGCACCACAGCGCTCATGATTGCCGCCCGAGAGGGCCATGCCGCCGTAGTGACCTATTTGGCAGAACATGGTGCCAAAGTGGATGAGGAAGATGAACATGGCTGGACAGCCCTGACCTGGGCGGTGAAGAAAAATCAGCTTGAAGCAGCCAAAACACTGCTTGAGCATGAAGCAGATGCCAACCAGAAAGACAGCGAAGGCACGCCGTTGCTGCACCTGGCGGTGAGCAACAATGCGCCGGAAATGGCGCGCTTGCTGCTTGAACATGAGGCCAATGTCAAAACACGTGATCAATACGGTTTGACCGCTTATGTCTATGCCCTCAAAGGCCAAAACCCGGCCATGGTAGAACTGATCAAGGCTGCGGGTGGCAAGTATTAAGCCCTGCAGCCCATCCTGAATGAAAAGCAGATGAAACTTGCAATTGCTCAAATGAACTGCATGGTCGGTGCCATGCAGCAAAATGCGGAACACATTCTGGCGCAAGCCGAAGAGGCTTATCGAGCGGGCGCACGCCTCTTACTGACACCAGAACTGGCGTTATGCGGCTACCCTCCAGAAGATTTGCTGTTCAGGCAGGATTTTTATCACGCCAACACGCAGGCACTCAATTGGCTGGTGCAGCGTCTGCCTCACGACATGGCAGTCATTGTTGGACATCCTGATGAAGTGGCAGGCAAACGCTACAACGCGGCTTCGGTAATCCATACTGGCAGGATACAGGCAACTTACCATAAACATCACTTGCCCAACTACAGCGTCTTTGATGAAGAGCGCTATTTTGAGGCGGGTCAATTGCCCGTGGTGTTTGAATGGCATGGCGTACGCTATGGCGTGCTGATCTGTGCGGATAGCTGGGAGTCAGGCCCTGCCCTGCAGGCCCTGCAAGCTTCGGCACAAGTGCTGCTGACGATCAATGCCTCACCTTACCATTTGCACAAACAACAGACACGTTACCAGGTATTGCGCGACCGCATCCGCGAAACCGGGCTACCCATGGTCTATGCCAACATGGTCGGCGGCCAGGACGAACTGGTGTTTGATGGCGCGTCTTTTAGCATGAACCGGTTGGGAGAACTGGTGCAAGAGCTGCCCATGTTTGAAGCCGGGCTGGCTTACCTGACTATAGACGGCACGACCCCCTTGGCCACCGACATTACGGCGCCGTTGAGCACCGAAGCCGCCGTATACAAAGCGCTGGTACTGGGTCTGCGTGACTATGTCAATAAAAACAAATTCCCCGGGGCGGTGCTGGGCCTGTCTGGTGGCATAGATTCCGCCCTCACACTCGCCATCGCCGTGGATGCACTGGGTAAAGCGCGCGTCAAAGCAGTGATGATGCCCTCTGAATTTACCGCCGGCATCAGCGTGGCAGATGCTGCTGAAATGGCACAACTGGTTGAGGTTGAGTACAGCGTATTACCCATCAAACCGCTATTTGAAGGATTTTGTGCGACCTTGTCTGAGGAGTTTTCCGGCAAGTCTTTTGATACCACCGAAGAAAACCTGCAGGCCCGCATCCGTGGCATGTTACTGATGGCCATCAGTAACAAGTTTGGCAGCCTGGTGCTTACCACTGGCAACAAATCAGAAACCGCTGTCGGCTACAGCACCTTATACGGTGATATGGCGGGTGGCTTTGCCTTGATCAAGGATGTACCCAAAACCCTGGTTTACAAGCTGGCAACCTACCGCAATGGCCTGAGCCGGGTGATCCCTGAACGGATTATCACACGTGCCCCTAGTGCCGAGCTCAGAGAAAACCAGACCGACCAGGACAGCTTACCGCCCTATGAGGTATTGGATGCCATCATGGAAGCCTACGTCGAAAAAGACCTGAGCATCGCGCGTATCATCGAAATGGGGTATACCGCCAGTGATGTGCAGCGCGTGACTCGCCTGATTGATCGCAATGAATACAAGCGGCGGCAAGCGGCAGTGGGTGTCAGGATTACAGAGCGCGGCTTTGGCAAGGACCGTCGCTACCCGATCACCTGTAACCTGTCATTTTAAGTGCGCGACACGCAAGGCCTTGTGAGGCATGCACAGGACATTTGTATAAAAAGCACTGCTTGCGTAAAATGCCATTGAGAGATTTATCCACGGAGCACATATGAAAAAAGTAGAAGCCGTTATTAAGCCTTTTAAACTGGACGAAGTGCGTGAGGCGTTATCTGCGATTGGCGTCAATGGACTGACAGTCACCGAAGTCAAGGGATTTGGTCGCCAGAAAGGTCACACCGAGTTATATCGTGGCGCAGAATATGTCGTCGACTTTCTGCCAAAAATCAAAATTGAAGTGATTCTAGGATCAGACATGGTAGAAAGTGCGATCGAAGCCATTATCAAGGCCGCCCATACCGGTAAAATCGGTGATGGCAAGATTTTTGTCTCTTCCGTCGAACAAGTGATCCGTATCCGTACTGGTGAAACTGGCGAAGCCGCCATTTAAGCTTTTTTCAATGATCCGGTGACTTTTCCCAAGTCACCCTTTCTTGCCTGATGTTGCATGTCTTTCACACTGATTAAAACCATCCTGCTTCTTTCCACAGCCAACTTGTTCATGTTGTTTGCCTGGTATGGTCACCTGAAAGACTTGCATCAAAAACCGCTTTGGATCGCCATTCTCATCAGTTGGGGCATCGCCCTGATTGAATATTGTTTTCAGGTACCCGCCAACCGGATTGGCTTTACCCAACTCAATCTGGCGCAACTCAAAATTCTGCAAGAAGTCATCACACTGGTGATATTCGTCCCGTTTGCCGTCATGTACATGCAGCAGCCACTCAAGTGGGATTACCTGTGGGCAGGCTTATGTATGATGGGGGCAGTCTACTTTATTTTCCGCACTTGATTCAAACTGTCAGAGAAATGATGGTTAAGAAACAGCGCATACGCAATAAAAAGCCTCACTTAAGTGAGGCTTTTTATTTTTAGTCGTTACTAGCAAAAATCTGCCTGACAGCCGCCAGGTCTTCGGGTGTATCCACGCCGCTGGCAGGCGCGTGATCAGTCACGCTAACGGCGATCTGGTAGCCATGATACAGCACGCGCAATTGTTCCAGGCTTTCAATGCTTTCCAGCGTGGTGACTGGCAAGCTGGCATATTGCTTCAAAAAGCTGACACGATAGGCATAAATGCCAATGTGACGATATGCGGTGAGGGGCTGCTGGCGATCTGCCGTGTCCCGTGCAAATGGAATCGGCGCGCGACTAAAGTACAGCGCGCGCTGCTTGGCATTGAATACCACCTTGACCACATTCGGATTTGTGAAAACCGTCTCGTCATGAATGGCATGGCAAGCGGTAGACATCACCGCCTGTTCATCATTGGCCAAGGTCTGGGCCACCTCGTTGATCAGCACCGGATCAATCAAAGGCTCATCGCCCTGCACATTGACGACGATGGTGTCCTCCGGCCATTGCATGGTTTGCACCACTTCAGCAATGCGGTCTGTGCCAGAAACATGATCGGCCCGCGTCATCACTGCAGTGATCTGGTGCTGCGCGACAGCTTGCAGAATCTGCGCATGATCGGTGGCCACGACCACCTGATTGGCCAGGCTTTTGGCTGCCTGCTCAGCCACGCGAACCACCATGGGTTTACCGGCAAGATCAAGCAAGGGTTTGCCCGGTAGCCGGGTACTGGCAAAACGGGCTGGAACAACAACTTTAAACATGGTTATTCAGCGTATTCGTGCTCTTCCAGGCGACGGGCTTCGTCTTCGAGCATGACCGGGATGCCATCGCGTACCGGATAAGCCAGGCGAGCCCCTTTGGACACCAGCTCCTGCTTTTGTTTGTCATACACCAGCGGTCCTTTGGTTACCGGACACACCAGAATTTCCAAGAGTTTAGGATTCATGCCTATTTCCTTTGCATTGTTGCAAACGTCTGATAACGTTTTCCGTCAGGGAAGGATGATCACCAAGCGGCGTGATTTGCGCACTGACTGGCAAATACCAGGCGTTGGTTAATCCCAGATGCTGACATTTTACGGCATCTTTTTCTGTCATCAGTATGGTTTTTTGTTTAAAAGGCTGGAAGTCTTCCTTGCGGTAAGCATGGTGGTCGGGGAAGGCGACGGTTTCACAGGTAATACCCAGATTGGAGACGGTATTAAAAAACCGTTGTGGGTGACCGATGCCGGCAATTGCAACCAATGCCCGCTGCTGCAACTCGGCATTCGACAGATGCGTATTCAGGTCTGTGACTGAGGTCCAGCGGCCCACTTCCAGGCCAACGACATAATGCGCCACAGGCCAGGGGCCGGCAGGGACCTGACCACTTTCTACGATGATATCCACGGTTTGCAAACGGCGCAATCGCTCACGCAACGGCCCGGCAGGGAGTAAGTGACCATTGCCGATACCGAGTGGCCGCTGTACAACGGCAATTTCGATATCCCGCTGAAGCGCATAATGCTGCAAGCCATCATCACACAGAATCACATTGACTTCAGGATGCGCCTGCAGCAAGGCTAGACCGCCTGCAACACGGTTGGCATCGACCCAGATCGGACAGCCAGTACGCCCGGCAATCAACACCGGCTCATCGCCCAGTGACTGCGGCAAGCTATCAGGCGTCACCTCGCCGGTGTGTTGTCCGCCATAGCCGCGGCTCAAAATCCCGGGACGGTAGCCTGCGGCAAGTAACTGCTGCGCCAGATAAATCACCACCGGCGTTTTACCGACCCCACCTACAGAGAGATTGCCGACTACCACCACCGGCACAGGCAAGGCCTGGCTTCTCAACAACCCCACCTGGTAACACTGGCGCCGCAAGCCAGACAATACCGCAAACAGCATAGACAACGGCAGCAGTAAGGCTTGCGCCCAGCCCATCCCCTGCCACTGTTTTTCAAACCAATGCCGCAACATCAGTCGTCTTGAAACTGCTTGTGATACAACCGGCTGTAATACCCGCTTTGTGCCAGCAGGCTGGTATGCGATCCAGTTTCGATGATTCTGCCCTGATCCATGACCAGAATCCGGTCTGCGTTCTCTACGGTACTCAAGCGGTGCGCAATCACGATCGTCGTGCGGTTTTGCATTAAGCGATCCAGCGCCATCTGTACATGTAGCTCGGACTCACTGTCCAAGGCAGACGTCGCCTCATCCAGCAGTAACACCGGCGCATCTTTTAAAATGGCACGTGCAATCGCCAGACGCTGGCGCTGCCCGCCGGACAAACGGACACCCCGGTCACCGATTTCGCTTTGCAGGCCTTGCGGCATGTGCTCGATAAACTCCCAGGCATTAGCCGCTTTGGCAGCGGCAATGACCTCTTCCTCAGTCGCCTCGCGCAAGGCACCATAGGCAATATTGTTGTAAATGGTGTCGTTAAACAAGACGATATCCTGACTGACCAGTGAAAACTGTTCGCGCAAGTTCTCCAGCCCATACTCGCGGACATCCACGCCATCCAGCAAAATACTGCCTTCTTGCAACCCATAGAAGCGTGGCAGCAAATTGACCAGTGTGGTTTTGCCACTGCCAGAACGACCAACCAGCGCCACTTTCTCGCCAGCGCGTATCGTGGCGTTAATGTGGTCCAGTGCGTTGTGTTTGGCCTGCGGATACCGCAAGGTCACGTCTTTAAATACCAGATCGCCCTGTGCGCGGCCAATCCGATGATGGCCATGATCCTCTTCGGATGCCAAATCCAGCACCTCAAAAATACTCTGCGCCGCCGCCAGGCCCACTTGCAAGTCTTCGTTAGCCGAAGTGATGTGTTTGATCGGTGCAATCAGCATCATCAATGCGCCGATAAACGCGGCAAACTCGCCTACCGTAAATTGTCCCAGGGCATAATAGACCACCAGCCCTAAAGCCAGCGCCGACAACACCTCAATCACAAAGCTGTTCAGCCCCGAGATACGCGCACTGCGCAATTCGAGCTGGCGGTTTTTACCGACCACATCGCCAAAGCGCGTGTTCTCAAAATTTTGCGCGCCAAAAATTTTGACAATACGCTGCGCGGCAATCGCCTCTTCCGCCGTTTTGGTAATCTCGCCAACGGCTTGCTGTACCCGTTTGGCATTTGCGCGCAACTTGGGCGTAGTCTTGGATAAATACAGCCCCATCAGCGGCGTCACCAGCGCAAATACCAGGGTCAGTTTCCAGTCCAAATACAGCATGTAAGCAATCAGGCCTATCACAGTCAGGATATCCCGTACTACGTTATGGGCCGAACGCGTGACGACAATCGATAGCCGCTCGGCGTCATAGGTCATCTTGGACACCAGCGAGCCATTGGAATGCATGTCAAAAAAACTGACCGGCAACAACATCAGCTTGGCAAACACCTGTTTACGCATCACTTCGACCACCAGCCTGGTCACAGCGCGCAAGCAGTAAATCGAGAAGAATGAAGCCACGGCACGAACGACCATCAAGCCAACCAGCATCAGCGGCAAAGTAAATGCTTCCTGCACCGAATGCTGGACAAAGCCTTCATCGGTGACTTTTTTAATCAGGGCCAGAAAAGCGGTGTTACTGAGCGACAACACGGTGGTTGCCACCATGGAGACCAGAAAATAAAACTTGTAACGCCAGGCATATAAAAACAGGCGCTTGTATAACAGTTTGGGATTGACGATTTTAGGTAAATCGACTTTTTGTTTGCGGGCCATGCGGGTTCTCTGATTACTTAAAAACAAGCAAGCCCGTCGGTCACAACGGGCTTGCCTGGCACTAAACGGGACAGCTCACAAACAGCCACCACACATTAGTGGCTGTTTACCTGTGTGGCAAAGGTGATGTGTGTGTAATTCGCCATCCGGGAGGCTTCCATAATATTCACCACAGACTGGTGCGAGGCCTTGCCATCGGCATTAATGATAATGGTCGGCTCTTTGTCTGCCGGACCGGCCTTGCCTGCTTCGATCAAGGCGGCTGACAAATCAGACACCACGGCACCATTCGCTTCTTTGCCATTCACCAGGCAACGGCCGCTGGCATCGACCTCCACGGTAATAGTCAATGGTTTTTCTTGAGGGGCATTGGCATCCGCGGTCGGCAAGTTAATCTGCAACTCACTGGTACGTGAAAAGGTTGCACTCACGATCAGGAAAATAATAATCACCAGCAACACGTCAATCAACGGAATAAAGTTGATTTCTAGCTCTTCGTCGCGGCTACCACGTTTAAAGTTCATGAGACTGCCTTTTTTTATCCTGTCGCAAAATGCTTATCCGCGGTCGCCGTGGATAATTTCTACCAGTTTAACGGCTTGCTGCTCCATATCCACCAGAAAACCGTCCACTTTGCTCTTGAAATAACGATAGGCAATCATCGAAGGCACCGCCACCACAATCCCGGCCGCCGTGTTGTACAAGGCCACCGAAATGCCGCGCGCAAACTGTGCCACATCGTGACCACTATTCGTGAATGAACCAAACAGCTCGACCATGCCGATCACCGTCCCCAGCAGCCCCAGCAAAGGCGCTACAGTGGCAATGGTCCCCAAGGTGGGCAGGTATTGTTCCAGTTTGTGTGCAACCGCACGGCCGGTTTCTTCAATGGCTTCTTTGGTAACCTCACGTGAGTGCCCCATATTCGCCAACGCACTTGCAAAAACGCGACCAAGTAAAGAGTGTGCTTCGAGACGGCTTAAGGTTTCACGTGTCACGCCGCCCTGCTTTAACCAGTTTTGCACTTCAGGCAATAACTGGTCCGGGGTGACAACTGAAGCTCTCAAGGCCCAGAATCGCTCGACAATAATGGCAAACGAGATCACAGAAGCGATAACCAGAGGCCAGATTGGCCAACCGGCCGCTAAAATAATTTCCCACACAGTGATGACTCCAATGGTTTTTTTAAACTTCCGCTACTTTAGCGTTAACCTGCCCTAAGGGCAAGTTTTGTGCGGTATCTAGGCGGTTACAAAACCGCTTTTGCGAAATGTGGGCGATCGCAGAGGCAGTCAATCCCAATAATGCGGCTCAACCTGGCGCCAGGTTAAGACCGTTGGGTGATTGCCCTGTGTAAAATTCAGCATCACCGCGCCATGTTGATCTGAGCGATAGCGTTGACTGTCTATCGCTTCGTAGCGTGATAACACCGCCTGCTTGGGGTGGCCGAACCGGTTAAGATAGCCCACCGTGGCAATCGCGATGCTGGGTTTTACCGCCTGGACAAACGCAGGACTGGAGGAGGTTTTGCTGCCATGATGCGGCATGGTCATCACCGTAGAAGCCAGATTTTTCCCAGACTGCTCCAGCAACCGTTGCTCACCATATTGTTCGATATCCCCTGTCAATAACAGACTGCCATGGGCAGAGATCACCTGAATCACACAGCTTTTATCGTTATCTTTAAGGGGAGTTTCTGGTTGCGCCAAAGGATAAAGCACCTTGAAACTGACCTGGTCCCATTGCCAATGCTGTCCGGCCTGGCAAGCAAGATGTGGCATGCTTGCCGCCTGCGGAATCGCCTGCAGTTGCTCAAAAAAAGCCGCGTCTGTGCCGAGTGAGCTTAACAAGTGTGTGGCTGGCACGCCAGCCAGCACCGAGGCCATGCCACCGACATGATCATTATCGTCATGCGAGACCACCGCCAAATCCAGCCGGGACAGGCCCAAGTGGCGCAAATAAGGCAGCACAATCCGTTGACCGGCATCACTGTCTTCATGATAGACCGGCCCCGCATCGTAGAGCATGGCATGGCTAGCCGTTTGCACCAGCACACTCAAGCCCTGGCCGATATCCAGCACAGTGACGCGCATGTCCCCTGGCTTGAGCACTGACAGGGCAGGCAAGCATAAAGGCAACCAGAGTAGCAGCCCAAACCAGCGTAATGGCCAGCCTTTGGGTAACAGTAACACCAGCATGCCTAACATTGCCAGCAGCCAGGCAGACAGTGACGGTGTAGGCAGATACCAGACTGCCCAGGATAATTGGCTGAACCAATGTAATAGCCAGGCCAGTCCCTGCCACAGCTGTGCTGCCAGCATTAACAAGGCATCCACCGGCAACATAGCGCCGGCAATCGCCAGTGGCACCACGCCCAGGCTAACCAGTGGAATCGCCAGAGCATTGGCAAACGGGGACACCAGAGACACCTGGTTAAACAATAGGATCAGGATAGGCACAAAGGCCAGCGTAATCATGCTCTGTGTATGCACCGCGGCCCGCCAGGCACTCGGTGGACGCAAGCGTCCGCCCATGCCAAAGGCGAGCAAGGCCACTGCGCCAAAAGACAACCAGAAGCCCGGCGCCAGCACCGCCCAGGGATCCAGCACGACGACCACCCAGAGTGCCACACTGAGTATCCAGGAAAAAGGGAATTGGCGGCGCAGACTCAGCATGCCTAGCATGGTCAGCAACATCCATAAGGTGCGCTGTGTCGGAATGGAAAATCCGGCCAGGGCGGAATAAACCACCGCCACTAAGGCCCCACCCACCCGTGCCGCCAGAGTGGAGGGCACATATATCGCCCAGCGCGGTTGCTGCCGCCACACCCAGCCCGTCAAGAAATAACCGAGGCCAGCCAGCATCGTAATATGCAGACCAGAAATACTGATTAAATGATTAATCCCGGTATCGACAAACAATTGCCAGTCCGCACGCGAGATCTGGCTATCATCACCGATAACCAAAGCGCGCAGGACGCCACTGGCCGGGCTGGTTCCCAGCACCTGCTGGATTCGCTCACCCACCAGCGCTCGCCAGTGCGCAACCATGGCAGCGGGTTGCCAGACCATGGCTTGCAGCTTGCGCATCGGTGCTTTGGAGACTATAGAGCCTGCCGCGCCAATCTGGTTGGCCAGGCACCAGGCAGCATAATCAAAACCATGCGGATTACGCGTGGAATGCGGACGTTTGAGCTTGACGGTGAATTGCCAGCGCTCTCCTGCTTGTAATAACGGTAAAGCATTGTGCGACGTGGCCGGGGCATGACGATATGACTGCTCGTAGAGATGCAATCGCAGCCTGGGGGGCAACGGACAATGTGTGTTGAAGGTGCGCTCAACGGCAACATCCACATGCTGGCCTCGTGCATCGCGCGCTGGCACGCTCACAATCACAGCTTGAATCTTGAGTGGCTGTTGTTCACACGCCTGAGGCAGCGCCGTTTGCAAGCGCCAGGCCGCGCGCGCCTGCGCCCAGGCAAAGCCGATGGCAGCCACGAGCAAAATACAGCCAAGCCGACGGCAAAAAAGGCGAACCGCTGAGGTTAGCCTGACACCCCCGATATGGCGACTGTTCGCCAGTAGCGCGACCAGTCCCAAGGCTGCTAGCCAGCCCAGCCAAACCGGGAGCGACCATAATTGCGCTTGTTGCTGAAACAGCCAGACACCGAATAATAATCCCAGTGTGGCGCCCGGCAACATGACGGCTACTCGTCAGCCAGTCCTTGCGCGTCTGGCAACAGGGGTTGCAAGCGCCCATCCTGCAAACGATATTGCTGATGCATGCGTGACGCCAGCGACAGATCATGGGTGACGACCACTAGCGCAGTGCCCTGTTGCGCCTGGATCTGCAACAGCAACTCAAACACTTGTTGTGCCGTTTGCCGGTCCAGGTTGCCGGTTGGTTCATCGGCCAATATGCAGCGTGGCTGCGTGACTAATGCACGGGCCAGGGCCGCGCGCTGACGCTCCCCGCCTGACAACTCACCAGGGGTATGTTGCAGACGATGCGCCAGACCGACCTGCGTCAGATAATGTGCAGCCTGTTCCAGCGCCTGCGCCCGCGGCATACGCCGAATCAGTAGCGGCATGGCCACATTTTCCAGCGCACTGAACTCGGGCAGCAAGTGATGAAACTGATAGACAAAGCCCAGATACTGGTTACGCATGGCACTTTTTTCAGCCTCGGAGAGCCTGGTTAACGGCTTGCCCAGCCACTGCACCTCGCCATGCGTAGGCGCGTCCAGACCGCCCAGCAAATGCAACAAGGTACTTTTACCACTGCCCGAAGCGCCAACAATCGCCACATGATCACCTGCCGCCAGTTGCAAGTCGACCCCGGTCAGCACCGAGGTATCCAGCGCTTCATACCGCTTGGCCAAGCCCTGGCACTGCAATACCCAATTACTCATAACGCAAGGCCTCCGCCGGATTCATACTCGCCGCACGGGCACTGGGATACAAGGTCGCGACCAGACTGAGCAGGATAGACAGGCCCACAATCGCCGACACATCCGACCACATCAGCTTGGAAGGCAAATCACTGATGTAGTAGACGTCTTTGGACAAAAACTGCACATTAAAAGTATGTTCAATCCAGGGCACCACGGTCTCGATATTGAGGGCCAGCAACACGCCCAGCACCGCCCCCGACAAGGTGCCGATAATGCCTATCATCGCGCCTTGCACGACAAACATTTTGCGTATGCTTTGCGGGGTTGCGCCCATGGTGCGCAGGATGGCAATATCCGCACGTTTGTCAGTTACCGCCATCACCAGTGTAGAGACAATATTAAATGCTGCCACCGCCACGATCAGCGCCAGGATAATAAACATCACTCGTTTTTCGAGCTGGATCGCCTTAAAGAAATTGGCATGTTGCTGGGTCCAGTCAGTAACGTAATAATTGGGTCCCAGCGCCTGCACCAGCTCGCGGCTGACGCGGTCGGCCATAAACAAGTCATCCAGCTTGAGTCGCAAACCAGAAACCTGATCTCCCAGCCGGTACAGTTTGGCCGCATCGTACAAATGAATCAAGGCCAGGCCCGCATCATACTCATACATGCCAACCTGAAAAATCCCGGCCACAGTAAATTGCTTGATGCGAGGCACCAGTCCCGCCGGAGTCACCTGCCCTTGCGGCGCCATCAATACCACCTTGTCGCCAACACGCACGCCCAGCGCCAGCGCCAGGTCTGCCCCCAATACAATATTGAATTGGCCTGGCTGCAAATCGGTCAGCTTGCCAATTTTCATCTGGGTTGCCAGGTCAGAAACTTTGCCTTCTTGTGAAGGTAACACGCCACGAATCAGCAAGCCCTGCACCGCCTCGTCATGCGTCAACATGCCTTGCGCCATGATGTAAGGCGCCACACCGGTGATGGGGCTGGCAACCGCCTTGGCCGGAATCTGTTCTATCTGCTGCTGCAAATGCCGCCAGTCCGGCAACCCGGCTTCAAAGCTACGCACTTCAATATGCGAAGCCACGCCTAAAATGCGCTTTCTGAGCTCATCCTGAAAGCCGTTCATGACCGACAACACGACAATCAGGGCCATCACACCGAGGGCAATGCCTATCATGCTGGTGAGGGAGATAAACGAAATAAAGTGATTGTTGCGTTTGGCGCGTGTATAGCGCCAGCCTATCCAAAACTCATAAGGCAGGCGCCGCGCGAGCGCGCTGAAAAAGGTGTCATTCTTCATGGCCGCATCTTAACAGCTTTTAATGGCATCGCGATACCTGCCCACATTGAAAGCGCAACTCAACCCAGGCGCCCCTCAACAGTTTGTCAGCCAAATCCGACCCAAAAATGCGGGCATGGCCGACTGAACCCGGGCAAGCTTGCCTTTAAGATGCACTCAGGTCGATGGCATGTACATCGACTGACACAACGATCTAAATCAAGAATGTAATCATAGGAGACTCGAGATGAACAAAGACATTTTCGAAGGCAACTGGAAGCAGCTTAAAGGCAAAGTCAAAGAACAATGGGGAAAACTGACCAATGATGACTTGGATGTGATCGAAGGCAAACGCGACCAAGTCGCAGGTAAAATCCAGGAACGCTATGGCATTACCAAGGATGAAGCCGAGAAACAGCTCAAAGCCTGGGAAGACAAACACCGCCACTAAGGCCCGTGCCATACCCACTTAGCATGATATAACGTTTGGCGTTTTAGCATCATTGTCTAAGCAGAGGCGCCCCGCAGGACAAGCCCAGCTTGTCCTGCGTTGTTTCTGCCTATCAGGCCTTAACCTGTATTGCGCAAACTGGTAGCAATGCCATTAATGGTCAGCGGGATGGCCCACTTGAGTTTTTCATCGGTTTCGCCATTGCGGTAACGCTGTATCATTTCTACCTGCAAGTGATTAAGCGGATCCAGATAGGGCAAGCGGTCGCGAATGGATTTGGCGATCACCGGCTGAGTGGACAGACGTTGCGTGGTGCCCAGCAGCAGATTGACCGCGTCGGTGGTCAGTTTGTGTTCGTGCGCAATGCGGCTGAAAATTTCTTCGCGCAAGGCCTTGTCAGCCAGCAAATGGGCATAATGGCGCGCCACGATCAGGTCTGTTTTCGCAAGCACCATATCGACGTTGTTAATCAGGGTATTAAACAGCGGCCAGTGTGCCTGCATCTCCAGCAACATTTCCAGACGTGCCTGCTTCAAGGCTGGGTCGTGCGCTAAAAACTGGTGAATGGCGCTGCCCAGACCATACCAGCCTGGCAGCAGCAAGCGGCACTGCCCCCATGAGAATCCCCACGGAATCGCCCTTAAATCCTCAATCCGTCGCGTCGATTTGCGCGCGGCGGGCCGGCTCCCCAGATTGAGTCCGGCAATTTCCTCAATCGGCGTGGTATTGAAAAAGTAATCGGCAAAGCCCGGGGTTTCATAAACCAGGCTACGGTAGCTGGTCATCGCGGTGGCTGAGAGGGCTTCCATCACGCTTTCAAACGCACGCCGTTTGGCGGGCTCCAGCTGGTCGGCCGGGAACAAGGTGGCATCCAGCGTCGCCGCAATCAGGGTTTCCAGATGCTGGCGGCCGACCACCGGGTCTGCATAACGCGTGGAGATGATTTCGCCCTGTTCGGTCAGGCGAATCTGGCCATCGACGGTGCCGATGGGTTGCGCCATGATGGCCTGATAGGTTGGGCCACCGCCGCGGCCAACCGTGCCGCCACGGCCATGGAACAGGCGCAACTTGACGTTGGCCTGGTTAAACAGTTCCACCAGCGAAATTTCCGCTTTATACAACTCCCAGTTCGAGGTCAAAAAACCGCCATCCTTGTTGCTGTCCGAATAGCCCAGCATGACTTCCTGCTCATTGCCCTGGAAACGGATCACATGCCGGATGCCGATCAGGCTCAGCCATTTGCCCATGATCATGGGCGCGTCGCGCAAGTCGGCAATGGTTTCAAACAGTGGCACGATATTCAGATCAACCTGAATATTGGCCGAGCCCCACACGCCGCGCAACAAGCCAGCCTCACGTTGCAGCAAGGCCACTTCCAGCAGGTCAGACAAGGTTTCAGTGTGCGAAATAATATACTGGCGTACCGCATGCTCACCAAAGCGCTGGCGCACCTCGCGTACGGCTTCCAGCACGCCGATTTCCTTGTGCACCAGCTCGGAATATTGCTGAAAAGGCGAAAACAGCAGGCGCGGTTGCTTCAGTTCTTCGAGCAAAAGGCCGATTTTCTCTTCCTCGTTAAAACTGGCGTAGTCAAAATCGTAGCCCGCCTTATGTAACAGCTCGCTAATCACCGCTTCATGCACGTCAGAGGACTGGCGGATATCCACGGTGGCCAAATGAAACCCAAACGTGACGATGGCTTTAATCAACTTGCCCAGCCGCGGATAAATCAAGGCCTCGCCATGGTGACGGCGCAAAGAATCGGCAATGGTCTGCAAGGGGTGCAGCAAGGCCTCAGGATCTTCGTAAGGCTCGTTGCCGACTTCTTCCGGCAAACTCCAGCTGGCATCGGGTAGCAAATGGCTGGCGGTCACCAGCAAACGGTCATGCACGCCATTAAGCGCGAGCCGGTAGGGTTCATCCAGCCGATGCGATGACTGGTCGCGCGAAGCTTTCGCCAAGGCCAACACTGCGTCATCCACACCAACCACGCGCGTGGACACAGCCAGCTCGCGCTTGAGCGCGGCCAGCTCTTGCAGATAGAACTTGAACAAGGTGGTGGCCTGCAGGCGCACACTGTCGCGCAAGGTGGTGCCATTCACAAACGGATTGCCGTCACGGTCGCCACCAATCCAGCTACCCATGCGCAAAATACCTGGCAAGTCCATGCCGGGCAGCCAATCTGCCAGGTCGCGCTCGATATCCTGCAGGATTTCAGGGATCACATGTAAGAAGGTACTTTCGTAATAGGTCAGTGCGTTTTCAATCTCATTGAGCACACTGAGCTTGGAGTAGCGCATCATGCGGGTTTGCCACAAGGCCGACACCGCACCTTGCAATAACAGCTTGTTGCGCGCCAGTTGGCGCTCAGACACCATGTGCCCACGCTGCCCCAGCAACTCCGCAATCAGCTGCTCAATGTCCAGCACACTTTTACGCTGCACCTCGGTCGGATGCGCAGTCAGCACTGGTGAGATCAGGGCGTCTTGCAACAGTTGCTGGATTTTTTGCGGCGCGATGCCAGAGGCCTTGATTTGTGCCAGCGTGTGCGACAACATGCCAGGCGCAGGTGTATTTTGCTGGCAATGGCCGAGTTCCTGTCCGTAAAGATCTTCGGCCAAATTCACCAGATGTTTGAAATAAGCCAGTGCACGTACCACGCGCACCGTATGCTCCAGGCTCAGGTCAGCGAGCAACTGCTCAAGATCTAACGAAGCCTGCTGGTCATGGTTCTGGTGAAAACGCAATGCGGCTTGCCGGATGGCGGCAATTTTCTGCGCAACCGCTTCGCCCTCCACCTCCAGAATGGCCTGATCAAGTAAATCACCTAACAACTGAATATTGTTGGACAGCCGCATTTCCGCCGTTAGCATGGCGTCGGCTGCAAGTTTTTTTATCATGATGCCTCTCCTCTAGCTTAGGTTATCCCTAGCAACAAGCAGGCCATCTAAAAAAAAGATTTTTTTACTTTAAAATCAGCGTATTGGAAGAAACGAAACTCAAGCGCCATATACGAAGTGACTCACATGCACTGCCAACAGGCAAACCGGTGCACCGATTTGGGCCTCGAATCACATGGGCAACAGTCGCGTTGAACCCAGACTTTCCATCAGGCCCTGAAACGGCAAGGCCGCACAGTTTGATGGATGTTTTGCGGAAATTTGCACTAGCAAAGACGCCACGACTATGCATCACACTCGGTTTCCTGAGGCATAATAGACAGATGAAATGCATCAATCTCGATCATTGGATGGCACAAATCCTGTCCGTCTGGCAGTCGTTGGCCGCGCAGAGCGTTTGGCTGCAGGATGGCTTTTTGCTGCTGATGTGCCTGATCATCGGCTTGCTGCTATTCCTGTTTGGGACCGTGATCGGCTTGTTTACGCAATCACTGTGGGGCATTTTTACGACGGGTCGCCAGGGCAGCGACGAAGAGCACAAGTAAATAAGCGCTATTCTGGCGTCAGCCAGCGGGCAATCGCGTCGAGCTCTGCCGCGCTGTCGCTGTCAAAATCTGCATACTGATGACCGCCGGTTCTGGCATACCAGTATTCACTATTCCAACGGTCACCTTCTATTTTATGCAATACCGCATGTATCCAGTTGGCAGTGGGGTCACTATACGCCTGCGCAATTTGATGTGCGCCATGCCAGTCTCCGGCTTGCGCCAGCCTCACGGCCTGCAATAACAATGTCCGGTTAGACATGCTTGGGATATTCAATCGTCCCCTTCTGGATGAATTCGATTTTATAGCCGTCCGGGTCTTCGATAAAGGCAATGACAATGGTGCCGTGTTTCATCGGCCCCGCCTCGCGCACCACTTTGCCGCCCTTGGCCTTGACCAGCTCACAGGCTTTATAGGCATCGTCCACCTCAATTGCCATATGACCATAGGCGGTGCCCATGTCATAAGTGGTTTTGCCGTAGTTGTAGGTGAGCTCCAGCACGGTGTGGTCGTACTCGTTACCATAGCCGACAAACGCCAGTGTAAACTCGCCGTCAGGATAATCCTGGGTACGGATTAACTTCATGCCCAGTACGCCAGTATAAAAGTCGATGGAACGCTGCATATCGCCCACGCGCAACATGGTATGTAAAATCCGCATTGATGTCTCCTTGATCTCTAATTTTTTTAATCTGTTGTGGACGTAACCGGCCCACTCGGCTTAACCCCGCGTGGCAACAATGCGCTGATATTTCTCCAGCAATTGCTCCTTGGTTTCGCGCCGCTCAGGGTCTAGCGGAATGCAGCTGATCGGGCAGACCTGCTGACATTGCGGTTTATCGTAATGGCCGACGCACTCGGTACACAAGTCGGGGTTGATTTCATAAATTTCTGCGCCTTGCGAGATGGCTTCATTCGGGCACACGGGCTCGCACACATCGCAGTTAATACATTCATCGGTAATAAATAAAGCCATGATTTTCTTTACATCGCTACAGAGGCGCCATCACTCAGGCAATCGCCAGTTTTTGCTTGATTGCCCGTTCGACGCCTGGTGAGACAAACTGGTTCACATCGCCTCCCAGGCGCGCCACTTCACGCACCAGGCTGGAGGAAATAAACATGAACTCTTCCGCCGGGGTCATGAACAGGGTTTCCAGTTTGGGATAGAGCTTGCGGTTCATGCCGGCCAACTGAAACTCATATTCAAAGTCACTGGCCGCACGCAGGCCACGGATCACCATCTGCCCGCCCTGCGCCTGCACAAACTGCATGAGCAAACCGTCAAAGCCGACCACACGGATGTTATCGCCTGCAAACACCGACTCTGCCAGCGCAACCCGCTCTTGCAGGCTGAACAAGGTTTGTTTGCTGGTGCTGCCAGCCACCGCCACAATCACTTGGTCAAACAGCTTGGCCGCCCTGCGCACAATATCCTCATGCCCCAGGGTGATGGGATCAAAGGTGCCTGGATAGACGGCAATTCTGGTTTTACTCATCGCTTGCTTCCGTAATCATCGTTGTGTCGTTGCTGGCTGCCGCTGACTTGATTGCCTTAATCCGTACCAGCAGCCGCATCGGCTGACGCGGGTTGCAGCAGGTGAAAATAGACCTGACCCGCTTTGCCTGATTTGACCACCTGCCAGCATGCATCAGATTTTAACGCATATTCAGCCTCAACATATAGCCAGCCTTCAGGCGCCAAATGTCTGGGCAGCACGGGCAACAATTGCGCCAGCCAGTCCTGGCGATACGGCGGGTCACAAAAAATCACGTCAAACGGCTGTTGATTGCTGCCCAGAAAAGTTCTGGCATCCATTTGCTGGATGCGGGCCTGGGTCGCTTCCAGCAAACGCTGGTTCTGGCACAAAGCCGCATAAGGCGCTTTGGCCAATTCGAGCATGGTGACCGCTTTGGCATTGCGAGACAGCGCTTCAAACCCCAGGGCACCGGTCCCCGCAAACAAATCCAGGCAGGTTTTTCCTGTCAAGTCCTGGCCCAGCCAGTTAAAGACGGTTTGCCGCACGCGGTCTGGCGTCGGGCGTAGCCCTTCGGCATCGGGAAACTTGAGCACACGGCTACGCCATTTCCCGGCATTCAATCGTACCTGATTCATGAGCGGTGGTTGATTCGAATAAATAAAGCAGCATTATCCCAGATTTTGCATCCCGACTACCCATGGCCTGCGCTAAACCGAGGGTGCACCCAAGTCATCGTGTTATGATTTCGTTAATTCATCAAGGAATATTGCTATGGAGTTCTTATTTGGCTTTGGTCTGCTGGGCGGCGTGATCGCGCTGGCGCTGTCACTGTTTTGGGTATGGATGCTGATTGATTGCCTGGCCAATCAAAGTGAAGACAAGCTGGTGTGGTTTCTGGTGATTTTCTTTTTAAACCTGCTGGGGGCCTTTTTATACTACTGGCTGGCGAGAAAAAAGCGCATGGCTTAATCTGACCCCGCTCACCGCATTAGACACAAAAGCAAAAGCCGGCAAACTGCCGGCTTTTTGTTATTCCGCTCCAACGATCACGGTGGCAAAATGCTCAGGATGGATGCGGCGCTTGAACGCATCATTCACCTGTTGCACAGTGACGGCTGCGACCTTGTCATTAAAGCTATCCAGGTAATCCAGCGGCAACTTGTAAAAGCCGATCATGTTCAGGTACTCGAGAATCTTGCTATTACTGTCTATACGCATGGGAAAACCACCAATCAGGTTATCCTTGGCCGCAGCCAGTTCCTTTTCTGTCACGCCTTGATCGACAAATTTCTGTACGGTGGCCATCACCAGTTTGAGCGCTTCTTCACTTTGCTCTTTTTTGGTTTGCAGCCCGATCTGGAACGGTCCCAACTGACTCATGGGCATAAAGTAGCTATACACGCTATACGCCAGACCGCGCTTTTCACGGACTTCCTCGGTCAGACGTGACACAAAACCACCGCCGCCCAAAATATAGTTACCCACATACAGCGCAAAGAAGTCTGCATCGCCGCGCTTATTGCCTGGCTGGCCAACCAGGATGTGTGCCTGCATGGCAGGATGCGGCACTTTTTTCAGTTTAGGCGCAGACAACGCTGGCACGGCGGGGATATCGGCCACCGCAGGTCCTGCTGGCAGACCAGCACTCAGACGCTGCGCAATTTGCCGGGCCTGATCCGGGGTCAGATCCCCCATCAGGGCGATCACGGCAGACTTTGCCGTATAGTGGCTTTGATAAAACTGCCGCAACTGGCTCACCGTCAGCGATGGCACCGTACCCACTTCACCGTTTTGATCCAGGCTATAAGGATGCATGCCGTACACCGCCTGCATAAAGGCTTTTTGCGCAATGCTATCCGGCTCCGTTTCGGCCTCTTGCAGCGCGGCCACAATACGGGTTTGCTCACGGCTCACGACGGCTTCAGGAAAATCCGGCTGGTGTAACACCAGCGTAAACGCGTCCAGTGCGGCCTGCTGTTCGCTGGTCAAAGTACGCAACTTAAAGCTGGCGCGGTCTGCATCAAAACTGCCGCCCAACACCGCACCCACATCGGCAAAGCGGTTAGTCAGCGTTTCCTCTGCCAACCCGCCCGCGGCCATGCCCATCACATGATGGGTTAACGCGGCGGCACCACTGCTGTCTGGCTGGTCATAAGCGCTGCCTGCACGAAAATTGATGCTGACATCCATCATGGGCAAGGCATGATTTTCAACAAAATAGACTTCGCTGCCCTCCGCGGTGGTCCAGTGCTGAATATTCAGTGCGGCGCATGCCAGGCTGGCATAGCCTTGCAGCAGGCTGATCAACAAGACGGTGTTGAATACCCGGTGTTTAAATAAAGTAACGACTTTCATGAAATTCCCAAATCAAACGTTCGAAGAACGGATTAATGTTGATGCGGCCGACCGGCGGGCTTCTGGTTAGGATCCATCGGTTGTGGGTCCAGGCTGACCAGCGTCATTTGGTCTGCAACCAGATATTTTTTGGCCACGGCCTGCACTTGTTCAGAGGTGACCGCCTGCACACGTGAGGCATTGGTTTGTAGCAAGGATAAAGGGTAATGCATGGTTTCCAGCTGGCCGATCTGCATGGCCTGATAAAACATGGAGTCACGTTTGTAGACATCGGCGGCAATGACCGCGGCTTTCACTCGATGCAGCTCAGCCGGCGTGACGCCATTGTTTTTGACTTCTTCAATTTGTGCCCAGATCGCCTTGATCAGCGCCTCTTGCGAGACGCCTTCACTTGGCGAGGCCGCCACCTCAAATGTCGAGGTTTGACCGCGGTTGGTACTGTCATACCCCGTGTCAATTTCAAGCGCAATCGCCTGCTCACGCACCAGTTTCTGGTTGAGGCGTGACGCATCATTGCCACTCAGAATGCTGGACAACACTTCAAGCGCATAAGGCTCCCAGTCCTGCTCGCTGTAAGCCGCCGCATTTTTTAGCGCGGGCGCGTGAAACCCCATCACAAAAAAGGGCAGCTTGGCTGGCGCCTTCACAATGGCCCGGCGCTCACCAATCTGGGCGGGCTCCACCTGTGGCTTACGCACAGGTAAAGGCTTGGCCGCCAGTTTGCCAAAGTTTTTTTCAGCCAGCGCAAACACCTCCTGCGCCTTGACGTCACCGACCACCACCACTGTGGCATTATTCGGCGCATACCAGGTGCGGTACCACTCACGGGCATCATCAGCAGTCATATTTTCAAGATCATTCATAAAGCCGACCACCGGACGGCCATAAGGATGGGCACGATAGACCGAAGATTCAAATTGTTCGTTGACACGTGATTGCGGCTTGTCTTCAGTACGCCAGCGGCGCTCCTCTTTCACCACCTCAATCTCTTTGGCAAACTCGGCATCGGTAATCTGCAAATGGGCCATGCGGTCTGCTTCCAGCGTAAAGGCCAGCGGCAATCTGGATTTTTCCAGTTGCTGGAAATAACAGGTGTAATCTTTGCTGGTAAAGGCGTTTTCTTTGCCGCCCGCAGCCGCAATCTGGCGGGAAAACTGCCCGGCCGGGACTTTTTGCGTGCCTTTAAACATCATGTGTTCCAGCACATGGGCGACCCCGGTTTTGCCATTCACTTCATCCAGCGAACCGGCGCGATACCAGACTTGCGAGACAACGACGGGCGCTCGATGGTCTTCCTGCACAATGACTTTGAGTCCGTTTTTAAGGGTTTTCTGCGCAATCTCTGCCTGTGCTTGCGCGGCATGAGCGCTCATCAACAGGACCAGGCACAGCCCCAATCGTGGCAAGCGCGCAAAAGAATAAGATTTTTTCATATCTGACTTTATGAATGATGAATAGGTTGTTTTTAGCTTGATGTGTATCGCCATGCATGTGACCGACACAGCGCGGACTAAGTTCGGAGGCCTGGCGACTCAAGTGCTCAGCTTGACGTGGCGGGAAACGTCGATTCGGCTTAAAATAGTCATATTACAGAGTTTTAGATTGCCATGTTTAATCCTTTCGCCAAAAAATCCGAACCAGCGACGCCTGCCCAACCTGAACCGACCAGCCTCAGCTGGGCGCAGCGTCTCAAAAACGGGCTGGCCAAAACCCGTCAGCAGCTGGGCGGGCAGTTAAGCGCCTTGTTTGGCGGTGGCAAGATTGATGAAAACATTTACGAAGAACTCGAAACCATCCTGCTAACTTCGGATGTCGGCGTCAGTGCCACCCAGCACCTGCTCGAACAACTGCGTAGCCGCGTTAAAAAGCATGATCTGCAAGACACCATTGCACTGAAACAGGCGTTGAAAGACACGCTGCTTGACCTGCTGACGCCCTTGCAAGTGCCGCTAGAGGTCAAGGATCACCAGCCGTTTGTCATGATGATGGTGGGCGTGAATGGCGCTGGTAAAACCACCACTATTGGCAAACTGGCCAAGTATTTGCAGGCCCAGGGCAAAAGCGTGCTGATTGCCGCGGGGGATACGTTTAGGGCCGCTGCCCGTGAACAGTTGCAGGTGTGGGGCGAGCGCAACGATGTGCACGTCATTGCCTCAGAGAGTGGCGACCCGGCGGCAGTGATTTACGATGCGGTGAACTCGGCCATGGCCAGAAAAATCGACGTGGTCATCGCCGATACCGCAGGCCGCTTGCCCACGCAATTGCACCTGATGGATGAGATTAAAAAAGTGCAGCGTGTCATCGACAAAGCCTTGCCTGGTGCGCCACACGAAATTTTGCTGGTGCTGGATGCCAACACGGGCCAAAACGCGGTCAACCAGTTAAAAACCTTTAACGAGGCGCTCGGTGTCACCGGCCTGGCCTTAACCAAGCTGGATGGCACCGCCAAAGGCGGCGTCATTGCCGCGATTGCGCACCTGAGCCAGCAATCGGCAAGCAAGATTCCGGTGCGTTTTATTGGCGTGGGGGAAAGTATTGATGACCTGCGCCCGTTTGACGCCCATGACTTTATCGACGCCTTGATTGATGACTAGCCATGATTGTGTTTAAAAACGTCAGCATGCGCTACCCCAATAGCGCACACCTGTTCCGCCAGGTCAGCTTCAATATAGACAAAGGCGATTTCGTGCTCGTCACCGGCCACTCTGGCGCAGGCAAAAGCACCCTGCTTAAATTGATGGCGGGCATTGAAGCGCCTTCTAGCGGCCAGATTCTGATTAATCAGCAGGATATCGGCAAACTGCATCCCAATGCCGTGCCCTATTTGCGTCGCCGCTTTGGCCTGGTGTTTCAGGACCACAAACTGCTCTACGACCGCAACAGCTTTGACAACGTGGCCTTGCCGCTCAGCATTCAGGGCATCACCGGCGAAGAGGCTGCTCGCCGCGTGCGGGCTGCGCTGGATAAAGTCGGCTTGCTCAATAAAGAAAAAGCCATGCCGATCACCTTGTCCGGCGGCGAGCAACAACGGCTCGCCATTGCGCGCGCCGTGGTCAGCCGCCCCTCGATTGTGATTGCCGATGAACCGACCGGCGGCCTTGATCAGACGGCCTCGCTTGAAATCATGCAGCTACTCAAAGCCTTTAATGAAGTGGGCGTGACCGTGGTCATTGCCATGCACGATGTCGCCCAAGTCAGCAGCATCGCTTACCGTACACTGCATATCGACCATCAAACTATTAGCACCCTGCCTGCACAGACGGCCATGTTATGAGAATGAGTGCATGAAAAACTGGCTTAACCAACACACGCTGGCCTTAGACCTGGTCTTGCAGCGTTTAAAAAATCACTGGCTCAATACCCTGATTATCTGCATGGTGATTGGCATTACCGTCACCCTGCCCGGCCTGCTGTTTGTCGCGCTGGATAACTTGCAGGACATGTCTGGCGCCATCAAGCAGGATGCGCAAATCAGCGTCTTTTTCAAACCGGCGACCTCCAGCAACCTGATTCAACGCCTGATCAACGATACGCAAGGCCTGCCACAGGTCAGAGAAGTGCGTTATGTGTCCAAAGAAGATGCTATCGAGCAACTGTCCCAGCAGTTTTCGCAAAAAAACTTGCTAGTCGATTTGCCGCAAAACCCGCTGCCAGATGCCGTGTTCATTACCTTGACGGATACACAGCCTGCCACCGTCAAACCGGTACAAACCCTGCTGCAAACCCGGCCAGAAGTCGATGAAATCGTCATTGATAGCGTGTGGATAGAACGCCTGCATTCCATGCTGCAGCTGGGCAAACGCATTGCCATTATTTTTGCCAGCCTGCTCGGCATTGCCATGATTACCGTCATCAGCAACACCGTGCGCATGCAGGTTCTCACGCATGAAGCCGAGATTGAAGTCAGCCGCCTGATCGGCGCCACGCATAGCTTTATCCGGCGCCCGTTTTTGTATATGGGCGGCGCCTATGGCCTGGGCGGTGGCCTGATAGCTGTCGTGCTCTTATTTGCCATTGTCTGGAACCTGCGGCAGCCGGTGCAATTGCTGGCTAATAACTATCAAAGCCATTTTCAGTTGGCTTTTCATCTGGTTCATGTGGGTGGGCTGATCTTGCTGTGTACTACTGCGATTGGGTGGATTGCCGCCTTTATTGCGCTGACGCAGAAGAAATAGCAATATCACTCACTCGGTTAATAGCTCCACACCCTGACACAGCCCTTTCCGTGAATAATTAAATTTTCTCTTGGGCTCAGTTGCGTTTGATTAGTTACGATTTAGTGTCGCTCTTGAGTACAGCCGAGATGGATGAGTCATTCATTTCGCCTGTAGGCGAGTTACTTTTCTTTGCTTGCACTGTATAGACCGGAGACATAGGTGACACATGTACTAGGACATGGTTGACACATTAATGTGTTTTTCATGTTTGTGTA
>NZ_JBQUZE010000001.1:733268-834134 GCF_056314005.1 Methylophilus sp. DMC18 | reverse complement strand
AAACTGGTTGAGAATGCTGGTAACACCATGGAAGAAGTGGTTTCCTCAGTCCAGCGTGTGGCCGATATCATCAGTGAAATCTCAGCCGCATCTACCGAGCAGTCAACGGGCATTGACCAGGTGAACCAGGCAGTGACCAGTATGGATGAAACCACCCAGCAAAATGCAGCCTTGGTTGAAGAGGCCGCTGCTGCGGCTGAATCCCTGGTCGATCAGGCCAATCAATTAGCCGATGCCATTAGTCAGTTTAAACTTGAGGGCGTGGCCGCTGGCGGGTTTTCCAGTGCGCACGCAAACACGCACCGCGCGTCTGAGAAAAAACATGCAGTCAACCTGACTGCCATGCATAGACATAAAGTCAGCCCAAGCCGTGGCGCTGGTGATCCGGGCAAGTTGCTCAAAACGGGCACGCACGATCATAGCTGGGAAAGTTTTTAAGCGCCAAATTGCCTTCTGTAGCAGCTCATAGGGCTTAAATCCCCCTGTTTGCTGCTGTAAAGGCTAAATGGCTCGAATAATCCCCATGATCAAAACCACCCCGCCAGGTAAGTAATTACGACGATAAGAATTTCTTTAGGGGGGCAATTACCGCAAAAGAACCAAATTTCCCCTTTTTACATGCAATTCAAAAGTGGCTTGCATGCTGAATAATCGCTGACATAGGTCGATAAATAGACCAAATAATAAATTATCTGGATCTGGAAAAAAGGAGTGAAACGCATGTTCGCTGATCAATGGGGTGCGCTTGCGGGAAGACTTTCTCGTACTAAGCTTTCATTACAACTGACGATGATACTGGGCGTGCTGGTATGCAGTCTGTTGGCACCACTGGTTTTAAATACCGGTTCAGGTATGGGTTTCATGCTTCATGCAGGATTAACGCTGTTGGCTATATTCATGGCATGCAGTCTGACCGCCTCAGTGAAGCACGTGGTAGGTGGCGAGCCCTTGCAAACACTGCAAGCCGCACAATCTCTAGCGCAGGGTGACTTTGCTGTGCAGACAAGCGCAGCCACAGCCTCGGTGGCAGATGCAATCAATCAGTCAAAAGCCGGTTTTGCAAACTTCAAACAGCAATTGGCGCTGATAGAAGCCGAACATGCCAAAGGCAACCTTAACGCGCAGCTGGATGTGAGTGCGTTTGCAGGGGAGCTGAGCCAGTCTGCCGCAAGCGTGAACCATCTATTAAACATGCATGTGGCCAGTATGGAAAAAGCCGGCCGCGCCGTTGAGGCGCTGGGTCGTGGTGAGCTGAATACGCAGCTTGAGCGCTTGCCAGAACATTTGCATGCCTTCAATCAAGGCTTCGATGGCCTCAAATCTAACGTACAGGCATTGATTCAGGATCTGACAGCAATGGCTAAAAACCATGCCGAAGGTGAAACGGATGCGCGTTTGAATAGCGGTCAATTGCAGGGTGATTTTAAAGTGGTGGCTGACGTTGTGAATCGCATGATTCATGGCTATGTGACCGAAACCGAGCGCTTTATTGCAGTCATGGACAGTATTGGCCGTGGTGACCTGACGGCGCAACTGGAAGCCATGCCAGGCAAGAAAGCCGCCATGAACAAGAGCGTAGATCGTATCCGCGGCAACCTGAAAGGGATTGTAGACTCTGTAAACTGGGTCAATGCCGAGCACGAAAAAGGCAATATTGATATGACCCTGCGTGCAGACATGTTCAAAGGCCAGTTCTCATTATTGGCTGAAAGTATCAACAATATCGTGGCTGGACATATCGAGTTGAATCAAAAAGCCATGGCCTGCGTACAAGCGTTTGGTGATGGTAATTTTGATGCGCCGCTGGAGCAGTTCCCAGGCCTCAAGGCAAAAATCAATCAAACCATAGAGCAAGTGCGCAGCAACTTGAAAGCCTTGAATGCAGACGCCCAAATGCTTGCCGAAGCCGCCAAAGAGGGCCGTGTCACCGTCCGCGCCAATGCAGACAGACACCCAGGCGATTATCGCAAGATTGTGCAAGGCATGAACAATACGCTGGACATGATTGTAGAGCCAGTGTTGACGGTGAAGACCGCAGCGGAATCTATCAATATTGCTGCCAAGGAAATTGCCCAGGGCAATGCCGACTTGAGTCGCCGTACTGAGGACCAAGCAGCCAACCTGGAAAAAACAGCTTCCAGCATGGACGAGCTCGCATCGACTGTGAAACAGAATGCCGAAAATGCCAAGCAGGCGAATAATTTAGCTGCACAGGCCTCACAAGTTGCCGTCAAGGGTGGCGAGGTTGTCGGTGCGGTGGTGGCCACTATGAGTGATATCAATGAGAGTGCCCGCAAGATTGAAGACATTATTTCCGTGATCGATGGCATTGCCTTCCAGACCAACATTCTGGCGCTAAATGCAGCGGTAGAAGCGGCCCGGGCCGGTGAGCAAGGTCGGGGTTTTGCAGTGGTGGCGGCCGAGGTGGGTAGCCTGGCGCAACGCTCATCCGTGGCCGCACGTGAAATTAAAGAATTGATTACTGACTCAGTGAACAAAACAGCAGAAGGTAGCCGTCAGGTACAGGAAGCTGGAAACACGATGCATGAAATCGTGGATTCCGTGAAACGGGTCAGTGTGATTATTGGTGAAATTGCATCGGCATCGAATGAACAAAGTGCCGGCATCGCCATGGTCAACGATGCGGTGATCCGCATGGATGATGTGACGCAGCAAAACACCGCTTTGGTTGAAGAGGCTGCTGCGGCTGCAGAATCCCTGATGGATCACGCCAACGAGTTGGCTAGTGCAGTAGGGGTATTTATTGTGGATGGACAGGCAAAAGCGTCCAGCCATCGCGCAGGAAATGCAGACTGGGACGATGATTATCGTCAGGTCAGCAACGGTTAGGGCAGGGTAGGGAACGCCCTTTAATAAAGTAGTACTTTTTATATCAGGAGTTAAAAATGGCAGTGATTGATCGAGTATTGATTGGCGAAGGTTTAGTCATCGAAGAGCGTCCAGAAGGTGGTTTGGATTTGAAAAATGTGGCCCACATTGACTTGATTATGGGTCCACGCGGTAGCGCTGCAGAAGACGCATTTTGTCGTACGCTCACCGACCAAAAACAAGGCGTAAACGGTTTGTTGGCGATTGCAGCGCCAAATATGATGGTAAAACCAAACACCGTAATGTTTAACAAGGTGACCATCAAAGATGGACGTCAGGCAACACAAATGTTTGGCCCGGCACAACGTGGTGTGGCTATGGCTGTAATGGATTGCGTCGCTGACGGCACGATCCCGCTGGAAGAAGCAGATGATGTATTTATCTGTGTTGGTGTATTCATCGACAGCAAAGCTGACATGGATGACCGTATCCAAGACTGGAACTACCGTGCAACAAAAATGGCGATTAAAGCCGCCGTTGCGCGTGAGCCTAAAGCTGCTGACGTCGTGAAGCAGTACAAGGAAGCGCTGCATCCATTTGCTGCACAAACCCCGGAAGCACAAAACCGTCGTGCTGAAGACAAAGCTGCTGCCTTAGCAATTTCTCAAATGCAAGAGCGCAGCAAGCATGCAAAAAACAGCTATGAAACCCAAGTTAAAGATGATCAGCAAGTTGATTTGGCCATTTCACAAATGAGAGAGCGTATCAACACGACACGCGCTTAATTCTGGCAGTGTATGCCCGCGGATTTGCATAGGATAACGAAGTGAGTGCATTAAAAAAACAAGAGCAAGAAGATCGCGAGTTTTTGTTTACGCGCGATGATTTCGTCAGAATTAAAAGTCTGATTTATCGCCATGCAGGCATTTCATTATCCGATGCAAAGACCGATATGGTCTACAGCCGAATCGGAAGGCGTTTGCGCGCGCTGGACATGAATAGTTTCAAACACTATCTGGACACGCTCGAGCAGCAGAACAATGCGGATGAGTGGCAGGCATTTACCAATGCGCTAACCACTAATTTGACCTCGTTTTTTCGGGAAGAACATCATTTTCCGATTTTGGCCGAACATCTGGTGAAGCTGTCAGCCAACCGGCGAGGAAAACCGCTACGCATCTGGTGTTCTGCGGCATCGACAGGCGAAGAGCCTTATTCGATTGCGATCACCGCTTGCGAAGCGTTTAATAGCTTGAAGCCGCCTGTAGAGATTGTTGCGACAGACATTGATACAAATGTGCTGGCAACGGCGAGTGCAGGCGTGTACCCGCTAGACCGGGTCAAGAAAATGGATGACGGTCGTGTACGCAAATTTTTTGAACGTGGCACAGGCAAGCATGACGGCCTGGTCCGTGTCAAAAAAGCCGCCCGTGACCTGATTCATTTTCACCAATTGAATTTACTGGATGCACAATGGCCATTTCATGATGGCTTTGATGTGATTTTTTGCCGCAATGTCATGATCTATTTTGACAAGCCGACACAAGGCAAAATCATTGAAAAATTTGTCAACCTCATGCATGAAGACAGTTTGTTATTGGCAGGCCATTCAGAAAACTTTTTGTATGTGTCCGACCACCTGCAACTGTTGGGAAAAACCGTCTATAAATTAAAAACCAGTGGCGCGGCACGTTCCAGCCTCTTTACGCATCGGAAATCGCTATGAGTGTCATGCAAGAAGAAATTTCTAACACCCTGTATTTTGACAGAACATTTAATTGCAATGCTGCCAAAATTTCACCAGGGGAGTATTACTACACAGACAAGGACATGTTGATTGTCACCGTGCTTGGGTCCTGTGTTTCTGCCTGTATCCGTGACAGCCGTACCGGCATTGGTGGCATGAACCATTTCATGTTGCCCGAGGGGGGCAGTGCAGACAAGGACAGCCCGATCTCTGAGTCGATGCGCTATGGCACTTATGCCATGGAAGTCTTGATCAACCAGCTGTTGCGTAACGGCGCCAAGCGCGAAAACCTCGAAGCTAAAATTTTTGGGGGCGGCAACGTCTTGCGCAGCTTTACCACCAATAACGTGGGTGATCGTAATGCTGCGTTTGTCAAAAAATATCTGAAAGAAGAAGGGATTAAAGTCACCGGCGAAGATTTGCTGGATATTTATCCCCGCAAGGTTTATTTCTTTCCCAAAACCGGTAAAGTACTGGTTAAAAAGCTGAAACAATTGAACAACTACACCTTGGTCAAGCGCGAGCAAGCTTACTCCAGCAAGCTGCAAACCAACGATGTGGGTGGAGATATCGATTTGTTCTAATAATAATTAAAACAAGGGGTTATGCCATGAAAACAAAAGTGCTGGTGATTGACGACTCGGCATTGATACGCAGTTTGTTGAGCGAAATCATTAACGACACCAAGGATCTGGAAGTGGTTGGAACCGCACCGGATCCGCTGGTCGCGCGCGAGATGATCAAGCAGTTGAATCCGGATGTACTCACGCTGGATGTAGAAATGCCACGCATGGACGGTCTGGATTTTTTAGAAAAACTCATGCGTTTGCGTCCGATGCCCGTGCTTATGGTATCCACGCTGACAGAAAAAGGCTCTGAAATCACTTTGCGTGCACTGGAGCTGGGTGCCACCGACTTTGTCACCAAACCCAAAATGGGCATTACCCAGGGCATGCAGCAGTATGCCGCCGAGATTACTGACAAGATCCGTGTTGCTGCCAGGGCAAAAATCAGCACCTTGCAAAGTATTGCCAAAGCGTCTAATACGCAGATACAACAAAGTCCCATCCGCAATCCGCTCATCAGTAGTGAAAAACTGCTGATTATTGGCGCCTCTACTGGCGGCACCGAAGCGATCAAGTCCTTTTTAATGCAGATGCCTTCTGATTGCCCAGGCATTTTAATTACCCAACACATGCCTGCAGGCTTCACCAAGTCCTTTGCTAGTCGTCTGGACAGTCTGTGCAAAATTGCCGTCAAGGAAGCCGAAGATGGTGAGCGCGTATTGCCTGGCCATGCCTATATCGCGCCTGGGGATCAGCATTTACTGCTCGCCAGAAGTGGCGCCAACTATGTCACCCGTTTATCTGACGCCGAGCCGGTGAATAGACATAAGCCATCAGTCGATGTATTGTTTGATTCAGCGGCTACAAACGCCGGTAAAAACGCCGTCGGGATCATTTTAACGGGCATGGGCAAAGATGGCGCCGCGGGCATGTTGCGCATGAAGAATGCCGGCTCTTTCAATTTTGCCCAAAACGAAGAAAGCTGTGTGGTGTATGGTATGCCACGCGAAGCGGTTGCGCATGGTGGTGTTCACGAAGTCGGGCATTTAAAAGACTTGCCACGTCTGGTGCTACAACATCTTGCAACTAACAGTGAACGCGCCATTCGCGTATAGTACTGTGAGGAATAAACCGGTAAATCCCAGCTTTATCCTGATTAGCATTGACCATGGTTCGTTCCATAATACAGGCTACGGGATTAGTAATTAAATGATAGCGGAGTAACAAATGGGCAACCCAAATACTAAATTTCTGGTAGTGGATGATTTTTCTACGATGCGTAGAATTGTGCGCAACCTGCTCAAAGAACTTGGTTATAACAATGTTGAAGAAGCAGAAGATGGTGCAGATGCCCTCAACAAGTTGCGCAATGGTGACTTTGAATTCGTGGTTTCCGACTGGAATATGCCCAACATGGACGGTTTGACCATGTTGCAGAATATCCGTGCAGACAGCAAATTATCCAAATTGCCTGTATTGATGGTCACTGCCGAGGCAAAAAAAGAAAACATTATTGCTGCGGCCCAGGCCAAAGCGAGTGGCTATGTGGTGAAGCCTTTCACTGCGGCCACACTTGAAGAGAAGTTATCCAAAATCTTTGAAAAATTGGAAAAAGGCGAGGTGTAACCATGACCGAAGCGATCAATCCGAATCAGGATCATGCGGCGATGGATCTTGCCTCTAACCTGATCTCCACGATGAGTCCCAATCAGCAAGAGGAAATGATCAGCCGGATTGGACACATGACCCGCTCCTTGCACGATAATCTGAGTGCGCTGGGCTATGACAAGGTGCTGGAACAAGTCGCGCAGGAAATTCCTGATGCCAGAGACCGGTTAAGTTATGTGGCAAAAATGACTGAACAGGCGGCTGAGCGTGTGCTGAACGCCACTGATCTGGCCACGCCTTTACAGTCAGAGTTATCTGATCGGGCTGCAGTGTTGAAGCAACGTTGGGAAGAGGTCATGCAGCGTGCTTCGCTGAAATCGGAATACGATGCTGTTGTCCATGAAACACTGGAATATATGTCACTGGTCAGTCAACACACATCGACGACCAAATCGTTACTGATGGATATCATGATGGCGCAGGACTTTCAGGATCTGACCGGCCAGGTGATCAAAAAAGTGACCTCACTGGCACAAGACCTGGAGAGACAATTGGTGCAAGTGTTGGTGGATTTTTCTCCTGCGGCCAAAAAAGACGAAGACTCCTTGATGAATGGTCCACAAATTGATCCACATAACACCGTGGATGTGGTCGCCAATCAGGAACAGGTGGATGATCTGCTGGAAAGCCTGGGCTTTTAACTCTCAGCGTTTATCCAGTGTCATCCTGGCAAAGGCATCTTAGGATGCCTTTTTTATTGATCAGGCAGACTTCTACTTATTAAAGCCCGACGCGCTCTTCGGGTTTTAGCGCAGCGAGTTCCTCATCCGAATATAAGCGGCCTCGCGTGATAAAGGCCATGCCACTGCCACAATCGAGAGAAAATGAGCCACTGGAGCCCGGCATCGCATCGAGGATGGTGTGCGTACTGTGCATAAAACTGAAATGACTGTCACTCATGTAAAAAATAGCACCACCGGGCAAGGTTCCCAGTTTGACATCCATCGGATTGGCGATGTATTCGGCAGCTGGTAAGCACATCGGGCCACTACCTTCACAACATCCGCCTGATTGAAAAAATACAATCGGGCCATGCTGAGCGGTTAATTGCTCAATGAGCGCGATGGCCGCTGGCGTTGCAGAAACACGTTCAGTCATGCTTTTCCCCTGTTTATATTGTGATAGATAGATAAAAAAAGGAGCGAAAAATTCGCTCCTTTAGATCAAACTAATGTCTGTTTTAGCATTCCCGCCAAGATTTAGAAGAATCCCAGTTTTTTCGGGCTGTAGCTGACCAGCAGGTTTTTGGTTTGCTGGTAGTGGTCCAGCATCATTTTATGCGTTTCACGGCCAATGCCGGACTCTTTGTAGCCACCGAATGCGGCATGCGCAGGATAAGCGTGGTAGCAGTTAGTCCAAACGCGGCCAGCCTTGATGCCACGGCCCATACGGTAAGCGCGGCTGCCGTCACGCGACCAGACGCCTGAACCCAGGCCGAAAATGGTGTCGTTGGCAATGCTCAGTGCTTCAGCTTCATCTTTAAAGGTGGTCACTGCCAGCACAGGTCCAAAAATTTCTTCCTGGAAGATGCGCATTTTATTATGACCTTTGAACAAGGTCGGCTTGATGTAATAGCCTTCAGCCAGATCACCGCTGAGTACATTACGCTCACCTCCGCATAATAACTGCGCACCTTCCTGACGACCAATATCCATGTAGGAGAGGATCTTGTTCACTTGGTCTTGGGATGCCTGCGCACCAATCATGGTGTTGGGGTCAAGTGGGTTACCTTGCTTGATGGCTGCAACACGTGGCAATACACGCTCCATAAACTTGTCGTAAATGGATTCCTGGATTAACGCACGGGAAGGGCAGGTACAGACTTCACCCTGGTTAAATGCAAACAGCACCAAGCCTTCAACGGCTTTATCCAGGAAATCATCATCGGCAGACATGATATCTTCAAAGAAGATGTTAGGCGATTTGCCACCCAGTTCGAGGGTTGCTGGAATCAGGTTGCTGGCTGCAGCCTGGGCAATATAACGGCCGGTGGCTGTCGAACCAGTAAAGGCGATTTTCGCGATACGCTTGCTGGTAGAGAGTGGAGCACCTACCTCACGGCCAAAGCCGTTGACGATGTTGATGACGCCAGGTGGAATCAAATCAGCAATTACTTCCATCAGGATCAGCAGGCTAATCGGCGTGAACTCTGCAGGCTTCATTACCACCACGTTACCCGCGGCCACAGCTGGCGCCAGTTTCCAGGCGGCCATCAGAATAGGGAAGTTCCACGGAATAATCTGGCCGACCACGCCTAGTGGCTCGTGAAAGTGGTAGGCAACGGTATGTTCGTCCAGTTCACTAATGCTGCCTTCTTGCGCACGCAACGCCCCGGCAAAATAGCGGAAATGGTCTGCTGCCAATGGAATATCGGCATTCATGGTTTCGCGGATAGGCTTACCGTTATCGACGGTTTCCGCAGTCGCGATCAACTCAAGGTTTTGCTCGATGCGATCAGCAATTTTCAGCAACAAGTTGGAGCGATCAACGACAGAAGTCTTGCCCCATTTATCGGCTGCTGCATGCGCTGCATCCAATGCCAATTCAACATCCTCGGCGCTAGAGCGTGCAGCTTGTGTGTAGGGCTTGCCAGTAATAGGCGAGATGACATCAAAATATTCACCTTTGACCGGTGCAACCCATTTTCCACCGATAAAGTTATCATACTTGGCTTTATAGGGCACTTTAACGCCCATCGCCTTGAGAAGATCCAAACTCATAGTAACTCCTGTGTTTTTTCTATTAATATCGTAGCAGAACTGCTCTCCAAACCGCCTACATCAAATCGCAACTAGATATCGCGATAAACATACGTTAACACCTTATTTTATAAGGCTTAGCCGTGTGTTTGTGTGCTAAACATTAAACCTTAAAAATAACAAAAGCAAGCTTTTTAGCCAACTTTATACTGTTTTATAAGATAGCAGACCTGACATCTTGCTAGCCCTAAAACAGGCCATATGCAGTGTGAAAGTCGCCAGTGATTGCATCATAAAATGATTTGGCGTCTTTAACTTTTATGGGTATAATCCCGCCTTCTTTCGGAGAGATGGATGAGCGGTTTAAGTCACCACCCTGGAAAGGTGGCATAGGGGCAACTCTATCGAGGGTTCGAATCCCTCTCTCTCCGCCAGCAGTAAAATAAGGCCTGTTTTCTGTTACTAATTAATAAGTTACGGATAACAGGTCTTTTATTTTTACCTTGCGCTTTTACCTTACGTTTGCGTGATGTTCCTAGCTCGTTGATATTCATTTTCAACGTATATAAGGAATAAACAATGTAACGCTTAGCATCACCCCTCAACACATTGACAACACCTTTTGCTCATCGTATTGCCTTTGAGGCTGTAGACTCGTCCGGCTTAATCGAGACATGGAGAGAGGGCGGGGCGCTTGGAGTTAAACTTAAGGTAATCCTGAATTAAGTAAGATAGATATAGATATGAATACCCTTGTGATTTAATCAACTATTCAGAAAATAGGTAGCGAGAGAGTTACTTAAAGAGGGTATCCATAACTGTCCACGGGAATACATGCGTATAGCCAGTGTTGTGATGGTCTTTATTCAGAATAGCCTCTTTGATGAAGCTGAGTATTATGGGGCCAGTCACTCGTTAGCCTTCCCAGCACCTACAGACAACACAGTCCAGATAAATAGGGTTGCCCTTTGGATTCTCAAGAAACTCTTTAAGCCAGGCATCTATTATCAGATGTGCGGTGTGATGCTAACTGAGTTAGTGCCAGCCGCTGGGCGACAGGCTGATATGTTTGGGTTTGGTAAAGGGCGGGCTAGGGCGGACGCTTTAATGACTCTCATGGACTCCATCAATAGCAAGTATTCCCGAGGGACTATTAAGCTGGCCTCTGAGGATTTCCATAAGGCATGGTCTATGAAGCGAGGCTTTAAGAGTCCAAACTTTGCTAGCTGGGAGGAGTTGCCCGAGGTGAGGGCTTAGGTGCGCCATGGAGACACTTTAATCGCACGGCAATGGGGTGTCTTGGGTTGAGGTGCGATGATACGCTGTAGCTCGATTCTGAGCGTTTGTTCAGGCATAATGGTTAGATAATTACATATCCATAATCGAAAATATGAATCCAGCTCAAAGACTACTTGCACTGTATGATAAGTTTCTTCAGCAACCAGATAACATTCATGTTGGGCAGGCATGGGCGCATACATTTTCATTAAATCTTGAGTTAGATTATGAAGATGATTTGGTTACAAGTCTCATAGCTTTAAGAGAGCATATGCAGTTTGTATGTAATCTTTTACCGACCTATGGTATTGAGCGAGACTTAGGCGAGTCAGGCATCTCTAAACTAAAGCAATTCACATCCCCAACCACAATCTACAACAATTGTGGAGAAACCAAGAAAGCTCTAATCGGCTCCGATACTAGAGTGACCTTGACATGGACTTCAGCATTACTTAAAAGCTTGAATGAGGAGGAAGTGAGTGAAAATGAGATTGACGAAATCTTAGAAGCAATTCGCTTGCTCGAAATTGACATAATTGCGATAGAAATGTCTCCAAACATGAGGCATTTTATTGTTGCTCAAATCAAAGCGCTAAGAAAGTCAGTGTTATCAGCCAGAATCAAAGGCGCTCAATCCCTTAGAAGTGCAGTTACCAGCTTCACTGGTGAGTGTCTGATTCATAGTGACCAGCTTAACGCAGAGTTGGCAGAGGCTGACGAGGAAGTAAAAGGTGTGGTTTCTAAATTGAGTATTATTGTTAAACGAGTCGCTGAGGCTGGTGATGTAATGGACAAGATAATCAAGCTATGTCAAAACGTAGACTCTGGGTACAAGGCAGTAAAACCATACCTCCCTTTCTTAGGGCCATGATTCGACCAAACCCCGCCGACCATCAAGAGACCGATTAAGGCTTGATTCATGCCAGAGCCTTCTTCGCTGGTGATGCTTCAGCCGCTCTTAAGTACTGATAAAGGGTCTCGCTTGAGATGCCATATTCACGGGCTAGAGTAGCTCTATTCTTCCCCCCCCCGTTGGCCTTATATTTAGCCACTAGCTCAGTTGCTTAGGGTCGCTTTGAATACTTCTGTATTAAGTATATTTAGTGAGCGGTTGGCTTAGTGTAGAGTTTCCTGAGCTTTGCATTGGTGCCTGACGTTTCTCTTAACTCTCTTGCAAAGGCTAGTAAGAGTTGGTCTGCTTCTTCAAATTGTTCAGAAAGACTAAGCTGCTCTGCTGTGTTCAATACGTGTAAGGCCGCCTCATACTTTCCTAGCTTTTGCATTGGTCGTTCGGCGGCTTTTAATACCATTCTGGCATAATCAAAAGCGCCCTCATCAAACTCTTCTTTGTCGCCTTGGCTGGCTAGACCACAAACGCCCATTAAGTAGTCAAAGGTGTTTTCAACATCCTCCACAGTTTTGTCCTGCAATATCATGCTACTTCCTGAGTTTCTCTAATGCTGATAATAGTAGCACGGCTTATCTTGTAGTCTCTAGACAACTGACTTACAGACACCCCATTAGCCAACTGCTCAAGAATCACCTTACGCTCTTCGCTGGTGGTCTTTGCTGGCCTCCCTTTAGTCTTGCCTGCCTGCCATGCTTTAGCCTGTCCTGCAAGGGTTCTCTCGCGAATTAGGCCACGCTCAAAGTCAGCAACGGCAGCGAGTATCTTTAAGGTGAACGCTCCAGCCTCTGAGGTAAGGTCAAGGTTGCCTAACTGCAAGACTATCAACCGGACATCGTTAGCCTTAAACCACTCCACCTGCTGCTGTACGTCTATGGAGTCACGGCCCAATCGGTCAAGCTTGGTGACTATGAGAGTGTCTCCCTTGTCCAGCTTGACCTTAAGTTTGCTAAAGCCTTCCCTTGAGTCCGCTGGAGTTGCCCCTGAGACCTTCTCAAGGATGACTCGGTCAGGCTCAGGCTTGTACCCAGCTTGCTCAATCTCTAATAGCTGGTTCTCAGGGTCTTGCTCAACTGTAGACACTCGACCATACACAAATAATTTAGACATCAAACTAACTCCATTAACTGTTGGAAAGTGGTGTCAGTTTATATCGGTATGTTATTAAATGCAATAGGCTACTTTCTAACATGTTAATTTCAGACTGTTAGAATATGACCACTTTCTGACAGGCTTGCTCTTACTTACCAGTATTGGGTTAAACTCGTCGACGTTAAATTAAATAGCTATACACAATAATCAAAGGAAGTTTATGGATTGGTATATAACAGCTTGGAAAAAGGCTTTAGTCTTCAAAGGTCGAGCAAGAAGAAAAGAGTATTGGCTGTTCTTCCTATTTACTCTACTTGTCTCAATGCTTCTGGGTCTAATCATGGGGATGGCTGAATCCTTGATTGGAGAGCAGGAGGTGTTAAATAAGCTGCTAAAGAATGCTTTTATAATCGCCTCAATGATTGCAGGCTTTTCAGCAGGTGTAAGGAGAATGCACGATATAGGTAAAAGCGGTTGGTGGATTATTGTTCCAGTCGTAAGCCTTGTATTTGCATATTTAGACAGTCAACCACATGAAAATGAATATGGAGCCAATCCAAAGGCAGCACCAGCAGTATGAATAATCAAACTATTCAATATCAATTTGTAAATATCGAGCAACCAGAAGATATTGAAAAAATCTTAAGTTTCATGGAGGCGGCTTCAGGCGCATTTAACTCTGGAGATTATGAAAAATATAGAGACTTGTCTTATTCTTACATTGAGTCTTCAGAGAGAAATGGTAGAGAGTTTATTATTGGTTTAATGAAAAGTGGTCTCCGAATTATTAGGTGGACTGCAAAGCCATTCAGTGAGCCAACATGGCCAATTTTTAAAACGCTGAAGTTATGTCCTGAGCCAATTTTCTGGATTGATGTATTCTTAAATGATGGTCTACGAGAGAAGGACTATCAATTGTATTTTGCACTGCCTGCTAATGCTGATGTTGACGGTGTATTTAAGAAGTGCGCCTACATAGAAAGACAGAAGCCTAAGCGTGCAAAGTCCAGCTCTAAGAAGAAGGAAGTTTGACCCTTTAGCCACACCTCAAGACACCCACGGGGGGTACTTCGCGTTCCTTAAACTATCAATATCCCCACGAAAATTTGTGTTGAATTTTTATATCTGATTAAAGGTTTGGGTCAAACACTTCGAGTCTTCTTATTCTTCTATTCGCGTAATCAATCATACATTGCATGTGCATGCTTGCCGCTGCTGTTCCTGTGGGTGGGAGTAACATTGTCGATTCTGCATAGCAATCTTTTTCTCTAAGCTTAACCCAAGCTTTTTGAGACTCTATAACCGCTTTTTTCGAAACGGAGTATTGCTGAATCTCGTCGTCAGGCTCGGACAATATGGAGAGAATCTTCTTATATTTAGCATTTAGTCTTTGCTCGGTCTGCTTAACTGCATTAGACATGCATTCATCCATTTCAATTGTGTTCTTAGACTCCTGACATTCGGGAGTGACAGCGTGAGCCATATTAGAAATGCTTAAGCCAAACCAGAAAAGCACACAGAGCTTCTTCATTATTCTTCCTTATTATTCACCAAGGTTTTAACTATAACCTTGCACAAGTGCATGAGTTCCACTTCTGCTGGATAATAAATTATTGCATTCAAAACGAACATTCGATTGTCTTATGCATAATAGAGCGTTAAGCCGACTGCACATAAAAGCAATGACACAACTAAAGCCCATTCAGCTAAGTGTACAAGGTTAATACGCTCTAAGAACGTCTTGAGTTTGTTATCTGGTGAGAAACGCTTGAGGAGTAGTCTAAGTAGCAGGAGTGCTCCCAAGAACAGAAGCAGGCCTGCAATGTACAAAGAACTAGATACAAAGATGTTAAACCAGTTCATTAAGTCCTAACAATTTAAAGGAAACTAGTTGCTATATCTACAGCCACGGCTCGAAGGGGTGGCACGGGGGGAGCAGCCTGAGCATAAATCAATCAATCAACTCAAACAAATTTGCTGTGAAATTTGATGTTTGTAAATTAAAACTTAGGGTCAAACTCATCGAGTCGCTTTATTCTTATTTTTGCATGGTTAATCATACAGTCCATGTACCAACTTGCCGTACCTGTGCCATTAGTCATTGTTTCTTCTGCTTCGCAATCCTTATCACGAAACTTCACCCATGCTCTTTGAGATTCAATCACGGCTTTCTTTGAAATGGAGTACTTCCAACCATCTTCATCAGGTGCAGATAATGCCTTTAAAGTCTTCTTGTACTTGGCATTAAGCTTTTTCTCAACCTTCTCTAGCTCAGCCTCCATGCATTCATTAATCTGGATAGTACCTTCTGCTTTTTGACATAAAGGAGTTAGGGCATATGTTTTAGTTATGCTGAGGCAAAACAACATGACTATGTAGATGATTTTCACGCGGTTTTTCTATTATTAGATTTGAGAGTCATTCTACTATGCCAAATCAGGTAATGGATAAATCAGGTTCTCAATGTCCACCTTAAGCACACTCACAGGTGCAGGCTTGTTGTACACCTTGCCCGTAGTGCCATATTTCTCATGGCCGACAATATTGTCTGCACCCCAGCATCATCCAAGAAGGTAATAAGCGAGTGTCTGAAACTGTGAGTGGATTTGTCTTTATTGAAGCCCAAGCAAGTCTTAAGCGTCCCGAATCGCTTACCTATGGCATTAGACCTCTCGCCGTATTTATTAAAGGTCAGACCGGATAGTAAGTAACGATCCTTAGAGTTTTCCTTAAGACGCTTCACTACAGGTTCAATCTTGCTGTGGATAGGGATAGACCTTATCCCAGCTTTAGTTTTGGCATCTGTAATGTTAAAGGCGTTATCTGAGACATCTTCAACCTTCAGGCTACATATCTCTTCAATGCGTGCTCTCCAGTGTAAGCCGCAAGGGATATCAGGTCTACAAGGTCTTGTTTGCCTTTGAGGTTGGCCGTATTCCATAGAAGTAATACTTCCTCTTTCGTCCATGCGTCCTTAGCGTCAGCTTTGTCTTTTTTCTTGCGCTTATGTGAGAGGATGTCTCGGAATGGCTCAAGGTCAGCTATAGACTCCTCATACGGTTGTATATATTTTCAATAGTTCCGGCAGTCGCTTATGTATCTGTTGAAGCCTTTACTCCACTCTCTCCGCCAAATAAAAAAAGCACCCAATAGGGTGCTTTTTGTTTAATGTAGATCGTTATTTCTTTTTCTCTGCTACTTTTTCGGTTTTATTAGCCTCAGCCGCAGTTGCTTTCTTGGCGCCGACGCTCACATCTTTCTTCAGGTTTGCCAAGGTTGCCTGGCCTATGCCTGGCACTTGATCCAGCTCTTCCACTGACTTAAAGCCACCACTCTTTTTTCGATATTCAATGATGGCTTGCGCCTTGGCCGGACCGATACCATTCAGGCTTTCAAGTTCAGCCTGGCTGGCCGTATTGATATCAACCACCGCATAAGCGGCTGGCAATAAAAGGAAATACATCAGGTAACCCATAAGCGTTTTCATCATATGACCTCCAGAATCGTTAAGTATAAAAAAACAGGCATTGCGCCTGTTTTTAATTCTACTGAGCCCGTTCCTGATCGGAAGGTTAACGTCCTTAAATTAATTTAAAAATGTTAAATATTTTTAATAATTGTATTTAATGCAACAATCGGGTCATCTGCTTGTGTAATTGGCCTGCCTATCACCAAGTAGCTGGCGCCTAATGCGATGGCATCTGCAGGCGTCACAATTCTGGTTTGATCGTCCTTTGCAGAGTCCTTGGGGCGAATGCCCGGGGTGACCAGACAAAAGTCAGGCCCCAATGCTTTTCTGAGCATGCTGGCCTCTTGTGCTGAACAAACTACACCATCTAAGCCAGATTGTTGTGTCAGTGTGGCCAATGCGAGTACCTGTTCAGGCAGGGCGCGCTGGATCCCCAAACTATGCAACGTTGGCGCATCCATACTGGTTAATACCGTGACAGCGATTAGCAGCGGCGCTTGATCACCAAATGCTTTATCCAAGCCTTCACGTGCGGCCTGCATCATGGGTTGCCCCCCACTGGCGTGAACATTGACCATCCAAACGCCTAAATTTGCGGCGGCCTGACAGGCTTTTGCCACAGTATTCGGGATATCGTGAAATTTGAGATCGAGGAACACATCGTATTGCCGCGCAACCAGTTGTTCGACAAGCTGAGGCCCGGCGGCGGTAAACAGTTCCTTACCCACCTTGAGTTTACACAGGCTTGGGTCAAGCCGATCTACTAGCGCGATTGCCGATTTGGCATCTGCATAATCCAGGGCAACAACAATTTTACTGTCGGTCATAAAGGAATTGTCTTAGGAATGAAACGGGTTGGGGAAGGGCGCCAAACGGTTTTATTTTCGTTTAAGTAACTTGATATCTCGAATGGTCGCTTCAGTGGGTTCGGGCGGCAGCGACTCCCAGGCATTACAGGCTGGGCATTGCCAATGATATTGTTTGGCCCGGAAACCACATTGGTCGCAATAATAGGCGGCACGGTCGCCAATGGCATTGCGAACGGTTTGCTGCATCAACTGCAAATCATGCTGTTCATCCTGGAGCATGGCACGCGCTTGGAGCAATTGATCCAGCGATTTGAGGCTGGGTTTGCGGATTAACTCGTTACGGGCAAGTTTTGCCGCTTTATCCGCACCTTCAGCCTGCAGGGTGGCCTCATACAACACCGACATAATGCTACTGAGTTGATACAACTCCAGATAGTAATGGAGTTGGCTCAGGCCTTCCTTTAAGCCTCTGGACAGTTTGAGGTCGCCTTCGCTTTCCTCTTCACCATACAGCGCGGCATAGCTTTTAAGCATTTTTTGCGCGACCAGGCCCAAATGTTCTGGATGCTGCATTTCTATGCGTTTCCAGAGCGCAATCGCATCGGAATGATGACCTTGATGTGCCGCGATATCGCCCAGTAAGACATTTGCGCGTACACAGTTCTTATTGGCGTCCAGCGCTTGTTCGAGTTGGACTTTTGCAGAGGACCAATCCTGCTTGATCATCGCATTGGCAGCCAATTCACAATAATACTGAGCGACCTCTTTGCGGTAAGACACGCCTGACGAACGCTCTAATTCGGTGGCAATGCCAATGCCGAGCGACCATTCGCGTTCCTTGACATAAATCTCAAGCAGGTGACGTAAGGCCGCTTGTTCATAGCGAGTATGGCGCAGTGTTTGAAAAATTTCTTCGGCACGATCATACAGGCCTGCCTTGAAGTAATCCTGCGCCAATTCTACTTTGATTGATGTCGATTGCTGCTCGGTGAGTTCGTAGTTTTCGAGCAGGTTTAAGTGCAAGTGAATCGCGCGGTCTGTCTCACCTGTGCGGCGAAACAGGCTCCCCAATACAAAATGCAGCTCCAGGGAGTCTTTGTTCATGTAAAGCGCTTCACTGAACGCATCCACCGCTTTGTGGTACTGGTCAGCAATGAGCAGATTCAGACCTTTAAAATAGGTGGCTGGCAATGAGGTGGATTCAGCAATCAGTTGCTTGATATCCACGCGGGCTGCAATCCAGCCCAATGTAAAAAACAGAGGCAGAATCAATAACCACCAATACTCGAATTCAACCAGCATAAAAGCTCTCTTGTTTGATCACATGACATTTTACCCAAGCGCTCCTCAATGCGCCATCAATAGCGGTCTGAGCGGCCAAAAAAAAACGGTATCCGAAGATACCGTTTTTTACTGCTGAATCACAAAAATTAAGATTCGATCGCGTCTACGCGGTCACGCAACTCTTTACCAGCCTTAAAGTGCGGCACGTATTTCGCTGGCACCTGTACTTTGGTACCAGTTTTCGGGTTACGTCCCAAACGAGGCGGGCGGTAGTTCAAGCTAAAGCTGCCAAAACCGCGTATTTCGATACGCTCACCTGTTGCCAGGTTTTCCGTCATTGCATCAAGGATGGTCTTGACGGATAACTCTGCGTCTTTCAGCACAAGTTGCGGAAAGCGCTGGGCAAGCAGGTCTATTAGTTCAGATCTTGTCATGATCTAAAGCCTTCTTATTTTTTGCTATCCAGTTTGGCTTTCAGCAAAGCACCCAGGTTAGTTGTCCCGGCAGAAGCTTCATCAATCATGACATCATCCGCTTTTGCTTTTTTGGCTTTTGGTTTACCACCTTTGTCTTCGCCAATTGGTGCGCTGTTGCCGCTTGGATCTTCAGTCAACTGTTTAACGCCCAGAGAGATACGCTCTTTCTCAACATCAATGCCCAAGATAACAGCTTGCAGCTCATCACCTTTCTTGAAGTTGCGGATCGCTTCTTCGCCAGACTGAGTCCAGGACAGGTCAGACAAGTGTACCAAGCCATCAATACCGCCTGGCAAGCCAATGAACACACCAAAGTCAGTGATAGACTTGATCTGGCCTGAAACTTTGTCGCCTTTAGCGTGGGTTGCAGCGAAATCATCCCATGGGTTTGGTTTGCACTGTTTCATGCCCAGTGACAGACGACGACGGTCTTCGTCGATTTCCAGAATCATCACTTCAACTTCGTCGCCCAGTTGAGCGATTTTGCCCGGGTGGATGTTCTTGTTGGTCCAGTCCATTTCAGACACGTGTACCAAACCTTCAATGCCTGGTTCTACTTCAACGAACGCACCGTAGTCAGTCAGGTTAGACACTTTACCGAACAGGCGTGTACCGACTGGGTAACGGCGGCTCAATGCCACCCATGGGTCGTCGCCCAATTGTTTGATCCCCAGAGAAACACGGTTTTTCTCTTGATCGAATTTCAGGATCTTGGCTTCAACTTCTTCACCAACGGTCAGCACTTCAGATGGGTGCTTCACACGGCGCCATGCCAAATCAGTGATGTGCAACAGGCCATCGATACCACCCAGATCCACGAACGCGCCGTAGTCAGTGATGTTTTTAACGATACCCTTGATCACAGCACCTTCAGTCAGGCTACCCAACAATGCTTCACGGTCAGCACCCAAGGTGTCTTCCATCACAGCACGGCGGGAAACCACGATATTGTTACGCTTGCGATCCAGCTTAATGACTTTGAAGTCCCACTCTTTGTTTTCGTAAGGAGTGGTGTCTTTAACTGGACGAATGTCTACCAGTGAGCCTGGCAAGAAAGCCATGATGCCGCTGACAGAAACGCGCAGACCGCCTTTAACACGGCTGCTGACAAAACCTTTAACTACACGGCCTTCGTTCATGGCTTCTTCCAGATCCAGCCATGCTTGCATTTTCTTCGCTTTTTCGCGAGAAAGTTGTGTAGAACCAAAACCATCTTCCAGTTTTTCGATCGCTACTTTAACGAAGTCGCCAACGGCAACTTCCAGTTCGCCTTGTGCGTTTTTGAATTCACTGGCGTTAATTACGCTCTCGGATTTCAAGCCGGCGTTCACGATAACGAAATCATTGTCTACAGAAACTACTTCGGCGGTGATTACTTCACCAGCGCGCATTTCCTGGCGGGCCAGGCTTTCTTCGAAGAGGGCTGCAAAAGATTCCATGGAAGAGGATGTATTAGAAATAGAAGCCATTAAAAAATTGTCCAATTTTTACTCGCATGAAGACAGGCATCTTGCAGCGAGCCATTGCAAGGCAAAAGCGCCAACAATGGAAAAGGTTTAAAAAATATTGCCCAAGCGTGACTTGAGCAACCCGAATCCAAGACTATACACAAAAAAATTATTGGGTTCAATGACTTATGTGTGTTTTTATTTAGTTTGCGCCGCTTTTTTAAATGCTTCGATAATGATATTCACCGCTTGCTCAATATTGATGTCGGTGGTGTCCAGCAAAACCGCATCTGGCAATTGCTTGAGTGGCGCGACTGCGCGCTGGCTATCGCGTAAATCGCGCTGCTGCAAATCAGCTAGAATCAAAGCGTATTCTGCGTGATCGCCGCGTTGAATTAACTGATCGTAGCGACGTTTTGCGCGCGTTTCGACCGAGGCTGTCAAAAATATTTTCAATCCGGCATCCGGGAAAATGACAGAGCCAATATCGCGGCCATCGCCAACCAACCCAGGGGCTTGCCTGAAATTGCGTTGCGTTTGCAACAGCGCGGTGCGTACGGCAGGGTGGACAGCGACTTCAGAGGCCCCTTTGCCCATCTGTTCTGTACGAATATGGTGGCTGACTTGCTCGCCGTTTAAATAAGCTTGGCCATGCTCAAACTTGATCTGCATCTGTGTCGCGATATCAGCCAGTGCATCAGCATTTGACCAGGCCACGGCTTGTTGAGCAGCGGCATAAGCCAATAGACGATAAATCGCACCCGAGTCCAGGTAATGAAATCCAAAATGGATAGCCACGCGTTCAGCGACGCTGCCCTTGCCAGAAGCAGAAGGGCCGTCAATGGCAATGACTGGAGGGAGAGGATTATTCATAATAAATTTTACTTATCAATTAGTTAAAAACAATGAATTGGATTTTGACTTTTGGCTTTTATATCATGGCTACATCGTTAATAAGGAGCACACCATGATTAAAACCATGTCTTTTGCCATGCTGCATTTTAGCGTCGCGTTCACCATTGCCTATCTTTTCACAGGCAGCCTGCTGGTGGGTGGGCTGATGGCGCTGGTTGAACCGGCCTGCAACACCGTGGTGTTTTATTTTCACGAGCGTGCCTGGCAACAGCATCAGCATTCTCACGACGCGGCGCCTGCCGCAGAGCCTGACGAGCATGAATGGGCGTATGCGGCTTGAGAATGGCTAGCGAACAATGCTGGCGAATACCTTAAAGTACTCTGGAAAGGTTTTACCCACACATTTGGGGTCATTAATGGTAATGGGCACGCCGGCCAGGCTGAGCAATGAAAAGCACATGGCCATGCGGTGGTCATCATAGGTATCAATTACTGCGTTAGGGGTCAGTTGCAAGGGGGCGGTGACCTGAATGTAGTCCGGGCCTTCGACCACTGTGGCCCCGACTTTGCGCAGCTCTGTTGCCATGGCTGCAATGCGGTCGGTCTCTTTTACGCGCCAGCTGGCGATATTGCGTAGGGTGGTTGTACGGTCCTGATCCGAATCGCCATGCACAAACATGGCCATCACGGCTAAAGTCATGGCCGCATCGGGGATGTGATTACAATCAAGGTCAATCGCCTTCAATGTGCCTGTGTTTTCAGCACGCACGTGGTTGTCGCCATAGCTGATCCGTCCGCCCATGAGGTTGGCCGCTTCAGCAAAGCGGATGTCGCCTTGTATGCTTTGCGCGCCGACGCCGTTGACGGTGACGTCCCCCGCAACAATACCCGCACCAATAAAATAAGAGGCACTTGACGCGTCACCCTCTACATATATCTCTCCTGGCGCGTGATAACGCGCACCAGCAGCAATGTAAAAGTGCTGCCAGCCATCCCGTTGCACGGTCACACCAAAGCGTTGCATCAGGTTGAGCGTGATTTCGATATAAGGCTTGGAGATCAGTTCGCCTACCACTTCAATACTGGCCGGCTGGCCTGTTAGCGGCAAGGCCATCAACAAGGCTGTCAAAAACTGGCTTGACACATCACCTCGTATTTTGATCGCTTGACTGACATCCAGCTGCGCTGGCGAAATTTGCAGGGGAGGGTAGCCCGCATTCCCCAGGTAGCTGACTTGCGCGCCAGCCTGTTGCAAGGCATCCACCAAATCGGCAATCGGCCGCTCATGCATGCGTGCAATCCCATGCAAATGGTAGTCACCACCTGAGAATGCCAGTGCGGCAGTCAAAGGCCTAAAGGCCGTCCCCGCATTGCCCAGAAACAAATCCGCTTGCTTATTGGGAAAGTTGCCGCTACAGCCCGTGACTTGCCAGGCATTTTCAGAGATATTTTCCAGCTTGACGCCTAACGCTGATAAGGCCTCCAGCATTCTGGCGGTATCGTCTGAGGCGAGCAAGTCGCGAATGACAGTGACGCCGTCAGCAAGTGCTGCGAGCAATAGCGTACGGTTTGAGATACTTTTTGAGCCAGGCAAGGTAATTGCGCCTTGGGCTTGGTGGGCAGCGGGTAAATGCAGTTGTTCCATAGCGATTGGTAATTATTGAATTTTTGACTTGGCCCAGTCATTACGTGCACGGCTGGCATGTTCAAACAAATCGTGCAAAGCACGACTGTCATCAGCCTCCAAGAGTGCCGTCATGTCGCTGAGCGCTTGTTGATAGAGCCTAAGTTCACTTAATAAGGCGGTTTTGTTAGCCAGTGCAATATCCCGCCACATCTCAGGATGACTGCCTGCAATGCGCGTAAAGTCGCGGAAACCGCTGGCGGCAAATTTGAACAACAATTCCGCATTGCTACGCTTGGCCAGATCCTCCACCAGTGCGAAGGCAAGCAGGTGCGGCAAATGGCTGACGGCTGCAAATACGCTGTCATGTTCTTGCGCACTCATGTGCGAAACCACTGCACCACATTGCTGCCAAAGTCTGCTGACTTGATCCAGCGCTGAGTTAGAGGTCTGCGCATCAGGCGTCAGAATGACATTCTTACCGAGATACAAATCAGCCATGGCAGCAGCAGGGCCACTTTTTTCCGCCCCAGCAATCGGATGACCACCCACAAATTGATTAACCTGGTCCCCAAGTTCGGCCCTCGCGTACGCCATCACGTCCGACTTGGTGCTGCCGGCATCTGTGATAATGGTCGACTCGTCCAAATAGGGGCGGATGGCCTTTAAAATCGCCGGCGTCTGTGCCACTGGAGTGGCAATGATAACCAGATCCGCCGCGTGCAGTGCAGAAGCAATATCCGTTTCCGCACTGTCAATCAAACCCAAATCCAGTGCTTCCTGCAAGCTTTGTTGAGCGCGGCCCACACCAACAATGTGAGGAGCCTCCGGGTGTTTTTTAAGGGCCAGCGCAATGGAGCCCCCTATTAAACCAACCCCAAAAATCACAATTTTCTTGAACATTTGTAAATTGTACCATGTCGAAGCAATGCGCCTTTAAGTTTGGCTCACCACCGTTTAAGGCGTATAATCCAAAGTCTGTATTGGGGCTGACCCGGTTTCGACGTGGGTTGCAAAGCAGTGCAGGGCATACCGAGGATTCAGGTTCCCTCGTAAATCCATCTGAAAAAGTATAGTCGCAAACGACGAAACTTACGCTTTAGCCGCTTAATCCCGGCTGAACGCTGCACCGAAGAGCCTCTCGGTCGGGCCGGGTAACCGGCAGCAGCGTCATTTAGAGAGGATCGTGCTTTACCGGGTTGCTTGGTAAGGCATTAAATCCAAGGCAACTCGCTTGTCATCTGCTTGCTCGTTGGTGGATGCCTGGTTAAATATAAACAACACAGCTAAGTATGTAGAACTGTCTGTGGAGGGCTTGCGGACGGGGGTTCAATTCCCCCCAGCTCCACCATTTGAAATGTTCAATGCATTGATTTGATTGAACAATGAGCGTAAAACAAAAAGCCACCTTCGGGTGGCTTTTTGTTTTACGTATGGGTTACGATAACTCCATAAAACGGTCTTCAATGAATTGTTTCTCGATTTCATTGCGCTGTTTCTCTGTGGTTAATGCCGCAAGCTGTTCCTCAAGTCTGCGTTTTTGTTGTTCCATTTCATTCAGTTGGAATTGTAGCTCTTTTGTGAATGCATCATTGGCTGATTGTATCGGGCGATTGTTCATGACCTGTAATTGCTGGATTTCCTGACGCAATTCCGCCATGATGTTTTCAGCCTCTTTGGCTTCTGATCTTGCTTTCATCATCATGGATTGATAGCTTTCAATCCGCTTTCTCATGGCAGCCATTTCGACATTTTCGTCAGCAGACAAATTGTTATTGCGCCGGAGTTGACCAGCCATTTGCTCTAGATGTGTTTGCAATTTATTCAGCTCTTGCAGCACAGGCTCACTCAATCGCTCAGCAATAATGTTATCCGAGGCTTCCGATAGCAACAAATCATCCAGGCGATCCCTGATCTCCTGTGCTACTTTATCAAAACGCTGTATGCTATTGATTAACAATGGATCTGATTGTTTATGGTTTTCCTCGTAGTTGGAAAATCTTCTATCCAGAATAGTACAGAGCGTGTCTAGTCGATCGCTGGATGACTCGAGCTCTGTATAGCACTTACCCAGTGCGTTAAAAAACTTTTCCTGCTGTAATGTATTGCTGATGAGCAACTTGACTAATAAAAAGGCGGCACCCAAGCTAACGATAATCCCGGCACCGCTCAGTAATTCACCCCAAGAAAATGGCATCCTATTCTCCTTACAGGAGTTTAATATAAGTAATAAATCCTGTTCCGATTTCTGGTACATGGATTCGATAATCCATACGGCCAGCATTGCTCTTCAACGACATCTCAAGGCGGGGAAATTGCCGACTGACTATACTTGATCTAGCCAGTTTCAATGGACCATTTTTATGTCCAATTGACATACCCGCACCAAACTCATCCATGAACCTTCTCGCTTCATCTAGTTGGTCGTTACTGGCGCCACCACTGGCGAGTATAGTTTTAAGCATTTCGGGTTTTTCATTATTCAACGCCCATAACAGGCCTACAGCGTTCATTTCCATGATAGCAAGCGCATTGACGGGGGGTGTTTTCCCGTTTTCGCCAAACAATCCAATGAAATTGTTTTCAGTCAAATCCGTTAAGCCCAGTGGAGGGCAGGGCTCTAGCGTAAAAGCCTGACCCTTAAGCATGCTTGAGAGCATTTGATGGCTAGTCGCGAGATTCTCTGGGATAGCCGCAGGCTGCTCAGTGATACCACCCACTGGAATGATCTCTAATATTTTTGATCTTAAATCAATATCTTGGAAGGGTTTGTTAATTACAAATCTTGCGCCACTTTGATAAGCCTGGTCGATTTTTTCGGCGGCAGATTCCGTGGTCACAAAGCCAATTGGGATTTTTTTTCCGTATGTTTGGCAGACATGCTGACAAAATTCAAGGCCACTGATTTTATGCATGTGCCAGTCAGTAATAATCAAGTCAGGGCGATAGCCCTCGAGAATATTCATCGCAGCTTCAGCATCTGTCGCAGTTTGAATTTCGAGCTTTGGATAATTACATCCTTCAATCGCACGTTTGATAATACTTTGTATTGCACGACTGTCATCCACAATCAAGAATTTGGCTGCTTCACCCGTCATTGTGCTCATAATGAAAATACCCCTGAAAACTTATGATTATTTACATCGAAGATCACCAGATTCACCAGGTCTTCGTTTGGTTTATCGCTTACAAATAAACGGCTAAATGTTGCCGTTTTTTGGAGTTCAAAGAACTCTTCTAAAGGAATCTCTTTGGGTAGGCCCAATTCACTGTGCTCATCTACAATCAAGCCGCCCCCCATGATATTGCATGTCTCCTTTTTGGCATCTTTGACATCCTCATCGGATAATTCGTCAGAAGATAAGCCAAACATATGAGATGCGATTTTGTGTGCCTCAGCATCATCTAATATCAAACCAATCGCAATCGACTCATGTTGCGGTAATTGGTCAATATAAAGTGGAAGAACAACCGCCATGAGGTTGTCATGATTGTGAAATGTATAGCGCTGACTTTCCTTGAAGTTGAAAGCGGAACCGCTTACAAACGACCAGGAGTCAGATATTTTTTTCACCATTTCCTGTGTAGGCAAAAGCTGCATGTAGCATCTCCAACAATAGGATATTGATGCTAACGCAGCTTAAAAAGGATTGAAGGCTGAATAAATGGTGTAAAAAGCAGGTAAATTTTTCAATTGCCATTCATTGGATTTACGCGGTGAATTAAATGATCCGCTTTAATTTCTTACAAAACTTGTACTTTGCTCGCTTATTCATCTCATCAAAAAAACGGATCTTCCATTCACACCTTACCTTCAGTGAAGCTAAATTTTGTTCACCACACGCAGTCATGCGTAATTTTCTACACTTGCGTGAACGTGGTGGTGCATAGGCCAGTTGTTTTACTTGATAAATGATAGTGCTAGGGACCACCATCTTACCCAATAACCATCTTCTGAGGAAAATAGGTTTCAAATTTAACTGATGGATAAGTTTCTGCTGATCTATGGTCCCTAGGAATTCCCCAATTTTTAAGCACCAGAGCAGGGTGAGTTGCGTTTGTACTTTTGCAATTTGTTTTTCTTCCCTCATTTTCTTCCCTTTTTCTTGTTTGAAAGCTAATACTAGCACTTTGTAAGGTAATGTAAATATTGATTTATTTGCAATCATTTAAAATGTCTTAAGTTTTCATTTAGTAAAGCACCAGTAAACACTCTCTTTAAGTAATCTTCTGGCGGAGTATGTGATGCTTTCTGATAGTAAAGAACTAAATTTCTGTGAAAATGATAACTTATTGAATTTTATTAATTTAACATAATATACATTATGCGAACAAAAAAGGACGAAGCTTCGCCATTTATCAGAAGGCGAAAAACAAAGTTTATTCGCCTTAGATATGTCTTAATAATTATGTTGGGATTGTTAATCTATAAAATAGATTAAATAGATACTTAGCATTACTGCAAAAGCTTAAATACCAAGATTGCATCGCCTTGATTAAAACCGAACAATGAATTACCGCCACTTACCACTGCAATATATTGAGTCTGTTTAGCCATATATGTAATTGGTGGCGCATTCACACCATATTGCGAGTGATATTGCCATAACACATCACCATTTTTACTGTTGTATGCAGCAAATGCACCAGCACCCTCACCGCAAAAAAGCAGACCGCCTTCAGTGCTCAGAACACCGCCAACCAATGGTTGATTCGTTTTTCGCTGCCATAAAATTTTGCCATCAGTCAGGTTAATTGCACTGAGTACGCCCCATCTAGGGTCGTCTGTGGGTTCACTGGCCGCATAGCGAATAGGTTTTTCGCCCGGATTCACTGTGGTTTCGTGAACGGTATATTTGATCGGGCTATGCATTGCAGCCACATAAACTTTCTGATGTTTTTCATCGAGGCTGACAGGTGACCAGTTGGCACCACCTAAAATGCCTGGATAGATGACAGTGCCTTCTTGACTTGGCTTGGCAAATAAATTGTGTTGTGGCACAAATGGGGCTGACTTGGTCAAGAACTGACCCGTGTTGCGGTCGTGAATGTAAAACCAGCCCGTTTTACTGGCCTGCCCCACGGCAGGAATAGTCTTGCCATGGTATTGATAGTCAAACAGGACTGGTGGGCTTGCCAGATCATAGCCCCAAAGATCGTGAGGAACTTGTTGATAATGCCATTTGTATTGACCGGTTTCGGTATCGAGCGCCACTAAAGAAACTGTATATAAGTTATCGCCTGGGCGCGAAATATCGTTCATTTGAGGTGAGGGATTGCCTGTGCCAAAGTATAGGGTATTAGTTGCGGTATCAATGGCTGGTGTACTCCAGGCTGAGCCCCCACCAAATTTTGCGGCGTCAGGGTAGTCTTTGAGTGCTGCCCGTTCAGCGGCCGTGTCTCTGTGAAACTGATTGCCATCGGCCGTTTTAGTCACAAACTGCCCTTCCCAACCCTGCTTGGGGATCGTATCAAACTGCCAGACCTGATGACCATCATTCACGTCATAAGCCGCCAAAAAGCCTGGACGGCCATAACGGCCAGTGACGCCGATCACCGCGCCCAAAGGCGCATCACTGCGTGGATTGTCAATATGCAAGCCATAGCCGACACCGGTAATGCCTATCATGACCTTATGATTGTAAACAACCGGGGCCATCGCAATGCCTACCCCGGTGCCCCCTGTCACTTTGCGGGTTTTATTGGGGTCATCACCACTTAAGGCGTCCTGGTGCTCGGTGCTCACCTGATTAGCGGCGACATCAATATCCCACTGCTTTGCGCCCGTTTTGGCATCCAATGCAATCAGCCTGGCATCCACTGTACCAATAAACACTTTGCCTTCTGCCACAGCTACGCCACGGTTAGCTGGACCGCAGCACATCGGCCAGTCTGGTTTGCGGTCGTGCGTGTATTTCCATAGCTGTTGACCCGTCGCCGCATCCAGCGCCAACACATGGTTGTAGGGCAAACTGACATACATGACGCCACTGACCACAATCGGAGTGGCTTGAAACGTGGCTTTTACACCGGTTTCCACTTTCCAGGCGAGCGCAAGCTGGTGAACATTTTTCTGGTTGATTTGAGATAAAGCAGAGTAACGCTGCGCCTTCAGATTTAAGCCATAACTTGGCCAATCGACATTGGCGGAAGCCGTTTTTTCTGGCTTGCTGGCATGCGAACAAGCCATAAGCATGACAGAAAGTGTCACTACAGCACATACCGTCGAAGTGTTGTTTTGCATGATGATAACCCCGGCTATATTTTTAACTATACAGGTTAGTATACACCTAAAACTTATCCGGCAACGAGTTCAGCATATCCCTCTGTAAACTCTAGCAACATTCACCTAAATTTTGGATGTGATAAAAAGTTTTCTATCCATGAAACTAATCTGGAGAACGAATGGACTTATACTAGGATCATTTAGTTAATACAATAATTATCATCATGACTTCACCTGTAACATTTGCCTTAAAATTGGCTGAAAAAGGCTACCTCTCTGATGCTTTGATCCGTAAAGGCATTCAACGCCTGTGCAAATCAAGGCTGCAAGAAATTTCTGAACAGGATTGTGAGCAAGCGCAGTCAAGTCTAGTCCAATTTTTGCAGGCAATGGCTCGGGCAGAGATCGCGCCACTGCCTGAAAAAGCCAATGCACAGCATTACGAAGTACCTGCCGATTTTTATCAATATTGTTTAGGTAGCAATCGCAAATACAGTAGCTGTTTCTGGTTGCCGGAAACACGCACGCTTGATGAAGCCGAGCAGCTGGCGCTCACGCAAACCTGTGCACATGCCCAGTTGCATGATGGTCAACATATTTTAGAGCTGGGGTGCGGCTGGGGTTCGCTGACGCTATGGATGGCCAGCCATTATCCGCAGGCGCAGATTACGGGGGTCTCAAACTCCGCTTCGCAGCGTGAATATATTATGAGTCAGGCAAAAGCGCGTGGTCTGTCAAACATTCATATCCTCACTGCAGACATGAATGTGTTTGATACCGAGCAAACTTACGACCGCATTGTTTCGGTTGAAATGTTTGAACACATGCGCAACTACCAAGTGCTCTATGGCAAAGTGGCGCGCTGGCTGAAGCCGGGTGGTTTGTTTTTCAAGCATATTTTTGTCCACCGCTACACCCCTTATGCTTTTGATGTCAAAGCGGAAGATGATTGGATGAGCCAGTATTTCTTTAGTGGTGGCATGATGCCTAGTGATGATTTGCCGCTGTATTTTCAGGATGATTTGAAACTGCTAGACAAATGGCGCTGGGATGGTACGCATTATGAAAAAACGGCGAATGCCTGGCTGCAACTGATGGACCAAAACCATCAGGCACTGACCCCTGTCCTGGCGTCTATCTATGGCCCGGCCGATGCAGAAATGTGGCGTCAACGTTGGCGGATTTTTTTCATGGCCTGCGCAGAACTGTTCGGTTACAACCATGGCCAGACTTGGTGGGTCAGCCACTATTTATTTGCCAAACGATAATCTGAAAGATTAAATATGACCAATAAGAAATTGATTATATTTAATTTTATTTCTTTTCAAGTGATCTGGTGGCTGTGCGTATTGTCCGCTAAACCCGGCTTGAGTACAGCCGTTTTCGCTGCAGTGTTGCTCTATACCCTGCTGCATTTATCGCTGGTCGAGGGTTGGGCGCAAACGTTGCCGCTCTTATTGACGGCAGTGATTGGCGCAGTGGCAGACCAATTTGCATATAAGTTGCAATGGATCCTATTTGAAAACCATACGCAGTGGTTGGCCTACATCCCACTCTGGATGTTGGCCTTATGGCTTGCCTTTGCCACCACGCTGAACGTCAGCATGCGCTGGTTACAACATAAATATGCCTTGGCGTTCATGCTGGGGGCAGTGTTCGGCCCCCTTGCTTATTTAGGGGCTGAAAGTGTGGGAGCCATTCAATTACCAAGCCTTTATAGCCTGGCCTGGTTTGCCTTTGAATGGGCCACTCTGTTACCACTCATGCTGTGGTTACGTCATAGCTTTAACCAGTCTCTCGCTTTGGAGCAAACATGATTTATTACTACGCGCTGATCGCGATTGTGTTGTTTGCACTTTGCGGCTGGTTCTTAAGTTTTATCACCAAACACTACAGCCATGTGGATAGCATGTGGAGCCTGTTCTTTGCCATCACGGCCTATGTCACCGCCATATTCCTGCAAGACCTTTCATTCCGCGCCTGCCTGGTGCTGTTCGCAGTGACCTTATGGTCGCTAAGGTTGAGTATTTTTTTAACCTGGCGCAACTGGGGCAAAGAAGATCATCGATATGACACGATACGCAAAAACAATGAGCCTTATTTCTGGTTGAAAAGCCTTTACATTGTGTTCGCTTTTCAGGCGCTGCTGGCCTGGATCATTTCTTATCCACTGTTCGCGGCCATCTCAAGCACTGCTGCCTTGAATTGGCTGGACCTGGCCGGTGTATTGTTATTTGTGCTCGGTCTATATTGGGAGGTGGTGGCGGACTTGCAGCTCACACGATTCAGGGCTTCCACCGGACATCAAACCCAGGTACTGAATACTGGTTTATGGCGCTACAGCCGCCACCCAAACTACTTTGGCGAGTGTCTGATCTGGTGGGGATTTGCACTGTTGGCGGCGTATTCAGGGAGCTATTGGGTTTGGGTGTCTCCGCTTTTGATGACGTTCTTGCTGTTAAAAGTCAGTGGTGTGAGTTTGATGGAGCAGACTATCCACAGCCGTCGTCCCGGGTATGCCGAATACGTCAAAAATACTAATGCATTTATTCCCGGGATCCCCAAGCGAGCTGAAAAATGAAAACTAAGGTTATCACGCGACACACTTTAACTGGCCTGGCGCTGTTATTCGCTATTCCCCTACAGGCGCAGGACTGGTCATTTGAGGTCTACCTGGACCAGCAAAAAATTGGGACGCACACCTTTAGCCTGGATCAGAACCAATTGCAAAGCCGCGCCAATTTCAAGGTCAAAGTGCTGTTTATTAATGCCTATCGCTACCAGCACCAGGCCGATGAACAGTGGCAAGGCAACTGCCTGTCTCAACTGACGGCACACACCGAGGAAAATAAAGAAATCACCGACGTCAAAGGAGCGATACAAAATAATCAGTTTGTACTTGAGAAAAATGGCAGTACGCAAACCCTGCCAGGCTGTATCATGACCTTTGCTTACTGGAATCCCGAAATACTCAAGCAATCCCGTTTACTTAACCCACAAAATGCAGAATATCTGGATGTGACTGTCACGGATGAAGGCAGCAAAACAATAGAGGTGAAAGGTCAGACCACCCTCACCCATCAATACCGGCTCAATGGCCGCTTAAAGGGTAAAGACAAATTGAAAATTACGCTTTGGTACGATCAGCAACAGCAGTGGGTGGCGTTGGAGTCGATTACGCCAGAAGGTTATAAAATTAAATATAAACTTATTTAATCAATATGTTGAATAAATTATTTAAAGTGATTTGTATAATGAGTATTTTTTCTCTGACCGCTTGCCAAAGCTTGCCTCCGATTAAAACGGTTGAGCAAGTGGATTTGGACCGTTTTATGGGCGACTGGTATGTGATAGCAGCGATCCCGACCTTCATTGAAAAGGATCCCTACAATCCGGTTGAGCGCTATGAAAAGACTTCGGATGGCAGTATTGCCACTACTTTCAGCTTTAATCAGGGCAGTTTTACAGGCCCACTTAAAGTCTATCACCCGACGGGTTTTATTGTGCCGGGCACTGGCAATGCCGAGTGGCGCATGCAGTTTGTGTGGCCGTTCAAATCAGAATACCTGATTGCTTACCTGGACCAGGGTTACCAGCATACGATCATTGCGCGTAACAAACGGGATTATGTCTGGCTGATGTCGAGGAAGCCAACGCTGGATCAGGCCAGCTATGAACAACTGGTCGCTAGAATCCGGGCCATGGGCTACGACACCAGCAAGCTAGAGGTTTTCAAGCATCAACCACAATAAAAGGGTGAGTTGTTGATCAAACAAACATCACCATACGCGCAACAGGCGACGCGTATTTGAGAGAGGACGAATCATGCAACACAGAATCACCGGGCTGCTATGGCGGCTCATTGGCTGGCTGGATAACCAGCGCTACCAGCCGCCAGCCAGTGCGCATGCGGAGAGCATAGACTGGTGGCGGGTGCTGCCGTTTGTTGGCCTGCATCTTGCCCTGATCGCTTTATATTGGGTGGGCTGGAGTCCTTTTGCGGTGGCCTTTGCCATCGGGCTTTATTTGATCCGCATGTTTGCGATTACCGGCTTTTATCACCGCTATTTTGCCCACAAGACCTTTCAAACCTCGCGCGCTGGACAGTTCTTATTTGCCTTGATTGGAGCCACTGCAGTACAGCGCGGTCCTTTGTGGTGGGCCGCCCACCACCGCAGTCATCATGTGCATGCAGATCAGCCGCAAGATATCCATTCCCCACACCAGCATGGCTTGCTGTGGAGTCATTTAGGCTGGTTTCTGAGCCATGCCAATTTCAAGACGCAATTAGAGCGTGTGCGTGAATTGACGCGTTTTCGTGAACTCTGCTGGTTGGACCGTTTTGACAGCCTGGTGCCGCTCGCACTGGCTTTAGGCATCTTTTTACTGGGGACTACGCTGGCACATTATGCGCCACAATTACAAACCAACGGCTGGCAGTTACTGGTGTGGGGCTTTGTGGTGTCCACCGTGGCGCTTTATCACGCCACTTTTTGTGTCAACTCCTTGGCGCATGTCTGGGGTAGCCGCCGTTATGCCACGCGCGACCACAGTCGCAATAACTGGCTGATTGCCCTGCTAACGCTGGGGGAAGGTTGGCACAACAATCATCATCATTTTCCGGGTTCGGTCAAGCAAGGTTTTTACTGGTGGGAGATTGATTTGACCTATTACGGACTGAGAATTCTGGCTGCTTTGGGGTTAATCTGGAATTTAAAGCAAGTACCGGTTGAGGTGCGTGATCAGCATCATCAGGAAAGGCCGCTGTAATGGGATTGAAGATTGCCATTATCGGCGGCGGTATCGCTGGTAATACCCTTGCCTATTATTTGCATCAGCAGCATGACATCACCCTGTTTGAAGCTAACGACTACATCGGTGGCCATACGCACACACATGAGGTGACGGTTGGTGGCCAGAAGCATGCGGTAGATACTGGCTTTATTGTATTTAACGATAAAACCTATCCTGAGTTTGAGCGCATTTTGCGTGAAACGGGTGTCGTCTGGCGTGACAGCAATATGAGCTTTAGCGTGCGCAACGAAGTCAGCGGGCTGGAATATAACGGTACGACGTTAAACAGTCTGTTTGCCCAGCGCCGCAACTTACTGTCTCCAGCGTTTTACCGCATGATTCTGGATATCTTGCGCTTTAACAAAACCTCACTGGCCCTGCTCGCTGCAGGCGATGAAATTCCGCTGGGTGACTATTTAAAACAGCAGGGATATTCAAGCCAATTCATCCGCGACTACATCGTGCCTATGGGGGCCGCGATCTGGTCAACTGATGCCGAACAGATGTTGCAGTTCCCTGCCCGCTTCTTTGTGCGCTTTTTTCACCATCACGGCATGCTCACGGTAGACCAGCGGCCGCAGTGGCGCACCATCGTCGGCGGATCTGCGCGCTATCTGGAAAAAATCACTGCCGGCTATCGTGACCGCATCCAGCTTAATGCAGCAGTGCAGGCTGTGCAACGCGATGCACAGGGCGTCAGCGTGACCACGCAAAACGGGCAATCACAGCGGTTTGATTTTGTCTTTTTTGCCTGCCACAGTGATGAAGCCTTGCAGATATTGGGCGCTGAGGCCACAACGGCCGAGCGCGACATCCTAGGCGCCATTCCCTATCAGGACAACACCGTGTATCTGCATACGGATGCCCGTCTGATGCCGCAACGCAAGCTAGCCTGGGCGGCGTGGAACTACCACGTTACGGCGCAAGCGACAGGCAAGGTGCAGGTCACCTATAACATGAACATCCTGCAAGGCATCCAGTCCAGCGAGCCTTTACTGGTCACCTTGAACTACACCGATGCCATCGCGCCAGACAAAGTGATTAAAAAGCTGCACTACCGCCATCCTTTGTACACGCTGGCAGGCGCCCAGGCGCAAGCCCGCCATGCCGAGATCAGTGGCAAACACCGGACTGGCTATGCCGGCGCCTACTGGCGCAACGGTTTTCACGAGGACGGCGTGGTCAGTGCACTGGCGGCCATACAACATTTTCAGGCGATGCATTTATGAGTCCCCCTGCAGCATTGCAAACAGATAGTTTGCAAAGTGCCATTTATACTGGTTGGGTGAGCCATCAGCGGCTGCAGCCAACCCTGCATGGTTTTCGTTACCAGCTGTTTATGTTGTATCTGGATCTGGATGAATTGCCAAAGCTATTTAAAAACAATCGCTTATGGTCTTATCTTAAACCAAATCTGGCTTACTTTCGGCGCCAGGACTATCTGGGCCCCAGCCATGAGCCGCTGGATGTCAGCGTGCGTAACCTGGTTGAACAGGAAACCGGGCAGCGTCCACTGGGCCGCATCGGCTTGCTGACGCATTGCCGTTACTGGGGTATTTGCTTTAATCCGGTGAGTTTTTATTACTGCCACGATGAGCAAGGCCAATTACAAGCGATTGTGAGCCACATCACCAATACTCCATGGAAAGAACGGTTTGCTTATGTACATGCCATGAATACGGCCGAGAACGGGGTATTTAGCCTCAAAAAAGACTTTCATGTTTCGCCATTTATGCCTATGGATATCCAGTATCAATGGCAATTTTCATTGCCGGCGGAAGTCCTCAACGTACATATGCAAAACTGGCGAGATCAACAGTCCATGTTTTTTGCCACCTTGAAATTACATAGACAGCCCTGGCAAGCGGCTACCTTGAATCGCCTGTTATGGCAGTACCCGTGGATGACACTGAAAGTGATTGCCGCCATTTATTGGCAAGCCTTGCGGCTTTGGCTCAAAAAAGTGCCGTTCTATCCCCATCCTGATCAAAATACCTGACGCTGAATTGAATACTATGAATACCCTTCCCAGCCCTTCATCCTTGCCAACGGACACCCTGACCAAACCGCTCAAGGCCAAAAGCCGCGCCAAATGGGTAGCGCAACTGGCCAAATCGCAGGTGCTCAAACGCCTGGCAGGACTGCAGATTGGCCAACTTACGCTTGTGGATGGTACAGAAACGCATGTGTTTGGCCAGGCACAACCAGGCCAGATTCAAGCCAGCATTACCGTGCTTGATGCGCGTTTTTATGGCGAAATTGCATTTGGTGGCAGCATTGGTGCGGGGGAGGCGTATATGCTGGGCTACTGGCAAGCAGACACATTAACAGATGTGATCCGCCTGATGGTGCTTAACCAATCTGTCATGGACACACTGGAAGGCGGCTATCAATGGCTAAGCAAGCCCGTGCTCAAACTGTTTCACTGGCTCAATAGCAACAGCGAGGCAGGCAGCAAAAAGAATATTGCCGCGCACTATGATCTCGGTAATGACTTGTTCCAGTTATTTCTGGACCCGACCATGATGTATTCCTCTGCCATGTTTGACACGGAACCCGCTAGTTTACAAGCGGCTTCTGAGCGTAAGTTACAGGTCATTTGCGAGAAATTACAGCTTAGCGCCAACGATCGCGTGATTGAGATTGGTACGGGATGGGGCGGCTTCGCCATCTATGCGGCCAAGCACTATGGTTGCCATGTGACCACCACCACCATTTCGCAGCAACAATATGCGTTGGCACAAAGCAGAATCGCGGAAGCAGGACTGCAAGACCGCATCACGCTGCTCAAGCAGGATTACCGTCATCTGCATGGGCAATACGACAAGCTGGTTTCAATCGAAATGATAGAAGCGGTCGGTTATCAATACTACGACACGTATTTCAACAAAGTCAGCCAGTTATTGAAGCCCAACGGTGTTGCATTGATTCAGGCCATTACGATTGCGGATCAGCGTTATGACAGTGCCATCCGCTCCGTGGATTTTATCCAGCGCTATATTTTTCCAGGCTCGAATATCCCATCGAACACTGCCATGCTGGCTAGCATGACGCGCGCCAGCGACTTGCGGCTGGTGGACTTGCAGGATATTGGCCTGGACTATGCCACCACCTTGCGTCTCTGGCGAGAAAACTTTTTTGCCAACATCGATGCCGTACAGCGGTTGGGCTATAGCGAGACCTTTATTCGCATGTGGGACTTTTACCTGAGTTATTGCGAAGGCGGCTTTGCAGAGTGCGCGCTGGGCGACGTGCATTTGATGTTGGCCAAACCTGGTTATCGTCAGCTTAAGCGCGTGGCCTAAAGCAGCGCATGCTCCGGCCATGATAAACTTGGCGGCATGAGTACACATGCAGTCTTGGAGTGGCGCAATGGCCTGCCCTACTCCCCCGAATTCGATGATGTTTATTTTTCTGTCAGTCCCGAGCATCCGCAGCATGGGCTGGCAGAAACCCGTTATGTGTTTTTGCAGCATAACCATTTGGCTGAACGCTGGCAGCAGCTCCCGGCCGACACAGCGAGTCATTTTGTCATTGTAGAGACGGGTTTTGGCAGCGGCCTCAATTTTCTGGCGGCTCTCAAGCTCTGGCGTGACACCGCTCCTGCTCACGCCCACCTGCATTTTGTCAGCGTCGAAATTGCGCCCTTCACCTTGCAGGATTTGCGAACCGCGCATGCGCATTTTCCAGAACTGGCCGAAGCAAGCGCGGCACTCTGCGCACAATATCACTTGTTACAGCCAGGCATTAACCAGCTTGAGCTGCCTAGTTTCTCGGCCAGCCTGACCTTGTTTATCGGGGACAGTGCGCATTATTTGCCACAGCTCACTTTGAAGGCCGATGCCTGGTTTCTCGATGGCTTTGCGCCGTCCAAGAATCCGCAAATGTGGCAACCATATTTATTTGCAAGCATGGCCACCTGTGCGCACACAGGCACCACATTTGCCACCTTTACCAGTGCGGGTGTGGTCAAGCGCGGCTTGCAAGCCGCTGGATTTGTAGTCCAAAAAACTAAAGGCTTTGGCAACAAGCGTGAAATGTTACGTGGAAATTGGCCCACGACGACGGCACCAACGATCAACCCGCTGCCTAAAGTGGCCATCATAGGTGCAGGCATTGCTGGCTGCAGCACGGCCAATCAATTGGCGTCGCTCGGCTGTGAAGTGCATGTGTTTGAGCGTGCGGCGCAAGTCGCTACGGGGGCCTCTGGCAATCCCCGAGGCATGCTCTATCCCAGGCTCAATGCCGAAAAACCGATGAATGACCAGCTCGCCTGGCGTAGCTATAGTTATAGCCTGCGGCATTATGCGCAGCTCAATCTGGGCGACGACGGCTTCCAGAGCGTCGGGTTATTACAACTCGGTGGCAGCCCACGTGAACATAAACGCGTGCAAAAAGTTGCCAACCGCTATGAACAGCTTGGCGTCGATATGCCACTGCTCCACAAAATGACGGCAGCAGCAGCCAGCGAATGCGCGGGCGTTCAGATTGGCCATGAGTGCTTATATTTTCCGCACGGGGCCTGGGTCAATCCGGTGCGGGCTTGCCAGCAGATGGTGAAGCAGCCAAAAATTAGGCTGCATTTAGCGCAGGCGGTCGACAAGCTTTCACGCATTTCTTCCGGCTGGCAGCTATTCAGTGATAGCAACCCCTTGGGCACGTTTGATGCCGTGGTGGTGTGTAATGCGGCTGAAGCGGCAGCTTTAATTCCTGAGAGTGGGATGTGGCTCAATCCGGTGCGTGGACAAATGGGGGTGATTGCCGCGCAACCGGCGATGCAACCCTTGCGTACCATCTTGTGTGGGGATGGCTATCTAACCCCAGCGCATCAAGGAACGCATGCCATGGGAGCCACCTTTGCGCCAGGCGAGACGGATACCAGCGTGCGTGCTGAAGATAGCGAGCAAAATCTGCATATGGTGAGCACGCTCAGCCCACAATTTGGTCCAGTGGCGCACACGGCCGTGATCTCGGCACGGGCTTCGCTACGTTGTGGCTCGCCGGATTATTTACCCTATGTGGGTCCGCTTTTGCCGTTACAACACTTGATGGACAGTCATGCCTCCGTCAACAGCTTCGCTGACTTGCCCGCTGCACAAGGGTTGTATGTGCATGCAGCGCACGGTAGCAAAGGCCTGATGACAGCCCCTTATTGTGCAGCCATACTAGCCAGACGCATGCTGCAAGACTTTGGCCATACCTTGCCACAACTCTCTGAGGATACTTTTTGGCTAGGTCTGCATCCGCAGCGGTTATTGTTTAAACAGGCCGGCTGGAAGCCATTGCTACAGCCGTTTAGTGAGCAAGAGAAAACATGACTGATCAGCTAGCCAAACTTCAGCAGCAGCTCAGCCGCACGCCAGATGACCCGGAACTGCATTACGAGCTGGGACGGTATTACTTGCAAACCAAGCAAGCCAATGCGGCGGAAAGCGCTTTTCAGCACGCCCTGCAACTGGTGCCAGAACATCCGCAGATATTGATGCAACTCGGTAATGTGGCCAGCCTGCGCGGAGATGAAACTTTGGCAGCCACCTTTTTCAGGCGTTCACTGGCACAAGACAAGCAGCAGGCCGATGTGCATTTTAATCTGGCCAATAGCCTGCGCAAACTTGGGCAAACAGCGCTCGCCATCCAGCACTACCAGCAATCATTGCAACTGGATCCGCAAGATGCAGAATGCCATAACAATCTGGGCAATGCCTACCGTGAGCAAGGCCAGCTGGACTTGGCAGTGGCTTCCTATGCGCGTGCCCTGCAATTAAATCCCAAACTGCTGCACGCCAAGGTGCATTGGATCCATCAAAAACAGCATATGGCTGACTGGCAAGGGCTTGAGCAAGCCATTGCAGAGGTGCGTCACGCGTTACAGGCGCTGCCTCAGGCACAAATCCCGCCATTTGCCTTTCTGGCCATGCCAGGCACCACGGATCAGGAGCAGTTAGCCTGTGCCAGCCGTTGGGCGCAACAACATTACGCGCACATCCAACCACTGGCTGCGCCAGCGGCCAAATTAGCAGGTGCGCGCATCAAAGTGGCTTATCTATCCTCGGATTTTCGTAAACACCCCCTGGCTTATTTGGTCACTGAGGTCATCGCTGCACACCATCGCGAGCAGTTTGAAATACTGATATACAGCAATAGCCACAATGATCAGTCTGCCGAATGGCACGCTTTTCATGCGGCCGCAGATCAGTGGCTGGAAATCAGCAACATGACAGACGAAGCGGTGGCGCAGCATATGCGCGCAGCGGAGATTGACCTGCTGGTAGACTTAACCGGCTTTACTCAACGCAGTCGCAGTGGCGTCGCCGCTTATAAACCGGCGCGCAAGCAAGTCAACTGGTTGGGGTATCCCGGCAGCATGGGCATGCTTAATGGGGTACCGCTATACGATGCGATTATCGTGGATGAAATCTTGGCAGAAGTGGCCTTGGCGGAGAAAGCGATCATACTGCCCTGCTATCAACCGAATAATGCACGTCGCCCCACTACAGACGCAGGTAGCCGCCACTCACATGGTTTGCCAGAGCAAGGCTTTGTGTTCTGCTGCTTTAACCAGAGTTTCAAGATTACGCCTGAGGTGTTTGCCTGCTGGATGCGGATTTTAAAACAGGTCCCAGGCAGTGTATTGTGGCTGCTCGAAGGTAATGTCTGGGCAGCCAAGCATTTGACAAACGCCGCCATGGCACTGGGCGTCGCTGCTGATCGTTTGATTTTCGCGCCGCGCACCAGTATCGAGCAACACATCGCCAGGCAGCAGCATGCAGATTTAATGCTGGACACCGCACCCTACAATGCCCATACCACTGCTAGTGACGCGCTGTGGCAAGGCATTCCTCTGCTTACCGTGCAAGGCAGCACCTTCCCAGCACGCGTCAGCACAAGTTTGCTCAAACAACTCGGCTTGGAGGAGTGTATTTGCCAGGATTGGCAGGCTTTGGAGCAACGTGCGGTCATGCTGGCACAAACGCCAGCAGCATTAGCCGCCATCAAAGCGCGCTTGCAAAACCATGCCAATCGCCTGTTTAGCCCGGACAACTTCTGCCGCCAGCTTGAGCAGGCGTATCAGCAATTGCTTTTACCCAGCGGCTGAATCTTCCGTCTCCGCGGTGACGACTGATAATACGCCAGCGGCAATAATACAGAGGCCGCCCATCATTTCTGTTACAGACATCGTTTCATGTGCCAAAAAGTAGGCGGCGATGGCGGCGACAATCAACTCGGTCATAAATAACACTGAGGCTTGAATGGCCGGGATTTTGGTGACGCCATACTGGACAAGCAAGGTGGCAGAAACCAGTAGCAATGCGATCAACACCAACCAAAGCCACATCATAGGCGTCACGTCTGTGACAAAAGCAAAACCACTCGCCCCCTTGAGCCAGAGCAACACCAACATAGATAAACCAAATACGCCAATCCAAACCAGCATGCCTTTTGCCGCAACAGAGAGGTGAGTGGAGTAACGGGTAATCACATTGGTCAGCGAAAAACCAATGCCGGCGGATAACGCTAACCAATCTGAGGTGGATTGTGGCCACGGCCAAATCCATAGGCCGTCTGTCAGCATCAAGGTCGCACCAAGCAAAGACAAGCCTATCGCCGCCAGTTGCGGCAGATGCCAGGGCTCATGCAACCAGATTCTGGCCAACAGCAGCGTCCACAATGGCGAAAGATAAAACAGCAACATGACCCGCATGACTTCGCCATCAATCACCGCCAACACATAAGCGAGATTGGTCCAGCCCGCCACCAGGCTTAAGCCATAAGCTGAAAAAGGAATCTGCGAGATATACGCCGCCCGCTGCCAGAACAGCAGCATACCCATCACCAAAGCCACGAAATAACTCAGTACGCTGGATTGCACGCCAGACAGACCGACCTCATTCAGCAGCCGGTAAGGATACCAAATCACGCCCCAGCACAAGGCGCCATACACCAGGGCCAACGATGCCCACTTTTTTTGCTGCGAAGCTTTTTGTTTATGCGAAAGCGTCACTTATAATACACACCTATGAATCCACATTTAAATCTTCTCCAGCCCTACCCTTTTCAACGTCTGCGCGACTTGTTTCAAGGACTGACGCCGAATCCTAAGTATAGCCACGTTAACCTGTCTATCGGTGAGCCCAAGCACGCCACGCCAACCATCATTTCTGAAGCACTGGCGAACAACCTGAGTGGACTGGCCAGCTATCCTACCACAATCGGCGTAGCGGCCTTGCGTGAAGCCATCAATCAATGGCTACAGCGCCGCTACCAGATCCCGGCACTCAATATCGATAAAGCCATCTTGCCGGTTAATGGCAGCCGCGAAGCATTATTCGCCTTTGCGCAAGCGGTGATAGACAACACGGGCTCACAAGCGCCAGTGGTCATCTCACCCAATCCGTTTTACCAGATTTACGAAGGTGCTGCATTTCTGGCAGGCGCCCAGCCCTACTTTATCAATACCACCGTCGAGAATGATTTTGTGATGGATCTCACACAAGTGCCTGCTGACGTGCTGAAGCGCACGCAATTGGTATTTGTCTGCAGTCCCGGTAATCCTTCCGGCAAAGTCATGGACATTGCCGCTTGGAAAACACTGTTTGAACTCTCTGATCAATACGGATTTGTGATTGCCTCAGACGAATGCTATTCGGAAATCTATTTTGATGAAGCGCTGCCGCCCGTTGGTGCCTTGCAAGCCGCGTATCAACTTGGTCGCGACTTTAAACGCATCGTCATGTTCAGCTCACTGTCAAAACGGTCAAATGTGCCTGGCATGCGCTCTGGCTTTGTCGCAGGGGATGAAGAGATTGTAGAAAAGTTTGCGGTATACCGCACTTACCATGGCTGCGCCATGAATCCCGCCGTACAAGCTGCAAGTATCGTGGCCTGGAATGACGAAGCGCACGTTCAACACAACCGCGCACTTTACAGTGAAAAATTTGCGGCCGTCACACCACGGTTGCAAACTGTCTGGCCACAAACGCAACTACCTGATGCCGCATTTTACCTGTGGATCAATACCGAGCAAGATGATACTGCTGTAGCCAAACAGCTCTATCAAGACCTGAATATCACCGTGCTGCCGGGCTCATTCCTTGCCCGTGAAGCGCATGGCGTCAATCCTGGACAAAGTTTTATTCGAATGGCTCTAGTAGCGTCCAACGAAGAAACAATTGCCGCAGCGCAACGGATTGCTCACTTTTACAATCAACGCTAGGTGTAAACAAAAAAGCCAGTTGCAATCATGCAACTGGCTTTTTCATGCGCGAAAAAATCAAGCAAGTTTTCTGCGGACGATCAGACCGAGCATACCCAAACCCATCAACATTAATGCATTAGACTCTGGTTCTGGCACTGGAGATGCGCCGATTGCAGTTTGACCACTAATAGACCCCAAGGCTGAACTAAAAGAGCCTTTTGCATCCAATACCGCCGAGTTAAAAGACAAAGTGTAACTGCCTGAAATAAAGGAGGTATAACCCAATGCAAACTGGTTGGTTGCAGTGTTTTTGTTTAAACTCAAGACCACATCGCCAGCAGCATTTTTAATATCCAGAACTGTTGCCGAGCTTGACATAGCATAGCCACTTAACACAAAGCTTCCAGTTTCATTAATCGCTGGAATGGCAATCCCTTTGGTTTGATTAAATGAATAGGTGGCTGCAAAAGCGCCTGTAGACATTCCAAGAAACGCCAGGCCGATAATACTGTTTTTAAATAATTGACGCATGATGATCACTCCAAAAAGGAAATAGAATTAGGCTGATTTTGTTTTGCCAAAAGCAACAGCAACTGCTAGCAAGCCAAACAACATCATCATATTGGTCTCAGGCTCTGGCACTGGCGCTGCTGGGATGAAGGTGCCCAGTGTGGTCGTATATTGGCCAGTCCATGCGCCCAACGCAGTCACATTCAAGTTATATAAACCTGGCGCAAAGTTAGTGGTATTAAATTCCCACGTATCAGTAATAAAGTTCTGTGTGAAAGAGTAATTGGCAGGACCTGACAAGGTGACTGCAGAAATCCCCAAACCATCAAAAGAGGCATTGAATAATGTGTCAACCACATTGATAGAAAATGTTTGCGAGCCAGTATTTGAAATATTCGTAGTAGTTGAGGTCGCAGACGCCGCGCCTGTAAACATTAAAGCACTCGCGGCAACGAAGCTGTAGATAATTTTTTTCACAATCCATCTCCCAAATAAAAATAAACTTGACAGGTGAATAATGCGGTAAAACCAGACCGTGCGATATGACCCACATGGGCTAATCCAATAAAAAAAGGCCATGTAAAACATGGCCTTTTCTAATTTAAAACAAATTACTGTTTCTTACGACGTGAGATCAATCCCATTAAACCCAAGCCGAGACCAATCATTGCTGTGGTTTCTGCCTCAGGCACTGGGGAAGTGACTACCTCGAATCCACCAGAAAAACTTGCATTTGAGCTGTAGGAGTTACCAAAAACAGTCAAAGTATAGTTACCTGCTGCAAGTGCATTGTTAGAAAACGAGAAGGAATCTGTCGTCTTAGTACGTGGTGAACCCAATGACGTTATCACTTCATTGTCAGCTTTAATCAAGCTACCTGTGGATAACAAGATGTCTGTAATATCAAAACCAGCGGCCTTAGTCGATCCAATGCTTCTAAATACTGAGTCAACTTGACCTGTCAAAGAACCAACATTGCCTGACAAAATACTAAAATTAACAGTATATGAAAAAGAACCTGGGGCAATGTTGCTTTGATTTAAACCATACACTGCAGCATTTGCACTCACACTCAAAGTGGAAGCGACTGCTGCGAGTAAAACCGTTTTCAGATGACGGGTTAACATACTAAATCTCCTTAGTTGATCCTTGATTATGCGGATTTACGACGGTAACCAACTAGACCAAACAAACCCAAGCCCAGCATCATCATGCCGTATGCTTCTGGTTCAGGAACAGGTAAGGCTGTGGTTGAAACTGCAAAGCTACCAGCATAAGTATCACTCGAGAATGCTTTACCTTTTACAGTCAGAATATAATTACCTGCAGTCAAATTCAGTGCAGAGAAGTTAAACGTTTTGGTGTAGGCCAACCAGCTTGAGTCACCCGCTACATCATCATCAGTTAACGTGTAGCTGGATGTGAAAGCACCGCTACTCAGAGTGATTGATGACACATTTGTTCCGATAAGAGAGCCTGTGTCGGTAAAAAGGTCATACGAACTGGTCAAATTACCAAACAAGCTTGCAGTGTAACCATTGCCGACACTGAAAGAATAGGTGTTGGTGAAATTGCCTGCAGCCACACTGGTATTCAGGCTGTAAGCAGCTGCACCAGCATTAGAGATCAAACCAGCGCTCAAAAACAACGCAGCGATCACTTTTTTAGTGGAAAACACTGTAGTCATGAACTACTCCTCAAGATATAAAATAAATTGTAAAACGTAAAAACCACTCAAATTAGCAAAATAAATCCAGCAAGGACTTATTCAAATCTTTTCCTACGTGCAATGAAACCCATCAGGCCCAAACCCAATGCTGCCAGGGCTGCCGTCTGTGGTTCAGGAACAGCAGTCACACCCAGGCTGTAGCCACCACCGTTTTTCAGTGTCGTACCAGAAACTGACAGTGTGTAGTTTCCTGTCGACAGCAAACTAATCCAGTCAGTAGATACTGTGTTTTGGGTGGATGTCGTTGCACTCCAAACCAGAATAGGAATCACAAATACGCTGCTGTTAGTGGAGCCAGTTGTCGTCGTTCCACTCGTTGTGCTACCAGAAGGGGCTGTCAGTGTCACATTCAAGTTACTAAAGCCGGTATTTGATACACCACAAAAAATCAATAGTGCACAACCAACAGATTTAGAGTTGGTATAGTTCAAAGATGCGGACAGCGAGTTGAATTCTTGGAGACGCTGAGAATTCAAATTAAAGGTGTAATTATCAGTGAAAGTCTTGTTGCCTGCATAAGACTTGCTAACGTTAAAGTCTCCATCTGCAAACAAATCAGATGAAATGTTGGTAGACGTTGTTGAGGGTATGCTGGAAGAAGGTGTTCCAGCATATGCAAAGCCGTTTACAGTTAATAATCCAGCCAGGACTAAAGATGTTGTTAATTTCATTTGAGCTCTCCCATGTACGCAATATAAAAAATCAGCTAATCAACAAATTAAGCTGAAGTTTTCTTGCGATATGCGATGCGGCCAATAGCCGCCAAGCCTAACAACATCATCAGATTGGTTTCTGGCTCAGGCACTGGAAGCGCCGTAATGTTCATTTTAAGGGAGTATTGACCGCCGAGCAGACCTGTGGTCAAACCAGACACCTTAAAGGAATAAGCACCACTCGTCAGGCTGTTTAAGTTGGTTACTAGTTGATTGGCTGAGTTGTATAAGCCATATGTTAGAGAACTGTCATCAATATCATACAGTTGATAAGTTAAAAATCCGCTAGGGGTTGGAACACCAAACTGGAACTCTTTCTCAGTCACTTGATAGCTCACTTTACCTGGACCAGTCAAAGTAAAGTTAAAGAGATCATTAAAAGTAACACTCGCACCATTCGTACCGGATGGCGCAGTAATAATCAAATTGGTACTCCCTGCACCCAACGTTGCAGTTGCGGCGCTTGCATTGGTAGCAAAACCAGATACAAGCAATGTTGCTAATGCAAAACCTGTCAATTTACTCACTTTAATTCTCCTCAATGTTATTAATACAATATATAAATTCTTTTATTCGTAAAACTACCCATTTGGGCTAATACTTACTCTAATCAAACTCAAAGCACTTACTGCCATTTATTATTTATTATCGCAGCAAGAAATATACCAATATTACAAAAATATTAAAATGTTGATTTTAAACATTTTATTTTTAAAATATTGGCTAAAAAGTGCTTTTAGCCACCAGTTATGCTCCAAATAAACCGGCTTTTCAATTCTGATGCACTATTAGAGTGCGCTTATACATACACCATTTTACACACAAGTGGAATGGTTTTGTGAATTTTTTTTGACAATCCATAGTCTTGCGATCAGAGTAATGAAACCAATGAGTTGCAGTCCCCAGAACGGCGTGTCTTGCCAGAGATTATAAAGCGTACTTCCATGGTAGGGCTGAACCATGTGCCTGAGGATATAACGTTCGTCCTTGGGCGCTCGTTTTATAACTTCACCTGTTTTATCAATAAAGGCCGTTACACCATTATTGCTCGCTCTCACAATGATTTTTTGATTCTCAATGGCACGAGCCTGGCTAAATTGCAGGTACTGTTCGAGACCAGCACTCTTACCAAACCAAGCCCCGTTACTGACACTCACCAAGTAGTCTGCATTTCTGGCATATTCAGCCAAATCACCACCAAATAGTTCGTCATAACAAATTGAAATTGCGACCTCAGCTTGACCAAGTGAGAACAGCGGTTGCCTTTTGCCTACTGAAAAATCATTATGCGGCATATGAAACCAATACGCGTACATGGGTGCAAACAAAAGCGGCAGAGGGATGAACTCTCCAAACGGTACCAGATGTACTTTATGTTGTATCTGTAATCCAGAGATTCCGTAATTTACAACAGCATTAAATTTTTTTCGGCCCTCTGCACCGTTTTGCCAATCAAGCATCCCGATAAGGATATCAGCCTGTTTTTCTGAGGCCAATCCCAGTAGCTTGCCACGTGTTTTGCCCATCGCTTGCGAGCGATAAATCGGGAATGCCGTTTCGGGCAAAACAACAACGCGCGCATCCGCTTGGTCAAGCAAATCAAGGTAGCTCAATATAATTTGCTTGCTCTGCTCAACAGACCATTTAGTCTGCTGGCTGATATTTCCCTGTAGTAAAGCAACACTGACAGGAGCGCCTATTTTGGTTGTCCAGGTGATGTGCTGAAGAGTCATTGCGGTACCAGCAATGACTAACGCTGACAGAGCATTGATCCAGCGTCTATGGCCTCGAAACCTAAGCATGTAAAAAATCAGTGCTGCCATCGCCACCACGATGATGCTTAATCCATACACGCCCATCACTGGCAAGTAACTACTCAAGACACTCGAAGGCACCTGACTGTAGCCCATTGTCAACCATGGGAATCCCGAACATATCCAGCTGCGCAGCCAGTCTGCCATCCCCCAGGCCAAAGGTAAAAACCATAAGGACCGGGTATAAACTACCAACCACGTAGCCGCAGCAGTAAAACTGGCCAAATACAGGCATAACATGATCGTAGAAATATAAGCTAGCCATGACGGCATTTCGCCAAAGTCGTGCAACGTACCCACCATCCACGAGAGACCTGCCGCGTACATTCCCAAGCCAAAGGACAAACCAACCCATCCAGCTTGACCAGGCGTGCTACTCTGGTCAAGCAACCAATACAAAACTAAAAGCGTCGCAAATGGAACAAGATAAAAATAAAAAGGCGCAAACCCCAAAACGGTGAGTGCGCCAGACACTGCAGCAGTGACTAGTAAATAAGCAGGTTCATGCAAATGAGATTTGAATGCATGCAAAATGCTCAAACCTAATTGCGCTACCTGTCTAAAGTTCATCATTCAAATGAAACTAAAACATTCCGGAAAGGAACAGATCAAGCAAACTTGGAAAGTTGTGTCAGCGTTGTCTCAAGCAGTGTCATGGCAGCAGCTACAGATACGTCTTCGACATAACAGCGGAACTCTGGCGCATTTCCTGAAGGGCGTAAATGAACAATCTGATTTGACGTCAAGGTTAATCTCAAACCATCAGTGGTATCCACCTGACTCACCTCAAACGGCAATTTTAAAGCATCTACCAGCACATCAAGATTGACAGACCATTCAGCTAACAAGGCCTGACTTTTACTGGTGGCAAAATTTTGCAGTCGGTCACTGGCAGTAAACCTTTGCGGTAACATCGCTACCTGTTGTGACAGTGCTTGACCGAGCTGTTTAACTTGGGTCAGCAGAATTACAACTGGCAAAACTGCATCCCTAGTTGGCAATGCGGCCAATGCAGGAAACTGTGGTGATGGGCTACCCAATAAAAAACCGCCATTCGCTTCAAATCCCGCCACACTGCTTGCCCCACCTGCAGCAAGTTGTTCCATCCCTGCAATGACAAATGGAGAACCAATCCTGGTGCGAATCACTTGCTTAAAGAAACCACTATTTTCTATCGCTGTATTACAACTGACAGGGACTGCCAAATGATCAATCTTCAGAGCTCTTGCCGTCAACAGACCCACAATATCGCCACGTAACCATTGCCCGCACTCATCACTAATCAGTGGACGATCACCATCACCATCAGTAGAGATAATAGCATCCACCTCATATTGTCTAGCCCATGCCAAACCACGCTGCACATCTTCTGCCGAGACTGCTTCTGTATCAATAGGCACAAACGACTCCGAGCGCTCTAAACAAATCACCTCAGCGCCCAAGCTTGTCAACAACGCCTGCATCAAATCGCGCCCAACGCTAGAATGCTGGTAAAGCGCAAGCTTCAAACCTGCGAACCCATTCACCCCTGCAACAGCAGTATAACGTTGCATATATTCCTGATAGGCGTCAGGATTGACGGGAGACAGTACCGCTTCATCTACCGCCCTCTCCGTCAACTCACAGTCAAGCATGGCCGCTTCATCCGATTTACTGATCTCACCATCCGGGCGGTAAAACTTGAGACCATTACGGTCAAATGGAATATGACTGCCTGTCACCATAATGCCTGGGATTTGTCGTGTCTGCGCATATAAAGCCAACGCAGGTGTTGGGATTGCACCGCAAAATACAGCCTCAATCCCTAGTTGACGCAACATGCTGGCGCAAGCCTGCGCAATACGCAAACTACTGGGGCGCAAATCTACGGCAATCGCCACCTTGTCAAAGCGAAAATTCGCCTGCATGGTGCACGCAAAGGCCTGTGTATAGGCAGCACACACCTCATCAGTCAGCGCAGAGACCAAGCCGCGTGCGCCACTGGTGCCAAATGCTACCCCACTCTGCTGAATTACATCTTTTAATTGAGTCACTGCCATCTCTCAGTTAAGGCCATCGCATTCAAGCGCGACCATAAGTATCCTCATAGCGCACAATATCGTCCTCGCCCAAATAGCTGCCAGACTGCACTTCAATCAGATGCAATGGCAATTTGCCGGGATTTTCAAGCCGGTGCGTAGAGCCAATCGGAATATAGGTAGACTCATTTTCGGTATACAGCTTAGTCACATTATCCACCGTAATCATGGCAGAGCCACTGACCACTACCCAATGTTCTGCACGGTGGTGATGCATTTGCAGTGACAGCTTTTCACCAGGCTTGACCATGATGCGTTTGACCTGAAATCTCTCTCCCACATCAATGCCCTCATACCAGCCCCATGGACGGTACACACGGGGATGCACCTGATGCTCATTGCGGCCGCTGGCCTTTAAATGATCAACAATATTTTTCACATCTTGTGCGCAATCCCGATGAGCCACCAATACTGCATCGCTGGTTTCCACAATCAGCAAGTCTTCAACCCCCACCGCCGCCACAAATCGGCTTTCTGCGCGCACCAAGGTGTTCTTCACGTTTTTCAAGTACACATCACCACGCGTGGCATTACCTGCCTCGTCGTTAGGCTGCACCTCTTTGAGTGCCGTCCACGAACCGACATCGTTCCAACCCATGCTGGCAGGCACCACGGCGGCCAGTTTGGTTTTTTCCATCACCGCATAATCAATGGAGTCCGATGGAGATTCCGCAAACGAGGCCTCATGCAACCGCACAAAATCCAGATCCTGATAGCTCTGCGCAACCGCACTGCTTACTGCATTAACCATGGCAGGCGCATATTGCTGCAACTCACTCAAAAATACAGAGGGCTTAAACAAAAACATGCCACTGTTCCAGTAAAAATTGCCAGCATCCAGGTATTGCTTTGCAGTCGCCGCATCCGGCTTTTCCACAAACCGTGCCACTTCAAAACAACCATCAGCTGCCAGTGCCGCCCCCGATTGAATATATCCATAGCCAGTCTCGGGATGCGTCGGCTCAATGCCAAAGGTCACCAGCTTGCCTTGCGTGGCTGCCACACAGGCACGGCGAACGGCCGCCTCAAACGCCGCAACATCGGTAATCACATGGTCTGCCGGCAATACCAGCATCAACACGTCCTGATCTTTCAACGCCATCGCCGCCGCCGCAATCGCAGGTGCGGTATTTTTCGCCACCGGCTCCAACACAATTGCCTGTGGCGTCAAATTCACCTGGCGCAACTGCTCGGCCACCAAAAAGCGGTGGTCGTTGCCGCAAACTACCACCGGGGAAGCCACCTGGGCCCAGCTAGATAAACGCAGCAAGGTCTCTTGCAACATGGTGTTATCGGTGACCAGAGGCAACAACTGTTTAGGTAACACCGCACGCGACAACGGCCACAACCTGGTGCCCGAACCACCGGACAAAATCACTGGAACAATTTTCATGAAAGACATCCAAAAATTAAATACATAACTCTAAAGGCTTTCGCATCACTTACGATGAACGATCAACTCATTATTCTTTCGCAGCACGATCCAAACACTTTAACTCCCACTGCCAGGCATGTTGAACAATCGTTTCAAGGTCGGTAAATACCGGCTTCCAGTTCAAAATACTCCTTGCGCGCTTGGCGTCAGCGACCAGTCTTGCCGGATCTCCCTCTCTACGCGGGCCATCAATCACCTTAACCGATCTGCCAGAGACTTTTTGCACTGCATCGAGCACTTCCTGCACAGAGAAGCCAGAACCATTGCCCAAGTTAAAGCGGTCACTCTCGCCACCACTTTCCAAATAATCTAACGCAGCAAGATGTGCAGCGCATAAATCTACAATGTGAATATAGTCCCGGATACATGTGCCATCCGGCGTATCATAGTCACGGCCAAACACCTGAATGTTTTCACGACGCCCAGAGGCGGCCTGTAAAATCAACGGGATTAAATGTGTCTCAGGGTCGTGGCGCTCACCCAGCTGCCCCTCAGGGTCTGCGCCCGCAGCATTAAAATAGCGTAAGCAAACAGACCTGAAATCAAAAGCCTTGGCATAATCTGCCAAAACATGCTCTATCATAAGTTTTGATCGGCCATAAGGGTTTAAGGGGCGATTAGGATGCGCCTCATCAATCGGCACATAGTCTGGCTCACCAAATACCGCTGCCGTGGATGAGAAAATAAATTTTTTCACATCAAACTTGAGCATGGTATCCAGCAAATTTAAAGTGTTTGTGACATTGTTACGGTAGTAGATGTCTGGCTTGCGGACGGACTCACCCACCTGAATAAAGGAAGCAAAGTGCATCACCGCCTCTGGGTGATGCTCAGTAAATACTTTATCCAAACAATTGATATCAGCCAGATCCCCCTCAACAAACACACCACCGAGCACAGCATCGCGATGCCCGCTAGACAAGTTATCCAACGTAATCACGTCGTGACCAGAGTCCAGAAGCATTTTAACCATGTGTGAGCCAATATAGCCGGCACCACCCACCACTAACACACGCATTGTAAGTATCCTTATATCTTTAATTATTGAGTGAAGAGGTCTGAACTAATATTTACTCTTTAAAGTTTAAGTTTTTGCGTCACCACTCCAGCAACGCTGACCATGACAGAGGTTGATTTAGTCATTACCAAAAAGGTCTCGTGTGTAAACTTTACCTACCACATCTTCCAGCTCTTTCGCGTGGCGGTTGGCAATAATCACATCCGAAATCTGCTTAAACTGGTTTAAATCATTCACTACTTTCGAGTTAAAAAACTCCGATTCCTCTAGCACGGGCTCATAGACAACCACCTCAATCCCCTTACCTTTAATGCGCTTCATGATGCCCTGAATCGAAGACGCTCTAAAGTTGTCAGACCCTGCCTTCATGATCAAGCGGTAAATGCCAACCACTTTTGGTTTTTTCTTGATAATGCTATCGGCAATAAAGTCTTTACGCGTCGTGTTCGCTTCCACAATCGCATTAATCAGATTTTGTGGTACTTGTGAATAGTTAGCCAGCAGCTGTTTGGTATCTTTAGGCAAGCAGTAGCCACCATAACCAAACGAAGGGTTGTTGTAATGATTGCCAATGCGCGGGTCCATACACACGCCATTAATAATCTGGCGTGAATCCAGGCCATGGGACTCGGCATAAGTGTCCAATTCATTGAAATAAGCCACACGCATCGCAAGGAAGGTATTCGCAAAGAGCTTGATCGCTTCAGCCTCTGAGCTGTTGGTTAACAACACCGGCACATCAGGCTTCAGGCAGTTATCTTTTAGCAAATTAGCAAAGGTCTGCGCACGCTCAGAAACCTCGCCCACCACAATCCGCGAAGGATACAGGTTGTCATACAAGGCTTTACCTTCACGCAAAAACTCAGGTGAGAAAATCAGGTTTTTACAATTAAGTTCAGCGCGTATTTTCTCAGTGTAACCCACAGGGATAGTTGATTTGATTACCATCACCGCATTGGGGTTAATCGCCATTACATCTTTAATCACCGCCTCAACAGAGCGGGTGTTAAAGTAGTTGGTTTCAGGATCATAATCGGTTGGCGTGGCAATGATAACAAACTCAGCTCCGATGTAAGCCTCTTGCTTGTCGGTAGTCGCTTTAAAATTAAGCTGTTTGTTCGCCAAAAAATCTTCAATTTCATGGTCTACAATCGGCGACTTTTTCTGGTTTAGCAACGCCACTTTTTCAGGGACAATATCCAGGGCAACCACTTCATTTTTTTGGGCTAACAATACGGCCAGTGACAATCCAACATAACCAGTACCAGCGATGGCAATTTTCATTCTAAATCCCTTAATGTTTAACTTTTAAATATTCCGGTTAAATATCAACTAGGCTTTCCAGTCATCAGGCCTATCGTTCTTCCAGTCGGCGAAAGCGGTCTCAAGCGTATATTTAAAGGGATATTTCTCTTTGGTCAGCACATATGGCTGGATATTATTTGAACGAACCAGCTTCTTGATTCTGACCGGGCTGATAGGTGTAGAGATGCCAAAAGGTCTGGTCACAGCCTCAACCAAATAAGAGCCTATTAACAACAAACGATACGGGATAGAAGGAACGAAACGTGAAACACCAGCTACCTGACACGTTGCATTGACATACTCTTCTACAGAGGGCGGCTTCATGGTGAAGTTATACAAAAAGGAACCACCGGTTGCTGGCACTTTTTCATTGAGTGCCCACCACATTGTATTCACCAACTCTTTAACATAGCCACCAGACTTTCTGGTTGAGCGATTGCCCATGTAAAAGAAATAACGTTTCAATGTGGCTTTCACCAAACGGGTTACATTCCCGCCCTCACCTGGACCAAACACAACGCCAGGTCTAACAATCACCAAGCGCCGCGTTTGATCAGCTTTTTGCCAAGCCATATGAATTTTTTCTGCAGCCAATTTTGAGCCGCCATAGGCGCTTACAGGAGTCGGGATGGACTCTTCGGTTTTTTCAGCCTCAGACGGTCCATATGGCGCAATGCTACTGGTGAAAATAATACTATTACAACCTACTTTTTCGGCCCAAGCACATACATTATCAGCTCCTGGCAAATTCGTTTCGTAATACTCATGCGACTCATGTCCCGGTTCACGGTGTACCGCAGCAAAGTTAGCGATCAGATCAACCGAGGCGGGTAAATTCCAGGCAGAAATCGGTGTTCTCACATCAATATTGGCATAACTGACTTTTGATGAATCAAAAGTGAAGTCACTACGGATAGGCTTAATATCCGCCAACACCACATGATCTGCCAATTGATTATTAATCAGATAAAGCGCCAGATGACTGCCAATAAATCCAGTACCGCCAAAAATTACGCACGTTTTCATGTCATCCTCTCAGTTTTTTTACTTTTTTGGTGCATTCACAGACTGATTGACGATTGCCATGAATCTATCCAGGAACACATTCTTTTCAAATTGCATGGCATGGTCATGCAAATAGCTAGGGTCAAATTGAAACTTGCCATTTTCCATCGCAAGAATCGCCTGTTCGAGATCCTCAAAGGTTTGCTCAGCAAATAATATGCCTGTTTTGCCATCAACCACAGTATCTAGCGCGCCACCCTTACCATAAGCAATTACCGGAGCACCCGCTGCCATTGCCTCCACAGGCACAATACCAAAATCCTCAAGCCCCGGGAAAACGAGTGCCTTGCAACGCTCTAGATGGTCTTTCACCACATTAAATGGTTGGCGCCCCATTAAGGTTACGTTCGGGCCTGCAGTCTCTTTCAACTTCTCAAACAGCTCACCCTCACCAATCACAACCAAAGGCAAGTTAAGCTTATTAAACACCTCAACAACTAAATCAGCTCTTTTATACCCAACCAATTGGCCCAAGCAGAGATAGAAATCCCCTCTAGTACGTGTATGGTCAAATAAAGTCGCATTTACGGGCGGGAACACCACGTCTGAATCCCGGCGATAAAACTTTTTAATACGGCTTGCGACAAAGCTAGAGTTAGCAACAAAATGGTCTACGCGATCAGCAGATGCTCTATCCCAAACCCTAAGCCAATGCGCGATGAAAGGAAATAATGTTCTGATCAAGCGCCCAGCACCTGCAACATATGAATAATACATATCCCACACATATCGCATCGGAGAGTGGCAATAGCAAATATGCACAGCATCCGGTCTGGTAATCACGCCTTTTGCCGGCCCAGACTCACTACTGATAATCAAGTCGTAAGCCGTCAAATCTAACTGCTCAAGCGCCAACGGCATCAATGGCAAATATTTTTGATAATGTTTTTTTGCGCCTGGTAATTTAGAAATAAAGGTATTGTAAACATTGCCTTTAAAATCTGGCCCCAACGTCTTAATAACCAGATCTCGATCACACACGTGGATAAACACATCAGCTTGTGGAAACGCAGAGACAATCGCAGATACAACAGCCTCCCCTCCCCGGTTACTCAGCCACCAATAATGTACAACTGCAACTTTCATAGCATGCCTTTAGTTTTTTAAAATCTGGAATCAAAAATCGCCAACAATATCGAGCATTTTTTTTGTACGACGCTCATATGTTTGCTCTTTTGCTGCCTCAAGTCTGGCTTCAAGAGGGATCACTTGTCCTGCTAAGGTTTGTTCTAATGCTTGTACAAATGCTTCGTCAGATTTGGTGATCGCAGCAATATGTTTGCAATTTTTCAAAGCGTTTAACTCGGTTGCTACCACCGGCAAACCCGCTGCCAAATACTCATAAAACTTCATTGGGAACATTGACTTGGTATACTCATTAAGCATGTTAGGCAGAATACCTACATCAAATGCCTTCATATAAGCAGGCAAAGACTGATAAGACTTGGGACCCAAAAAATGAATATTCGAATATTTTTTTAAGGTTGAAACATCGGTCCATGGATCACCCTCCCCAACTTTACCAATCATCACGATGGACCACTCAGGATGTTTAGCAGCCATTTGCTCTAACAGGCTAAAATTAACCTTGTAACCACTAATTGCACCCACAAAGCCAATCACAGGCTTGCTCAAATTTTTCACATCCTCTGGAACCTCAAGATCACTTTCTCTCGCTTGAGAAAAGTGAGCATAATCGGCAACATTAGAAAAATAATGCGTATTAGGATTTAAAGACTTTCGCGTTTCAAAAAGATTCTCTGCTGTCACAAAGCAAACATTCACGCCTTTCACTAACTCAGTCTCAGCCGCCTCAATCTCTTCAACCGGCATACCAGGTTGTGCCTTGATTTCATCCACGCAGTGATAAACCGTTTTTTTGTAATCTTTAAGATTAAAAAAACGAGTAGTCATCGGGTTATATGTCCAAAACAGACTATCGTTAAAATTTAGTTTCCACAGCCAAAACTTGAGGCCCGCATTTAACAAAAAACGATTTAACTGCTGTACAGCCTTATAGCGCTGCAAAGGAATCACAATAGGTGACCATACCCACACATTTTCCCTTACGTTTTGCGGTGGCCTGATTGCTTTTTTAACCCGCCCCCAAATCCGCTTTAAATCTTGGGCGGATGCAGAGGGTCTCCTTAGGCCCAATGAATCAATGTAAAAAACTCTGTGCCCTGTGCGAGCTAACTCACAAGCAACATGCTGCTTATTAGTCCAAAAAGGGTTATCCCAGTCAGCAGTAGACAATAAAATTATTCCAGCATCTATCAAGATATTTCCTAACTAACGATACTTATAAACTCTATAAAGCTCACTGTTTATTTTAGAGAGTGGAGTAAGCGTGTTCTTATACTTCCAGGCAACCGTTCAATAATCGGTAAGGTAGCAATTCTAAAAGGCTTTGATAAAACAAAAACAAAAGACCAAATACACACAAAAATTATAGTATTTACAATCAGGTTTACTGGATAAAGAAATTGATTCTTTAGTCCATACCATATGATTAATTGCACTAAAGAGCCTACAATCAACCACAAGATCAAGTTGAGTAGCTTGGCACTCAACTTCAATCTAAAAGTACAAATTAAAAATATGATTATGCTGTAAGTGGCAGCACCAACGCCTAAACAAGCGGGTCCCAAAGAACGCCAAAAGATCAAATTTACCAAAACGTTACCAACACATCCTGCAGCAGTGATCAACAACGTCTCCGAATTCCTTAGCTGAGAATTTAATGCCTTAATCATATAGTAACCAGTAATCGTAGTTCCGAGACTCAACCCAATCCAAAATAAAATTTGGGATGTTATCTGAACGGCATTTTGATCAAATTTTCCTCGTGCAAACAACAAAGTTACCAATTCGGTAGAGTTAAGTGCTGTAAATATCGCTACTGGAAAAGATATCACCATGATTAAACTGGAAATATCATAAATATGTTTATTCGATTCGGCCTCAGTCGAACCACCATGTTTAGACATGGTTAAAATTCCCAAAGGCATTGCAATCAAATTCACCATGGTTTCTGAAATAAATCTTGCATAATCAACACTTGGAATTACTGCTGTACCAATCCAAGACGAAACCACCCTCTCTATTAAAACATTACCTTGGGCCAACATAGGCAACCCAAGTAATGGCAACATATTTTTAAAGAACTTTTTTGTTATTGCGTGGAAGTGTGTTTTAAAAAAAGATGTTTCTGGAAGTATTTGCTCCAACTTTCTAAACTTGTAAACGGTAAGCAAGAAAAAGAAAATATGGCTTAATAAAAGCCCCCACGCCAACCAGTCAGCCATACCAGTAAAAACCGCAATAGCGGCTCCAGTAATAGCGCCAAGATTAATCAGTGAGGGGCGCCAAGCGATTGCACCATATTTACCAAATGCAGTTTCCACATAACCAATAACCCCACTCAGAACGTAAAATGGTGTAGCTAGTACCATTATTTTGAGTAACTTGGAAGCTAACTCAAGCGCATATGCTGAAGCACCGGGAGCGATGATGCTCACCACGAGCTCAGAATAAAGATAAACAAGACTAGTAACTACCGCAGAAAAGACGACTCCATATAGGCAAGCAATAATTAATAATACTTGATGCTGATTAGCTCCTTCGCTTTGTAGCTTTTTATAAAGTGGCAATACTCCTGCACTAATTGTGTCACCGACCAATGTATGCGTTGGCATGAGAAAACCAGTTTGAGCAATACGATAAGCGGCTGCAACTTCTCCCGCACCAAACCATGCAGCAAACAAAATCTCCCTAACTATACCCAATAGCTTAGAGGCTAAATTTCCTACGATAATAGAAAGAAACCCAAGTTTCATTTAAATGTTTTTTCTTTGTATGTAAGTAGGAATAACTTAACTGGATACATATGGCTTTGAATTTATTTTATTTTTTATCGCATTTCTTAGCCATGGTTCCAAGTATTTAGCAATGACATAAGCAACAGTAGATAAAATCACAAATGGTAAAATAGGGTATGCAAATGAATGCATGTAAGGGAATATTACTGATGATTTTATTATCATCGAAATCAGTGCATTTTCATGTATCAGATATAAAGGATAACTAATAAAGCCGACAAACATTAAAGCCCTATTCTCCAGCAACATTTGAACCTTCTCAGATAAAATTGAAACTGCAAATAATACTGCCACCAAAAATGCTGAAATAATCATGGATAAACTTATTTGATCTTTGACTACAAATGCAGACAGTCCGGCTGAAAATAGAGCAAAGTATAGGTATTTCTTATTTTTAGACAGGTAATACTCATAAAATAAAGCCCCTGATGCAAACCATCCAAAGTTAATGGTTGATAATGCAGTCGTAAGCCTTACGACAAGATTTAAATTAAAAGACGTCATTTTTACCGCTATTAATGCAGCAACAGCAATAATAAATAACAAGAAAATTATTTTGATTAGATACTTTCTACCTAAAAAGTAATAAGCTGCGCCCGCAATTAAGTAGAACTTGAATTCAACATACAAGGACCAGAATGTACCCTCTAAGGAACGTATCGGAAGAGAAAATAGCTGACTCCACCAACTAGGCTCAATAAATGTTAATCCTGGTAGAAAATATATCAAATAAGGCATACCTGCAGGACGCTCAGCAAAAAAACTAGAGGTAGTGAAAATTAGCAACGATGCAATTAACATTGCTGGGAATAGCCTTAACCATCTTTTGTATAAAAAACTCTTAAAGCTTTCAGTTTTATCCAGGGTCATAAAAATGACAAAACCCGAAATCAAGAAAAAAAGTTGAACTCCTAACCATCCGAATTTGAAAACGGGGAAATCAGCATAAGCATTTTTATAGGGAACAATGTCAACCCATCGAGCATATGAATGGTAAAAAATGACCATCAATATTGCTAAACCGCGCAAGCTATCTAAAAATTTGATTCTCATATTTCATCCAATGTTTTATTTTTTTAATACCAGCTTCTATTAATTGGTGGGCTAAATTAGCCTTTTCAGATGTTTAATCTGGATATTGAATGATTGAGGCAATATGCATTAGCGTGCTATAAACAAGCTATTGAATTTATTTTTTTAATTTTTCTTGAACCACTTTTTGAGCAAGACCAATATAAAGATCTGCAATTTGCCCCCAGGAATAGTTTTGGGCGGTCGCAGCAGCCTCTATCCCCATTGTCTTGAGCGCTGCCCGGTTTTGATTTATTAAGGCCACTTTATCAGCAATATCCGTAGCAGACTGCGATATGATATAACCCGTTTTTCCATCAAAAATCACCTCTTCTGCGCAACCCACTGGTGTCCCTAATACAGGAAGTCCGCTTGCCATTGCCTCTAGCGCAACCAATTGCCAGCTCTCAAATGCAGATGGCAAAACCATAATGTCATGTTGAGAAAAAAGCGCTTCAACATCTTTTCTTGGGCCAAGAAAAAAAACGCGATCTAAAACATTATGTTTTATAGCAATTTCTTTATGGGATTGTATTTCGCCTGTCGTGCCGCCTACGACGGTGAGAGTTACGTTTGTGTCCAAAAAGGATAATGCTTCGATTATGAATCTCAAACCTTTGCGCTCATATTCGTAACCGACAAAAATAAGCTTTAAAGGATTATTTTCATTAAAGGAGCTTTTCATTTTGAATCGCTCCAGATTGATCCCATTAGGAATTCTGACAATTTTTGATGAGGGTACAAATGAGTAATATCGATTCACATTACTTTCGCTAAACTTTGATAGTGTTACAAGATAGCGATAAGTATTGAATCTATGCCTTATTTCCTCACGCAAGTATAAAAATACGTGGAAAGGATTACGCAGGAACATGACTGGTTTTTGCAAAACAACAGCCTTATGTAACCCATGATCGACATATACATCGCCGCCGACCGCGTCACCATGCACTATCACTACAGTATCAGGACGCTGCTTTAAGCTCCTAATTTTTAAACTGGCGTTAAATGTAAAATTTAATACATCTTTAATATACTGGAGTCTATTAAAGAATTTGTTCTTAATCTTTGACTGCTCTGCATCCAGGTTTATAACAGAGTTATTAACCCCTTTTTTATTAAACTCTTCACGCAAATAAAACGCTACACCGCTGATACCCCCATTGGGATGTATTCCACGGACAACTTGTACAATCTCAAAACTTTGACTCATATCAATTCTTAGCCTGTATTAAATCCAGATATATATTTTCCAACTTGGCACTTTGCGTTTTCAGGTCAAAATTTATTTCAATATTTTCACGGGCTTTGGTACCAATTTCTTCTCTTAATGCTGGACTACTCAGCAAACAAAGTAAGTTATCTTTTAAACCAATTACATCTCGCTCTTCAGAAAGCAAGCCCGTCTGGCCATGAGTGATAATTTCACCAATCCCGGCAGAATTAAATGCAACCACAGGAACTCTTTGTGCACCAGCCTCTGCGATTACAGTCGGCAAACCTTCGCAATCACCATTGGAAGCTGTCACACTAGGAACAGCAAGTAATGAAGACTTACGTACCCAATCAACCGTTACGCTATTGGGTTGTACACCTAAAAACTGAACGTTTTTGGATAGTTCAAGATCGGCAACCTCTTTTTCCAATTCGGATCTCAGTGGCCCATCGCCAATTATCATTAATTTAACATCTGGGATTGATTGCTTTACCAATGCCAATGCCCGTATTAGATATATTGTCCCTTTTTTTTCAACTAACCTGGCAACATGCACAACAAGGTTATTCTCACCGCTACCTGATCTTGGACTCAAAAGCTCAGTGTTTATACCTATGTAATGCACAACAAGCTTATCTGGTGGAAAGCCTCTTTCAATGGCCTTTTTCTTAATGAATGCGGATACACAAATAAACAGATCAGCCGTTTTAAATAGCTGCTTTCTTAAAAGTACGTATTTAATTAAATTGGGGCGCCCAGATAGAATAAAATTTTTATCAGAAACCGTAACATCCATCCCATGTAATGTGGTTATAAAAGGGACTCTAAGTCTCTTTGCCAATGGCAGAGCTATCACGGCATCCATTGCAAAGTGGGCATGAATCAATCTAATCTCTGAGGTTTTGATAAGCTTTAAAAACGGTTGCACATTACCAAGAACAACCAATCTCAAATAGGTCAATAAATTTACAATACGAGAGCTGGAGGTCAATATGTTATAGACATCATAATTGGGCGCTTTACCAAAAAGCTTCCCACCGAAAAAAATCGGTTTAAACCTTGCCATTGTTGATACTTGAGAGGCAATAAAGCCTTCCGAAGGCTTAAATAATTGCCATCTAAAAACTGCTACCAACTTCATCGACAACTTCCCTTACGTCTTTTGTTGAATGTTCTTATCAAGAATACCAATGCTTGCAGCATAGCCTAATACCATCGCAAGTAATGGAGCAATATGAATTTCCCCTATTACTGGATAATTTTCGCCCAGAGATTGCATAGTCATCCATAAAAAGGCGCCCAATATTCCCTTGACCAAAAGCCTCTCTGTTGCCGTATTATTATTTTTCAGAGCTTGAAGCAAATTTTTTATTAAAGACACCGTAAAACAAATACCTAATAGAAGTGCCAACATGCCACTTTGAGCCCACAAAACCAAATATGAATTATGGGCAGGGAAGTCCGCACGAATACCATTTAAATAGGCATAAGCAGCAAACTCTTTACTCCATCCCCCGAATCCTAAGCCTAAAAGAGGAGATTTAAAAAATGAAATTCGAGCGAACTCCCAAATCGCAATCCTACTCTCCAAAGTAGATTGAGAGTTTTCGGCGAACCGAGAGTCCTTAATAAAATAATAAATTAGACCAGCGACAATTATTGCAAAGATTATGAACCATACTAAAAAAACAACATGTTTAAGGGTTATGTTTTTAGTATAAAAATTGCCAATAAAATAAATAAAGATTGGCAGACTTAGGCCAATCATAATGGAAGCCTTTGATCCAGCAAAGAAAACAGCCACCCAGTAAAAACATCCCAAGAAGAACAAATATTTTGACTTCAATACTTTCCCAAAAGTTATTGCAAGAAAGGATGACACACCTAAATGAACTGCAGCAATATTTGCATTAACAAATACTCCTCCAGCTTTCAGCGGATCAAGTACATTACTTGGCTCATTGGTTAATAGGGATCGAATAGTATTCTCAGAAATTAATAACGAAGCAAAACCAGAATGCAAGAATGCTGACTCAAGTTCAGGAAATACTCTAAAAAATATTACAAATAACGCGTTAATTGAAACTGCCATTAACCCAACTATTAAAGATAGCTCTTTTGTTTTTTGTATTTTTGGATCGCTATTGCTAAAAGCGCAAAAAATAAATACAAAAACCATTTCATAAACTATATATCGAATGCCTTCGATTGGTACTGGTGACCAGAAAATACTTACAGCACGAGCCAACTCGAATAAGAGTAAAAACTTGATCCAAGAAAATCTGAAACTATGCCTATTTAATATTGCTTTTATTGAAAACAAACCTGAGATAAAAGAGAGGGAAAAGTAAATACCAGCTATTGGTATAGTATAAATTTGGATAGTAGAAGTAATCGCACTAAATGATGCAAAAAAAATCGGCTTAGTCTTGTAAATGACAATCGCAGATAAGCCTATTAAGAATAGGAGCAGAAGAAGAAATATTAAAATCACAGCAGGGCTTTAAACTAATTGTTTATTAATTGCATTCTTTGGAATGAGGGCTTTTGAGAACCATCATAGCGAAGAAGACCGAAATTGTTCTCTTTGTCAGCTGGATTTATCCCACCATCAATTAACTCATAAATAATTACCATTGATATACCAAGACTTTTAGCCTCAGCAATAGATTGCTCCAGGTAATCAGCTTGCTCAGACTCACTCACGCCGTTTTTATTTAGCTTTGAGGTGTGCCAGCCAATTTCAGTAATATATATTGGTTTTGATTGAAAACCCGGGCTTAATCTTACCTTATTAACGATTGTTGATAGAAAAGTTGAAAAGCCATTTGCCGACCTCCACTCCGCCTTACGCTCACAAACATATGGATGCAGTGATAAAGCATCTAAATAATTGTATGCATCGGTTTTAAGAAAGGCTTCAGTGTGTGTTTGATAAACTGTATCAGTCAGCTTGAGGCCGAGAATAGAATCATTGCCACCTGTTGTAAAGCTCCCGCCTAATACAATATTGGTATTATCTACACTTTTAATTGCAGGATAGGTTTCCCTTAAAAGCTTCACGTAATCATTTAATTTACCTGGTGTAGTTTCACCAACCCGCCCATTCCATTCATTCCACACTTCATAATATTTAACCTGGCCTTTAAAATGAGTTGCAACAAAATTTGCATAGCGTGCAAAAGCTTTTATTGCTGTAGGTGATGTAGGTTTATCGCCGTTGTCATAATACTTGTTACCATAGTCAAGTATAAGTAGAGATTGCAGCCCAGCTGCATTTGCTCTACTAACAATATAATTCCAATTATCAGGAATCCTGAGTTGACCTTTTTGGATTTCTACAGCTTTCCATGGCGCATCCCAACGAATTACCTTGAACCCGGCTAATTTCGCAGCTTGGATCTGCTTATCAACGTTTACTCTGCTCATTCCCCAAAGGTGCATTGAAACCCCCACAAGACTTTCATCATTTCCTGTGAGTGAATCTTCGGCATATGCACAATATGGAATGACTAAAAGAAACGTTACCAATATTGAAAGATAAAAATTTCTCATAGTCAGGTCTTTTCCCATGAACTTCCTTTAACCGATGTTAGTGTATTAATAATTTACGCAGGTCAGTATTGGAGTTTTGAACCAGATCAGACATAAATCGCTTATTCATGTCCCAACCTTGTTGAGCATCACTATCATCTTTAACAAATGAAGATACCCTAACCAATATACCATCTGGGACAAATCCAGAGAGTCCTTTTTTTAAAATGTAATATCTAGTTTGCCAGGCATTTCTGCTGTAGAGATCACCAATTCTGATCCAATAACTTACTGCTTCAAAACGACCAGGTGTCTCAGCGAGCATATTTTTGCCAATTACATCAGCTGAGCTATATTGCATTTTTCCAAAGTTTGCTTCGCTGAGATTTTTGGCAAGAAAGCCTTGTGCAACATAACACAACTCTGGTCGATGAATCTTGACCTCTTGCTTTTGGGTTCGCCCATATGCAAGTGCCAACATAACTAAGTCACCATTTTTATTCTTGTAAGTTCGAGTTAAAGAGTCATCGTAGGGACCGAAAGGCACCGGCTTACCATCTTTTCTAGGGACTAAATCGACTTGAATATTGTTATTGGTCACAACTTCCCACTCACCTATCACATTGGGTAAAAGGCTATCGAGTGATTGATCATGTGAAGACGCAATAATTTGTTTGGGCGTAAGCAAATAAGCAACAATAGCAACGGTCACCAGTAAAACAACCAAAACATAATTTAACCTAGACATATGAATCAACCGTTAACTTCGTCTTATTTTTAATGACAAAGTATTGAATGAGATTATCGACAGAAATAATGAGGAACAACGCTACTACAAAAAGCAACATACCAGCAAAGCCATGAACGAATCCTTGACCAACCTCGTCCCCATAGTAGTAAGTAATGAGAACTAAGGCCATAACCCTAATCACATTTGCAGTAAAGGAAATGGGAATAATTAAAATACCCAAAAATAAATTACGAATGAAGGAATCATGCTTGACTAAATTAAGATAAAGCAGCCCCATGGCTTCAAGCGAAATTAGAGTATGCATACCAGCACATGCATCAGCTACTAACAATTGGTATTGTCCAATATGCAAAACCACCCCAGATCTTGCTATGGGATAATCGAAAAAATACAAAATGTTAGAAGCTACATATGAAACAGCTATTTTCATGGGTAGAGTGACAACATCCAACAAAGAGCCTGGCAAAGGTACTAAAAAGAATAAAAAGAAAAGTGGAAACCAAAAGTGCCTTAGAGCAGAAGGACCATGTTTGATTAGTAACAATCCGATTAATACGGGAATTATTGAACCAACATCTAGAACCATTACCTCTTGTGATCTACCGATTATGTAAAATACAAAACCAATCAATAAAAATAAACTGCCTAGAATTGGACTTGACTTTGTTTTTGATTGTTGGAAAGTATCTTTTTTTGTCCAAAACAAATAACCAACAATTAATATAATTAATGGTCCATGAGCTTGTTCGTCATTGTTCCAAATATTCTCAGATAGATATAAGAAAGTCGGCATATACATGCACAACAAACCAAAGAAAACTAATAGCCAGTTCTCCAAAGTTAAATAAATATGCCTAAATAATATCTGCGAACCCATTTTTCTGTCACTTCTCAAAGTCACTCAATACTGCACCAATAATTGTTGCACCTGAACCTTCAATTTGAAGCTTTAGTTCCTGAATATCGGATACAGCAGTATGATTTAATCGAGTTACTATCACCGCACCTCGCAAAATTGACGAAAACATTTGCGCATCTGAGCCACTCTTGAGTGATGGTGTATCTACAATGATTACATCAAAAATTGAACTTGCATATTTTATTAGTTGTGTAAAAGTGCTTCTTCCAATTAATTCTTGAGGATTAGGAGGCACAGTTCCCGCACCTAATACTGTTAAATTAGGAAAGTCAGATAAACCCGTTAAAACTTCAGAGCCGGCAGTCCGATCAGCCAAAATATCAGATAAGCCAAAAGTATGTTTCAAATTAAAAATTTTGTGCTGCCGCGGAGTACGCATATTTCCATCTACCAACAATGTTTTTTTCCCCATTTGAGAAAAAACAATTGCAAGATTAGCAGCTAAGTAAGAACATCCTTCATTAGAGTTGGCTGAAACAATGGAGAACGCTTTAAAACCTTCATTTAGCCAACGAAAAAGTAGCTGACTGCGTAGAGCTCTAAAAGCCTCAACTTGAGAAGAGAATGGTTCGTATGCTGCAATCAAATCTCGGCTGTAATTAACATTTTCAGACTGTAAATAAGTATATTCAAATTGTTTCGATAATACGTATTGAACATCCTCATCATTAATTAAACCAAGGTGTTTGGCAACATCGCCAAACTTCTGGCCCGTTTCCTTTTGCTTACGCAAAATTCGATCAGTATCCTCTGGAGTGATTTTACCTAGCTCTAATAGCAGCCTACCTATATTAGATACTTTGGAGTTTGCTTGCGGATCAATTATTTGATGACTCATGTTAAATACCTTTAGAGTTAAATGTCAGCTTGCCACGCCCACCTTTAGACTTAGGCAATTTATTCGCACTTAATACTGTTAGCACAGGAATATCTAGTAGCTCAACAATGTCGTAAGCACTACGCACTCTTCTGTTCAAAAGTTCTGCTAAAAGTGCAATACCAATAGATAACAACCCGCCAAAAACAATTGCAATCACTAGATTTAGTAATATACGAGGACTTGATGGTTTTTCTGGAGGTATAGCTGGGTTTAGAATTGAAATATCACTTTCATTTACTTTACCTTCTATGCTTGTTTGGTTTAATCTTTGAGCGACAGTATTATATGCAGTCTGCGCAGTCTCCACATCGCGCTGTAAAACAGAAAGTTGATCTCGGTTACGATTTAATTCGAGCACTTTTTGTTTTTGTGTTGCCAAAGCAGCTTTTAACTGTGATTCATTTTGTTGATAAATGCGAGCACTCCCACCAACACTACTACCAATCCTGGCAACCTCAATCTCAAGTTGCGACTTTAATTTTGCAACCTCAGCTTCGGCCGATTGGTATTGCGGATGATTTGCTCCTAGACGATTACCAACTTCCGCAAGTTTGGATGAAGCCTGAGCTAGTGCCACTTTTAAGTTTTGAATAACCGGGCTTGCTGCAACATCTGGAGAGGCATCGCCAGATGAATTAGCATTACGTTGACGCGCTGAAGAGTCCAATGCTTGCGCTTGTACCATAATCAGCTGGTTAGCAAGTTGGTTAAGCTTGGCGTTCTCAACATCCAGATTTTCAGCAATACTGGTCAACCCCGTATCTTGTTGATACTTTGAGAGTTTAGCTTGCGCATCCTCAAGTTTATCTCGATAAATCTTTGCCTGAGAAACCAAATAGCCTGCTGCCTTTTGCGAAGGCTCTACCTTTAATCTTAAGCTTGCTTCTTGATAAGCATCAGCAAACGCATTTGCAATCGCAGCTGCAAATTGCGGATCGTTTCCCGAATAGCTAATTTCAAGCATACTACTTTCGCGAGATGGTTTTACATCGAGTTTCTTTAATAAAATATCGGCTAACCAATCCTCAACTTTTACTGCGCCAGCAGTCTCATCTTCAAATTGTTGCTTGATTACAGGGCTATTAGTTAAACCTAAGTTTTGTACAACCTTTACAGCTACAGCATGGCTAGTAATGATATCCATTTGTGTCGCCATATAGCCAGGCATCAACTGCGCTGGCATGGCCATACCAGTAATTGAATCAACTCCTTTGTAATTAACGACTAATGAGGTTGTAGCCGTATAGCTTTTAGGGATTAAAAAGCTAATTAAAAGCGTTAGCCCAATAACCAAACCAAATGTCCACAAAAGGTATTTTCTACGCGCATTTAAAATCAATAAAAATTGTGAAAAATTCATAGTATTACCTTTGCTTATAGCAAGCTTTCCTCAATATAAAGAACATCTTCGTCTTGTAATACGCTGGTTAAACTTGGCGTTTGCTTAACGACTTCATTATGCTCATCCTTGCGATGTAATTTTACAGAGCGCTGCGTCCCGCGCATGGTTAAACCACCTGCTTTGGCAATGGCTTGCATCACGGTCATGTTTTTATCAACTTTATACATACCTGGCCGCTGCACTTCACCATACACATACACTTGCGGGGCTTTTGGCACATAGAGTACATCACCTGGGTACACCTGTTTATTGTGTGCAGAGTTCGGTGCTTTAAACAGCTCGTCGATATTAATTTGCTCAGTCACTGGTGTACCAGAGATAGACGTAGTATAGAAAATGGTTTCGCCGGCAAACTCGGTTGGGCCACCTGCAACTGAGATAAAGTCGCTAATCTTACGCATCCCACCTTGAATACCATATTTGGCTGGGCGTAACAGCTGACCCACCACAGCCACATCACGAGACCCTACATAAATCGTTTCCCCCCCCGCTACAGTTATTTCTTCTTTACTAGCATGTTGGTTGATCACATCATGTAAGTCGAGCTCGGTTCGCTTGTCGCCGCGAACTACAGTCACAATTTCTGAACCATCTGGCGTGATCCCACCGGCTTCAGCGATCATGTCTTTGACATCGGAAGGTCGTGTGACAGGATACCGACCTGGCTTGAGCACCCCACCCAGTACAGAAACGGTCTTACTTAGAAACTGAATCACAACAACAGACACTTGTGGGCTTGCAATGAAGCCGCCGCGCTGCAGTTGCTCTGCAATTTTCTTTTCAGCCTCAACTGTGGATAATCCACCGACCTTGACCTCACCAATCAATGGGAATGTCAAAATACCATTTTCGGCAATGCGAATTTCGCGGGTCAGCTCTGCATCCCCATAGACGGTAACTTTTACAAAGTCACCAGTGCCTAGGGTGTAATCAGCAAAAGCCCAAATCGGAAATAGCATGGTGAAAAGAAACAAACAGCGCGTTAACAATTTCATATGTAGGTCTCAATAAATAGTAGTGTTAGTCAAGCAGACGATACGTTATCGGCAAAAATCAGATTGATCTATAGCCCTTTTAAGCCATGATCCACCGTATTCGGTGCTTTTTGAGTTGTTGAGGCAGGCGAAGCTTTAGCCGTTGATGCTGCTGGTTCAGACTTTAAATTGGGATCCAGCACCTCAATCTGCGCCAGTTTTTTTAGGCGTTGTAACTCATCCAAAATGAGCTGCTGACGTTTACGCTCATTAACAGCCTTGGTGGCCATATCCAATGCCTGTTGTTCAGTCAATGGAACCTCAGCGATGTTGGCAATGCTTCGCGCAACCACTTTGATGTCATCATGCATAAACAATAAATCCCCTACTTTTACCTGATCTGCCAAACTGACGGCCTCTTTGGGTAAGGCCTCAGTGGGGATGGTTTCTTCAGCAATTTCAAAATGAATTTGATGCCTGTTTAACCAAGCCTTCAACTCTTCGGCATTGCTTACCAGATTTTTCAAAGTATCAGGATCAACTTTAGCAGGGTTGTTGGCAAAAATAATGTCTGCAGTAGTAAAAACTTTGCGCCGACTAAATACCTCTGGATGTTCAACCATGAATTGTTGCACCTCTTTTTCGGTCGCCTGCCCTAATGTAGACACCTTACGAGCCAAGTAGGCTTGAGCGTAAATTTGTGCACGGGCAGCATCCACTAATTGAACAACTTCAGGCGTACGGTCTAAATTAAGCTTGATAGCTTCTTGAACTAAGAGCTGCCGGTCAATCAGACTACCTAGCATTTTTTTTGCAACCAACTGCGGATTAGCGACTGGCACTTGTAAGCGCTGCATTTCACTATTAATCTGGTGCACAGTGATTTCATCACCATTTACTTTAGCTACTACCTGCGTTTGTTTACCGCCAGGATCACTGCTACTACACGCTGAAAGAGAGCTTAGAGTGATTATTGTTATGAGCAGAGATTTCATTTGTTGATGGTTCCGGCTTTTTATATTGCAATCAGAATATATTAACTAAAGTTAAATTTTAAGGTCCAGTGTAACACTTGACGTAACATCATCATAATCAAACGAATCATATCCACTAGAGGCATTTCTTGAGGATTTGCTGGAGTTGAAAATGAAGCCGATGCTCTTCATTGGTTGCCAAGTTACAGATGCCCCTAAACTCTTTTCCGTGTCATCTCTAGTTGGCAATCCTTGTCGAACTGGTTGGAGAAAATCTCGCTGTGCGTAACGGCCATTTAAACCAAAAATCAGTTTTTCGCTTAAAAAGTAACTAAGATTTATAGTCATTGCATCTGTGGCAGTATAAGTACTGTAAGCTGTCTCAAACGCTCCCAAATACCTCGATAATTCAGCATTGGCTTTTAATTTGCCAGTTAACAACAAATCGTAACGAATAAAACCTTGCCAAGCGCCGTAATTACGCTCGCTAAAATTATCATAATCACGTGAGAGATAGGCAAGTTTTGCACTTAGGTTACTCTTTCCAGTCGCTTTAAGTACCACATCGATTTCAAACTCATCTTCACTGTATCCAGTGTCGAATAAATTTATGGGATTCAACTGGCGTTGAATATCGTTAGATCTCTTATGCCCTAAAAAAGTAATATTAGCCCCAGATGGATAATTGTACTTTGCACCATAATCAAAAGCTTTTGAATCAACACCGGCAATAGCATTAAATACTTGGCTATTAGTTGACTTTGACTGTGTTACACCAGCAATCAATGCCCAAACCTTGTGTGGAGAATACTCTGCCCGAAACTGATCAGTTTCATTAGTACGAATATTTTGAGCAAGCGTTCTAAAGTCAGCAAAGCCAGCTAAGGACTTTGTTTTAACAGTTGAAACTGTGCCTGTTAATGCAGGCGTAAGTGTCCATTGCCATGCGGCATCGTAATTTAGGGTATTAAAATCCAAAAACTCATTGGTTTGATATTTGTTATCAATATAGTTCAGATTAACTATAAAGCGTTGTTGAGAGTATCTTTTATCAAGCTTAATCCCGGCATTGTAGGTGGTAATCTGGTCAGAAATCTCGTTATTACTCAGGCGAAAGAGGTTGTTATCCCAAGTGCGGTTCACTGCAGCACTAAATTGCAAAGTATCAAACTCATCGGCGTGCGCATTTGCCAAGTAGAGTGATGACAGACAACACATTATGCGGGTCATCAATAAAGATCGTTTTCTCTTTTTAGAATTTAATAACATGCATTAGCCGTGTGAAGTTTTAGAAATTAGAAGTGAGCTACTTGTTTTAATAATTATTCACGGAGGCCAAAGACCGTCTTACGCTAAGGCCACACTTTTTAAAATCTACACATGCAAACTTCAATTCCCTGAAAGTTAAACATGATGATTCGTTAAGATTAAACTTTTTTGACAGATTACCATGTTCATTGAAGAGTTGCACCTATCCATCTGGACGATTGCCCCAAATAAGGCATTGATGCAACTATAACGGATGCGTTAAACTATGTTTGAGTCTTAATCAAAATAATTTTAACTTCCATGACTACCAAACCCCCGATCAGAACACTTTCAGGCTTTTCTGCTGGTGCCAACAATCCACTCTACATGCTGGAGTCACTTGTTGAGCCTCTGGTCATGGTATTTGTCTTGTGGGGATTGTTTATTTATACCGAAAACCGCATTCCGATGTCGATTTTTATTACATCCATTGTGCTGTTTTCTATCTCTTTTCCAAGTGGCGCCAAAATTCGCAAAGGCTTTGTAAAAATGTGCCGCGATGTGATTGGCCAGTGGTTGGTGATTGCAACGTTTGTACTAACGTTTGCTTACATCACGCGTTACATTACGCTTTATAGCGAAAAGCTCATTCTTGCATGGCTCATTGCAACACCTATTGTCCAAATTCTTGCATTGCAGCTTTTAAAGTTGGCCAGCCCGAAACTGATTGAGTGGCAAGGTCCTCCGCAAAACACGCTGATTATTGGCTTGAATGAACAAGGCCTGTTGCTGGCGGATAACCTACAACGCGACTACTACCAGCGTATTAATATCTTAGGTTTTTTTGAAGATCGTGCGCCGAATCGACTACCGCAAACAGACGCCTATCCGGTGTTAGGTAGCTTAAATGAGTTAAGTCGTTACTTAAAGTCGCACACTGTACATAAACTTTATATTGCATTGCCGATGTCTAGCCACCCTCGGATTTTAAAAATGCTGGATGATTTAAAAGATACGACGGCTTCAATCTATTTTGTGCCAGATATTTTTGTGACCGACCTTATCCAGGGCCGAGTCTCTGAAGTAAACGGTATTCCAGTCGTATCTGTCTGCGAGACGCCTTTTACTGGTGTAGATGGTGTGATCAAACGGACGGCAGATATTTTATTCTCGTTATTTGTTTTGATTTTAATCTCACCCATTTTGCTGGTTATTGCGTTAGGGGTAAAGTTAACTTCACCTGGGCCAATTATTTTCAAGCAACGCCGCTACGGTTTGGATGGACAAGAGATCCTAGTGTATAAATTTCGCTCGATGACGGTAACCGAAGATGGCAGCAAGGTGACACAGGCTACTAAAAATGACCAGCGGATTACGCCTCTGGGGGCTTTTTTACGTAAAACGTCACTGGATGAATTGCCTCAGTTTATCAATGTGTTGCAAGGCCGCATGAGTGTGGTTGGCCCGCGTCCGCATGCCGTTGCTCATAACGAGGAATACCGCAAGCTGATTAAAGGCTATATGGTGCGTCATAAAGTCAAACCTGGGATTACCGGTTGGGCACAGGTGAATGGCTTTAGAGGTGAAACAGACACCCTTGATAAGATGGAACAGCGCGTGCACTATGATCTGGAATATCTGCGGAACTGGAGCCCTCGCCTGGATATGTTAATTGTGGCAAAAACAATCTGGCTGACCATTGTCGGCCAAGACGGTGCTTACTGATAGCATCCGTTTTAAAGCGGATCATAAAAAAAGCCTGACAACGCCGTCAGGCTTTTTTTATGATGGTAAGCTTTGTTTACCAAGCTAAGGATACACGGAATAAGTGAGCGAGCGGGATAAAGTGCAAGGCGCACGGAACGCAGAAACCGAGATAGTACGCGGTGTACAGCGAGGTTTCGAGTACCGCGCAACGCAGCAATTGGCCCGCGTAGCCACTTATTCCGCGTATCCCTAACTTTACATCTCAATCTCACACACATGCGATTAATCGCTGTGCGCGGTCATTCTGGTCAACATCTGCCCGATCCAGCTCGGGCTCAAGCAATCTAACACTTCTACATCATCCATACCACGTAACCAGGTGAGTTGGCGCTTCGCCAATTGCCGCGTCGCGTAGACGCCATGATCAGCCAGGGTGGGCAGGTCAATCTCGCCATTGAGGTGCTGCAACACCTGACGGTAACCGACGCAACGCATGCTTGGTGTCTCGGTGGTGAGTTGCGGATAGGCACTGAGCAAGCCTTGAACCTCCTCAATAAAGCCTTGTTTCAGCATGGCTTGAAAACGATCGGCAATGCGCTGATGCAAGACGCTGCGATCGCTAGGCATGAGGGCGATTTTGAGGATATCAAACGGTAGCGTGACTTTTTCGGACTGCGCGCGCAGGACACTCATCGGCTGACCACTGATGCGATACACTTCCAAGGCACGCTCGATGCGTTGCGAGTCAGTGGTATGGATTTTGGCAGCGACGCTGGGGTCTATGCTGGCTAATTGGGCATGCATGACTGGCCAGCCAACCGCGCTTGCTTCAGCTTCGATTTGCGCGCGGATGACAGGGTCCGCCGGCGGCAAGTCGCTCAAGCCATGTTGCAAGGCGTTGAAATAAAGCATGGTGCCGCCCACGAGCACCGGGATGCGTCCGTTGGCGGTGGCAGCGTGCATGAGCGCTAACGCATCCTTGGCAAATTGGGCGGCGGAATATTGCTCCAGTGGTGTGATTAAATCGATTAAATGGTGTGGCGCCTGGCGCAAGGTCTCGGCATCGGGTTTAGCGGTGCCAATGTCCATGCCGCGATAGACGAGCGCAGAATCGACGCTGATGATTTCCACCGGAAAGCGCTGGGCTAGCGCAATGGTGGCGGCTGTTTTGCCACTAGCCGTCGGCCCCATAAAAAAGATCGCTGGCGGTAGATGGCTTTTGTCTGGGGCTGGCATACAACAACATCAACAATGAAGATTAAACGTAAAAACAGTTATTGGTCGTATTTGACGTAACTAAAGCGGAGGTCATCTTGTGGTGTGCCCTCTAAGGCTGAGCCTGCTTGCTGAGCAGGTTGCCATTGAATCACCTCTTCAATTTTTCTGGCGAGTTCTATATCTTTCATCGTGATACCTTTTGCGCTGTGCGTGCATAACTTGACGATGACAAAGGCATAAGAAACCGTCAGGTCAGGATGGTGCCAAGCCGCTTCTGCTAGATGACCGATGGTGTTAACCACCATCAGCGTCCCTTTCCAGCTATTGGTTTTATATTTACGACGTATCCAGCCCTCTTCATAGTACCAATGCGGCAAAGAGCTACTCAAAAGTTGTTGAATTTCCTGCTCGGTGAATACTTGCTCGGACATACGCGGCTCCAGACTGACTAAACATGTCAATCCTGCAGTATACCGCAGGTCGGGCGTTGACTTATAGGGTGCGGGCGCCCGTTGTTTGCATGGTTGCCAACATGGCTGTGATGACCGTTAAATCCGCACTGGTGCCTGGATTTAAGCGCTCCGCTTTCAGTGACTGATCCCAGGCCAGCAATGCAGGCAGGTAGGTTTTAGGATTATCTAACGCCAGCAGTGCCTCATAATGCTGCCCGGCGGTAGCTTGCACCTCCAGCGCTGTCTGCAAGCCATATTTGCGTACAATATGACTATCCGGCACGCTTGAAAGCCAGTACAAATAAGCCGCCGTCAACGCCCAGGCGGGACGTTCCCAGCGTTGGCATTGTTCAAGATAAAGGGGCAGTGCCTCCTCAAACAGACGGGCATAGCCCTCATTGTATTGACGGCCGATCTCATCCTGCGCGCTGGCCAGTTGCATGGCTTGCAACAAGGTAATCTGTGGCACTTCTGAGACATCATGCTCACTGCGCTGCCCCATGCCGGCCGGATTCACGAGACGAATCCCGGCATAGACCGCTGCCGCATCCTCCACCGTGGTCTGCTGCAAGACTTGCTGCAAGCCTGTCTTTAACGGCAAAGCCGCATAATCCACTGTGGCTTGCACCAGCGGCGCGGCCAACAAGACAATCCCCAAATTGGTATTGCAACCGACTTGGGTGTAGGTGGCCTGCAAGGCCTGCAAAATACGTTGCCCAAGGCTGCGCTTGCCAAATTGTGCATCATCACACAGCGCAGGTGCCGAGACACGTGCGCTCTCAACGAAATGCTGGACCTGCATGCCATGTCCATCGGCAAAAATATGCACATTGCCAGGCTTGAGCGCTTCGAGCTCGGCCAGGCAAGCCTGCAAATAAGCGGTTTGAATCTGTGCATTCATCTGCATCATTTAAGTATCAGCCAGCTGTAACACATCATTGACCAGCACATCCGCAATGTCAAACGAGGTAATACTTTGCAGCCCACGCCAGGCCGGGATACTGTTGACCTCGATCACCCACAATTTGCCATGCTTGTCCCGCATCACGTCGACCCCGGCATAGGCGATATTCACGGCCTGTGCAGCGCGCACGCCAATGTCAGCCACATCCTGTTCGTCACAGGCACTGCAACGTGCACCACGCGCCACATTATGCAACCAGCTGTCACCTTGCCGCTGCATCACGGCAATCGGCTCTCCGCGCACCACAAACACACGGTAATCATGCTGGTAAGGCCCGCACTCAATTTTTTCCTGCAAGTAATACACGCCATCAACGAAAGGGTCTTGCGGCAAGGCAAACTGCTGACGGCTTTCGATGAGACGCACGCCTTTGCCTTGCGAGCCAAACAACGGCTTGATCACCAGCGTTTTTCCAGTATCCAGTGCCTGCTGCATCAACATATGCGCAATGTGCCGATGCTCACAGACCCAGGTAGCTGGCGTCGCCACGTCCTGCTCTGCCAGCAATTGACTGGTAAGCCCTTTATCCACCGTGGTTTCGATGGCACGTGCCGAGTTATAAATGACAATGCCCTGCCGCTGCAAAGTATGCAGCAGGTTCATGCGCGTAATAATTTGTTGTGTCGTGCCTGCGGCCACCCCACGCACAAAGGCCATGGGGGCTGGTTGCGTCAAGCCGGGGATATGAATCAGCACCTGCTGATTGGCGATACTCAGATGACAGCTATCCAGTGACACCATCAGCGCTTGCCAGCCACGACGGGCAAACGCCTGAGCCAAGCTCTGCCCATGCCAGCCACCGGCCTGGGCCACTTCGTCAGTAAAAATAGGAACAACTTGCATAAGGCTTGTACGATGACGCAGGTGCAGGTTTTGAGACCTGACGCCTGCCCTCGGAACATATTAAATCACTTGAGATTTAGCTACCAAAAGATTGATTTAAAAGATCTTCATTAAACTTTCCAGCAAAGAATGTGCGGCCTGTTTTCACATTGCTGACACTGACTTTGGCCGGTGAGAATAACATCGGGTCAATCTGGTAAAAGTCCATATTGACCGCTTTAAATACCTCAGCAAAAGGACGACCATAGTCTTTGGAGGCGGAAGAAGGTAATTGTGTTGCCAGGGCTTCTGCCGCAGCATCGTCCGTATTCACAAACAACTGCACAAAGCCACCAAACAAAATCGCATCATTGGTGCGGCCCATGCCGACGATAAAGTCTGGCGATGGTGCAGGCACCGGCGCAATCCCGTAGCCATCCACAATGGCAGATAAATCAAAATGCAAGGCGTGACATTTATGCAAGGCAACTTCGAGCACGCGTGCGGTCACTTGTAATGAACCGGCCACACTGCGTGTGGGCGTCAGGATAAAGGTGAGTTTATTCGCCGGAAGCCCGGTGTCTTTGGATACTTTTTCAATCACGGCGGCAGGCGGCACCTTGTCAGTTTCAAGCACCAATACCGATTGCTCGCCCTGGTCGCGATAATTGATGTCTTTAAACACCTCTTCACGCTGCGCAATCGCCCGTGCAGGGCCGCTACCCAGCGAAAAGAATTTCTCATGGGACAGCGCCCAACCAGCATACTGGCTGCCCAGGCAGGCAATCACCGGTTGTTTGGCCGTAACCACCACACTTAATGGCCAGTTGGCAAATTGCGGCACATGGCGCAAGGCCACATTACCGAGTCCGCCCATACAGATTTCAGCAATCAGGCGACCTGCTTCCAATCCTCCCGGCACTTGAATGCCCGCATCGACGATGGTTGCCCCTGTCTCGTGCGTGGATACCGCACAGCCCAAGGCGGCTGCATTGGCAACCAGCTCAGCAACGAGCGGTGCGCTGTAGCGTTGAACGCTAATGCTTGACGGTTGCTCATTAGTGGATATTGAATTCGATGTGCTTGCAGACATACGTCCCCCATAATTTTTCAAGTTGTGTTTTTTGGTCTTGCAAGGCCGCGTGCACCTCGCGCGCGGTCTCTGCTTCAGCATAAAGACTGCACACCGGTTGTCCGGCTGCAATCTCATGGGTTGTTGGCCGATCTTCTACCCATTCTGGCCAGTCGAGTGAACCGACCGTGATAGCCTGTTGGGCATAAACCATGCAATGGCTGGCGTAGCCTGTCGGTCGATTCAGTGCAGGCCCTTGCGCTTGCTGGCAACTGGCCAGATGTGCTTGTATCAGAGGCATCTGGCTATACAATCGCATGCTGGCACTGAGTCGTGGATTGATCTCGAGCACATGTAAAGTGCCCTCTACCCAGATCGCATCCAGGCTATTCAAGCCTATCAAATTTAAGTTTGGCAGGAGCGCGTTCAACACTTGCTGCGCTGCCGCCCATATTTTTTCATCGTGCAGGCGGCTCGCGCCGGCGTAGGTAAAGCCGCCGGGGCGCTGTTTGAGCGCATGAACGCCAATCAGCTCGCATGCGTTCGACTGGGCGATAAACAACAGACCAACGGCCTGGCCCGCTTGAAAAGCTTGCCAATAGGCTTGGTCAGAAGCTACAAACGGCGCTGTCGCTGCGCAATCGTCGATCTGCACATGTCCGCCACCGCATGCTCCAATCTGTTTATACAGCCAAGTACCAGAAACCGGCTTTTTCCTTGCCACCACCGGGGATGCAATACCGCTGCGCTCACAAGTCTGCTGCAATACGAAAGGGTCCTTCACCTGCATCACGACCTCAGCAGCATTAGCGTACACCGGATAGCGCTCGCACAATGTTTGATACACTTTTGTATTGGCTTCAAATCCTGAACCGAACACAACGGCCTCTGGTGCAAACGCATCCAGTTGCACAACCAGGTCGGCCATCCCGTGTGCAGCCCCAGGGTTGTCAAACCCTGGCCAGATAACACAGGCTTGTGCGGCTTGTCGCGTCTCGGCATCCGCAAACGCGTCCACAGCCAACACGTTAAAGCCCTCACGTCGTGCCATCTGGCTATAAATGCGTGCACTGTGCGACAAAATGGCCAACCGCAAGCGCAGCCTATTCTACGTGCGCACAGGCATATTCATATGCCTCATGATAATCAATGTGCATCGGGCTCTCGCTCTGCAACATTTGCTCCAGCAATTTATTCTGGGTGACATATTTGAGCTGACCAATCGCCAGCGCACCAAAACCGGCGACTTGCGTGCCTTCAATCATGCCACCATTCGAGAAGGTGTCCACGCCTTCAATGCCAGACGGCGGTACGGCATTGACATCTGCAACCACCTTCAGTGTTTTGGAGTTGGCGAAATGACGCACTTCGAGCACACGCACGCCGGCCGGGGTTGCACACAATGCCACGCTGGCTTCGTTCAACACCGCCATTTTCGCAGCTTCATTGCTACCATCCACCACTTGCAATTTGACGTCGTAACTGGTCGACAACTTGTCCACATAAGCCTGCATGCTCGCGATTTCGGCATGTGCCACCATTAGCACCGTTGCGCCCTGGCGTGCCGCGATCAATGCCGCGGTAGAACCTACCGTGCCACTGGCACCAAAAATGGCGACTTTTTCCTTGCCCAGGCCGCTGCCGGACTTTTGCAAGTAAAAATCAACCTTGGCCAACATGGCTGCAGCGGTTGTAAACGCGCCAGAGGGATCGGAAAAGGTATGACACTCAAAAGGTTTGAACATGGCACTACGTGCCTGCTTCTGCATTTCAAGCGCGACTTGAATATCACGGCCGCCAAAAAACAAGGCCTGTTGTTTGAGGCCACTCGGACTGCGGGAGAAAATGGCATCCTGAGTCAATGGAATGATTTCATTCAGGGTGACGTCGGTATAAGAAATAATTTTTTCATAGCCTGCATCAAATGCCATATTGACATCAAATGGACTCGCATTTTTTGCGGCTGTAAACAAATGCATAATGCTGGTTTTCTTCATTGTTCCCCCTGAAACCGTTTGTTAAATAGATTCATGCTCAAATATACACACTAAGAGCCCCGTTCAAAATCAAGAGCAGACCGTGAAAATTGTAACTTTTCAAAATTATCTTAATAAAAGTTAATCGACAGATGCCTTGACCTCAATCAAGGCTGGCGAATTTATGGCTGCCGTGACGATAAACCCCAGTGCAGGCCGATCTTCATACCGGGCAAGCAATTGCATCTGCAAGGCTACCGCTGCTGCACGCGTTGGTAATAACACAAATCCGGTCGGCCCCCAGGAGGTTTGCCCCAAGCCACGATGCCCCTGTGCTTTGAGCTGCTCCAGAATCTGGCTGACGCCTTGGCTGGCGTAGAGGCCGCCCTGGGCCGGGGCAAAATACTCGGCATTGTAGGCTTGCAAATCGCCTACAAACTGGCTGAATGCAGCGAAATCCTGTTCGATCAAGGCAGGCAGCCCGTGACTGAGCAGTTGCTGCTGTATCGCCTGGGTGGCTGCGGCCGATTGCGGGGCCAATTGTTGGAATGCTGTTTTTTCACCTTGCCCATGCAGGCCATCGCGGCTATTGTCGGTGATTAGCAAAAAATGCCAGTCTTGCGGAAACGCATGCCTAACCAGAATGGGAGGCACCACGGTATTCGGGCCACGGCCGCCATCGACAATCAAGCCGCCCTGAACAAAGGTACCAATGCCTATGCCCGAACGACCACCACGCTGATGCAAGGCTGCAATGTGCGATTCAGTGAGTGTGTGAGCAAACAGGTGATTGAGGGCGACGCCAATGGCGAGGGCCATCTGCGTGCCTGAGCCCAGCCCACCATGGCGAGGGATTGCCTGCTGTATATTCAGATTGACGGCTTGTTGCACGCCAAGCGCAGCCAGATGACGGTGTACAATGGCAGCGGCCCAGCTATCCAGTGGCGCAGACTGTGGGCCAATACTGGCAGTCAGCGCGGTTTGAAAGGCATCGATCGCCACCCCCATGCTACCAAACCGGCGCGTATCGTCCGCACCGAGGTTAAAAAAACCCAGGTGCAAACGCCCATAAGTGGCCACACTGACCGAACGATCGACAGGGATCTGAGCATTCATGGCATTAATATTATTTAGTGTGAAAAAAATTATTTCACGTCTTTGACGTTGACGTGACATTAAAACATGATTTTGGCATAATGCACGGAATAAAAGTCATTCTATAATCAGACGATGTCTGGCAAACGGCCTCTATTTATCGAATTCAATCCATTGCATTTCGCGATAGATTATCACCAGTTTTAAATCATTAAGGGTTTTATATGGTAAGTCATGTTATTCCATTTGAGAATCTACGAAACACCGATGTGCCATCCGTGGGCGGCAAGAACGCTTCACTGGGTGAAATGATTTCTCAGCTTTCTGCCAAAGGTGTGCGCGTTCCGACTGGTTTTGCAACGACCGCAGATGCCTACCGTGAATTTTTAGCGCAAGGCGGACTGAACAACAAGATTAACGATTTGCTAGACAAGCTAAATGCTGATGACACGCAAGAACTGGCTCGCGTAGGCGCGCAAATTCGCCAATGGATCATGGAAGCCGAGTTCCCCCCTGCCCTGCAGGCGGCGATTGCTGACAATTATGCCAAATTGATTGAAAAATCAGCGCCAGGGACCACGTTTGCGGTGCGCTCTTCTGCCACCGCTGAAGATTTGCCTGATGCTTCTTTTGCCGGTCAGCAAGAATCCTTCCTCAACATTCATGGCCTGGACAACATCAACCACGCCATCAAGGAAGTGTTTGCTTCTTTATATAACGACCGTGCTATCTCCTACCGTGTACACAAAGGCTTTGTGCACGCCGATGTTGCCTTGTCTGCGGGTGTGCAGCAAATGGTACGTTCAGACATTGGCTGTGCCGGTGTCATGTTTACCATTGATACTGAATCCGGCCACCGTGATGTCGCGTTCATCACCTCGTCTTATGGCTTGGGTGAAACGGTGGTGCAAGGCGCGGTCAACCCGGATGAGTTTTATGTACATAAGCCATTGCTGGCGCAAGGCAAGCCAGCCATTGTGCGTCGCACCATGGGCTCAAAACTGATCAAGATGATATTCTCGGATGCGACACAAGCCGGAAAATCCACCCACACCGTGGAAGTTGATCCAGCTGAAAGCAACCGTTACTCCCTGACTGATGCGGACATTCTGGAATTGGCCGGCTATGCCATGACGATTGAACAGCATTATGGCTGTCCAATGGATATTGAATGGGGTAAAAACGGTCTGGATAACAAACTGTACATCCTGCAAGCCCGTCCTGAAACAGTGAAATCCCAGGAAGCGGCCAACAATGTCACAGAAACCTTCAAGCTGCAAAAACACGCCTCCGTGCCAGTGGTCGCCGGTCGTGCTGTGACACAAAAAGTAGGCGTGGGTCCTGTGCGTATCGTGCTGGATCCCTCTGAAATGCATGAAGTACAGCCAGGGGATGTTCTGGTTGCCGACATGACTGACCCGAACTGGGAACCCGTCATGAAGCGCGCCAGCGCTTTGGTGACTAACCGTGGCGGCCGCACTTGTCACGCAGCGATTATTGCACGTGAACTGGGCATTCCAGCGATCGTAGGCTCGGTCAACGCGACTGACCTGTTGCGCGATGGCGAGATTGTGACGGTGTCTTGTGCAGAAGGTGAAACCGGCTTTGTCTATCACGGTGCGCTGGACTATGAAGTGTCTACGCAATCCAATAGCGAGCTGTCCAAACCACCCTGCAAGATCATGATGAACGTTGGCAACCCGGATATGGCGTTTACCTTTGCGCAAACCCCAAATGACGGTGTAGGTCTGGCTCGCCTGGAATTTGTGATTAACAACATGGTTGGCATTCATCCGAAAGCTATCCTGAACGTTGACGCCATGCCGGCAGCCATACAGGCGACGATCAAGAACCGTGCCCGCGGCTATGCCAGCCCCAAACAGTTCTACATCGACAAAGTGGCCGAAGGCGTGGCAACCATTGCCGCTGCTTTCTATCCAAAACCAGTGATTGTGCGTACTTCAGACTTCAAGTCTAACGAATACAAAAAACTGGTCGGTGGAGACATTTATGAGCCCGATGAAGAAAACCCAATGATTGGTTTCCGTGGTGCAGCACGCTACATGGCTGAAGACTTTAAAGAGTGTTTTGCCATGGAATGCCAGGCCATGAAAAAAGTACGTGATGAAATGGGCTTGTCCAATGTTGAGTTGATGATTCCGTTTGTTCGCACGCTGGAAGAAGCGCGTGCCGTGACCGAAATCATGGCAGCCAATGGCCTGAAGCGCGGCGAAAATGGTCTGCGCCTGATTATGATGTGTGAAATCCCAGCCAACGCCTTGCTGGCAGAGCAGTTCCTGGAGTACTTTGATGGCTTCTCCATCGGTTCCAATGACCTGACACAGCTGACATTGGGCATGGACCGTGACTCAGGCATCCTGGCCGATGGGTTTGACGAGCGTAATGATGCAGTGAAAGTGCTGTTGAAGATGGCCATCAATACGTGCAACCGTCTGGGCAAATACGTCGGGATTTGCGGTCAGGGTCCTTCTGACCACGAAGACTTTGCTGAGTGGCTGGTTGCCGAAGGCATCCAATCCGTGTCGCTGAATCCGGATACCGTGGTTGCGACCTGGCAACGTCTGACAAAAAAATAAGCAGTCAGTATTAAAACAGCATTTGACTTGAGGTACCCACCTGTATGAATCACCGTTCTGTATTTATTATTTCTGATGGTACGGGGATTACGGCGGGTGCCTTGAGCAAGCTGCTCGAGCATTTTCCAAACACACAATTCACCACGACCCGCCTGCCTTTCACCGATAACGATGAAAGAGTACAAGCCGCGTTTGAACATATCCAACGAGTGGCTGAGCAGGATGGGATTCGTCCTATCGTGATTATGTCCATCGGTAACGGTGAGCATCGTAATCATTTAAAGCAAGCCAACGCTTACTTTATTGACCTGTTCCATCGCTTTATCTACCCGCTGGGATCCGAGCTTAACCAAGAGCCACTGACAGGCGCCAGCATTGCTTATAGCGTCAAAGGGCAAAGTTATCTTGAGCGCATGGAGGCGATTAACTTCACGCTAAACCACGACGATGGCATGACTAACTCGGGGCTGGATGAAGCGGATGTGATTCTGATCGGGGTTTCTCGTTGCGGCAAAACACCGACGAGTATTTACCTGGCCATGCAGTTTGGTATTAAGGCGGCCAATTACCCATTGATTCCAGAAGACTTTGAACGCGGTGCCCTGCCCGCGGCTTTACAAAAAAACCTGGATAAAATCTTTGGTCTGACCATCAAACCTGAGCGTCTGCACTCGGTGCGTAACGAGCGCCGTCCAGACAGCTTTTATGCCTCCATGGATAACTGCCGCAAGGAAATCGAAATTGCCGAAGGCATGATGCGTAAGGCTGGCATCCCATGGGCAGACTCAACGAGCCGCTCGATTGAAGAGCTAGCGGCATTGATCCTGCAAAAAATTCGCCAGCGTTAAGCTGGCGTTTTTTTTGTTACTTTTCCCCAATATCAGGGATGATGCAGCCAAATAGCGACTCAGGCAATTAAGCCGCCATGGCCATATCACGTGATTGGCTCATAGCAGGCTTGGCTGGTGCAGATTGCGGTTTCAGCATATCAGCACGCCAGAAATGATAAAACTCGCGCGAAACACTCAAGAAGGTATGCTGGGAACCCAGCGCATTGAACAGAGGCAGATTGCGATCGACCATTTGGCGATAGCTGTGTGATTGCTTGTACGACACATGACGCAACGAAAGTAGCAGACATTTGGCCATGCGCATGCGCTCTTTGAATACCGATGGCTCGTAACCACGCATCAGTATCACCTGCTCAAATGCATCTATTGTTTGTTTTTCCTGGCTATTCAATACGGTTTTATCCAACTCATACCAATGCTTGAACAGCTCATCCTGCGTGACGGTGGTCACCGGTGTTGTGCCACTAAAGACTTTCGCCTGGCTCATGGCGGCAATGGCCTTGATGTCGCGTACCCAAAACGAGAAAAACTCACGAATCACCGGTAAGACCGTTGGAATCTCTGCCGGATCAATACTGGCAATAAAGCGGTCTACGGCCTGACGATAATGGCTACCATCTGCAGGAATATCTTTCAAAAATGCACTTAACCGAACAATGACAAATTCACGCTGTACCAGAACACGTTGGCTGACGCCCTGACCGGTCAGCAGCCTGACATACGCTTTTTGCGCTTCTTGTTCGCGGTTCATTTCCATATTTGACTCCCACTATTTCTTTTTAGGATCACTCACTTAAGGCAAGTGTTTACAGCTTTATCTTAAAACAGCTGAGGGTGTATCAAACATGCGATCAAATCGGGAAATGCCCTATATTTCAGCGTATCGCACCCTCCCTGATAAAGTAAGCAGAGAAAAGTGACGATGAAGCTCACATTAAGCGCTGACCTTTAACCTACGCACGAAAAACAGCAACAACGCGCTCACGCCTGTCATTGCGAGCATGGCGGAGGCAAGTGTCAAGGGCGAGTGCCATACCAATGGCACCACCAATGCCGAACTCAAGGTAGAACAGAGCATTTGCATAAATGCCTGTGCCGAGGCAGCCGTCCCCCGTAATTTTGGATAACAATCCAGCGCGGCAATGGATAGCACCGGCATGGCCGTAGCCATGCCGATATTAAATAAGGCAATAGGCAAAATGGCTAACCACCAGGCCTCATGCAGCTGATCACTTGCCGCCACTTGCACGCAGACATTCAATATTGCAATGGCGACCATCCAGGCAAAAGCCCAGCGTAACAGCCTGGCCGCAGCGACCTTGCCCGCTGTATAGCGAGAAATCCATGAGCCCAGCATCATTCCGGTGACCGTAGGAATAAACAGGTAGCCAAATTGCTGGCTATTTAAATGCAGATGTTTGACCAGAAACACCGGGCTGGCCAGCACATAAATAAAAAACGCCGAAAAATTCAGACCGAGGCAAGTGATCAAACATAGAAACAGCCGGTTCTTAAGCATTTGCCCATAGGTGTGGGCGATACCAGCCACTGAAAAAGCAATGCGTTTTTCTGGGCTAACGGTCTCGGGAAGATGACGCACCGCCATCCATAGGGCAACCGCCGCATATAATGCCAGAAAGAGAAAAATAGCTTGCCAATGGATGCCCAGCAATACGCCGCCCAGAATGGGAGCCACCGCAGGCGCAATGCCAAAGAGCAATTGTACCGTGGCCATCACCCGTTGCGCTTGTGGCCCGTCAAACAGGTCGCGCACCATCGCGCGTGCCACGGTGTTACCTGCCCCGCCACTGACGCCCTGTAGCGCGCGGAACAGCCATAAGGTCTGCACGTTTGGTGCAAATGCACAACCCAGGCTGGCCAGCATAAAAATCGCCAGGCCCCATTTGATCGTGGTAATGCGTCCAATCGCATCTGAAATCGCGCCATGACATAGCGTCATCACAGCATAAGGGAGCAGATATAAGGTCAAACTCTGCTGGATCGCCAGCTCATCTGTGCCGAATTCAGCGGCCATCACATGAAAGGCTGGCAGATAAGTGTCAATAGCAAACGGCGCTAAAGCAGCGAGCATGGCCAGCACCAGGACCAAAAGAGAAGCACGGGAAAGCAAAATAAATACCCTTTTAAAAAGCAAAGGTGCCAACAGGCACCTTTGACATTATGCAGGCGAGCAAGGCATCAAGGCAATGCGTGAAACTGCTCAATACGCTCTTTATCGCCTTCTACATATTTCTTGGAATTTTTATCGTTACGGAAAATGATCGGTTGCTCACGTAACAAAGGGTTTTCCGAATCCTTGATTGCTTCATCAATTAAATGTCGATGCGGTGACTTGGTGCAGACCGGATCAGCAGCCTCAGCATCGCCACTGAGCAAATAAGACTGGCAGCGGCAGCCACCGAGGTCTTTTTCTTTTTCATCGCAACTGCGGCAAGGTTCCTTGAGCCAATCCATGCCACGATATTTGTTGAAGGCTGGCGATTCATTCCAGGCCCACTCCAGCCCATGTTCCCGCACATTCGGGAAGGTCAGTCCGGGCAGCGCACGCGCCGAGTGGCAAGGCAATACGTCGCCATTGGCGGTGACGATCATAAACACCTCGCCCCAGCCGTTCATGCATTTTTTAGGTCTATCGGCAAAATAATCCGGCACGACAAAAAATACTTTCATCTTGTTGCCTACCCGCTCACGAAAAGCGTTGGTCATGCGCTCGGCCTCTGCCAGCTGTTCGCGCGTCGGCATCAGCTGACTGCGGTTAACCAGGCTCCAACCATAATATTGCGTATTGGCCAGCTCGACGTAATCGGCCCCCAGCGCTTCGGCCATCTCAAGAATCTTGTCGACATGCCCAATGTTGTAGCGGTGAATCACCACATTTAACACCATGGGATAGCCATGATCTTTGATCATGGCCGCGACTTTTTTCTTGAGTTCGAAGGTTTTGGTGTTTGTAATGAAGTTGTTGATTTCTTCAGTGATATCGTGCATGGATAACTGAATATGATCCAGGCCGCCTTCTTTAAAGGCCTGAATGCGTTTTTCGGTCAGCCCAACGCCAGAAGTAATCAGGTTGCTGTAGTAGCCCAGCTTATGCGCTTCTGCCACAATTTCTTCAATATCATCGCGTAACAAAGGCTCCCCGCCGGAGATGCCCAGCTGTATGGCGCCCATTTTTCTGGCTTCCCGCAAGGCTCTGATCCACTCCTCGGTGCTTAATTCGTTTTTGGTATGTTTGTCATAATCGGTCGGGTTATAACAGAAGGCGCAATGCAATGGACAGCGATAGGTGATTTCCGCCAGCAACCATAAAGGCTGTTTGCGCGTCACGCTGGATGCTACACCGTTATTCATTTGTGCCATGTTGTTACCTTTGCTTAATTGATTTTGCGTAGCCAGGCTTTACCCAACGCCAAGTCAAACATGCCGACGATATCGGATTCAATATCTTCCGCGTCGGGAAACGTGGCCTTCAGATCAGCCACGATCTCACCGACACTGGTCTTGCCATCCACACGTTTCAGAATTTCGCCTGCGCCACCATGCAATTTGACCATGCCTTCAGGAAACAGAATGACATAACTCTGTTGTGCCTCTTCCCATTGAAAGCGATGATGCAAGGCAATGGCGTAAATATCTGAATGTTGAATGTTGTTTTCCATCACAATGCTTTCGCTTATCTGAATTTAATCACGGGCTGACGGGTATAGTCGCGGTCTTCAACCTTGACTTGTGTAGAGGCCAGCATGATGGCATCAGCAATCACCCACAAGACATCCAGCTTGAATTGCAGAATGTCCAGCGCACGCAACTGCATGTCACGGCTGACACTGAAATAATCCAGCGTAATATCCAGACCCTGCTCAACGTCACGACGGGCTTCGGTCAAACGCTTTTTAAAGTAAATAAAGCCTTCTTCTTTTACCCACGGATACATGGTGGGCCAGGAACTGATGCGTTGCTGGTGGATGTGTGGTGCAAACAATTCGGTGAGGCTGGAGCAGACACTTTCTTGCCAAGGGCGCTGACGGGCAAAGTTCACATAAGCATCTACCGCAAAACGGACGCCGGGCGATACCAGTTCGAGTGAGGTCACCTGTTCGCGTGTCAGGCCCACGGCTTCTCCCAATTTGACCCAAGCCTCGATGCCGCCCTCAGACCCTTCATAGCCATCATGGTCCGTAATCCGGTGAATCCAGCCTTTACGCACTTCTTTATCCGGGCAGTTAGACATGATAGCCGCATCTTTTTGCGGGATCATGATCTGGTAGTAATAGCGGTTGGCAACCCAGCATTGCAGTTGCTCTCTGCTCAACTTGCCCTCATACATCAACATATGCAGTGGGTGATAGATATGATAGCCCTGCCCTTTTTCACGGAGTTTGGCTTCAAACTCCTCACGGGACCATGGCAAGTTATCGTGGCTGACTGCGTTCATAATGCTCTCCTATAGAATGATGTCCATGCCGTCATACGCCACCTCGATCTTGTGATCGGACAGAATGGCGCGTTCGGCGGAATCTTCCCTTAAAATGGGGTTGGTATTGTTGATATGAATCAGTACCTTGCGCACTGCCTTATCCGTACCAAACTTGTCCAACTCTTCTATCATGCCGCCTGGGCCAGACTGGGGATTATGACCGATGCTACGTGCAGTCTTGGTCATCAAGCCCATGTCCAGCATTTCAGTATTGGTCCAAAAAGTGCCATCGACCATAATGCAATCCGCCTGGTGCATCAGTGGCGGTAAATGCGGCTCAATTTCTGCCAGCCCTGGGGAATACCAGCACTTTTTGCCTGTGGTGATTTCTTCAATCAATACGCCTATGGTATCGCCCGGATGCGGGTCATTGCGGTGTGGCGAATATGGTGGCGCTGCGCTCTTTAAGGCCACGGCAGTAAACCGCAGATTGGGCACGTTGGGAATCTCAAAACTGTGCGCATAGCTGATATCACTGGCATCAATCGGGATTTCATGATGATTCACGCCACAATAATGGCCCAGAATATTCAGAATCTGGTTGCCAGAGGTCAAGTCGCCATAGACGGCCTGTGTACAATAAATCTCACGCTTGACCTGGCCTTCACGCAACATGAACAAGCCTGTCGTGTGGTCAATTTGCGCATCAATCAAAATGATCGCCTGGATGCCTGAGTCACGAATGGCGCGCCCAGGTTGCAACGGTGGAAACTCCTGGATCTGCTGCAATACATCTGGGGAGGCATTGAACAACACCCAGTCGATGCCATTACTGGAGACACAGATGGATGATTGCGTACGGCGTTTGGCCTTGATCTTGCCTTTACGCAGACCATCACAGTTCTGACAATTACAATTCCACTGCGGAAAGCCCCCGCCTGCCCCGGCACCTAAAACATGTATATGCATAATCGCTCGTTATTCCATTGGATCTTCTAATCGTGTTGTACCGCTGCATCATACAACAATTCTGTGTTTGCACTTGCAGCAACAGCTTGCCACTTGTTCATCAGTAAGACTGGCATCATACGCATGCGTTGCAGTCAGAGCCTGCTACTCACAATGATTCCCCCCTCATGATTATCATGAGCACTCAGGTTTTGCTCGCAAATGGGCGTAAAAAAGCCGTGCCCTCGAGCACGGCGGATATTCAGAGAGGCTTATTCCTCAGCAGCGCGCTTAGCGCGCCGGACTTTCACGGCTGCGGCCAGTGTCTCCAGCACGGAGACCGAGTCGTCCCAACCCAGACAGGCATCCGTGATCGATTGACCATAATTCAGGCTGCAGCCAGGCGTATGATCCTGACGGCCTTCATTGAGATGCGACTCCAGCATAACGCCTATGATCCGGGCATCGCCGCCAGCAATTTGCGTCGCGACATCATCGACCACGACCATTTGGTTTTTATACAGTTTTTGGCTATTGCCATGACTGCAATCCACCATCAAAACAGGCGCCAGCCCCGCTTCAGCCAATTGATCACACACAGCCGCAATGCTGTTTGCATCGTAGTTAGGGGTTTTGCCACCGCGCAGAATCACGTGGCAGTCTTCATTGCCCTTGGTTGCAAAAATCGCCGACTCGCCTTCTTTTGTGACTGACAGGAAATGATGCGGGCTGGCAGCGGCCTTGATCGCATCAATCGCGACTTTGGCGCCCCCATCGGTACCATTTTTAAAGCCCACCGGGCAGGACAAGCCAGAGGCTAGCTCACGGTGGATTTGCGACTCGGTCGTACGGGCGCCAATGGCGCCCCAGCTGACCAGGTCTGCCGTGTATTGCGGGGAAACCACATCCAGAAACTCGGTGGCGGCTGGCATGCCGATTTCATTTACATCGAGCAAAAATCGGCGAGCTTTTTCCAAGCCCAAATTAATGTCGTAAGTACCATCGAGATGCGGATCGTTGATAAGTCCCTTCCAGCCAACTGTTGTACGCGGCTTTTCAAAATAGACCCGCATCACAATGAGCAACTCGTTGCCCAGGCGCTGACGAACGTCAAGCAGACGCCTGGCGTACTCCATGCCCGCCTCGGTATCATGAATAGAGCATGGCCCAACGATGACCAGCAAGCGGTCATCGCCCTGATGCAGAATCTGGTGAATGGCCGTGCGCGTCTGCAGGATATTTTGTGTGCTCACCGTGCTTTCCTGCAGGCGTGACAACAGCTCTGCAGGTTTGATGAGCGGTTTAACTTCCAGCACCCTGACGTCGTCGGTGGCTAATTTTTCGTATGCAGTCATGACTTTAAAATCTTTTCCAGCACGTCCAGAAAACGTGCATTCTCGCTAAACAGGCCGATGCTGACGCGCAGATAATCCGGCATTTCATAGTTGGCCACCGGCCGCACAATCACGCCATGCTTGAGCAAGGCCTGATTAACCGCACCCGCGTTGGTCACTTTAAAGCTGACAAAGTTGCCGAATGACGGGATGTAACTCAAGCCTAATTGCGTCAGGCCTTGGGTAATTTGCGCCATCCCGGCCTGATTGGCGGCATAGCTGCGCGCCACAAAGTCGTCATCTTGCAAAGACACTGTCGCTGCAATTTGTGCCAGATTATTCACATTGAATGGCTGCCGTACGCGATTCATCAAATCAGCCAGGGTGGCATGCATCAGACCAAAGCCAACGCGTAATCCGGCCAAGCCATAGGCTTTGGAAAAAGTACGCGAAATGATCAGGTTTTCAAACTCGCTTAGCCAGCCAATCGCTTCAGATTTGTCCGTGGCTGACAGATACTCGTCATAGGCTTCATCCAATACCACCAGAATATTTTTAGGCACCTGGTGTAGAAAATCCTTCAATATTGCTTTAGGAATCAATGTACCCGTTGGATTATTTGGGTTTGCCACGAAAATCATTTTGGTTTTAGGCGTCATAGCACCTAAAAAACCAGGCAAATCATGACCAAAGTCGATGGCGGGCACCACCACACCAGTGGCACCAACGGCCTGTGTCACCAAGGGATACACGGCAAACGCATGTTGCGAATAAATCACCTCATCGCCTGCAGACAAAAATGCGCGCGCCGCTAATTCCAGAATATCATTCGAACCATTGCCAAACACAATTTGCGAGGGAGCGACGCCATACTTGTGGCTTACGGCATCGCGCAAAGCAAAGCTATTACCATCAGGATAACGCGCGATGTCATCAATGGCCTCTTCTACCGCCATTTGCGCCTTGGGGCTCATGCCCAGCGGGTTTTCATTCGATGCCAATTTGACAATATCGGCTTCGTTAAGGCCCATCTCGCGAGCGAGTTCACTGATCGGTTTACCGCCTTGGTAAGGCGCAATCGCACGAATATTGGCAGGCGCCAAAGCAGACAAAATAGTATCGCTGGATAAGTCAGACATAATCGAAGACGTAGTTAAATAATGGCGGTTGGGTAAGAACCCAACACTTTAAGGAAAGTGGCACGTGCAGCCAGCTCTTGCAAGGCCGCCTGCACTGTCGGCTGTTGCTGGTGACCTTCAATATCCACAAAGAATACATAGTTCCAGAGATTCTGGCGTGAAGGACGTGACTCGAGCTTGGTCATGCTCACGCCATGACGCGATAAAGGCTCCAGCAACTGCAGGACAGCACCTGGCTGGTTATGTGCGCTCATCACCAGCGAGGTCTTATCCTGGCCGGATGGCGCGACACCATGATTGCCCAACACCAGAAAACGCGTGGTGTTTTTGGGATCATCCTCAATATTCTCGGCGAGGATATTCAAGTCAAACAGTTCTGCCGCGCGCTTGCTGGCAATTGCCGCTGCAAACGTGCCTTGTGTGGCAACCAATTCATGGATCATTTGCGCAGCGCGTGCATTGCTGGTCACTGCTTCGCGCTGGGCATTGGGCAGTACCTTGTTCAACCATTCATGACATTGCGACAACGACTGCGCGTGCGAAAAGACATGCGTGATCTGGTTGAGATCCTGCTGCGCCGACAGCAAACAGTGGTGCACAGGTAAAGTGATTTCACCAACCACCTGCAACGCACTGCCTAATAGTAAATCCAGCGTAATGCCCACCGCGCCCTCGGTTGAGTTTTCGACCGGCACAACGCCATAATCTGCCTGCCCTGCTTCTACTGTGCGAAAGACCTCATCAATACTGCCGCACACCACGGCCTGCCTACCCTCGCCAAATTGCTTGAGTGCAGCCTCTTCACTATAAGTCCCCAGCGGGCCAAGAAAAGCAATGGCCAGCTCTTTCTCCAGTGCGCGACAATTTGACATGACGGCGCGGAAAATATGGCTCACGGCTTCAGGCGCTAACGGGCCCTGATTTTCAGCCTGCAGGCGGCGGATAATCTGTGCTTCGCGCTCGGGTCGGTAGATCACACCATCATCTTTTAAATGACCGATTTCGCGTGCCAACTTGGCACGCTCGTTGACGAGCGCAAGCACCTGCGCATCAATTGCGTCAATTTTATCTCTAAATTGTTTCAATAAATCAGACATTTAAAGCTTAATTCTAATGTGTTTTACGAATTATTTTTTTCAAATTCCTGCATGAAGGCGACCAGTGCCTGCACGCCTTCAATCGGCATCGCGTTGTAGATGCTGGCACGCATGCCGCCGACTGAGCGATGTCCTTTGAGTTGCAATAAGCCTCGCGCATCCGCTGCTTTGAGGAAGGCTTCGTTCAAGCCCTCGTCACGCAACCGGAAGGGAATATTCATGCGCGAACGATAGGCGTGCTCAATCGGATTACTGTAAAACTCGGTTTGATCCAGATAGTCATACAGCAGGTTGGCTTTGGCGATGTTAATTTTCTCAATCGCTTCCACGCCACCCTGAGCCAGCAACCACTCAAACACCAGACCAGCAATATAAATGCTGTAAGTCGGTGGCGTATTGATCATACTTTGGTTGTCTGCCTGCGTTTTCCAATGAAACACTGCCGGCGTGAGCGGAGAAGCCTGCTCCAGCAAGTCTTCACGCACTATGACCAGGCACAATCCGGCAGGGCCTATATTCTTCTGCGCACCGCCATAAATCACACCGTATTTTGAAACGTCAATCGGGCGTGACAGGATATGCGAAGACATGTCGGCAACAATCGGCACACCATGCGTCTCAGGCACCTCAAGAAACTCCACCCCATTGATGGTTTCATTGGTGCAGTAATGAACGTAGGCCGCCTCTTTATTGAGCTTCCAGTCGGAAAATGCGGGCACATGAGTGAAGCCATCTGCTTCTGCCGTTGCGGCAATGTTGATCTGGCCATAAGCTTTTGCGTCTTGAACACTACGCTTGCTCCAGGAACCCGTCACCACATAATCAGCAGACTTGCCGTTTAACAGGTTCATGGGAATGATGGCATTCTCTGCAATCGCCCCGCCCTGTAAAAACAATACTTTGTAATTGCTTGGAATCGCTAATAACTGGCGTAAGTCGGCTTCGGCTTTCTCAAGAATGCTGGTAAATTCCTTACCGCGATGAGACATTTCCATCACGCTCATGCCTGAACCATGCCAATCCAGCATTTCAGCCTGGGCACGTTCCAGCACAGGTTTTGGTAACACTGCCGGCCCGGCAGAAAAATTAAAAATCTGTTTCATGTGCCTAAATATTCTTGAGTAAGGTCATTCTTCGATGTCGGTGTCAGTGTCGTCGTCAGTTTCGACAATTTTTTCCAAGCCAGACAGTTTTTCACCTTCGCCCAGGTTAATCAGCGTCACGCCTTGTGCGGCACGGCCCATGTCACGGATTTCCTTGACGCGGGTGCGAATCAGCACGCCACCGGTCGTGATCAACATGATTTCATCCTCAGCCGTCACCAGCTTGGCAGCAATGGCCAGACCGTTACGCTCGCTGATGGCAATAGCTTTCACACCCTGGGTACCGCGGCCGGAATGACGGAACTCGGACAACACTGTACGTTTACCATAACCATTTTCAGTGGCAACCAACACAGACTGCTGATCGTTCTCGGCAATCAGCAAGGACAGAACCTGTTGTTTCGCAGCCAGCTTCATGCCGCGTACACCGCGCGTCGCGCGTCCCATCGGACGCACATCATCTTCGGTAAACCAGACCGCTTTACCACCATTGGAGACCAAGACAATATCGTTCTGGCCGTTGGTTACTTCAGCGCCAATCAGGTAGTCACCATCATCCAGGTTAATGGCAATAATGCCGGACTTACGTGGATTTGCAAACTCGGTCAGCGCTGTTTTCTTCACGGTCCCCATTGCGGTCGCCATAAAGACGAAGTGATTTTCGTCAAACTCTTTCACCGGCAGGATCGCATTGATCTTCTCGCCTTCCTCCAGCGGGAACAGGTTCACAATCGGCTTGCCACGGCTGACACGGCTACCTTGCGGTACTTCATACACTTTTAACCAGTACACACGACCACGGCTACTGAAGCACAGAATGTAATCGTGCGTATTGGCGACAAACATCTTGTCGATAAAGTCATCTTCTTTGGTGGCGGCCGCCTGCTTGCCACGACCACCGCGTTTTTGGGCACGGTATTCGTCTAGCGGCTGCGATTTGACATAGCCAGTATGTGATAAGGTCACCACGACATCCTGCGGTGTAATCAGATCTTCCAACGATAAATCTTGCGTATTCTGCTCGATCTCTGAACGGCGCTTGTCACCAAACTGCTTCTGGATTTCATTCAACTCGTCCACAATAATGGCCGTGACACGTTCAGGTTTGGCCAAAATATCCAGCAAGTCAGCAATGATATCCATCACTTCTTTGTATTCGCTGACAATCTTGTCTTGTTCCAGACCAGTCAAACGTTGCAAACGCATTTGCAGAATTTCTTGCGCCTGTACATCTGACAGTTTGTAACCTTGCGGTGTCAGGCCAAAATCGACCGACAGCCCTTCTGGACGCGAGGCCTCCATGGCGGCGCGCTTGAGCATTTCCTCGACCACTGGTGAATGCCAGCTGCGGGCCATCAACTCTTTTTTCGCTTCAGGTGGGGTTGGCGCGGCCTTGATGATGGCAATCATCTCGTCCACGTTGGCCAATGCCACCGCCAAGCCTTCCAGCACATGCCCACGGTCACGCGCTTTACGTAACTCAAACACAGTCCGGCGTGTCACCACTTCACGGCGATGACGCAGGAACGCTTCCAACATCTGTTTGAGGTTAAGCAGCCGTGGCTGGCCATCCATTAGGGCCACCATGTTCATGCCGAACGTGTCTTGCAATTGAGTCTGCTTGTAGAGATTATTTAAAATCACCTCGGGCACTTCGCCACGCTTGAGCTCAATCACCACGCGCATGCCGGACTTGTCGGACTCGTCGCGCAGGTCAGAAATACCTTCTATTTTCTTCTCGTTGACCAGCTCGGCAATTTTTTCAATCAGGGTCTTTTTATTTACCTGATATGGCAGCTCATCAATGATGATGGACTGACGACCGCCTTTGTCCAGGTCTTCAAAATGGGTGCGACCACGCATTACCACACGGCCACGGCCAGTGCGGTAGCCCTCTTTCACGCCTGCCGTGCCATAAATAATCCCGGCTGTCGGGAAATCAGGGGCTGGGATCAATTCAATCAGCTCATCCACACTGATTTCTGGCTGCTTGAGCAGGGCAAAACACGCATTCAAAACTTCGTTGAGGTTGTGAGGCGGGATATTGGTTGCCATGCCCACGGCAATGCCTGAGCTACCGTTAATCAGCAGGTTAGGAATACGGGTCGGCATAATGAGCGGCTCTTGCTCGCTGCCGTCGTAGTTAGGGCCAAAATCTACCGTTTCTTTCTCGATATCCGCCAATAGCTCATGTGCGATCTTGGACATGCGGATTTCGGTATACCGCATCGCGGCAGCATTGTCGCCATCGACCGAACCGAAGTTACCCTGTCCGTCTACCAGCATGTAGCGCAATGAAAAGTCCTGCGCCATACGGACGATGGTGTCGTACACAGCCGTATCACCATGCGGGTGATACTTACCGATCACATCGCCGACGATACGCGCAGATTTTTTGTAGGGTTTGTTGTAATCGTTAGACAGCTCGTGCATCGCGTACAATACACGTCTGTGCACAGGCTTGAGACCATCACGAACATCCGGGAGCGCCCGTCCTACAATCACGCTCATGGCGTAATCGAGATAGCTGCGGCGCATCTCGTCTTCTAAACTGATAGGCAGGGTTTCTTTAGCAAATTGATCTGGAGACTGACTCATTCTTGACCCAATTTATAGTTAAAAGTTATCACGCGATTTTAGCATAAATAGCGCACTTCCGCTTGCTAAATCACCACCGATAGACCCCCGGGCCTTACGTGCCTCAACGTAAGCAGGGACAACCTATGTAAAATGCAAAAGGGAGCCTAAATGCTCCCTTTGCAGACCATGCTACTCGCAGTCAAATCGACTCACGGACCATGCACACAAATTAATAGGTTGTCAGCAATTGCAAATCGGCTTTCAAGTCCTCAACATGCTCAAGCCCAACAGCGATTCTAACCAGGTTATCCTTGAGACCCGCCTCAGCCCGCGCCTCAGCACTCACCCGGCTATGCGTGGTCGTGGCTGGATGGGTGATGGTGGATTTGGCATCACCCAGGTTCGCGGTAATCGAAATCAAGCGTGTGGCATCAATCAATGCCCAGGCAGCTTCCTGACCGGTTTGACCGGCGCGTGGTTTCACTTCAAAGCTGACGATGCCGCCGCCCAGTCGCTGTTGCTGCTGCGCCAGGGCATATTGCGGGTGCGAGCTTAACCCAGGATAAAATACACGTTCAACGCCAGGCTGTTGCTCCAGCCATTGCGCCAAAGCCGATGCACGCGCCGCATGCGCCTCCATGCGCACTTGCAATGTTTCCAGCCCCTTCACAAACACCCAGGCATTGAATGCACTCATGGTCACCCCGGCCGTACGCAAGAAGCCATACACAGGCTCCATCAAGGCTTTACTACCCAACACTGCCCCGCCCAGCACCCTACCCTGTCCATCGATATATTTGGTGGCGGAATGAATCACAATATCCGCGCCCAATTTAAGCGGTTGCTGCAAGACTGGTGTACAAAAACAATTGTCTACCGCCAGATAAGCACCTGCGGCATGCGCAATCGCTGCCAGTTTGGCAATATCCCCAATCTCGGTTAGTGGGTTAGATGGCGTTTCAGCAAAAAACAGTTTGGTATTCGGCTGGATGGCCGCTTGCCAGGCATCAAGATCCGTTAAGGAAACCAGCGTCACCTCCAAGCCCCAGCGCTTGAGGATGTTGGTGAACAACTGCACGCTAGTGCCAAAAATACTGCGTGACGCCACCACATGATCGCCTGCACTGCACATCCCCATGATGCAAGCCAGAATGGCAGACATGCCACTGGCAGTCGCCACGCATTGTTCGGCGCCTTCCAGCGCGGCCAGTTTATCCTGAAACATGGTGACGGTCGGGTTGGTAAAGCGTGAATAAATATTACCTGGCTCGGTGCCGCCAAAACGTGCTGCCGCTTGCGCTGCATTTTTAAAGCGAAAACTCGAGTTTAAAAACAGCGCCTCTGAGTTTTCGCCAAACTCGGTGGTTAAGGTGCCAGCGCGCACCGCCAGCGTTTCCAAATGGTATTGATCGTTCATACTTCCTCAAACTTCTGTCCGCAAACGGACGGCAATAAAAAACCCGTTTCAGCATTGCGCTAAAACGGGTCTTTGGGCTCTCGCTTTAGCAGTATTTATAATGCGCCCGCAAGCTGAGTTTGGCTTCGTTTAAAGTTCGCCACTCAAATCAGCGCAATTTCATTAAACGCCTTTTAAAGTAGGCTGTCAAGTCTTACTCGACGCCCACCAAATCCGTTGATAACAAGTTCAGATCCAGCTGGGTGGTGGAGTTTGGCGGCAACTGTTTTTTACTCATGTCACTGCGAGCAGACTCAATACGATTCAAATAAGCGGCGTCAATGTCGCCGGTCACGTATTTGCCATCAAAGCAACTGCAATCAAATTCAGTCATATGTGGATTGGACTTGGTAATGCTTTCACGCAAAGCGTCCAGATCCTGGTAAATCAAGGCATCTGCACCGATTTCAGCGCAAATCTCTTCATCGGTACGGTTGGTTGCCAGCAGTTCATGGCGGCTGGGCATATCAATGCCATACACGTTAGGATAACGCACCGGTGGCGCAGCTGAGGCAAAGTAAACCTTGTTCGCGCCCGCATCGCGCGCCATTTGCACGATTTGCTGTGAGGTGGTGCCACGTACAATTGAGTCGTCTACCAGCAAGACGTTTTTGCCTTTGAATTCAATCCCGATTGGATTCAACTTTTGGCGCACGGATTTTTTGCGCAAGGCCTGACCTGGCATGATGAAGGTGCGGCCAATATAGCGGTTTTTAATAAAGCCCTCGCGATAATCCAGACCCAAGGCAATACCTAGTTGCAAAGCACTTGGACGGCTGGTATCAGGAATCGGAATCACAACATCAATCTGCTTATCAGCCCATTCGCGTTTAATTTTTTCTGCCAGCAAGGTCCCCATGTCCAGACGAGTCTGGTAGACAGACACGCCATCAATCACAGAGTCCGGGCGAGCCAGGTAGACATATTCAAAAATGCAGGAAGTGAGCTTGGCATTTTCGGCACATTGGCGGCTGCACAGGTTGCCATCCATATCAATAAACACGGCCTCACCAGGCTCTACATCACGCAGTAGCGTAAAGCCCAACACATCCAGTGCCACGCTCTCGGAAGCCACAATATACTCGGTGCCTTTTTCTGTTTCCTGCTTGCCGATGACCAGCGGACGGATGCCATGCGGATCGCGGAACGCCAGCAGCCCGAAATTAGCAATCATGGCGACCACGGCATAGGCACCTTTACAACGTCTGTGCACGCCTGCCACCGCATCAAACACCATATCACTGTTTAACAGGGCATTTTTTGAGGTGCTTTCAATTTCGTGTGCCAAGACATTCAACAACACTTCAGAGTCTGAATTGGTATTGATATGACGCAGGTCCTGGCGGAACATTTCTGACTTCAACTGCTCGGAGTTGGTCAAATTACCGTTGTGGCCCAACACGATGCCAAATGGTGAGTTGACATAAAAAGGCTGGGCTTCTGCCGCACTGGAGGAACCCGCGGTTGGATAACGGACATGCGCGATACCCACATTACCAACCAGGTTACGCATGTGGCGCGTATGAAAGACGTCTTTCACCAGGCCATTATTTTTATGCATATGGAAGGTATTGCCATCACAGGTCACGATGCCAGCGGCATCTTGACCACGGTGCTGTAAGACCAGCAATCCGTCATACAACAACTGATTCACCGGGTTCTTGCCTACAATACCGATAATTCCACACATAGTGACATCCTATCAAACACTTGAGATTACAAATTAAATCACTGACTCGTCGAGCTGTTGCTGGTCCAAATGCACATGCTTGGCAATACTAGATGGCATCCAGGGTAGCAATTTCAAGACCAGCACTTCAATTGGCGCGCTAAAAATGGCATTTGACCAGCGCGGATCCTTTGGAAGTTCCGTCATGGCAGCCAACATCACCAGAATACAGACAATCAGCAGCCCCTTCAGCGCCCCAGCCGCACCGCCCAAAATACGGTTCAGACCACCCAGACCTACCGCTTTAATCAACGTGGTCAACAACAGCGCCAGCAAGGTACAAACAAACAATACCAGTAAAAATACCAGTAAAAATGCGGCCATGGCCTTGATCGCCTCACCAGGAATCTGTTCTGGCATATAAGCGATCACCTGACTATTGAAGCGGTTGGCTAAATAAAAAGCCAATACCCATCCGAGCACAGAAAACAGCTCATGAATGGCACCACGCATGAGACCGACCAAAATCGAAAAACCAAGAATGCCTAATACTACATAATCAAATACTGTCATAAGTACTTATGACTTACTGGCGACAATACCGCTAAAACCTGCCGCTTCCAATTTTTTGAGGGTGGCTGCCGCTTCGTTACGTGTCGCATAAGTCCGTGTCCGCAGACGCAGCTTCTGTCCAGCCGCATCGACTTTCTCAGTGGCCGTTTCAAACCCTGCGTGCTTCAGCTTGACCTGGAGATTTTCAAGATTTTTTGGATCAGAAAAAACCCCAAACTGGACAAAAAACTTGCCTGTTTTTTTATCGGATTCCACAGCGGCTTCTTTAACCGCAGGTTTCACTGGCGCAAC
>NZ_JBQUZE010000001.1:513478-733169 GCF_056314005.1 Methylophilus sp. DMC18 | reverse complement strand
CTTTGGGTTCAACTTTGGGTTCAACTTTGGGTTCAACTTTGGGTTCAACTTTGGGTTCAACTTTGGGTTCAACTTTGGGTTCAACTTTGGCAACGACAGGCTCGGCAGTCACAACAGGCGCCGCTTCGACTTTCGCAGGCTTTGGTGTTTCTGCTACAACAGGGGCAGACGCTGCGGACTCGGTCGCAACGGGTTTTACACCTTGAGTGGGAGTGGGTTCATTGCCTGCAGGCGCGGCTTCATTATCAAGCACAACTTCATCTTCTGGCAGCTCTAAAATCGGTTCCCGGGTCGCCTGGCGGTTTACCACAGTGATTTCGACATTTTCCTGGCTGGTATCCACGACTCTGTCCTTGAGCACGAACGGCAGGATAATCAGCATCAGAATTACCAGGGTGACCGCACCCACTAACCGCCTGCGGGCAGTTTTCTTGAGCAACAGCTCATTTTCAGTCAAAGCATCTCTCGCCATAATGTGTTGAAGTTCTCACTCAGCAGATTTCAAGTGCAGGACGCTCTCTAGCAGCCCCACTGATCAGGCGTTAATTCAAGGATTGCGGCCACGGTAAAAAAGGAACCGAATACGATAATTTTATCATTTTTCGCTGCTTTCTTATAGGCGCTTCGCAAGGCATCTGGCAACGTGGCATATGTATGCAGCCGATCAGGCGCAACCTGATGGGCCAGATATGTGTTTAACTCTTGAATGTCTGCCGCGCGCGGATGCGCAATCGGGGCAATATGCCATTCGTCAAAGACATCGTGCAGGATATCGACAACACTGGCGATGTCTTTGTCAGACAACATGGAAAACACCGCGATGACGCGTCCACCACCGGTACTAAGCTGCTGGAGATTATCACGCAAGGCACGCGCAGCATGTGGATTATGGGCGACATCCAGAATAATGTCGGGGGAGCGTTGCCAATACTGAAAACGCCCGGTCACTTCGGTGTCTATTAGCGCCTGTAACATGACCGAAGAAGTTACTGGCAACTGTGATTGCAATGCACGTACGGCAAAAATTACATTGGCGGCATTATTCCATTGGTAGCGGCCATACAAACGCAAACTGGCAATATCCAACACGCCGAACGCATCTTCATAATGCGCGAATTGTGACTCGCGGATGTCTATCTGGTAGTCACTACCGTAGCGGTATAACTTAACGCCCAATTGTTCTGCATAGGCAAGCAAGGACAGCGGCGGTTCGGCGTCGCCGCAGATGGCGATCTGCTGAGCCCGGTAGATGCCAGCCTTCTCGCGGCCAATCAATTCACGCGTATCCCCTAGATACTCCATATGGTCCAGGTCTACATTGGTGACAATGGCACAGGCGGCATCGACGATATTCACGGCATCCAGGCGTCCGCCCAAGCCGACTTCCAGCACCACGACATCCAGCGCCTGTTGTTCAAACGCCCATAAGGCCGCCAGCGTCCCCATTTCAAAATAGGTGAGCGTGATATCGCCCCGCGCCTGCTCGACGGCGGAAAAGGCCTGGCATAAGCAATCATCAGCAATGACTTGCCCGTTGAAGCGAACGCGCTCCTGATAGTGCACAAGGTGTGGGGAAGTATAGCAGCCGACCTGATAACCGGCCGCAGTATAAATGTGCTCCAGCATGGCACAGGTCGAGCCTTTGCCGTTGGTGCCACCCACCGTAATGACGGTGAATGGAAAAGTGAGCTGTAATCGCTGCGCAACGGCTTGCACCCTGCCCAAGCCCATCTCAATAGACTTGGGATGCAATGACTCAATATAACCGAGCCAATCCTCAACCGTTTGCGGATGCTCGGGTATCACAGTGGACATCAGGCAGCTTTGGCAATGTTCAACAAGCTGGATAACACCTGGCTTAATTTGCCACGCATTTCACGACGGTCGACGATCATGTCAATCGCACCATGCGTCAGCAAAAATTCTGCACGCTGAAAGCCCTCTGGCAAGGTTTCACGTACTGTTTGTTCGATCACACGCGGGCCTGCAAAGCCGATCAAGGCATTCGGTTCGGCGATAACCACATCCCCGAGCATGGCAAAACTGGCAGAAACCCCACCCATGGTCGGATCAGTCAACACCGACACGTAAGGCAAGCCTGCTTCGGACAACTTGGTCAATGCCGCACTGGTTTTGGCCATTTGCATCAATGAGAGCAAGCCCTCTTGCATGCGCGCACCGCCACTGGCAGAGATACAGATAAAGGCACACTTCTGCTCGATGGCTGCTTGTACCCCACGCACAAAACGCTCACCAACAACGGAGCCCATAGAGCCGCCCATGAATTTAAATTCAAACACGGCAGCAACGACAGGCACGCCTTCAATCGTTCCGCGCATCACAATCAGTGCATCTTTTTCTTTGACATCACGCTGGGCAGTCTTCATCCGCTCGGCGTAGGTTTTACTATCCTTAAACTTGAGTGCGTCCACGGGGGTGACATCGGCACCAATTTCAACGCGCCCCGCTTCATCCAGCAAGACGTTCAAACGATCACGCGCGCCCAGACGATGATGATGTCCACATTGCGGACAGACTTCCAAGTTCGCGTCCAGATCGGTCCGGTATAACACGGTCTGGCAGGCATCACATTTATGCCACAAGCCCTCGGGCACGTTACGCTTCTGTACCGAGCCTACCGCACGTTTAATCTTTTGGGGAATCTTGTCTAACCAACTCATAACTTCTCCTACTGATAGATGACGATCTCTGAATACCTGTTCATCACAGCTTAAACAGAGTCAATCGCAGTACGTAATTCTTTTACCAAGGCTTGTACATTTGCCTGCAAGTTTGCCGCATCGGATTGTTCAATCGCCAACACCATCCGGCTACCGACAACCACCGCATCGGCAATCGCGGCCACTTCACGCGCGGTGGCCGCATCTTTCACACCAAAGCCTACACCTATGGGCAAACTTGTCTGTTGACGAATTTCAGCCACGCGTTTTTTCACTTCAGTGATATCCAGGTTGGCCGCACCAGTTACGCCCTTCAGCGAAACGTAGTAAAGAAATCCAGTCGCCTGTTTCACAATCAGCTCGGTACGTGAAGGCTCTGTCGTCGGAGACAACAGGAAAATGCTGTCTATCTCTGCAGCTGCGAGCGTTTGATTGAACGTATCACACTCTTCAGGCGGATAATCCACAGTCAACACGCCATCGACACCTGAGGCTTGCGCCAATGCAACAAATTCTGCAGCGCCCATGGCTTCAATGGGGTTAGCGTAACCCATCAGGATAATCGGCGTCTGCTGATTGGTTTCCCTGAAGGTCTTCACCATGCCCAGCACTTTACGCAAGCCCATTTTGTGCACCAACGCGCGCTCACTGGCACGCTGAATGACGGGGCCATCCGCCATCGGATCAGAAAAAGGGACGCCAAGCTCGATCATGTCTGCGCCAGCAGCAACCATCGCATGCATTAAAGGCACGGTCTGATCGGGGTGCGGGTCACCTGCTGTGATATAGGGGATCAATGCTTTTTTGTTTTGCGCCTTGAGCGAGGCAAAAACCGATTGAATACGGGACATAAGAATCTGTGTTTTTAAGGGTTCAGAAAATGAAAGATGCACATGCGCCAGAGAGGTCTTTCTCCCTGGCGGCTGCGCATCACAATGTAATATTGGCCAAGCTTGCGACGGTGTTGATATCTTTGTCGCCGCGTCCAGACAAGTTCACTAACACAACCTGATCTGGTGACATGGTTTTGGCTAACTTTTCAGCATAAGCCAAGGCATGACTGGACTCCAGCGCGGGGATAATGCCTTCGGTACGGCACAAGTTATGGAAGGCAGCCATGGCTTCATCATCCGTAATGGCCACATACTCGGCGCGCTTGATGTCTTTCAACCAGGCATGCTCAGGACCCACACCGGGATAATCCAGGCCGGCAGAAATCGAATGCGTTTCTATGATGTTGCCGTCTTCATCCTGCATCAGATACGTACGGTTGCCATGTAAGACACCGATTGGGCTGTTTGCAGTCAAAGGTGCGGCATGCTGGCCAGTGGTCAAGCCATGACCACCCGCCTCTACGCCAATCAGGCGTACGCCTTCTACATCAATATAGGGATAGAAGATCCCCATCGCGTTGGAACCACCACCAACACAGGCCACCACAGCATCGGGCTGGCGACCCAGCATTTCCTGCATCTGCTGTTTGGCTTCCATGCCGATCACAGCCTGAAAGTCCCTGACCATCATCGGGTAAGGATGCGGGCCGGCAACGGTACCAATGATGTAAAACGTATCCGAGATATTGGTCACCCAGTCACGCATGGCTTCGTTTAAGGCATCTTTGAGCGTCTTTGAGCCACTTTCAACCGGCACAACGGTCGCTCCCAGCAGCTTCATGCGGAACACGTTAGGCGCCTGGCGCTTCACATCTTCCGAGCCCATGTAGACCACACATTCCAGGCCCAAACGGGCTGCAATCGTAGCTGTAGCCACGCCGTGTTGACCGGCCCCGGTTTCGGCAATCACGCGTGGCTTACCCATACGTTTAGCCAACAAGGCTTGACCTATCGTGTTATTGATTTTATGCGCGCCCGTGTGATTCAGGTCTTCGCGCTTGAGGTAAATTTGAGCGCCACCGACTTTGTCGGACAAACGCTTGGCATGATAAATCGGGCTGGGGCGACCGACGAAATGCTTGAGATCATAAGCAAACTCAGCCAGAAATTCAGGGTCGTGACGGTATTTTTCATACATCAGGCGCAGTTCTTCCAACGCCTCGACCAAGGTTTCAGCTACAAAAACCCCACCAAAAGGACCAAAATGGCCACGCGCATCTGGCATATCATAGACTTGCATGTATTACTCCGTATCTATCTCGTTACTCAAACCGCCCATTATGTACAGCATCTGCCTGCACGACCTGCCGCATGAATGCAGCTATTTTTTGTGGGGACTTTATCCCTTTTTGTACTTCCACACCGCCGCTAATATCCACGGCATAGGGTTGAACCTGCTCAACAGCTTGCGCCACATTCTCTACTTGCAATCCGCCAGCGAGAATCAAGGGCTTTTGCATCTGCAACGGGATCAGTGACCAGTCGAAGGTTTCGCCGGTTCCGCCCACAGCCTTTTCAGAATAGGTATCCAGTAGCAAAGCGTTCGCAGAAGCAAAATCAGACTCGCATTGTATCAAATTTACCCCTGGTTTGACGCGGATTGCCTTGTAATATGGCAGATTAAATTGCGCGCAATCCTGCGCAGACTCATCGCCATGAAACTGCAAACAATCCAGACCGGTCGTGACAATCACCTGGCGCACCTCGTCGGCTGGCGCATTGACAAACAATCCCACTTTACTGACAAATGGAGGCAACGCAGCCACAATCGCCCTTGCCTGCTCAGCGCTCACCGCACGCGGACTGGGCGCGTAAAATACAAACCCCAACGCATCTGCGCCAGCAGCGATCGCCGCCAGCGCATCCTCTAACCGGGTAATCCCGCAAATCTTAACTCTGGTTCTTCTCATGTTGTTCAGTCAGGTTTCAATCCGTGTTGAATGCATCCCAATCGGCACTGCATGGCGGCAATTGCCAGGCGGCCTCATATTGAACGCCGGTAAAATACAGACCATCGGGCATGAAGGTGGGCGGAGCAAGCCGTCTATCCCGATGTTGCAGCAGCTCGGCAAACGCTGAGACATCCAGCTTCCCTTGTCCAACATAGATCAAGGCGCCGACCATATTACGGATTTGATGCTGCAAAAAAGCATTGGCCTGAAAGTGAAAAATCAGGTAACGCCCCTGCGCCTTAAGCGCTGCCTGAGAGAGGGTGCGCACCGGGCTACTGGCCTGACACTCACTGGCCCTAAACGCACTGAAATCATGCTCGCCAAGCAGGGTTTGCATAGCCTGCTGCATGGCGGCAACCGCCAGTGGCCGATGATACCAGCCTACTCTTCCATGCTGACTCGCAGGCGCAACCGGGTGGTTATATAGCACATACTGATAACTGCGTGCCCGTGCACTAAACCTGGCATGAAAATCATTAGCGACTTCGCTTGCCCACAATACACGTACCCAAGGCGGCAAATGTGCATTACTGCCACGCACCCAGGCACTCAAGGGCCTGGCCACAGCAGTCTCAAAGTGGGCCACTTGCATCAATGCATGCACCCCGCTATCCGTCCGTCCCGCCGCATGCAAACGCACCTGTTCGCCTGCAACCAGCGCAATTGCGCGCTCTAATGCATCCTGTACCCCGGCACCATTGGGCTGACTTTGCCAGCCCTGAAAGTGAGCGCCATGATATTCTATGCCAATCGCAATTTTCATGGCGCCTAGTATAAGGGCTGAGTGCGATAACGCCTAATCAAGGCACACAAAAACAAGGCCGGAAACCCGGCCTTTGATTATGCAATTTTCTCGAGTAACTCACTGGCGCGTTGCCGCTGGCGTTCACCACCTTCTGCCATCACCTCTTCGATCAGTTCTCTGGCACCAATGACATCTTCCATATCAATATAGGCCTGAATCAAATCCAGCTTGGTATTGACCTCTTCGGGCTCGTCGACCGGATCTTCGGCTGGCGCAGGCACTGCTTCGCTCACATCCAGGGAAATCTCAGGAAACTCAGCTTCAGGAGCAGCAGCCTCTGGCGCAACGGGCTCATTCAATGAGGCCACCGGAGCTTCCATATCCAGATCGTCCAATGACAAGTCCTCAGGATCATTTCCGGCTGCATCGTTAGGCCCACCCAATTCCAGAGAGAGCTCCGGCAGCGACTCGAATACAGCGTCTTCATTGGACAATGCAGGCTCGCCACTGACTGAATTAGCAGGCGCGGCAAATGGCGCCGCAGTCTGTTCAGCATCATCCAGATTGAGTGATGGCAAATCCAGTGATTTTGGGGTCAACTCAGCCTCGGCACTGGCGACCTGCAGCGCAGGGTCGGTAGCGGCTGCCTCATTTACAGAATCTGCCACATCTTCAAGCCCAGTGCTGTTGAGAGTTGACACTTCCGGTTCAGCTGCAACACGCTCGGGCGCGGTGAATGACAACGGCTCATCCTCGAGCGTTAATGCTGTTGCGCCAGGCTGTGCAAGGGTTTCTTTTGCAACATCAGTTTCAGCCAACGCAGCTGGCTCAAAAACCAATGGCTCGTCCTCCGCTTGTTGGCTCATACCAATGGCAGCCTCAGCCTCATTTTTCTCAGTTTCGGCGACCTCATTATTCTGAGACGTTTCAACAGGCTCGCCTGAAGCCGAGACCGCTGCATTTGCAGACTCAAACTCTAAAGCGGGAGCCTCAAAATTGAAATGGTAGCCTTCTTCATTTTGGGCGGGAGCAGAGGGTTCAATTGCACTGGCAGCATTGGCATTGCTATCCTCCGGTGCACTGACGGGCTCTGCACTGACCTGATATAGGCTGTTTTCAGGGTCCAGCTTCTGTCCCATGGCCGTCACTTTTGCCCAGGTACTGTCAGCCGGCCCCAGCTTGGCATAAAGATCACTGGCCAACGACTCAAATGCGCCTTTATTCGCGCTTGCCTGATAAATTTCCAGCAGTTTAAGTTTGAGCTCATGGCGGTCAGGATCTTTTTGAATGGCATCTTTGAGGATTTCTTCGGCCTGCGCATCGCGGCCATAGGCCATATACACCTCAGCCTCGGCAATCGGATCAACATCATGAGAGTCAATCATGCCGCCTACCCCACTCTGCGAGAAGTCGGTCAGAAATGAAGTGTCGCCCGAAGCAGCCGCTTGTGTATCCCCGAACACTGTATTGTTTTGCATTTCAGTGGCCGGCGAGGTCACAATCACGTCTTCAAAGTTATCAATCTGCTTTTTACGACGAATACGGATCACAGCCCAAATGCAAAGCAAGATAGGCAATCCAATCAAGGCAAATGGCAAGACAGGGTTAATTGACTTCAGACGCTCAAGCAACACGTGCATAAATGAGGGTTGGGTGGTCGCAACTTCAGGCGCAGGCTCAACCGGTGGTGCCGCTGGCTTGTTTTCTGCAACAGTGCTGGGTGACTCGGTTTTAGCCGGCTCAGTTTTCTCACCAGCGGCCTTATCTGCTTCTGCTTTAGCCGGGGCAGAGGTTGTAGATTCTGACTTGGCTGGTTCAGGCTTAACTGGCTCGGTAGCCGTTTTATTCTGTTCAGCGTTGGATGCAGACGCTGCCTGCGCAGCATTTTTTTCAGCCTGTGCCATGGCATTGCTTTTCATTTCCACGAGCTTTTTCATGTCGGCCACTTGTTTCTCAAGCGCTGCAGCACGTGCTTGCTCTTCTTTGATCGCATTCGCTTTGGCGGTCGCGTCCTCTTGTGCAGCAGTCGCGGAGGCCTTACTGTTGGCCTTGTCAGTCAACGAAGTCGATTTTTCGTCACCTGCCGAAAGCTTTAACACATCCTTGGCTGGCTTGGACTGTGGCAATGGTTTGTCACCCGCACTGCCAATCTTGCCTGCAGATTGTTGAGTGTTGCCACCGGTCTGGGCAGGCGCACTTTCCTTAACCACTTTGCCCAGCGTATTTTTATAAGCTAGCCAGTTGGCCGTATGCTCAGCCACCACTTGCTGCGCTTGCTTGCGACTCAGACGCTCCAGGCTTGCCTGGTCAGGCAGACGAATGATTTTACCTACCTTGAGACGGTTCATGTTTTTACCGTCAAAAGCGTCCTGATTGGATTGATAAAGCGCAGCCAGCATTTGATCCATGCTGACATTTTCTGGCTTCATCTGGCGCGCGATGGCATATAGCGTATCACCACGCTCTGTCGTCAACGCTTGCGCCTCAGAGGCAGTGTCTTGAGCCGGTGATTTAGGCTCGACTTTTTTGACCGCTGGCTTGGCTGCAGTCGGCGCCTTCGCACTCCTGTTTTCTGCAGGACGGCTCTCAGCGGCCACGGCTGGCGCAGGTTGAGCTTCTGGCTGTTTCACCGTGGGCGTCGCCGCAGCTTCGGCAGCATAATTAGAGTTAAAACCGGGCGGGTCTAACAGTAAGGTGTACTCTTTTACCAGGCGACCGGTCGGCCAGTCTACCTGGATCAGCATGTCCAGGAAGGCTTCTGTAATCGGTTGTGTACTGCTCAACTTGAGGATAGGCAGGCCTTTTGTATTATTGCCAACCTCAATTTTGATGAATGGATAAGCCGCAGGCTTTTCCAGCATTTGATCCTGATATACCTGCTCACTGGCAAGCGCAGCTTGAATGCTGCTCAACTCTGCAGGCGTGACGGCCAACAGCTCGATTTCAGCATTGAGTGGTTCCCCCAGTTTTGAGCTGGACGTGATGGTACCCAATCCGGCAGCATGCGCTGACATGGCAGCACCCAGACTCAAGGCAAAGGCTATTTTTTTTAATTGAATTTTACGCACCGATTCACCCTTTTTTCATTCATGGCTTTTGTCAAAATAGCATCATTCAGACAGCCACGCAAGCGCGTGCAGACGGCTTGCAGGCAATAAATACACTGTTTTTAGTATCTCGCATCCATTAAACACTAGCCCCAAAAAAGCAAAAGCCCGAAAAGACTATGATTTCATTGATAAATCATAGCTTTACGGGCTGCTACTTCACAAACTACTTAAGCTTCTACCAAAATTCTTAACATGCGTCGCAATGGCTCGGCGGCACCCCACAATAACTGGTCGCCGACTGTAAACGCGGACAGATATTCGCCACCCATTGCCAGTTTGCGCAAACGCCCCACCGGCGTGGTCAACGTGCCGGTAATCGCCGCTGGCGTTAACTCACGCATACTCACTTCGCGTTCGTTGGGAATCACCTTTGCCCAGGGGTTGGCTTCCGCCAGCATCTGGTTGATCTCATCGAGCGGCACATCTTTGCGCAGTTTGAGCGTCAAAGCCTGTGAATGGCAACGCATGGCGCCAATGCGCACACACAAACCATCAATCACAATCGGATTTGCCGAGCGCCCCAGAATCTTGTTGGTCTCAACGCCCCCCTTCCACTCTTCCTTGCTTTGACCATTGCCCAAATCCTTGTCTATCCAGGGAATCAGGCTACCGGCAAGCGGCACGCCAAAGTTGGATTGCGGTAGCGCCTCACTGCGGATGGTATCGGCCACCTGTTTGTCGATATCCAGAATCGCAGAAGCAGGATCGGCCAGCAAGTCAGCCACAGAGGCATTGACCACGCCCATTTGCGTAATCAATTCACGCATATTTTGTGCACCGGCACCAGACGCAGCCTGGTAGGTCATGGACGTTGCCCACTCAACCAGATCGGCCTTGAACAAGCCATTGAGCGCCATCAACATCAACGAAACCGTGCAATTGCCGCCTATCCAGTTGTTTCCGCCATTCGCGAGCGCATCTTTAATGACATGCATATTGACCGGATCAAGAATAATCACGGCATCGTCTTCCATACGCAAGGTCGAGGCAGCATCAATCCAGTGACCGTTCCAGCCGGCAGCGCGCAATTGCGGGAACACTTCACTGGTGTAATCGCCGCCCTGGCAGGTGACAATCACCTCCATCTGCTTCAATGCGTCTATATTTTTCGCATCTTTAAGCGCGGGAGATGATTTACCCACATTGGGTGCTGCACCGCCTGCTTGCGAGGTGGTGAAAAACTGCGGTTCGATATCCGCAAAATCATTTTCCTGACGCATGCGTTGCATCAGCACAGAACCCACCATGCCACGCCAGCCTACAAACCCTACCTTCAACATATTCAACCTTTATTGTTAACCGCACAGCCGTGCGGATAAACGCAGATAATTTTGATTCAACCCTTATTTGGTTGACTTTTGCACGGCTTCGCCAGCCTTTTCCAGATCCTTGCCCATGCCGTCAATGGTATTACAGGCCGCCAAGGTCAATGCAGTGATTACACCCAAAATTAACGTTTTAAACATCATCCTCTCCTCAAATGACTGATGCTTATCGTCATCAGTCTCTAAAGTTACCAAATTTCAACGGAAAATCAGTAATACTCTTTTTCACAAATGCAATCGCCTCTTGCAGGACGTCTCGCTTCGCCCCATTCACGCGCACGGTGTCGCCCTGAATGGTGGCCTGGACTTTCATGCCACTGTCTTTAATCAGCTTGGTGATTTTTTTGGCCAGGTCGCTATCAATGCCATCACGCACAATCAACTCCTGCTTGACCTTGTTACCAGACACCTTTTGCACATCCTTGTGCTCCAGTCGCTTGGAAGACTCTGGCTCTTTTTTTTCCATAGCTGGCAGCAAAATATCTTTCACCTGATCCAGCTGAAAATCATTATCCCCAAACAAAGTGATCACTTTGTCTTTCTCGTTAAACTCGATGTTGGCCGAAGTGCCTTTAAAGTCATAGCGATTGGTAATCTGCTTGCTGGCAGCATCAATCGAATTCTTCAAATTAACCATATCGACTTCGGATGTAATATCAAAGCTAGGCATTTTTTTAAAACCTCACAAGCGATGGCAGGACAAGGCGGAAGCGCGCAGGCAGTACATTTAGTACGACCAGCGCGACCAACGCAGTCATGCCGAGCAATCGCAATTATTCGAAGTGGCAGACGTAGTCTACGGTCTCTACTGTTTCAATCTCAAAACTGGAATTACCCGGTACCGTGAATTTCTCACCGCCCTTGTAGGTAGTCCAGTTTTCCTCGCCTTTCAGGCGTACCTTGCAAACACCATCGTTGATTTCCATCAACTCCGGGGAGCCTGTATTAAAGGTCAATGTACTCGGAAAAATTACGCCTACGGTACACCGCGTGCCATTCGGGAACAGCACGGTGTGACTCACACATTTGCCATCAAAATAGACATTAGCTTTCTTTTTTACACTGACATTATCAAATTGCGCCATTTTTAAATTCCTGTTTAATTTCAATACGCTGCAAAACAAGCAAAGGACTATATCACAGCTAAATCTGCGCGAGCGTGATGAAATTACATCCGCCCGCGCAACCCGTGTTACATGGCCGCTACGATTTGGTCGCCCATCTCGGAGCATGACACGCGTTTGGTGCCTTCTTCGTAGATGTCTCCGGTACGGTAGCCCGCTGCCAGGACCTTTTTCACCGCATTTTCAATGCGGGTGGCGGCAGCTTCATTATCAAAGCTGTAGCGCAACATCATGGCCGCAGACAAAATGGTCGCAATCGGGTTAGCCAGGTTCTTGCCGGCGATATCCGGTGCAGAACCGTGTGATGGCTCATACAGGCCTTTTTTGCTCTCGTTCAAGGATGCAGAAGCCAGCATACCAATTGAACCAGTCAGCATGGAGGCTTCATCAGACAGGATGTCACCAAAAATGTTACCAGTCACCATCACGTCAAACTGTTTCGGGTTGCGAATCAGCTGCATGGCGGCATTGTCCACATACATATGGCTCAACTCGACTTCCGGATATTCTTTCGCTACATCGATCACGATTTCTTTCCAGAACTCGGTGGTTTCCAGCACATTGGCCTTGTCTACTGAACACAGTTTTTTCTGGCGCTTCATCGCAATCTGGAAAGCGACGTGCGCAATACGGCGGACTTCTGGCTCACTGTAAATCATGGTATTAAAACCTTCGCGCACGCCCTGCTCGTTGGTGCGCATGCCGCGTGGCTGACCAAAATAGACGTCACCGGTCAGTTCACGCACAATCATGATATCCAGACCAGCCACCACTTCAGGTTTCAGCGTAGAAGCGTTGGCCAACTCTGGGAACAGCACCGCTGGACGCAAGTTGGCAAACAGACCCAAGTCTTTACGAATCGCCAGTAAACCGCGCTCTGGACGCAATGGACGGTCCAGGGTGTCATACTGTGGGCCGCCTACCGCGCCCAACAAAACAGCATCCGCTGCACGGCAAACTTTTTGCGTAAACTCTGGATAGGGATGACCGAACTGGTCATACGCCTGACCACCCAACGGTGCCTCGGTGAAGGTCATTTCGAGACCTTCTTTGTGCAACACATCCAGTACGCGCAGGGCTTGTTTAATAATTTCCGGGCCGATGCCATCGCCTGGCAACACTGCAATATTCAATGCCATTATTTTTTCCTAACTATATATACAATCTCAATAAAAACGATGAAAAACCGTCGCGAGCGATGGCGTGGCTAGGCGCTCGGAGCGCAGAAACCGGAATGTACACTGATTACATAAGGATTTCGAGCACCGCGCAACAACGCCAATTCATTTTGTCGCAGATGAATTACGTTTTTATGCGAACAACCAGGGTTGTGCAGCCTTATGTTTCTCTTCAAACGTTTTGATTTCATCTGCATGCTGCAAGGTCAGGCCGATCTCATCCAGGCCATTGAGCAAATTGTGCTTGCGTGTCGGTGTAATCTCAAAGCTGAATGACTGGCCAGAAGGCGTGGTCACGGTTTGCGCTACCAGATCGACATTCAGCGTATACCCTTCATTGGCAAAGCATTCTTTGAATAACTGATCTACCTGCTCGGCAGCAGCCACGATGGGCAAAATACCGTTTTTATAGCAGTTATTAAAGAAAATATCGGCAAAGCTGGGCGCAATAATGACGCGGAAGCCTTGGTCTTCAATCGCCCATGGCGCATGCTCACGTGAAGAACCGCAGCCAAAGTTGTCACGCGCGAGCAGGACTTGTGCACCTTGGTAACGCGGCTGGTTCAAGACAAAGTCCGGATTTAATGGACGCGTACTGCAATCCATACCAGGCTCGCCATAGTTGGTATAGCGCCACTCGTCAAACAAATACGGGCCAAAGCCAGAGCGTTTGATTGATTTTAAGAACTGCTTGGGAATAATCGCGTCAGTGTCCACGTTGGCTCGATCCAGCGGACAAACCAGCCCATTCAAGGTAGTAAATGCTTTCATAATGTTCTCCTCTTAGGCGCTACGCACGTCAACAAAATGACCGGCAATCGCAGCAGCTGCCGCCATTTCAGGGCTGACCAAATGCGTACGTCCGCCCGGACCCTGACGGCCTTCAAAGTTACGGTTAGAGGTTGAAGCGCAACGCTCACCAGGGCTCAAGCGGTCTGAGTTCATGGCCAGACACATGGAGCAGCCAGGCTCACGCCACTCAAAACCAGCCTCAATAAAAATCTTGTCCAAGCCTTCAGCTTCGGCCTGACGTTTCACCTGACCAGAGCCCGGCACCACCATCGCCAGTTTGATATTGCTGGCCACTTTTTTACCTTTGGCGACGCTGGCAGCGGCACGCAAGTCCTCAATACGCGAGTTGGTGCAGGAACCAATAAAGATTTTATCGAGCTGAATTTGCTCAATCGGGGTATTGGCAGTCAAGCCCATGTATTTAAGCGCATTTTCAATACTGGTACGTTTGGTTGCATCGGCTTCCTGGGCAGGATCAGGCACAGTGGAGCCGATGGGCAGCACTTGCTCAGGCGATGTCCCCCAGGTCACTTGCGGGGCAATCTCTGCACCGTTCAATGTTACGATGGTATCAAACTCGGCATCGGCGTCGGACTTGAGGGTGCTCCAGTAAGCCACAGCTTGCGCCCAATGCACGCCTTTAGGCGCATGCAGGCGACCTTCAAGGTAAGCCGATGTTTTCTCATCCGGGGCCACCAGGCCCGCACGAGCGCCGGCTTCAATCGCCATGTTACACAGCGTCATGCGGCCTTCCATGGACAAGCCACGGATCACTTCGCCGCCAAACTCAATCGCGTAACCCGTACCGCCAGCGGTTCCGATTTTGCCGATAATCGCCAGCGCCACGTCTTTGGCCGTCACGCCTTTGCCCAATTGGCCATCGACTTTCACCAGCATGCGCCTGGATTTTTTCGCGACCAGGGTTTGTGTAGCCAAGACATGCTCAACCTCTGAGGTACCGATGCCGTGCGCCAACGCGCCAAAGGCACCATGAGTTGAGGTATGGCTATCGCCACAGACCACGGTCATACCAGGCAAGGTCGTGCCATTTTCAGGCCCAATCACATGAATAATGCCTTGGTCTTTGTTTTTAAAAGGAAAATACACCAAGGCACCAAACTCTTTGATGTTGTTATCCAGCGTTTCCACCTGCAAACGGGACACTGGATCTTCAATGCCTTTGTCCCAGTCTTTGGTCGGTGTATTGTGGTCAGGGTTAGCCACAATGCTGGAATTACGCCATGGTTTACGCCCGGCCAAACGCAAGCCTTCAAAAGCCTGTGGGCTGGTCACTTCATGCACCAGATGGCGGTCAATGTAAATCAGACAGGTGCCGTCTGCTTCTTCACGCACCACATGCGAATCCCATAATTTGTCGTACAGCGTTTTACCTGCCATGACAGTTCCTTTCAAACCACACAAAATAAATAACCTGCGCAGAATACCTAAGTTTCAATACCCTTACAAGAATATGATTTATACTAGTATTGAAACTACCACTTTAAACAGCCGCTGCACACGCAAGCAATTGATGCTCAACAGGAAAAGATGGATTCAAGACGCCAGGAACTCGCAGAATTTTTACAAGCCATGCGCCAGCGTGGCAGCCCGGAAGCCTTTGGTTTTCCGTCAGGCGTTCGCCGTCGCACCCAAGGGCTACGACGCGAAGAAGTGGCTCAATTGGCAGGGATCAGCGCTACCTGGTACACCTGGATAGAGCAAGCGCGCGAAGTCAATGTGTCGGCCGAAGCCCTGGACCGCCTGGCCAATGCACTCAAACTGAGCAAGTCTGAACGTAGCTATCTGTTTGACATGGCTGACCGCCGTGACCCGCATGCACACCAGAACCAAGTTGATACGGCGCCGGAAACCCTGGTGACCATGCTGAAACACATCCAGATTCCGGCGTACATCATGGGCCGCACCTGGGACATGTTGGCCTGGAATACCGCAGCAAGTGATTTGTTTAGCGGACTACTGGATATTGAGTGGCCTGCTGGCGAACACCCTAACCTGCTACGCTTTGTGTTTGCGCATCCGGCGGCAAAACAGTTTGTAGTGAACTGGGACATGCGCGCGCGCAGACTGGTGGCAGAATTCAGAGCGGACAGCCGCACACGGCTGGAAGAGCCTGAAATCAAGAAACTCATCGACGAACTGAGCAATGCCAGTGCAGAGTTTGCAGCATTCTGGAAACAGCATGATGTGCTGGAAAGACAAGGCGGACAGCGCGCCTTTCAACATCCGACGCAAGGCTTGATTCAATATCAGCAGGTGACGCTACGTCCGGTAGAACAGGAACACCTGAAACTGGTGTTGCTGCAACCTGCAGACTAATCAGCGTTCGGGTTTGCTGCGCTTATGGGCTTGTCCGCGATTGCGACAACTTGTATTCAATCGCATCCTTCAAGGCCAGCCAGGATGCCTGGATGATGTCAGAAGAAACACCGATGGTCGTCCAGTTGCTTTGCTGATCGGTAGACTCAATCAGCACGCGTACCTTCGCTGCCGTGGCCAGATTGGAATCCAGCACCCGCACTTTGTAATCCACCAGCTTGATTTCATTGATGGCCGGATAAAACGGCTGCAGCGCCTTACGCATGGCCTTGTCCAGGGCATTCACGGGACCATCACCCTGAGCGGTTGCGCTGGTTTCCTGGCCATTCACGCTGACGTGTATCGTCACCGAGGAATTCAACCCATCTGCTGACGGTTCGTAAATATTGACATGGTATTGCTTGAGGCTGAAAAACGGCTTGAATTTGCCCAGCAATTTCTGCATCAGCAAGTCAAACGAGCTCTCGGCATTTTCAAACTGATACCCTTCATGCTCCAGTGCTTTCAGCTGTTCCAGGATATTCACTGCCGCTTGAGACTCTTTGGTCAGGCTAGGATCAATTTGTTGCAACTTGCGCAAAATCGCCCCGCGCCCCGCGACTTCAGAGACCAGAATATGTCTCTCATTGCCAACCATGCCAGGGTTGATGTGCTCATAAGATTTCGGATTCTTATTCACTGCATCAATATGCATGCCGCCCTTGTGCGCAAAGGCATCCTGCCCGACATAAGGTGCCTTGTCGTTAAACGCAACATTGGCGACTTCACTGACAAAGCGTGCGGCGGCCGTCAACTCGGATAATTGCGACTCTGAAATACAGGCCAAACCCAGTTTTAGCTGCACATTGGGGATAATCGACACCAGGTTGGCGTTACCACAGCGCTCACCGATACCGTTGATGGTGCCTTGCACCTGCATGGCGCCAGCCTGTACGGCGGCCACCGAGTTGGCCACCGCCATTTCACAGTCGTTATGGCAATGAATGCCAATCTGCACTGCCGGGAAACGGTTCACCACTGTTTGCGTGATGCTGAATACCTCGTTCGGGAAAGTGCCGCCATTGGTATCACATAAGGCCAACACATCCGCCCCAGCGTCTACCGCGGCTTGCAATGTCTGCATGGCATAGTCGGCATTGGCTTGATAGCCATCGTAAAAATGCTCAGCGTCAAACACCACCTCTTTGCCTTGCGCCTTGAGGTAGGCAATGGTATCGGCAATCATGGCCAGGTTTTCGTCTAGCGTCGTACGCAGAATGTCAGTGACCTGGTAATCCCAACTCTTGCCAAAAATGGCCACCGCCGTTGTGTTGGCTGATAACAGCGACTGCAAATTCTTGTCTTCTGCTGCGGTAATGCCAATCCGGCGTGTACTGCCAAACGCAATAATTTTGGCATGCTGCAGATGGAGCTCGCCGACGCGTGCAAAAAACTCGAGGTCTTTCGGGTTAGAGCCAGGATTACCGGCCTCAATGTAGCCGATTCCCAACTGATCCAGACGCTGAACCACCTTGAGTTTATCCTCAACCGAAAAAGACACTCCCTGCGCTTGCGCGCCATCGCGCAAGGTAGAGTCATAGGCAATGACGCGTCGATGAGCCATAAGAATTATTTTTTACGGCTGTGCAAGTTGGCTGCAATACGCATGCGCAAAGCATTCAACTTGATAAACCCGCCCGCATCTTTCTGGTCGTAAGCGCCTTTGTCATCCTCAAACGTCGCAATGGTCGAGTCAAATAACGAGTCAGTTTTGCTGTCACGGCCAACCACAATCACGTTGCCTTTGTACAACTTCACGCGCACCCAGCCATTCACCGTCGCCTGGGTATGGTCGATTAAAGTTTGCAAAGCAACACGCTCTGGGCTCCACCAGTAGCCGTTATAGATCAGGCTGGCGTAACGTGGCATCAAATCATCCTTCAAGTGCGCCACTTCGCGGTCCAGCGTAATGCTTTCAATCGCACGGTGCGCTTTTAGAATAATGGTGCCGCCCGGAGTTTCGTAGCAACCACGGGACTTCATACCTACATAGCGGTTTTCCACCAGGTCCAGACGACCCACACCATGTTTGCCACCCAAGCGGTTCAGCTCAGCCAGAATCTCGTGTGCTTTCATGGATTTGCCATTAAGCGCAACAATGTCACCCTGTTTGAACTCAAGGTCCAGATACTCGGCCGCGTCTGGGGCTTTTTCAGGGGATACGGTCCAGCGCCACATGTCTTCCTCGGCTTCCGCTGCCGGGTCTTCCAGGTGGCGGCCTTCGTAGGAAATATGCAACAGGTTAGCATCCATTGAATAAGGGCTGCCCCCTTGTTTGTGCTTCATCTCGACCGGAATGCCATGTTTTTCAGCATAGGCCAGCAGTTTTTCACGGGACAACAGATCCCATTCACGCCATGGGGCGATAATTTTGATGTTGGGATTCAAGGCATAGGCACCCAGCTCAAAACGCACCTGGTCGTTACCCTTGCCGGTGGCACCATGCGAAATAGCATCCGCTTTAGTTTCGTTGGCAATTTCAATCAGGCGCTTGGCAATCAGCGGACGCGCAATCGAGGTGCCAAGCAAATACTCACCTTCGTAAACAGTGTTGGCACGGAACATCGGGAACACAAAGTCACGCACAAACTCTTCACGCAGGTCATCAATATAGATTTCGTTTACGCCAAATTTTTTGGCTTTTTCGCGCGCGGGCTCCAGCTCTTCACCCTGACCAAGGTCAGCAGTAAACGTGACCACCTCACATTGATAAGTGTCCTGCAACCATTTCAGAATCACGGAAGTGTCCAGGCCGCCAGAATAGGCCAATACGGCTTTTTTAATATCGCTCATTGAAGTTGTATTTCCATAAAAAATATTTTTACCTCACAGCTAACGAGATAAAGAGAAAATCTGTAAAAGCACTTGTTCTCTGTGACCTCTTTGTTCTCTGTGGCTAACACATGTTTTTGGCGTCACATTTGTTGTCACGCCAGTCTGGCACGCTTAATTTCAACGTCGTGTCAGAGTGAACCTATAAAAAACAATTTTTTGCCACAGAGATCACAGAGGGCAAGGAGAAAACCACCTTGAAACACTCTGGGTTTCTGTGGTGAAAAATCAAACTTTGCCCAACAACAAATATTCCATCAGCGCTTTTTGCGTGTGCAGTCTGTTCTCGGCTTCGTCCCAGACCACGCTTTGCGCGCCATCAATGACCTCGGCCGAAACTTCTTCACCACGGTGCGCAGGCAAGCAGTGCATAAACAAGGCATCGGCTTTTGCGACCTTCATCATGTCAGCGTCGACTTGCCAATCAGCGAAGTCTTTGCGGCGCTCTTCGTTTTCGGCCTCAAAGCCCATGCTGGTCCAGACATCGGTCGTGACCAGATCCGCGCCGAGAGCTGCCTCCATCGGGTCAGCAAATGACTCAAAATGATCCGTGCCGTACAAGTTAGCGCGCTCTGGTTCGACTTCATAGCCAGGCGGGGTCGACACATGCACATTAAAGTCCAGCACTTCTGCCGCCTGCAACCAGGTGTTACAGACGTTATTGCTGTCGCCAATCCAGGCCACGGTTTTACCCTGGATCAAACCTCTGTGCTCGATAAAGGTAAAAATATCCGCCAGGATCTGGCATGGGTGATATTCGTTGGTCAGACCATTGATCACCGGCACGCGCGAGTTTTGCGCAAAACGCTCAATGATGCTTTGCTCAAACGTGCGGATCATGACGATGTCACTCATGCGCGAAATCACCTGTGCCGCATCTTCTACCGGCTCGCCACGCCCCAGTTGCGAATCACGGGTGTTGAGATAGATGGCTGAGCCGCCCAGTTGCTGCATGCCAGCTTCAAAAGACAAGCGGGTACGTGTACTGGCTTTTTCAAAAATCATGACCAGCGTGCGATCGACCAGCGGCCAATATTGCTTGTAATCCTTGAATTGCGATTTAATCCATTTGGCACGGGTAAAGATGTGCTCTATCTCGTCGCGTGTCAGGTCATTAAATTGCAAAAAATGTTTAATACTCATGATGTGTAGACGCTTGCGTAATCAAGCATTTGCCTTTAAGAAATTTAAAATCAGGGGCGTTAACCTGCTTACCAACTCATCTGCTTCCTGCTTATTCATGATCAGCGGTGGTAACAAACGAATCACTTTTTCTGAAGTGACGTTAATCAACAGTTTTGCTGCCAACGCCTGCTTGACCAGCTCGGCACATGGTTTGTCGAGTTCAATGCCTATCATCATGCCGGCATTGCGTACATTGACGACTCCGGCTTCGCCTTTGAGCGCAAGTGTAAACTGTTCGCGAATATAGTCGCCAACCGTCTGTGCGTTTTCACGTAATTGTTCTTCGGCAATGATATTTAATGTGGCCAGACCAGCAGCCGTGGCCAGCGGGTTCCCACCAAAGGTTGACCCATGCTTACCAGGCGTAAAGGTTTCTGCAGCCACGCCACGCGCGACACAAGCCCCAATCGGCACGCCTGAACCCAGGCCTTTGGCCAATGTCATCACGTCCGGCAGGATGCCACTATGCTGAAAAGCAAACCAGGTGCCGGTTCTGGCAATGCCTGACTGGACTTCATCCAGCATCAGCAACCAGCCATTGGCATCGCACAGCGCACGCAAGCCTTGCAAATAGGCTTTCAAACTGGCTGGAATATGAATCCCGCCCTCGCCTTGCACTGGCTCAACCAGAATAGCCACCACATTGTTTTTATGGGCTGCAATTGCTTTGACGGCTTCAATATCATCAAAAGGCACGCGGACAAACCCACTTACCAAGGGCTCAAAACCGGCTTGCACCTTACGGTTACCGGTCGCTGACAAAGTAGCCATGGTCCTGCCATGAAAGCTTTGATCCATGACGATGATTTCAGGATGGTCTATGCCTTTGTTGTGTCCGTACAAACGCGCCAATTTAATCGCGGCCTCATTGGCTTCACAACCTGAGTTACAGAAAAATACGCGATCCATGCCAGACAACTCGGCCACTTTGTCGGCCAACGCAGCTTGTTCTGCAATCTGGTAAATATTGGAGACATGGATCAGTTTGGCGATTTGTGCATTGAGCGCCGCTACAAATTTGGGATGGGTATGCCCCAAACCATTCACCGCCACGCCAGACAGCGCATCCAGATAGCGATCACCGGCAGTGTCTGTGAGCCAGACGCCCTCACCTTTAACAAAGGTCACTGGCTGTCTGCCATAGGTGCTCATTAAATGTTCCGAATGCATTTCAAACCCTTTTTCAAAAAACAAAAACGGCGGCTTAAGCCGCCGTAAACGTCTTAAACCCGCTAAAACCCTAATACGGCTCGATGACTCAACCCATTGGCCATAAAAAACAGCATGGGCAATGAAAGCATCAAGTTCGTGCGTGAGGCCAGCATGGCAACACGTCTTGCATTGTTTTTCGCCTGTTCATCGGCTGCCACCATGCCAAGTATTTTTTTCTGATTGGGCCAAATCAGCACCCAAACATTAAACAGCATAATGGTCCCCAGCCAGGCACCCACACCAATCAATTCAAACCCGCCTCGCAAGGCGAACGCATCGGTAAAATGTGGGCCCAACAATGCCGCACCCGCCAGCCAGGTCACCACAGCAGACCAACGAAACCACAGCAAGGCACGTGGCGCGATATGTTTGTTAATACCCGCAGCCGTACCGTCTGCTGCGGCCGCTTTCAAGCCTGCCATTTGCACCAGATTAAAATAATAAAGCAGGCCCACCCAGGTAATGCCTGCCAATACATGAAACCATCTTGCGAGTGCCGGAACCAGTTCCATCGTATCAGCCTCCTGCAACCACAAAATTTTTGAGGAAAAAAACCAGCGCCAGCGTGAGCAACACACCAGAGAGAACGGATCCTGCAACAGATTCCAACGGATTTTTCATATACACCCCAACCCTTTTGTGTTTTTAAGCCTGATCGGACTAGATCCGCATGGTGGCTATGCCGGCTAGCCACTCGCAAACATTTTCATGCGCCTAAATTTAGGTGTCTCAAGAGCATAACGACTGCCATGAGACAACACCAAATCGGAAATTCAGATCAACGACCCAGTAAATCTTGTTCCAGTCAAATCCGGTTGAAGATAAACCCAAGCCAGGCTTGATTTTTTTGTGGTTTTGAACCTTTTTAATTTCATCCTTAAGCTTACCGTAAAAGCAATTTATTGACAAGTTAGCCCCAGGCTTATTGGCATGCGTCACGAAAGCATCAAGTTTAGATGATACGCGTGGTTTTTCGATTTATAATGCGCGGCGTCAATATAATTTGCGCCCAATCTGCAGGCGCGACAATGAGGGGACACTCGCACCATGGCAACAACAGACATCGATGTCGTGCTGGTTGGCGGCGGCATTATGAGCGCAACGCTGGCGTCTCTATTGCATAGACTCGACCCGACCTTAAGCATATGCATGGTGGAGCAACTCGAAGACGTTGCGCTTGAAAGTTCTGATGCACTGAATAATGCAGGCACTGGCCATGCGGGGTATTGTGAGCTCAACTACACCCCCAAAAACCGGCAGGGAGACATTCAGATTCGGCGCGCGCTGGAGATCAACGCCGCCTTTGAGGTGTCTCTGCAATATTGGTCTACCCTGACAAAAGAAGGGGCACTGCAAGCGGCAGCATTTATCCAGCGCGTCCCGCACCTGAGTGCGGTTTGGGGTGCTGAAGACGGTGCTTTTTTGCGTCAGCGATTTGAGTTATTACAAGCGCATCCTTTATTCGCCGAGATGCAGTGGAGCAACCAGCCGGAAACCCTGAACGAGTGGATGCCCCTGATGATGCGTGGCCGTGAAAGCGGCGCGCACATGTCTGCCACACGCGTCGCCCATGGCTCGGATGTCAATTTTGGCGCACTGACAAGGCAGTTGGTGTCTCACCTCAAGACGCAAGCCAACTTTACCTTGCTCACCCAATCCCGCGTCACCAAGCTCAAGCAAGTGAACAAGCGCGAAAAACATCCCTGGCAAGTTCAAGTGCAGGATCTGGTCACCGGTAAAAAGCAAACTCTGGAAGCCCAGTTTGTGTTTTTAGGTGCCGGCGGCGGCGCCTTGCCCTTGTTGCAGCAGTCGGGGATCCCTGAAGCGAATGGCTATGGCGGTTTTCCGGTCAGTGGCCAATGGTTGATTTGTAATGAACCCTCGCTGATCAACACCCATCATGCCAAGGTTTACAGCCAGGCTGCGGTCGGCGCACCACCCATGTCGGTGCCGCATCTGGATACGCGCATGATACAAGGCAAGCCTGCGCTGCTATTTGGGCCCTATGCCGGATTCACCACGCGCTTTCTCAAGCAAGGCTCGCGTTTCGACTTGGCCAAATCTGTCAAAGTCAGAAACATCAAGAGCCTGCTCGGTGCGGGCCGACACAATCTGGACCTGACCAAATACCTGATCAAGGAAGTGTTTCAAACGCATGAGCAGCGCATGTCTGCCTTGCGCGTATTTCTGCCTGCGGCCGATAGCCAGCACTGGCAATTGGCGCACGCCGGGCAGCGGGTACAAATCATCAAGCGCTGCCATCAGCATTGGGGCAAACTCGAATTTGGCACTGAGATTGTGGCCAGCGCCGATGGTAGCCTGGCGGCCTTGCTCGGCGCTTCGCCTGGCGCATCGGTGAGCGTCCAGGCCATGCTGGATGTATTACAGCGCTGTTTTGCCAAACGCATGCAAAGCGAGGGCTGGCAAGACACGCTCAAGTCCATGATTCCCTCCTATGGCGAATCATTGATTGACGATGCGCAACTGCTGGCACGTGTGCGTAGCGAAACCTTGAGTACCTTGCAACTGGGTTAGTTTGGTGAACTAGCTCAGCAGGTCTGGCAACCCGGGATCGCACCACCCATTGCTGACGGCCATGCAAGCCAACAAAATTTGAATTTTCTGGACAATAGCGTGGTCCTGACTAGAGGACTTGTAAGAGAAAGCGAACTGTTTATGTATTCCGGGATTGCCGACAAAACACTGTTTACCCTATTTGGCGCGGGCCTCACCGCTTTGTTTTTAGCCGGATGCCAGGCGGATGCCCATAAAGTGCAAGCCAGTGCCCCCGACTTTGGCGAGAACGTGTTTGTGCTCGACCCACAAATGCCGACGGAAGAAGTGCAGGCTAGGCTGGATGCCCTGTTCAAACAACAAGAAAGTAACCAGTTTGGGCCTGAACGCTACGCGGTATTGTTCAAACCGGGCGTCTACCATAACAAGATCAAGTTGGGCTTTTATACCCAACTCATGGGTCTGGGCCGCTACCCTGATGAGGTCATGTTGCAGGGCGGGATTGAGGTCAAGGCCACCTGGCACGAAGAAGATGCCACACAAAATTTCTGGCGTAGCGTAGAGAACCTGTCGGTGACACCGGATAATGGCACCATGCAATGGGCGGTGTCGCAAGCTTCACCGCTACGCCGTCTGCATGTGCGTGGCAATATGTTGCTGGATGATAATGGCGGCTGGTCCAGTGGCGGTTTTATCGCCGACAGCCTGATTGACCAGCAAGTCAATTCGGGTACCCAGCAGCAGTGGTTAACCCGAAACAGCAACATTGGCAGCTGGACCAATGCCAACTGGAATATGGTCTTTGTTGGCGTCAAGCATGCCCCGGATGCGTCGCATTGGCCTAACCCACCCTATACCGACGTCCCGCAAACGCCTATCGTACGCGAGAAGCCGTTTTTGACAGTGACCGCGGCTGGTGAATACCAGGTTTACGTCCCTCCCTTGCGTCAGCAGACGCAAGGCATCAGTTGGCAAGACGCCCACCTGAACGGCACGACGATTCCCTTGAGCCGTTTTTATATCGCCAAAGCGGCAACAGATAACGCTGACAGCCTCAATGCAGCGCTCGCCAAAGGCCAGCATCTATTGCTGACGCCTGGCATTTACCAACTAGACAAAGCCCTCAACATTTCACATGCCAATACCGTCGTGCTTGGCCTGGGTATTGCCACCCTGCTGCCGACGCAGGGAAATCCTGCCATGACGGTGCAAGATGTCGATGGCGTGATTCTGGGCGGTGTGCTGTTTGATGCAGGCGAAAAAAACAGCGAGGTGTTATTGCAAGTGGGACAAAGCAAAACGACCATCTCGCATGTTCAAAACCCAATCAGCTTGCATGACGTGTTTTTCCGGGTAGGCGGCGCCAGTGTGGGCAATGCGACGCAGAGTGTCATGATCAATAGCAATCACGTCATTGGCGACAACTTGTGGGTTTGGCGTGGCGACCATGGCAATGGCATAGGCTGGGCCACCAATAAAACCAAGCATGGCATTGTCGTGAATGGCGATGATGTCACCATGTATGGCTTGTTTGTCGAGCACTTCCACGACTACCAAACCGTGTGGAATGGCGAAAATGGCGCCGTGTACTTTTACCAGAGTGAAGCGCCCTATGATGTCCCCAACCAGGCCAGCTGGATGAATGGCAGCAGCAACGGCTTTGCCTCTTACAAGGTGGCTGATCACGTCACACAGCACAGGGCCATCGGCATGGGCGTGTACTGCTTTTTTAATGACAACCCGGAAGTCAAACTAAGCAGCGCGATTGAGGCACCGCTGGGCGAACATATCCAGTTTGAGCGCATGACCAGCGTTTCGCTGGGCGGGACGGGCGAAATCACCCATGTGATCAACACCAGCGGCGACGCTGCCAAACCAGGCAGTGAAGTGTCTCGTCTGTTGAAGCCTTAACGTACTACCTTGTGAGCGCCTGCATTTAGCTGCAGGCGGCTCAAATCTTAGCTGGCCTGCTGGCCATACAAGCGTTGATAGACACTGCCGGCCTGCTGCACCAGCGTGTCATGCTGTCCTTCCTCAATGATGCGGCCACCATCAAACACCAGCACGCGGTCAGCCTCTTTCACGGCAGATAATCTGTGAGCAATGATGATAGTCGTGCGCCCACGCAAAAAAGTGCGCATTGCCTGATGCAGCAAAGCTTCCGTATGCGTATCCAGCATGGAGGTCGCCTCATCCAAGATGACGATTTGCGGCTGTTTCAGCATCATGCGAGCAATCGCCAGCCGTTGACGTTGGCCACCGGACAAGCGCACCCCACTGCGTCCAAGCTGCGACGCCAGTCCTTGTGGCAAATCGCGCACAAATTGCGCCAGCTGCGCAATTTCAAGCGCCTGCCATAAGGCATCATCCGAATAAGCGGTTTCCAGACTCAGGTTTTGGCGCACGCTGTCATTAAACAACATGGGTTGTTGCAGCACCACGCCCAAGTGTTCGCGCACCTGTGCATAGCCCAACTGCTCAATCGGCTGGCCGTTGAACAAGATCTGGCCCTGAGTGGGGGCATATAAGCCCAGCAACAGTTGCACCAGGGTGGACTTGCCCGCGCCTGAGACGCCGACCAGCGCCACTTGCTCACCCGGTGCAATATCCAGCGTCACGTCGGCCAGAATAGGATCGCCTTCGCCGTAAGCAAAGGTCACGTTTTGCAGGCGGATTGCTGCAGGCGAATGTGCATCCAGGGCTTGTACGGTGGCAGGATAATGGGGTTCTTCATCCGCCGCCAATACCTGGTTGATCCGACCCAGCGCCGCCTTGGCCGCGTAATAAGACACTTGTACCGACAACAGCTCTTGCACCGGGCCCATCATGAACCACAAGTAGCCAAACACGGCGATCATCTGGCCGACAGACAAGTTGGAAAACACCACCATCAACATGGCGACGGCACGAAAAATCTCAAAGCCAAATAAAAACACGCCGAATGACAAACGCGCCAAAGCATCAGACTTCCAGCCGGAAGCCGTGGCGGCGGCTCTAACTGCCTCTGCCGCCTGCTTGGCTTTATCCAGAAAGCGGCGGTCGCTATTGCTGGCCCGCAGTTGCTGCATCACTTCCAGCGTCTCGTTCACCGATTGCGACAAAACCTCAAAGGCGCCATTCTCACGCTGCTTCCAGGCTTTGACTTTTTTGCCCAAGACCATGGTCAGCGCGATCACAAACGGATTCAAGAACAGGATAATCAACGCCAGTTGCCAATGCATCCAGAGCAAGACACCAGCCACGCCAACCACGCTTAAGACCGCGACCAGCACTTTGGCGATGGTTTCACCTAAAAACTTGTCCAGCGTCTCAATATCGGTGAGCAGCCTGGCAGTGACTTGCCCTGCACCCAGGCTTTCATAGACTTGCATGCGTATCCTGCCCAGTTTATCCAGCAGCATTTGCCTTACTCCCAGCGTCACCTGTTTGGATAAGCCGACAAAAATACGGGTGGTCGCCACGCCGAGCAAAACACTACTTAAGCGCAAGCTGATCGTGAACACCGTCACCACCACGATAATGGCAATCGGCCCCAGCCATTCGGCGGGGAGCAGCGCCGTCATTAATTTCGTGAGTTTGCCCGGTTGGTGCAGTAATACCTCATCCACCAGCAAGGGCATCAATAGCGGAATCGGCACCGCCACCATCGCCCCGCAAAAAGCCAGGCATTGCCCCAACCACAAACGGCGGGTCTGCTGGCGGAGTTGCTGCCACAAATCCTGCAAGCTTAGGGTCATGAGGATTGAGGTCTTTAGTTAGACGGCCAAGACGCGCTGACGGCGAATCTCGTATAACGCAATGCCACTGGCCACACTCACATTCAGGCTTTGTACCGTGCCAAACATGGGGATGGTAATCAAGGCATCACACGTTTCCTCGGTCAATCGACGCATGCCATCGCCCTCAGCCCCCATCACCAGGGCGATAGGGCCTTGCAGCTTGGTATTGTGCAGCGAGCTCGGCGCATCCATGGTGGTGCCAACAATAAACACCCCCGCTTCTTTCAGCTCGCGTAAGGTGCGCGCCAGATTGGTCACGGCAATAAATGGCACCGTTTCGGCCGCGCCACTAGCAACCTTACGCACCGTGCCATTCAGGCCAACAGAGCGGTCTTTGGGTGCAATAATCGCATGCACGCCCATGGCATCGGCCACACGCAAACATGCCCCGAGGTTATGCGGGTCTTGCACACCATCCAGCACCAGGAAGAACGGCGGTTCGTCCAGATCAGACTCCAGCACATCGTGGATATCCTTGTAAGGCATGGGCGTTTCTATCACGCGCGCAATCACGCCCTGATGGCGGCCATGCGCACCGATAAAGCCATCCAGGCGCTGGCGATCCGCCTGAATCACGCGGATATTCTGCCCTTTAGCCATCTCAAGCAAATCACGCATCCGCGCGTCTACCCGGTCCTGGTCAATAATAATTTCCTGAATGCTGCTACCATGCTGACGCATGCGACTCAACACCGCATGAAAACCAAACAAAATGCGGGCTTCCGACATAATCACTCCTAAATTTTTGATCTCTTTTGCCTATGCTTTGGCAAAAGTGAAAATACGAATCGCGCAGAGGCAGCTACATTCACTGCCCCGTGCGCGACGAGATGCCCCAAGCAGGGCAATATTGCATTAACCGCTATTATCCCAGATTTTTCATAAAGCGATTTTTCAATCTGATTGCACGGCTGGGATTATCGGGCTTTCGCCTTGGGTTTGCCTTTATTTTTTTGCGCAGAATGGCGGCCCTTGTCTTTGGCTGAGCGGCTTCTGGCCGGAGCAGGTTTGCTCGCAGCGGGCTTGTCTGCGGCGCTGCGAGGCGTGCTGGTGCCGGATCTGGTTGATTTTTTGGCTGGTTGTTTAGCCGTTTTGGGTGCTTCCCACACTGCGGGCACCACCTTTTCAACCGGCTTGGCAGACCGTGTCTTTTTCACGCTGGACACGGCCAACGATTCAGCGACAGTACCATCTGCCGGATCAACCACGCCCTCTGACTTGCCGACCAGTGTAAAGTCAATACGCGTGGTTTCAAGATCCACACGCACCACCTTCACGGTTAAGCGGTCGCCTAAACGATAGCGCACGCCGGTGCGCTCGCCCACCATCTCATGACGGGCTTTGTCATGGATGAAGTAGTCATTGCCAAGGTCGGTGACATGCAGCAAGCCTTCCACATAAACCTCATCCAGCGCCACAAACAAACCAAAGCTGGTGACACCTGCCACCGTACCACTGAACACCTCACCCACTTTATCCTGCATGTAAAAGCATTTGAGCCAGTTCGTCACATCGCGGGTTGCGTCGTCGGCACGGCGCTCGGTCATGGAACAGTGCACGCCAAGGTGATGCCAGTCTTTGGCCTGATATCGCTTACCTTCCACCACCGCCTTGATCGCTCTATGCACCAGCAAGTCAGGATAGCGGCGGATCGGCGAAGTGAAATGCGTATACGCCTCATACGCCAGACCAAAGTGGCCGACGTTATCCGGGCTGTACACCGCCTGCTGCATCGAGCGTAACAAGACCGTCTGTAATAACTGCGCATCCGGACGTTCTTTGATACGCTGCATGAGTTTGGCGTAGTCTTTGGCATGCGGGCTCTCGCCCCCACCCACACCAAAACCAAATTCGCCCATAAACAGGCGCAAGGCCTCCAGTTTTTCTGGCGTAGGCCCTTCATGGATACGGAACAGGCAGGTCTGCTCGTTTTTGAGCAAAAAGTCAGCGGCACAGACGTTGGCCGCCAGCATGCACTCTTCAATCAGTTTATGCGCATCATTGCGCACCACAGGCACAATCTTGTCGATTTTGCCATTATCGTTAAACACCATCATGGTTTCAGTGGATTCAAACTCCACCGCACCGCGTTTTTCGCGTTGCGTGAGCATGAGTCTGAATACGCTATTCAAGTTCTGCAAATGCGGTAACAGCCAGGTATATTCCTCACTCAACGCAGCATCTTCGCCCTGCAATAAGGCAGCGACTTTGGTATACGTCATGCGCGCTTTAGACCGCATCACCGACGGGTAAAACTGGTATTGCTTGACCACGCCCTGCCCGTCCACCTGCATATCGCACACCATGCACAATCGCTCAACATCCGGGTTCAACGAACACAGCCCGTTAGACAAGGCCTCTGGCAACATCGGGATCACACGACGCGGAAAATACACCGAGTTACCCCTATCAAACGCCTCTTTATCAAGCGCGTCCCCAGGCTGCACATAAAAGCTCACGTCCGCAATCGCCACAACCAGGCGCCAACCTTTGCCTTGCGGCTCAGCAAACACAGCATCGTCAAAGTCACGTGCGGTTTCACCATCAATCGTAATCAAAGCCAAATCACGCAAATCCTTGCGGCCTTTATAATCTTTGGCTTGTACGGTTTTAGGAAAGTCTTCTGCCTGCTTGAGCGCCGCAGGATTGAACTGGTGCGGCAAATGATGCTTGCGCAAGGCAATCTCAATCTCCATACCGCTATCCGCATAATTGCCCAAAATCTCGACAATCTTGCCCATGGGGTTAGAGTGCGAAGAAGGATATTCGGTTAACTCAACCGTCACCACCTGCCCCACTTGCGCATCCATATCCAGATGGTAAGGAATCAGGATATCCTGACTGATACGCTTGTCTTCAGCCGCAACGATGGTCACGCCCTGGGCGCGAATCACACGCCCCACCAGGGTCTTATTCGCCCGCTCAAGCACCTCAACCAGCTTGCCCTCAGGCCGACCTCTGCGATCCATCCCGGCCAACCGCACCATGGCGCGGTCGCCATGCATGACCAAGGTCATTTCCTTGGGGCCTAAAAAGATATCTTCAGGATTTTTGGTTTTATCATCGGGGACCAGGAAACCATAACCATCGGTATGTCCGAATACGGTCCCCGCAATCAAATGGATTTTATCCGGCAAACAAAACGCACCCTTGCGGTTACGCATCAACTGGCCATCGCGCTCCATCGCGCCCAACCGGCGGTTAAAAATGTCACGCTCATCATGGCTGATATCGAGCATCACATAAATCTGCTCAGCACTCAGGGGAATTCCCTGGTCTGACAACAACTGCAACACCAACTCGCGACTAGGCAGCGGTGTTTGATACAACTCAGCTTCTCGCTGGGCCTGCGGGTCATTAGCACGCAGGGATTTTTTAGTTTTTCTGGTTGACAATATTTATTCTTCCTTTAAAATGCACAGCTTCTTTAGCCCAGATGGCGAAATTGGTAGACGCGCTAGTTTCAGGTACTAGTGTTTAACGACGTGGAGGTTCGAGTCCTCTTCTGGGCACCAACAATGGCTTTTCAGCCATGCCAAATTTAGACTCCAAAGCATCGAATTTATTTTTAGTACTGATTGGTACTTTGTATTATTTTCTTTGCATGTTTTGTAAATCAACATAGGGGCAGTTTAACACCCTTTACTCTTTGATCTGGGTTTAACATTCAATTTCATCAAAATAGACTCTGCCTAAGCTGAGATTGTTATTTTGATGAGCACTAAAAATTCGATAACTATCAACTCTTTTCAGGTGACTTTTTCTAGATCAAAGGCGCAGACTTGTTTCGCTGAGCCTTTGATCCAAACCATGATTGAGTTGATCTTTTCAGAAAAACTACAAGCAGTTCCCTTTTTTGGCTTGTCCAGGCGGGCAGTGATCTCTTAGAACGACACAGCCGGGTAATAAAAGGGTCAGTACGACTATGGCCGTCATGATACTTTTCATTTGTTTTTCCCTTCGTCAAATTTGTTTAGCAAAATTTGAACGATTAAAATTCGTTCAATTGAATAGCACTAATTCTATAAGCAGTTAGCAAAGTCAGTGAACAAAAACGCAAAACCCCAGAGACCTGAGGCTTATGAGTATGTTCTAACAAAAGTTTGCCTAGCGATTATTAAAGAACCCAATATTCATCACTCTGTCATTCACAAACGTGACTTCGGTTTCTTTGTAGGTGTTCTTTTTGTCGTATTTCACCAGGTTTTTGTAGTACCACATCTCAACCTGTACAGGTTTTGAGCTGTCTTGTTGTTTGCCGATGCCTGCGATCATGCTGTTGGCGTTGGTGGGCTTGACGGATTGCTGTTTTTTAAAGGGTTGGCCGAGTTTTTCGAGCACCACTTTTTTGGATTTGCCGCTAAAGCCGTTGATAAAGTCGTTTTCATCGTAGGTTTTGCCTGCCAGTGCGCTGGTTGCAGCCAGAGCAAGTGTGGCGGTGACCAAGGCGGTCATAAGATGGGTGTATACCTTCATGTTTACTTCCTGTTATCCAAAATCAAATTACTGAATTATTGTTTTGTGCAAGTATAACTGTTTATGTCTGGCTTTGGTTGACCTGGCTAATCGGCCAGTTGGCTTCAGGGCAAGATTTAAAGCCCTTGGTGCACCGTTTAAAAATCAAGTTGCATGCCGTCATAACCGACCTGAACATTGGCAGGCACCCTGGCTTGCAGGGCCTGGTATTCAAGCTCATGGGTCATATGAATGAGCACATTGCGCTTGGCGCCTATGCGTTCAATCAAGGCCAGTGATTGCTCAACATTGACATGCGTGGGGTGCGGTTTTTCGCGCAGGCAATCTATGAGCAACAGGTCTACCCCTTGCAGCAAGGCATACGCGCTTTCCGGGATCTCGGAGACATCGGTCATGTAGACAAAGTTAGCGATACGGTAGGCGTAGATGCGGATTTTGCCGTGCATGATGGGGATGGGAATAATCTGCTGACCAGCCGCTTCAAACGGGCCCTCGACGGTATGTGCAGCCAAAACGGGCAAGTCCCAGTAGGTGGGGATGGGGTCACGCAGCGTGTAGCCAAACTTTTCCTGAATATGGGTAATCGCCTCGGGATAACTGTAGAGCGGAATCTGGCAGCGGTTGATCTGGCAAAATGCGCGTAAATCATCAATGCCGTGCAGGTGATCTGCATGGGTGTGAGTGTACAGCACGGCATCCACCCTGCGCATCTGTTGGCGCAAAGCTTGCAGGCGCAAGTCTGGCGAGGTGTCTATGAGGATCACCCGGCCGTCATCCAGTGTGACCATACTGGAGCAACGTGTGCGCTTGTTGCGCGTATCGGTCGAGCTGCAGGTGGCGCATTGGCAGCCGATCGCGGGCGTGCCAGCGCTGGAGCCTACGCCTAGTATGGTCAGTTGCATGGCTGGGCGTGCTTGAACAGTTTAAAAAAGTTAGCGGTAGTTGCGTCCATGATCTGCTGTAATGGCTGCTCGCGCAGACGCGCAATTTCTTCTGCCACATGCCGCACATAAGCGGGCTGATTGGTTTTGCCACGGAATGGGATAGGTGCTAGATAGGGGGAGTCGGTTTCTACCAACATGGATGCCAGCGGCACCTTTTGCGCGACCTCTTTGAGCGCCTGGGCATTTTTAAAAGTCACGATGCCGGAAAACGAGATATAGAAACCCATGGCAATCGCGGCCTGGGCCACCTCCCAGCTTTCTGTAAAGCAGTGCATGACGCCCCCGACCTCGGCCGCGCCCTCCTCCTGCATAATCTTGATCGTATCCTCGGCCGCATTACGGGTATGGATGATCAAGGGTTTACCCGTCTGCCTTGCCGCCCGGATATGCGTTCTGAAGCGCTCGCGCTGCCAGGACAAATCGCCAGTTAAACGGAAGTAATCCAGTCCGGTTTCGCCAATCGCCACCACGCGTGGATGATTGGCCAGTTCAACCAGGCCTTGTACGGTAGGCTCGGTGATGTCTTCGTAATCTGGATGCACGCCGACTGAGGCAAAAATGTTGGGATACTGCTCGGCAATCGCAAGTACTTCGGGGAATTTATCCAGCGTGACCGAGACGCACAAGGCATGCCCCACCTGGTTGCTGCGCATGCTCTCCAATACTTGATCCATGTTCTGGACCAGCTCGGGGAAATTCAGGTGGCAATGGGAATCTACTAACATATTCTTTCTGTCTGCGTGCTAATCACTAAATGGTATTCGACGGTCGGCTAGATTTGAGTGCGGCACCCAAGATAGATTCAATCCGTTTTTTGGCTTCGGCACCGCCATCTTTATCGCTAAACTGAATGCCTATGCCTTGCGGCTTGTTGTTGACCGCCTGCGGCGTGATCCAGATCACCTTACCAACCACCTTGAGCTTGTTTGGATCATTGAGCAAAGTGAGCAACATAAACACTTCTTCGCCCATTTTAAAAGACTTGCTGGTGGGGATAAACAAGCCCCCGCCTTTGACAAAAGGCATATATGCCGCAAACAGGGCGGCTTTTTCACGAATCGCCAGCGACAACACACCAGGTTTTGCCGCTGCAGAAGGTTGCATCTCGGTCATGACATCAGCTCCAGAGTACGTGAGCGGTTAATGAAGGATACAGGGATAGTGACTACTTGAGCACAATACTGCGTTGCACGTTGTTGTTTCTAACACCACGCGCCTTGCACCTGATCTCGCGCACTCATTTATTCGGTCTATCCTCAAATATTTTTTTGTATTGCAACAACAACTGCTCCAACTGCAACTCCTGATTGAGCGGATGTTGTGCGGTCATTTTAAAACGATTTAGCTGTTGCTGAAACGCCAGCAGCCGCGATAATTGCACACGCCCGGCCAGCCCCTGCAAAGCAGCTGCTTCTGAGGGATGGTAGCGCAAAGGTTGCTGATGGCAGGACAACCAAACGTCCAGCAACCACTTTTGCAGCACTTGTATCGCCGCTTCCATACCTTGCTTGATCAGCACCGGCACCGCAGCGACCACGTCAATCTCGGCACCGCGGCGTAAGTGCGGTTGAAACTGCTGATACCAGGCATACCAGTCCAGGTCGTCTTGCAGCACGGTAATCGGCGCCCCGCCACTGTAGTGCCAAAGCCATTCAGGTTGAGCAATGCCTTGTGACTGCATCCATTGCAAGCCTTGTGATTCACTGGGCACCGGCATCTCCACCTGCATGCAGCGGCTCAGGATGGTCGGCAGCAACGCTTGTCTTTGATGTGAGACCAGCAAAAACTGCGTGCGCTGCGGCGGTTCTTCCAGCAACTTGAGCAAGGCATTGGACGCCGCGACATTCATGGCTTCCAGCGGGTGAATCAACACCACGCGCATGCCTTCAACACGGTGACTGCTCAGCGATAAATAATCATGCAAGGCGCGAATCTGGTCGATGAGGATTTGCTGCCGCTTGCGGGTTTTCTTTTTGCTGCCCTCAGCGCTGTCTTCATCTTCTGGCGTGATCTCCCTAAAATCAGGGTGCGCGCCTTCGGATAGCCAGTGACAGGACTGACACTGACCGCAAGCATGGCCGTGTTCAGGCTGCAAGCACAGCAAGGCAGCGGCCATCGCGCGCGCAAAAGCCAGTTTGCCGATGCCAGTTTTGCCATGCAACAACAGCGCATGGTGGCGTGACTGGCCTGCTTGCATCCATTGTGCAAATAACGTGGCCTGCCATGGGTACTCTTGGGTCATCAACATTGGCGGATGATTTCTGCAACACTCTGCTGCACGTCAAGCAGGGGGCGATTGGCATCTATGACTCTGAAGCGTTGCGGATATTGGGCAGCCCGCGCAAGATATTGCGCGCGCAACAGCTCAAAAAACGCCGCGCCCTGCGCTTCAAATTTATCCGGGGTGCGTGCGCCCGCCAACCGTTGCAGACTCACCTCTACCGGCACATCAAACAGCAAGGTCAGGTCTGGTTGCAAATCGCCCTGCACCCACTGCTCAAGCTGCTGCATTTTTTCCATGGCCAGGCCACGTGCGCCACATTGATACGCATAAGAAGCATCGGTAAAACGGTCTGACAGCACAATCGCGTCACGCTGCAAGGCGGGCAAAATGACTTGCTGCAAATGCTCGGCACGCGCTGCAAACATCAGCAGCGACTCAGTCTCCACATGCATCTCACGGTGCAAGAGCAAGGCACGCAACTCTTCGCCCAAAGGCGTGCCGCCGGGTTCGCGCGTAGACACCACTTCTCTGCCGGTCGCTTGCAGCAACTTCAGAATAGTGGGGATATGCGTACTTTTACCCGCGCCATCCATGCCTTCCAGCGTAATAAACAACCCTGCCATGTCCCGATTTCCCTTTAAATTTACGACAACTATTTTTTTAACTGATACGCCCGCACCGCCTGGTTATGCGCTTCGAGCGTCGCGGTAAACACATGCCTGCCTTGGCCGTTGGCAACAAAATACAAGGCGTTGGTATTAGCCGGATGCAATGCGGCCTGAATTGAAGCCAGCCCTGGCAACGCAATCGGCGTTGGCGGCAAGCCGCTGCGCGTATAAGTGTTATACGGGGTATCAGCCAACAAATCCTTTTTCCGGATATTGCCCTGGTAACGTGTGCCCATGCCATAAATCACGGTGGGGTCAGTTTGCAGGCGCATGCCTTTGCGCAGGCGGTTCACAAACACACCGGCAATCTGCGGCCGTTCTTCTTCCACACCGGTTTCTTTCTCTACAATCGAGGCCATGATTAAGGCCTCATACATGGTGCGGTAAGGCAGGCCCGATGCGCGTTGCTCCCACGCCTGATTCAAGTGCTGCACCATTTTTTGATAAGCGCGCTTATACAAATCTAGGTCACTGCTTTGCGCATCCAGAAAATACGTATCCGGGAAAAACCAGCCTTCGGGGGCATCGTTCTGGCCGCTCACCTGTTGCATCAGTTCCTGGTCGGACAACATGAGCGTATCGTGGCGGATACCCGGCATTTGCGCCAGCTTTTGCCTGAAATCGGCAAAGGTTTTACCCTCGGTCAATTGCAGTTTGAACTGGTCAAACGTGCCATGCTTGAGCACATCAATGAGGCCCATCACTTGCAAGGGCGTATTAAAGGCATAATCGCCCGCCTGCAACTTGTTGGCACTACCCGTGAGTTTCACCACCAGCAAAAAACTGTACGGCTCGGTGAGCACGCCTGAAGCCACCAACTGGTCGGCAATCGCACGCACACTGGCCCCGGCAGGAATTTGCATGCCTATGGTTTCTGAGGCCATGGGCAGCGGGCGGATCAAAAAGATCACGATCCAGATGGCTAATGCCAGTGTCGTCAGGCCCAACAAGGCCAGACTGTATTGAAAAAAACGTTTAATGAACAACATAATGCAACTGGGTTCTGAGGGTGTGTGCCCAATCATTGTGTGCCAATGGTTGCGCATCAAGCTGCGTCACCTGTAACACGCCATAGACACTGTTGGTGATAATCACGGCATCGGCAGTGAGCACATCTTGTACGGTCAACCGGGTCAAGCTGACCGGCTGGCCTTGCGTTTTATACCAGTCCAGAATTTTTTGCCGCATGACCCCGGCCACGCCACACTGGTCCAATATCGGGGTCATGACCTGCCCGGCCTTGCGAATAAAAAGATTGCCGCTCACCGCTTCGACCACCTGATCTTGGTAATCCAGCATCAAACCGTCAAAAAAACGGGGGTCTTTCAGCTCGGCTCGGGCCAAGACATTTTCTAGCCGGTTTAAGTGCTTGATGCCTGCTAACAAAGGCTGGCTGGCCAGACGTGTCTGGCACTGATAGAGCGCGACGCCCTCAGTATATATGGCCTCAGGATAGACTGGCAAAGGGCTCCAGACAAACACGCGGGTAGGTTCGGCAATGGCGGGTGGCGCATAGCCGCGGGCGCCGTCGCCACGCGTAATCATGATTTTGACCACGCCGGATAATTTGGTCTCATCCTCACCGGCAGACATCAGGCTTTTGAATTCTTGCATCAGCAATTCAGCCGACGGACAGACCATCAGGATTTTGCTGCAATCCGCAACTAGGGTTTGATAATGCAGGGGCCAGTCTTGCAGTTCACCATCTAGCAGGCGCATGGTGCGAAATATGCCATCGCCATAAGCAAAACCGCGGTTGGTCGGGCTCACGCCGCTCACCAGTCTCCCATTCACGCAGTAACGCACCAAACTCATGTTTCGCCATTAAATATCTGTGTTTCTAACAAGGCTGAACCTTACCATAAATCTGCTGGCACTGACGGGTGGCTGGCCAAAAATGCAGGCCAGCACACTGGAAAAATGCGGCAAATTAAAAGAATTAAAGGGTGTTCTAAAGTTTTTTTCTGGCATGCCGTTAACAAGATACGCGGTAATGTGAGCGAAATAATGATTAAGGGCTTCGATCATGTCTATTTCAAGTATACAAAACAGCAATGTGTCGTCGTTATTGAACAAGGCTTACAACACGGATAACAGTGCTGCGACCGGCAAGGTGCAAACCACGGACAGCAAACAGGCTGATGAGACGCCGCAAACTGCGGCAGAAGCCGCTGTTGAAAGCGCCAAAGTGATTCTTGGGGGCCAACAGGCGCCACAAACCTACACAGCGCAAGGCTTGATGCAACAATTACGCCAGTACCAGCTCGACAACGCTACAGTAATGTTTGGGGACAACAGCGACGACGCCAATCAGGATGCACTGCCTGGTATGCTTGGCAATAACGCTGAGGAGTCAGACAGCAGCAGTCAGGACTGGGCTAGCACCATCAGCAAGAACCCAGGTCAGGCAGCCGTGATGGTCGAGCGCAGTAAAAGTAACTCCCTGAATACGATCTTCAACAACAAATAAGTCGGCAAGTCGTTCAGCTTGACTGACGACCGGACTCACCACGCAGTGGGCGAGTCTTAACGTCCCTGCGACGCCAGGCACTTACATGCTGCGCGCTTCTAAGCTGAAGTTAAACCTTCACAAACTGCCCAACCGGGTATGCGCTCAACAAGGCTTGCAAATCACTGCCACTCAGCGCCAGTGCATAGCCCAGCACACCACTACCAATCACCACCCGATCGTAACTCAAAACGCTTTGGTCAACCAGCACGCGCAAGCCAGCGGGCAAAGCAATCGGCGGCACTGCACCAACCACATAGCCGGTGGCCTCAGGTACTTCGTCATATTCTGCCATACGGCACTTACGCTCACTCAAGTGCGCGCGCAACAAGGCCCAATCGGCACGGCCAGCGCCCGCCACCGCGAGCAGACTAAAGCCAGTATGCTCCCCTTTAAACACGACACTACGCACGACCGATTGTGGATCCAGGCCTTGTGCTGTTAGCAGCTCTTCTAGGCTGCGAATTGGTTTTTTGTCTTCACTGAGCGGGATTTCGATGACCTCGAACGCGATGTGTTGCTGCTCGAGCAAACGGGTTACCGGGGAATCTAAAGTTACACGCATGGCTATTCCTTCAATATAACAAACTACATTAAATTCAACATTTAAATGCGCGGGTGCTTCTATCAATTCAAGTTGCTAAGTCAGACAAGACGCGACTAAAAAGTTTTGACGTCGCATATAGCGGATGTGTAAGGAGACATTTTTTATGCGCAACGCAGTATAGCGACGGAAATTGAGTTTATAGAAGTGCCCTATTGATATTCTGTATATTTAGCATTGCTCCCCTTGCATTTTTCAACCGGGTATTTTTGCGCATTCAACTCAATCTTGGCGTTGGTGGCCGCAATCAAGTCTATGCCACACACCTCGGCAATCCGCAGCAGATAAACAAAGGTGTCGGCCAGCTCTTGCCCAACTTTTTCGCGCGTGGCGGCATCCAACTGGCGGCTGTTATCCTCAGTCATCCATTGAAAATGCTCTACCACTTCTGCCGCCTCAACTATCATGGCCATGGCCAGATTTTTTGGGGAATGGAACTGCGCCCAGTCACGTACCTGCACAAATGCATTAATGCGCTCACGCAAATTCAGTAAAGAGTCAGTCGTTTGGTGTTGGTGTTCAGTCATAAATAAACTCAATAAAACAATAAGATGGGAAGCTTTATTGCTGCGCAAGCAACGCTGCAAATTCATCGGCAGGCAAGGGTCGGCTAAATAGATAACCTTGCATCTCGTCACAGTCATGCGATTGCAGAAATTCGAGCTGTGCCTGGGTTTCTACCCCTTCTGCGATCACTGTTAATCCCAGACTTTGTGACATTTTGATAATCGCAGTGACAATTGCCGCATCGTTGGCATCCACTTGTATATCACGAATAAAGCTTTTATCGATTTTAATGGTATTTACCGGCAATAGCTTGAGATATGACAGACTGGAATATCCTGTCCCAAAATCATCTACTGATAACCGGACACCCATCTCTTTGAGCTTGTTCAAATCGTTAATCACGGTCACCTCAGTCTGAATCGCAACGCTTTCAGTCACCTCCAGTTCGAGATGATAGGGTTGCAGACCTGTTTGTAATAACACTTTAGTCACTTCTTGTGTAAAGTGCGCATGGTGCAACTCAACCACCGAAACATTAATCGCGATGGGAATCTCGGGCAAACCGGAGTCTTGCCACTTTTTATTTTGCGTACACGCCTCGCGCAATACCCAATGACCAATGCCTCTGATCAAGCCAGAGTCTTCGGCAATCTTGATAAAACGATCTGGCATCATCATTCCCCATTGCGGATGCACCCATCGGATCAGAGCCTCAGCGCCGATGATCTTGCCGGTTTTGATGCTGACTTTTGGCTGATAAAAAAGCAGTAACTCATTGTTTGATATTGCTTTTTGCAAACTGTTTTCCATCGTAAGCTGAGCCGCGACACGTGCACTCATTTCCTTGGTAAAAAACTGGTAATTATTTCTACCTGAATTTTTGGCATGATACATTGCCGCATCCGCATGTCTTGTCAGCACATCGACATTGTCGCCATCATCAGGATATACGGCAATCCCAATACTGGCCGTGATAAACAACTCGTGATTTGCGATGCTGATCGGGTCCTTGATGGAAAACAGTATTTTTTGTGCAATTTCGGCTGGGACGGCATCATCTGTTAACTCTGGCAACAACACTACAAACTCATCCCCGCCCTGGCGACTGAGCGTGTCAGAGGCACGAATGCACATTTGCAGCTTTTTGCTCAATACTTTGAGCAATTGATCGCCCACTTCATGGCCCAGGGTATCATTCACCCGCTTGAAGTGATCTATGTCAAAAAACAGAATGGCAAGCTTGGAACCTCTTCTTTTCGCTGCACTGATCGCTTGCGTAATACGGTCTGTCAGTAACAGTCGATTCGGTAAGTCGGTCAGATAATCATGCTCGGCAAGGTAGGTCATTTTTTGTGCCATCTGACGTGCATCACTCACATCATGAAACACCAGCACGACCCCTAGAATGTTGCCATCCTGATCACGAATCGGCGCCGCAGAATCTTCAATCGCGTATTCAGCGCCAGATTTGGCGATCAGCAAGGTATGATTGGCCAGTCCGCAGACCTTGTTGTGCGCCAGCACCACATCCACTGGGTTAGCAGCCAGCTTGCGGGTGCTTTCATTCAAAATCCTGAACACCTCCAGAATCGGCCGCCCCATTGCCTCGGCTTTGCTCCAGCCTGTCATTTTTTCGGCCACTGGATTCAGATAAGTCACCTCGGACTGCATATTGGTGGTGATCACCGCATCGCCGATGGACTCCAGCGTGACAATTGCCAATTGTTTCTGGTTAAACAGCTCAAGTTCTGTGCGTTTTCTTTGTTCGATCTCCTGTCTTAAACTCGCATTGATATTGCTCAGATCTTCTGTACGCGCCTTGACCAGATACTCAAGATTCAAATTCAATTTTGCCAAGGCCTGTTCTGCGAGCAATCGTTTCTGCACTTCGGACTCTAGCCTGGCAATGGTTGTTTTTAGCTGCTTGGTACTGGTAATCGTCAACGCAACTGGCATCAAGCGCCACAGCATCACTGCCGTGATCCCTGAAGCCACTGCTGTTAAGCATTTCATTGTGGCATCAAGCCAATAAGCTGGCTCCCAAATGGTTGCAATTGCAATCAAATGCGTTGTTCCACAGGCAAAGATAAACAGGGAAAACATGAAAAATACCCAGTTAAACTCCAAGTCCGCGCGTTTTTTAACCAGGTAAAGCAATGCCATCGGAATCGTATAGTAAGAAATCGCAATGACAGTGTCAGAAACAACATACATCCACAACAGGACGGGCGTCCATAAATAGCAATGGCCATGGGGCATGAAGTTATCAGGGACCAACAAACTCAACAAAGCATCCATAGCAGCCTCTTAGTTGATTCTTCATTGTTGAAATGTGACGACTTAAATCTGCTTAATCACGTTCAGCATAAGAAATGCTAACGATAATATTTGCCACTATAATTTATACTAAACAATAGAAATGCGGTTCAGATAAAACAATCATTAACATTTGATCCAAGCGTGCACTTTGAGACTGCAATGCAATCTGCCAGCATCTGTCGTCCTTCACAGACACTAGAGATTGCAGCGGATGAATACATGCGACCTACATTGATGCATAAGGCATCGACGGATAAGAATACAACTGCCCTATTTACGGTTACTTCCTGCCACCATCTTGATTTCAAACAACCGGCATTCCAATGGGCCGTTATACAGTGGTGTTTTCTTGCTGGGGCTCAGACGCATGAGCTTGGGCAAGCGCAAGTCGTTGGTCAGGAAATAGGTATTCCAGCCAGAGAACTTCTGTTTGAGCGCAGCGGCCATTTCGGGGTACAAGGCGGCCAAGGTCTCATCTTCACCAATACGCACGCCATAAGGCGGGTTGGCGACCAGGACACCGCTGTCAGCGGGCGGCACCACTTGCGTGAATTCCCAGTGTGTTAGTTGTACGGCGTCCAGCCAGCCCGCCATTTCCAGGTTCTGCTTGGTGACGCGTACGGCACGTAAATCCATATCCGAGCCGTAAATGCTCTGGAAACTGACCGGCTTGGCAGCTTTGGCCGCGGCATTGCGGATTTTACGGAAAGTATCAGATTCAAAGTTTTTGAGTTTTTCAAAGCCGAAATTGCGATTTAAACCAGGCGCAATATTGAGAGCTATCATCACCGCCTCAAGCAAAAAGGTGCCACTGCCACACATGGGATCCAGCAAGGCCTGGCCCGGCTGCCAGCCGGTGAGCTTGAGAATGCCCGCGGCCAGGTTTTCACGCAACGGCGCTTCTATGCTGTTTTTGCGGTTGCCGCGCTGGTACAGCGGGTTGCCTGAAGTATCGACATACAGTTGGTAGCTGTCGCTGGTCAGGTAGACGTGGACACGCACCGCGGGTTCGCGTGTATCAATGTTCGGGCGGCTGCCGACGGCCTGTCGGAATTTATCACAGATGGCATCTTTGACGCGCAGGGTAATAAATTCCAGGCTTTTAAGCGGGCTGCGCACGGCCGTGACCTTGACCATCATGCTGTGTTTGACATCAAACCAGTTAGGCCAGTTAATTTTGAGCGCGCCCTGGTAAATATCGTCTTCTTTCAGATACTGGCCCCGCCCCACTTGCATGAGAATGCGCGTGGCGACACGCGAATGCAGGTTGGCGTGATAGCACGCCGACAACTCGCCGCTAAAACTGGCACCGCCATCGGTGGCTTTAATGTCGCGCGCCCCGCTCTGCTTGAGTTCGTCGACGAGAATGGCTTCCAGGCCACGTGGGCAGGTTGCGAAAAAATGATTCAGAAAATTAGCCACCGAGTTGAAACTCCTTGCCGTTATTGGGGTTTGCGCCTTGCAGGCGGTCTATGAGGTCGGGAAAGTTGATACGATGCGTCTGCATAGCGTCTTGCGAACGTTTGCGCAACGTCGCCAGATCCGGGATGGGCAGTTCGGCTTTAAAGCCGAACACGATGATGTTACCGGGCTTGCCGGTAGGCATCATGAGTACGCGCTGGTCAAACGTCTGCTCCATGCGCTGCATGTAGATATCAAACTTTTTGTCCGAGCCCCACAGGTTAATCGTAAACAAGCCATCCGGCGTCAGTGCATCGGCACAGTCGTCAAAAAAAGCCTGGGTGCAAAAGTCTGGCGGTAAGCCGTTGCTGCCAAAGGCATCCATCATCAGCCAGTCGACACTGCCAGGATGCTGCTGCAGATAGGCAACACCATCGCCTTCGATGATCTGTAATCGCGCATCGTCATCCGGCACAAAAAAATGGCTGCGGGCGACCTGGATCACTTGCGGATTCAGTTCCACCACCGTTTGCTTAATCTGCGGACAATATTTCCATACATATTTGGCAATCGAACCACCTCCCAGCCCAACCAGCAACAGTTTGCGCGCGTCCGGCTTGAACAACAAGCTGCTCATGGCGCCCCAGGAGTAGGCCAAGACCAGCGCAAACGGGTCTTTCACGCTCATACTGCTCTGTATGGTCGGCGAGCCCAAGTGCATGGAGCGCACGCCATCCATTTCGGTGACTTCCACCATTTCAAAGTCGGAGACGGCTTTGTGCACTTTACGGTTAAATTTAAACATTAGGCGCCTCCATGCTTGCTTCCACCACAGCCTCGGCTTCCGTTGAGGGTTCTGTGGTCTCTTCGATCAGGTGCAGGAATTTACAGTCCAGCTCCATCAGTAAAGTATCGACTTTTTGTACCGCCAGCCGAACTTTGCTGCCGGGCTTGGTCGCTGGCAAACTGTGTACCTTGGTCATATAGGGCAAGTTTTGCAGGCGCACCAAATTCTCACGCCAGACCGTTGCGTCGATTTCAGTGATGTGTTCCTGGATCAGGTACTGCAAGCACCAGTAGCGCTCCATCCGCGTCTGGAACTCGTTGTAGGCATTATAAGTTTGATCAAAGTTGCGCATATGGCCGACAATTTCATCACTGTTGGCCGGGTAGACTGGCGGTGTCAGGGTCAACACACTGATCAGTTGCCGCTGGTTGATCAAATCCACCGCGCGGCGCAACGGCGAGGTACACCAGGCATATTGCGCCACGCCCAGGCCCTGATGGCCTTCGGCTTTGGTGGTCATGTACACTTTGCCACCATTTTGTGCGCGATAAATACCGGGCACTTCGTTTTGCGCCAGTAACAGGCCCCATTGGCTATTGGCGGCAATCATGAGCTCGGCCACCAGTTTATCCATGGGAGAGCCGCGCTGGCGGTTGATAATGCTGACCTTACCCTCGCTCACATAAAAATTGTAATCCACCGGTTGTGGCCGGGTCGGGTCATATTTACCGCGCGCTTTTTCCAGGCTCTCGGCAAAGCGGAACAAAAACACCAACGGTTGCCATAGCGGATGGCCACTGTCCTCGGTCAGCGTCTGCTCGTTAAAATAAGGCTCCAGCGTGTCGTGGCGCAGGTTTTCGATGATGGTTACCTGCTCCAGACGGCTTTGATGGCTAACAATGCTGAAATCAGGTGCCACTTCAAGATACAGGGACAAAGCTGGCTTTACTTGGCCGGCATCCAGGCTAAACGGACGGATGGCCGCTTCTGGCAACATGGTGATTTTATGCCCGGGCATATAGACCGTAGACAGCCGCTTCATGACCTCATTATCCAGCGACGCATGCGGCGATACTCCCAAGGCTGGCGCGGCAATATGGATGCCGACCTGCGTGTTGCCATTAGGCAGCGCGGTCACCGATAAGGCATCATCAATTTCGGTGGTGGTGCTGTCATCAATACTAAAGGCCTGCACCGCTGACAAAGGCAGCGCCTCGGGGAGATCGGCCAGTGTAAACGGCGGGAACTCCGTGCCATTGGCAAAATATTCGCGTAAAAACGCCCCCAGGTGGTAATCATGAATCGAGGCAATGGCGCCACTGGCATGTAGCACTTGCACCGGCAGTTGCTTGAGTTCGCTGGCCGCCTGATCCAGCGCTTTCCATTCCAGGCTGTTTTTATCCGGCGCGTAGAGCAATTGGTCCAGTTTACTGGCAAAGCCGTCTGGCAGACTGTGCACTTTGAGTTGTGCAACCATCTGTGCCAACAGCTCAGCTTGCTGGCGCTTTTTCTCCATCCCCGCCAATGCCGCTTTCAGCGTGTCCTCAGGCGCAGCCTTGTAGCGTCCTTTGCCTTTGCGGTAAAAGTACATGGGCGCGCCATGCAATTTAATGGCAATGGCAGCAGCTTGCTGATGACTGGGTTTGCCGCCATAGTATTCCTCGGCCAGGCTTTCAAAACCAAACTCGTCCTCGCCACAGCATTCCCATAAAAAATCGGTATCCAGGGTCTCGGCTTCGGCCTGGGCGGCCTCCAGAAAACCGGACAAACTCCCCTCGAACCGCATCAAGACATTGGCGGTTTTGATTTTGCTGCGCTTGCCCGAGCTCGCTTCGACCTGCATGCTGCTATCGGCCTCGGACATGATGGAGGCGACTTTAAAGCCGCCATCCTCTTCATAAAATACGTTCATTCAACTGATTCTTTAAAATACAGCCGTAATGATACCTTAGCGCGTTTGATTCAGCGTGCAAGAAATGCCGAGATGAAAAAAGAAAAGGGAGCGCTAAACTCTCTGGAGGTTTCTGCGGTTCAAAAAAATCAACATACAAGCCAGGAGAATGAGACCCCACTCAGGCAGCGTCGGCACATCAGTCACTGTGGAGGCCTGAGTGGCTGGTAACGAAAATGTTGTCGAGTTATTGCCAGTGTCAGCATCCGCCAAGTCAGAATTCACAGAGATGACCAACGGTGGGACATCCTGCGTATTGGTCCACGACAGTTGTACATTAAAACTGCTTGAACTCCCTGCATTCAACTGTGCAACGCGGCAAGTCAGTGTTCTGCCCTGCAATTGGCATCGTTGGTCTGCACTGACCAGATCCGCCCCCGTTGGCAAATTCAGTTGTACGGCAACATTGGTGGCATTCGAGGGCCCGCCATTGGCAACAGTTAAGGTGTAAAGATAAGGCGTGGCCACCGCAAGTTGTTGGTTAGGGCCACTAAAAGTAACGGATAAATTGGCATTTGCCTGCGTGTTCAATTGCCATGACAGTTGATAACTACCGGCATCCGTTTGATTGGTGTTGAGGGCGATATGGTATTGGGTATTTGCGCTAGCTTGAAAATACAGGGGGGAATTCGCATTATCAATTCCTGCTTTAGGCGTTAATGCGCTGATTGCTGTCCCGGTATACACCGCAAGTCTGGGGTTCGCAACGCTGCCATTGACGGTAAGCGTTACTTGGCCAGAAGCTGGTGCCGTCCACTGCAACCAGACCGTATTTTGCGCTGCCAGGTCGGCATGGGCTGGCTCGCTCACTTCTGCCGTCGCGAGCTGATTGGTGCCACTGACACTGCCAGAGTCGCCACTCATCAAGGCGGGGTTAGAAAATGAATCATTTTGCGGACGGGCTGCAGCGCTTAAATCTAGCCTGGGTTTGACAAGACTGTTACGACTGTCTGTGACAGGTTTGCCAAAGCTGGTCAATCGCGCTTGAATTTGATCAGCTGTTTCATTAACAAACGCTGACCTTAACACGGCGACCGCACCAGCCACATGCGGAGACGCTTGAGAAGTGCCTGCCATCGTGATCCCTGCTGCGGTGATTAAAGCACCCGGCGCCAGCAGGGTTAAATAATTGGCACTGTTTGAAAAACAAGTGACTTTATCCGCGGCCGAAGCCGTATCGGTACAGTTACTATAGGCCAAGCCTCCAACATTACTGTCGTACACCGCCCCGACTGAAATGGCCGCTGGCGCGCAAGCAGGTGTGCTGATGCCATCCAGATATCCATCATTGCCTGCGGCAACCACCACATTAATGCCGGCATCCTTTGCCCGTTGTATCGGGCTGGTAAAAGGATTAGACTGGCAGGGACTGGTATTTTTATCCGACGCCCCCAAGCTCATGTTAATGGCCACAATGTTGTATGTGGATCGATTGGCAACCGCCCAGTTGATCGCACTTAAAATATCGCTTGTATAAGCGCCGCCACTATTATTGAAGACATTGATTGCTGCAATTTTGGCCTCTGGCGCCACCCCCAATACCGTCGCCGCCACATTGCTACCATGATTTGGGCTGGCATTGGCTGTGCCAGAATTGACGATGGTGTTAGCCACCACCACGCGACACGTCGCCGAGGGCGTCGCCACAGCAGTACAAGGACCAAACGCCGATTTTGTAAAGTCGATGCCATCATCAATCACGACCACGGTGGCCCCTGCCCCCTTGTAGTTGACCTGGCTGACGACAGGCTGATTGATCAAAGGCAAGCTCTGCGTGAGTACCTTGTGCATGATCCGGTCAACATACACGGCCTTGATGTTGCCATTGGCCATGAAGGTTTTGAGCGACCTGAGCGATTTAAAACGCTTTAAGCTCAGTGGCAAGTATGGATAGTCTTTAACTCCCTGGATGCCCTGCTGCAGCTCTAGCGATTTCATTTGGCTTTTAAGTGAAGCATACGCCTTGCGCTTGATTGCCAACACATCGTCATTATCGGTCTTGAGCCGCTTATTCAAGCGGGTTGCGATCAGGCTTTTATTCACAGATGCATCATCATATTCAACAATTAAATCCTGTGTCTCGCCCTGATTAAAACGGGTCAGGATTTCTTGCTCAATGTCTGCTGCATGAGAACAGGTAGAAAAAATGATGAGGAAATACAGCAGTAAAATAGGCATCGTGCGCTATCAATAATGAATTGTCAGTAGCTTACAGATGCTAATTTTTATTTATGAAGGCTTGATGAAGGCAGAACCATGCCCGGCAAGATGCGGGTATTGAGGGACCATGGCAAGCCCCCGCTGTACTCTCAAGCAGCTAAGCCAAGAAAATGGCCAAACAGCCGATCATCAACCCCAATATTAACCGGCCACCGTTTTCAAGTATCTGTTGCCAAGCAGTCAAGATTGAAAAGTCTGCAATGCCATAGTGCGCATCAATCATTTGCCACAAGGCAGCCAGCAAGACGAATGGCACATCGATGCACCACACCAGCAGCGTACCTAACAGCCCGTAAGCAAGGGCCAGCAAGCGTTTACGCATAAAGATCTCTGGCCAGGACAAGATCAGCGCTAGGCATACCGCCAGGCTTTGCCAAAGATGCACCAGCGTCGTACTGGCATGCGCAACGCCGCTGGGGTCCACTTCAATAAAATGCTTTCCCAACCAGAAAGACTTTGCCAATCTCACCTTAAAATCAATGACTTGCGCATCGCCTACTGTCATCACCTGGGCAGAGATCACCTCGAAACGACCATCAATCAAAGTCAACAGGCCTTTAAAAAGTGGCAAAAGTGCCTGGATACAGGGACTGAAAAAGGCATTGAGCGCCAGCCCAATGCCCAAGACATAACAGAAAAACATTATTGCAAAGCGCATGTGGACCCATCATCCGCCAGAGGTTGGGTAGAGGCGGCCAGCCACCATGCATAAAATATTCCGGTGGCGCCCAACATTAAAAAAGGCGCAAGAATACCGTGGGTAAAGGTAAAGTGCTGGCGATCGTGCTGCAATACTTCAAACAACAGCAGCAACCGTAGTTGATTGATTAAAAATAAAAACAGTAACCCATACATGGCGCCCAGCAGCTTTTGCCGCAGGCTTAATGTTGAGCTTAACAGTGCAGCGATCAACATTAGCATCATTTCCACCCCATCACAGCCATTGGCAATATTCATGCTGGCATGTGCGCCTGTCAGCAGGCTGCCTGCCACCGTCACTTGTTCGTCCGCCAGCCAGCCTATCGTAAAAGCCAATGTCCGGGTAATGACCTTGTTGATCCACCATGCCCCTACGCCGGTATCGGCAACACTCAACCACATTTGCTGCATAACGATAAACAGACAAAAAAATATCAACACGCCTTTCAACTTTTTGACGTCTTGAAAACTTAAACCTTGCAGATGGTTCATAGGGGAAAACGACTTTCAAAAACAGTTTTGTGCGAACACTGCAAAGGCACGGGATTTGATGCGCCAGAGTTTAGCATGGATGAAAATGTTATGATTAAAGCACTATTGATGCACGGCATTGTCCATTTCATATGCGCCCTTTAACTTTTGATAACCGTTTTGTCCGAGAACTACCGGGCGACCCGATCCGCCACAACTACACCAGACAAGTCAGTGACTGCCTGTGGTCTGCCGTACAACCCACCCCGGTCAAAGATCCGCAACTGATCGCCTATAGCGCAGAAGTGGCCGAGATGCTGGGACTCACAGCCACCGACATGCAAGACCGCGAACTGATACAAACGCTGGGTGGCAATGGCATGCTGGACGGCATGTTTACCTATGCCACCCGCTATGGCGGCCACCAGTTTGGGCACTGGGCCGGTCAACTAGGGGATGGGCGAGCGATTTACCTCGGCGAACTGGTGCACGGCGGAAAACGTTTTGAATTGCAACTTAAAGGCGCAGGCGAGACCCCCTACTCACGTTCAGCCGATGGCCGCGCCGTATTACGCTCCAGCCTGCGCGAATTTTTATGCTCGGAAGCCATGTACCATCTAGGCGTGCCAACCACGCGCGCCTTAAGCCTGGTCAAGACCGGTGACCAGGTGGTGCGTGACATGTTTTACGATGGGCATCCGCAACTGGAACCCGGCGCCATTGTCTGCCGCGTGGCCCCTTCATTTACGCGTTTTGGGCATTTTGAGCTGCTGGCCAGCCGTGAAGAATTCGCGCTGTTAAAACGCCTGATTGGCTTTACCCTGGACCGGGACTTTGCCGACTGGTTGCCGTCAACCGGACTGACGCTGGATGTGAATGACCCAGCCCCAGAGCTGATTGAAGCCTGGTTTGAAGAAGTGTGTGCCCGTACGGCAGTCATGATCGCGCACTGGATGCGTGTGGGCTTTGTGCATGGCGTGATGAATACCGACAATATGTCTATCCTCGGCCTGACCATAGACTATGGCCCTTATGGCTGGATAGATAATTTTGACCCTGGCTGGACACCCAACACCACCGACGCACAAGGGCGCCGTTATTGCTTTGGCCGCCAACCCGATATTGCCCGCTGGAACCTGGAAAGGCTGGCAGAAGCCTTGGGTACGCTGTTACCATCCACACAAGGCCTGGCGGACGGAATCGCCACCTATGACCAAACTTACTTCCGCGCCCTCACCAGCAGCCTCGCTGACAAGTTTGGGTTTGAGCGCTGGCAAGAGGGGGATGGCGAGCTCATCAACCAGATTTTTGAGTTCATGACCCGTGCCGAAATTGACCAGACACTGTTTTTCACCCAGCTTGCGCAAATTGACCTGCAACAACCGCAAGTCAGCACCCTGCAAAACGCTTTTTACACGCAAAAAGGCTGGCAGGATTTTAATCAGGATATTCAGGCCTGGCTGATGAATTATTGCCAGCGCCTGGCGCAATCCCAGCAAACAATAGAGCAACGGCAGCACCGCATGGCTGCTGCCAATCCGGTCTATGTGCTGCGCAATTACCTGGCTCAAGAAGCCATTGATTTAGCGATGACTGGCGACAATAGTCGACTGCTGGAATTACTGGAAGTATTACGCCACCCTTATACCCTGCAGCCTGGCAAAGAGCACTTTGCGCAAAAGCGCCCGGACTGGGCAAGACAAAAGGCGGGTTGCTCCATGCTGTCGTGTAGTTCATAATTTTAGCCATGGTTACCGCTGAACAATTGATAATAGAAGCCGGGTTACGCCCGACACAAGCACGAACGGCCGTACTCACAACGCTGATCAACTCGCATACCGCCTTGAGTCAGCCTGAAATCCTTAACGCCTTACAAGGCGTGAAAGAAATTGACCGGGTCACGGTGTATCGCGTCCTCGACTGGTTACAGGAAAACGCCCTCATCCACAAAATCTCCACCGAGGACCGCGCCTGGAAATACCAGTTAAACAGCCCTAAACGCAGCTTTAAAACGCCGAACAGCACGTCCCCTGGCATGCTTAACAACCACGGTCACGCCCACCTGCTCTGCCAGTCCTGCGGCACCGTGTTATGCATACACGAACTCGCTGCGCATATTCCACAAGCGATTTTTGATACTTATCAGGTGTCAAATATTGAGATTAGCTTGAAGGGATTGTGTCCGGATTGCCAGAAAGCGGCTGCAGTCGCGCACGCTTAACCTGCTGGTGTTGTAGACGCAATGAGCACGCGAACTTGCGTGATTTTTGATGCTCATAAGTGAGTGGATTCAAGGCCTAAAACCAGCGCTTTAATCTAGCAAAAACCTTTTGAGAACTAAATCATGCGCTCACAAATTACCTTTCCGCTGACCATTTATTACGATGCCTCCTGTCCCTTGTGTCGGACTGAAATGGAGACGCTGAAGCAAGCCGATGCTGCCAATCAGCTTATACTGGTCGACTGTTCACAAACTGCAATGCAGTTACCCGACAGTTGCCCGGTCACGCGTGACGCCCTGATGAACAGGATTCATGCGCAAGACGCCATGGGACGCTGGATCAATGGTGTCGATGTCTTTGCCGCGGCATACACCGTGACAGGCTTCACAAAGATGGGCAAATTCTGGTCCAGTCGAATACTAAGGCCCTTGCTTAGCCGGGCATATCCGTGGGTGGCCGACCATCGTCAGTGGCTCAGCAAAACACCCTTGCCGTGGTTGTTGCATAAGCTCATCTCAAAAAACGCCAAGCCGCGCTAGTTGGCTCATCACAATGACCTTAGTGATTGGTCTGGCAAAGACCCTTACACTCTAAATCTTTGCCATGCTGGATGCACTGACTCAGTGTATGCATCACAATTCAGCGCGGAGAAACGCCCCCCAGCAACACAAAGGCATTAAGACCATGTACGACACAGGATCTATATGTCTCATCAGCCTCATGCGAGTAGTTTCTCGCGCTTAGGGTCATAAAAAGGCAACTTCACGACCTCTCCCGCCAAACGTTTCTGTTGCCCATCCAGCTTACCTATTTCCAGGCGCGTGCCTATGCTGGAAAAATCGGGTGCCACGCGCACGATGGCAATCTGTTTTCCCATCAATGGCGAATAAGTAGCGCTGGTGACGATGCCAACCGGGAAACGCCCATGATAAACATGATCGCCATGACTGGCAGGGTCGCCACCTTGCAGAATCATGCCGACTAAACGATGTCGGCTCTCGGGCGCTTGCCGCGACAAGGCTTCACGGCCGATAAAGTTTTCCTGTTTGCTATTTAAAGGCACACTGAAGCCAGTGCCTGCTTCAAATGGAGTGGTGCTGTGGTCAAACTCGTGCTCAGCCATGCTCAAGCCGGCTTCAATGCGCAAGATGTCAAGCGCATTCAAACCCATCGGGGCAATCTGAAAGCGCTGACCCGCTTGCCACACAGCATCCCATAATGCTTCGCTATCATCGGGGTGACACCAGACTTCATAGCCCAGTTCGCCTGTGTATCCGGTTCTGGAAACCATCAAGGGTACCCCTGCAGCCCCTCCTAGGCGGCCAATCGCAAAGTGAAACCATTTGAGCTTTTCAACCGAGGGCTGACTCTCCGGGGTCCAAATCAGCTTGCTTAACAACTCGCGGCTGTTCGGGCCCTGCACAGCAAGATTGTCTAGCTGTGCGCTGGCGTTGCGGATGCTGACTTTAAAGCCTTTTTCTTGGGCTTTTTCCCTCATCCAGATACCGGTGTATTCCGCACCACAACACCAGCGAAAAGCCTGTTCTCCCATACGAAATATGGTGCCATCATCGATCATGCCGCCGGTTTCAAGACAAATCGCCGAGTGCGCAATTTCACCGATGGCCATGCGGCTGATGTTCTGCGTTAATACATACTGCAAAAAAGCCACCACATCAGGGCCGACGATTTCAAATTTGCGTATCACCGACAAATCTAGCAGTGCCACGCGCTCACGACAGGCGAGATATTCTGCATTCGTCCCCCAGCCATCGTATTCAGTGGCCACCCAATAGCCTGCATAGTCGATAAACTTTTTGGTCATTGCGGAAGTTCGGGGGTGAAAACCAGAAGATTTGGTCATGCGAGGCAGCTCCTCAGAAGTGTTGCGATAGGCAATGGCGCGGGGAAAGTCTTGTGCAGCATCGTAAATACGTACATGAATATCGGTCGGATGCCAGCCATTGGCTGGGTCTATATCGTCAGGACAAGCGGAAGAGGCGCAGACAAGGTTTCGCTCAGCACGCATTAAAATATAATCTCCCGCCCGTGACCACGGTTCATCCATCAGCACGGCGCCCGAGGCGTCAATAAAGGTGTTAAAAAACAGATTAATCGCTGGCCAGCCAGCCCGTGGTGCAATGCCATAGTGAGCCAATCGTTGGTTAAAGTTGTCGGTGCAACTGGCATGGCCGAAATAGCCACTGTCCTCGTAATATTTGGGGGTACAAGCCAGTAGAAAACTATCGTGCCGACCCACGGTATCCTGCACCACTTCTATCATGGGTTTCAGATCCGAACCAAGGTATCGTGAGTGCAATCCGGGTACAGGATTGCTCAAGCCCATCACCGTTCTGGTCGCTGTCGCATCCAGTCCCAACACGCTGCCTTGTGCCAACGCCTGTTTATCAAACGCAATAAAATCCGAGCATTGCTTGCCAGACACATCAATAATCTGAATCCATTCGCCTTTTTTGACTTCATAGGTCTGTGCCGTGGCGCGACTAACCCTCAACTCGTGCTTGATTGGCGCCAATGGTGCTGGCAAGGGTGGTTCTGCCAGATTGGCGTAAGTCACGGTAATGTCCACTTCGGTGACTGGCGTGTGCGCTTCAACAGACATGTTTGGACCAGCCGCGACAATCACGACAGTCAAATCATTTGCCACTGTAAATTTGGCATGCTCTGCACCTGACACTTTGATTGCTTGCTGCAAAGAAGACGCATCCAGCTGCCAAGTTTTTAATTGATTACGCAGCCTTTGGGAGGCCGCACCACGCTGCTGAAGTTGCTGTTGAATACCTACCGCGACGACTGGCGGACGCTTGTCGAGTAACGCAGGTGCCAATGTGCCATGTGCGTCCAATACAATCAGCTCGGTGCTTTGCGCTTGGTCTGGACTTAGAATTTCAAGCCGGTCGCCCGCACTCAGGGATAATTGAATGGCATGTTGTCCATCCAGACGGTACTTGCTAATAGGCTTGGTGAAGGAAGCGCCAAAATAATAGTCCTCCCCCCACTGCTGTTCTTTGATTGCTTGCATCGATTCACCATGTCTTACGAAGTGTCCAAGTTAAAAGCTTGCCTATCCTATGGATATCTATTAATAGGTTGATATTCACCAATAGGCCGTTATCCAATGCACTAATATTGACTTTGACGGCATGAGATTCAATTACCCTCATGGCGTACCACTTTGGTATTAGGCTTCGGCTTCACTCAGCCATGTCAACAATGCATAAGCGCCAGCGATTCCGGTGTATTAACAAGGTTTGGCCTATGCGCGGTTATCAAAACAGACCCAACACATCTCCAGCTACGGCCTCATCAACGGGATGACCTCACCATCACTTACCCAATTTGGAGTACTTCTTGATGAGGATTTTTCATCTTGGTGAAGCAGGTTACTTTAGCGACATCGCGCTTCTAAACGCGGCGCAAACTAATCAATCAGATTTATGGAGAATCCTAATGTCAACGCGAATAGCCATACTCGGCGCGGGTCCAAGCGGCCTCGCACAGCTTAGAGCCTTTCAATCAGCCCAGGCAAAAGGCGCTCAAATTCCAGAAATTGTGTGCTTTGAAAAGCAAAGCGACTGGGGTGGGTTGTGGAATTACACCTGGCGTACAGGAACAGATGAACATGGCGAGCCTGTCCATGGCAGTATGTATCGTTATCTTTGGTCTAACGGTCCCAAAGAGTGTCTGGAATTTGCCGACTACACCTTTGAAGAACATTTTGGCAGGCCGATCGCCTCATACCCACCACGCGAAGTATTGTTTGATTACATCAAAGGTCGCGTAGAGAAAGCAGGTGTGCGCGATTATATTCGCTTTAATACGGCTGTGCGCAATGTCGTCTTTAGTGAGGTGACTCAGAAGTTCACCGTGACGGTGCAAGATCACACCACGGATACCATTTACGCAGAGGAATTTGATTACGTGGTCTGCGCAACAGGGCATTTCTCTACCCCAAAAATCCCAAGTTTTGAAGGCTTTGACAAGTTTGGCGGCCGCATCTTGCATGCCCATGATTTCCGGGATGCCCTGGAGTTTAAAGACAAAGACATTCTATTGGTTGGCAGTAGTTATTCCGCAGAAGATATAGGCTCGCAATGTTACAAATATGGGGCACGCAGCATCATCAGCTGTTACCGCACCGCACCGATGAATTATAAATGGCCAAAAAATTGGGAAGAAAAACCCAATCTGGTCAGAGTCGATACGGATACTGCTTATTTTCTCGATGGCAGCTCGCGAAAAGTGGATGCAATTATTCTGTGCACCGGCTATTTACATCACTTTCCATTCCTCGCAGATGATTTACGCCTAAAAACCAACAATCGGCTTTGGCCACTTAATCTGTATAAAGGCGTTGCATGGGAAGACAATCCAAAATTCTTCTATATCGGCATGCAGGATCAGTGGTATTCCTTCAATATGTTTGATGCGCAGGCTTGGTACGTGCGAGACATTATTTTGGGACGTATTGAATTACCGGCAAAAGCCGAGATGAAAGCGCATAGCATGATGTGGCGTGAAAAAGAACTGGCGCTACAAACAGCGGAAGAAATGTACACCTACCAAGGCGACTATATTCAGGAACTGATAGATGCCACCGACTATCCGTCATTTGATATTCCTGCGGTCAACAAGACCTTCCTGGAATGGAAGTATCATAAAAAGCAAAACATCATGACTTTCCGTGATCACTCTTATCGCTCCTTGATGACGGGCACCATGTCCCCACCGCATCACACACCTTGGTTAGAAGCGTTGGACGACTCCTTGGAAGCCTATCTCTCCGATAAAAGCGAATTGCCTGCGGTGAAAGAGGCTTAAGTTAAAGGATATATTAGCTAAAAAATATATGCTTTAGGGTGCTCACTTCATCCTATGCAAGAAGCACCCTTATTAAGCACATGATTTAACGGAAAAATACCATGGAACGCGGATATTGGATTCGAAGTAAGCCGGTCTATTCAACCTTAGTCTGGCAACAACAAGCAAACGCACATATTGTGCTGGTTGAAGGCAGCGCTGGGGGCCTGGCGGCAATGAAGTTATTCCAGCAAATGCATCCAGAGCACCCTACCAAAGTACTCTATGCGAGAAACCCAGTGGTGCAACAGGATCTCAGCATCCCCTTAAGCAAGGTCGTGCCGGATGCGCTGTTGATGTTTGAAACGACAGAGGAGTCTCTCGTTGCATTTGAGGCCCATTTATCCAGTGCATGCATGGGCTTACGAATCTACGTGGCAGGCTCTGAGCGCTTTATCTGGCAGGTGGCTCAAATGGCTGACAAGTATGGCATTGATGACAGTGACATCGTCAAAGAGCTCGTTGGCACCTTAGCTCGGCCTATCTATTGCGTTCATTGCAAGACCATCTCTTATGAAGCGCATACCAATATCACAAAATGTGATGGCTGCGGCAAACAACTGTTTGTCAGAGACCACTTTTCTAGACGCCTTGGTGCTTATATGGGGCTGATGGTGGACGCTGAAGACCCAGGGCAGATTCCAAGCATTGAGGAGATTTATCCTTGAGTACATTTAAAGTTGTTGTTTCAAATATTCAGCAAATCACTCCGCTGATTAAGCAGTTCTCTTTTATCAGGGAGGATGGCGCAAGTTTGCCTCCATTTTCAGGGGGGAGTCATGTGGTGGTTGCGATGAACATCAATGGTCGACTCCATCGCAACCCTTACTCACTGATGGGCTCTCCGCAGGCGCCTGATACTTATCACATTGCCGTGCGTCTACAAGAACACTCACGCGGTGGCTCGGCTTACCTCCATCATGAGGTCAACGTTGGCTCTCAATTAGAAATCACGTATCCAAACAACTTATTCGCGTTGGATAAAAGAGCGCGTAAACATCTCCTTGTCGCTGGTGGCATTGGCATCACCCCATTCATGTCGCAGATTGAAGATTTAATCAGGACCAAAGCCCATTACGAATTGCATTACGCCTATCGCTCTCAGGATCACGCGGCATTCACCTCTGCCCTGAAAGAAAAATGCGCTGAAAGAGTCCATGTGTATGTCGAGAGCGAAGGGCTCAGCATTGATCTCAAAGCGCTATTAAGCAAACAACCCCTGGGCACCCACGTCTATGTGTGTGGACCGAATGCGATGGTGGTGGCTTTAATTGAAACGGCGCGATCACTGGGTTGGCCAGAAAATCATATCCATAGCGAACAATTTTTAGCACCCCCTTCAGGTGAACCATTCAAAGTGAAATTGGCAAAATCTAACATTGAAGTTCATGTCCCCGAAGAAATGAGCATGTTGGAAGCCATTGAAGCGGCAGGGGTGGATGCGCCCTACTCTTGCCGTGGCGGTGCATGTGGCCGCTGTGAGCTGGAAGTCATCCGTGCTGATGGCGTGCTGGTGCATCAAGATCACTATTTATCAGAAGCAGACAAGGCAGCTGGCAAAAAGATTATGCCTTGCGTCTCGCGCGCAAAATGCCACTCCTTAGAAATCAATCTTTAACAGGAAACGCTATGAGCTTAGCTTTTAAAAAAGAAACCTTTCGCGATGACTATACTTACCAAAACTCACCCGAGGCCATCAAGCGGTTTCCATTTCCGTTTGCAGAAGACACCTACATGTATTCAGTGAATATTGAGCCCCACACCAAGGGGCCGGTGGGCGCTGTGACTGAATTTGCCTTTGATATTGATGAGCACTACGTCGCTGAATGCGAGGATAAAGCCAAAACATTAGCGCTAGATGCGGGACGATATCAGGCCTTGCCACACATGGCGGAGGCGCAATGGGATTTTCTAGAACTGACGATGGAAAGTTTATCGAACGACTATCCTGAGCTATTTTCGCTCAAAAAAGACGGTCTATTGTGGACCTGGGAAAATAAACCGCTTGGGATTAAAAACACGTTTACATTTGGCGATAGCACCTCATTTGATATGGATCCAATGGAGTATATGGGGAGACAGGTGCAAGGTGACTTTGTGCTGTTGGATCAACGCAACGGCACGTTGTATGCTGATGCTGGCTTTATCACCAGCCAAGCAGATTGGTCGCTGGCCTTTGATGTGGGCATGGCGTGGCATGAGTGGCACGGCCCTGTCCCGCAAGTGACGAAACTAGGTGTGATGGATCGCGCTTTAAAATTCCTCATGGCCTTGCAATTGGGTGCACCCGTACGGCGTTTAAATTGGACCATGACGATTAACCCAAGGCTAGACACTTCGCCAGAAAACTATCCCTTGTGGGGCGGCGACCGCAATAAAGTCACCATCGACAATGTGGGCGAGCTGGTACATTTACGTGTTGAGTTACAAAGCCTATTCAGATTGCCACGCAGCAATGCCATACTGTTCAGTATCCGCTGCTATTTAATCAATATGAATGAGTTAAGCACTTCCGCACGCTGGGCAAAACGCTTTCATCGGGTGCTGAAGTCATTACATCCGGATTTGGTGGAGTACAAAGGCTTAACCAAGTTTAAAGATTTAACGGTGCAATGGCTGTCTAAAAAAGATGATGGCGCAGAAGTGGCGTTAGGGACGCACCCATAACGCTGGATACCCTCTATCTTGAAAATCACATGAAATACTTTTGTAAGCGCTGTATGGCCTGCGACCCATCCTCTTGAGCCACGTCGGTAATGAAGCCTTCAAGTGCTAACAACTCTCCAGCACTTGAAAATACCCCTTTACCCTGCTCTAGTACCCATTTAACCGCGCCAGAACGCGTATAAATACGATAAAGTAATTGGAATTTTTGTTGATGCCTGATTTTCTCTTGCACATGATCCCAGGCGATATTGCGGTCCTCAGGATGAATAATCTGGGCATAGGAAAAGTTGGGGTTGCCTATCATTTCATACGGCTCGTAACCCGTAATGTCAACCGCGCCTTCACTGACAAATTCAAAGCTCCAGTTTTTATCATTTTTACAACGATAAATCATGCCAGGCGTATTGTTGATGAGCGCATTAAGCAGATGCCGATGGCTTCTTTTGGTAGACTCCGTGAGCTTCATTTGGCTGATATCGGTCAGGGTGCCGATGATGCTGGATCGTTCGCCTTTGTATGCGGTGGTGTTTTTCGCACGCAACTCCACCCAATGAGAATCGCCATTTCTGGCAATCAGACGAAACTCGACAACGGTTTTATTGCGCTTTCCTTGAATCAGAGAAGTAATTCTCGCCTCAGCCAACGGTTTATCTTCTGGATGCACAAAAGTAAGTAAGGTTTTATTGAGACATTCTTGTACTTTGTAACCTAACATTGATTCCCAAGAATGGTTTAAGTATATGATTTCTTGATTCACTTTAAGATAAAACACAATTTGTTCTATGTGATTGATGAGTTGCTCATGTATTGCGTTTTCAAACTCACTGGATTCCACCATCTTTTGTGAAAGGCTTGAAGAGAATTGGAGTAAATTGACCACAGATCGACTGTCTTCTTGTATGGGTGAAACGGAGACGTGTGTCGGTAAAATGCTGCCATCCAGGCAGAGCATACGAATGCGTAAGTGATTCTTTTTATCTTGTGTCGCCGTTGTCTTTGCAAATAGAGAAGCCAGCAGCTGATGGTCGCCAGGATGAATAATATTGGTCAACGGCATCCCGACCACTTGCTCCTGCATGCTTAACATGCCAATTTCCATCAGAAATGCTTTGTTCGCAAACTTAACAATGTAGCCATCAATGACTGCGGCAGGCGTAGAAAGATTGCTAGACACATCGTTGGCCCAAGTCACGCTATGATCCATCGATGGCTTGGGATGACGCGTATAATGTTTACGAAAGATGGGGTAGATTGCAATCAACAACAAGGAAGTCAATGCAGTGGTTGCAGCGATCATCAATGCAGATAAATGCGTGTTAAATGAGGCGCCAGACACCCACCATGCGTTAAAGACGATAAAAAAAATGACACTCAATATTAGTGTGCTAAAAACAAACAAACTCATCTAAGCGCCTTTCGCGGGAAATTTCAATTCCGGAGTCATCCTTGAGCATTAAATTTGCAAGCCTGATCAAAAGCATCAAAGATCTGACAATACACACATTGTATGCAAAGCTTATCATATTAATTTTTTGTATTACTTCCAGCTTGATACTCATGCAGGCTGGCTCTCTTTTTTTGCTCGACTACACTGCGAATAATCAAAACGTCATTCAACACATCACCAAAGAGCAGATTTTCTGGCAACATTTTTCAGACACCGCCATCGGAGAAGCGCCCGAGCAATTGACCGAAGCAATCCTTAAGGCCGATCCCCATTTACGCTTTGACCTAGGCAAAAAGGTGGCACAGATTAACAGTCATGATGCCACGCAAGTCAACCAACTGTTGCAGAAACTCAGAGAAGCAAGAGAAAAAATCAGTGACAGCCACTTTCAACAAGCGTCCATCACATCGCAACGACTTACGGTTCAGACCTTAATCTCAAGCTATGAGCAATTGGTCGCGCTATTGTTGCAAGAGGTCGAGGCAAAGCAATCAGTGATTTCACTGCTGCAGCTGCTGAGCATTTATTTAGCCATCAGTTGCTTGATCACCATCGCGTTTAGAGCGAGAAAGCTCCTGGTTCATCGCCTGGATACACTAGTCAGCTTTGCTGGCCAAGACGCGCAAAATGAACAGCGCGAGCAGGATGAAGATGAGTTTGTCAAAATTGAACGCCTGGTTTACGAAACCTCGGCAAGACTAGAAGGGTTTAAAGCAGAAAACGAATGGTTCAATCAAAATAGCAGTGAACGCCTGCGTCGATTAATTAGATCACAAGACTTTCTGCATGAATTTGTAGAATCTATCAACAACACTTTATTAAGCGAAACAGTCTTACGCAAAAGTTTATTCTCGCTGGAAAAGGCCTTAAACATTTTAAATGTCTCTCTCATTTTTACCGAAAATGACTTGGGCATTTCAACAGAGCGCGTTTTATTTTCCAATCACAAACCAGAAAAACTCAGTGACGCCATTTTAGAAGACCTCACCACAACCAATCTGGTGAGATTCTGTACCAATGACAATTCGCCACATGGTAATGGCTTTCAATGTATTGCAGTCGGCTTCGTCACCCCCACGGGGGCATTGGGCGTGTTACAAGTCGAGGCGGAACTTGAGCATGTGTTTGATGAAACAGAAACGCAGTTGATCGAACTGACGGCCCATTTACTTTCTATGGTGATGGGTTTCCAAGGACGGGAGCAAGAGGGTCGGCGTCTGGCATTGTTAGAAGAGCGTGCGGCCATTGCCCGTGAATTGCACGACTCTTTGGCGCAATCATTGTCGTTCATGAAAATTCAAATTTCGCGGCTGCAAAGTGCAAGCAACAACCAATTAGAGACAAATGAATTTCGCGGCATTGTCAACGAATTGCGCGATGGCTTGAATACGGCTTATCGTGAGCTACGCGAGTTATTGGCAACCTTCCGCGTACATATGGATGTGCGGGGATTAAACTCGGCAATTCAAACTGCCATTGATGAGTTTAGCCAACGCTCCAACCTATCCATTTCTCTGGATAATCGTCTGATAAACTGTCGCTTGACTGTCAATGAAGAGTTTCATATTTTACATGTATTGCGTGAGGCACTCTCCAACGTAGTGCGCCATGCAAACGCAAGTAGAGTGGAAATCTCACTTAATTTTCAAAGCAGTGGAACCATCATTGTCATCGTTGATGATGATGGTATTGGCTACACCGCCACTGAAGCGTCTGGCCATTATGGACAGAGCATTATGCAAGAGCGGGCAGAAAGCCTGGGGGGAAATGTTGCGGTTCTCAGACGCAAACAAGGGGGCACGCGAGTGCGCTTGATTTTCACGCCACAGTTGCCTCAATCATAGAAAGACATTTAAAAATGATGCAGACCCAATACAAAGTGTTCTTGATCGATGATCATGCCCTCTTCCGCAAAGGGGTTGGGCAAATCATAGATGCAGACCCTGCATTCAAAGTGATCGGTGAAGCCGCCTCAGGGCAAGAGGGTTTGGATACTGCCATTGGCTTTAAACCAGACATTGTGTTGATAGACCTCAACATGAAAGGAATGAATGGCATAGAGACCTTACGCCAATTTAAAGCGTTAGATCTCACTGCCAAATATGTGGTGCTGACGGTGTCAGATGCTGAAGACGATTTATTAGAGGCCTTGCGCGCAGGTGCTGATGGCTACTTGTTAAAAGACATGGAGCCAGAAGACCTCTGTGCCAACTTAAAAAAAGTCGCTAATGGCATGACGATTATTCAAGACACACTCACTGAAGTGCTTAGAACAGCCCTGTTAGAGCCGAAACCTCAACGTAAAGATGAGCAGGCTTCGCTCACTGAGCGTGAAAGAGAAATATTGCAATGTCTCAGTGACGGGCTCAATAACAAAACCATTGCCCGCAAACTTGGCATTAGCGACACCACCGTGAAAGTGCATATCAAACATTTACTGAGCAAACTTAAACTAAGTAGCCGCTTAGAAGCCGCAGTCTGGGCACACAATCAAAAATAAGGTCTACTAGCGCAGACCTCGTGCCTTTTTAACGCTCGGCAAAAAGGTCTTTCACATCGTGCGTAGGCGCAAAGTTACGCATACGCACCTATCAACACGTTCTAACGCTCCCCTTCCAACGCTCCTTTGAAATCTTCACCAGCTACCCCTTAAGGAGTAATCCGTAGTGAGAATTTAGTAAACAGCTGCAAATCATCAAAATAGATTCCATTGTGGATGTATTGACTTAATCCCATGTGCAGTTGATATCTGATTGTCATTGAACGTTGATCTTCTTATTAGCCTTTCTTGAAATCAGTAGATAGGTGAAAAAAAGAAGGCTTTTAGGGAAGGGAAAATAAGGTGAGTATAAATTCTTCGATTGATATATCTCAAGCCGGCTTCGCAGGTGGTGCTGAAAGCAAACACACGCTGCATCGCAAGATTGGTTGGCAAGGTGCCTTTTGGGTTGCTAGTGGCGTGCCAGCGCTTGTATTGTTTTCTATGGGCGCCATTTCGGCAACGGTAGGCAAACCAGCTTGGTTGGTATGGGCTATTTCTATCACATTTGGTTTTATTCAAGCATTTACGTATGCAGAAATTGCAGGCTTGTTTCCACATAAGTCTGGCGGTGCTTCGGTATATGGCGCGGTTGCATGGGTAAGATATAGCAAGTTTATCGCGCCAGTGTCAGTGTGGTGTAACTGGTTCGCATGGTCTCCAGTATTGGCTATCGGTTCTGGATTGGCTGCAGGCTACATTTTAAGTGCCTTATTTTCCCCAGATGCCGCCATCAACACCTGGCAAATTACTCTCATGGATTTGAGTAGCATTAAAGCTGGCTTAAGCTTAAGAATTAACGCAACGTTTATTCTCGGGGCTGCTGTTTTACTGACAGTGTTTTCAATACAGCACGGTGGTATTTTACGTTCTGCCAAAGCAACCATGATCCTGGGTGTCACCGCTTTAATTCCACTCATGCTCATCGGCTTGGTGCCTATCCTCACCGGCGACATGCCTATGGCGAATTTCTTTCCCTTGGCGCCTTTAAGTTATGACACAGCCGGGAATGTGATTGATGGTATTTGGAATATTGAAGGCTGGAAATTAATGGCGGCTGGCTTGTTTATTGCTGCCTGGTCAACGTATGCCTTTGAAACCGCCGTCTGTTACACACGAGAATTCAAGAACCCTAAAACAGATACTTTTAAGGCCATTTTCTACTCAGGTCTGCTGTGTATTGCGGTGTACACACTAGTGCCCATCGCTTTTCAGGCGCATTTAGGCTTAGGCCATTTGGTGACGCCAGCGGTGACAGATGCCGCAGGTAACGTAACGACTGGCGCGGTATACGATGGGATGTTGGCACCAGACATTTACAGTGGCATGGGCGTTGCCGGAGTGTTGTCGAGTATGTTGGGCGGCTCCAAGCTGATTGTGACAGTATTGGTAATCATGCTGGTTTTGGCGCTTTTGCTCTCGATCATGACCTCCATGGCCGGTTCTTCTCGTACGCTTTATCAAGCCTCTGTCGATGGCTGGCTGCCCAAATACTTGTCTCAAGTCAATGAGCATGGCGCGCCTACCAAAGCGATGTGGACAGATTTGTGTTTCAACCTGCTGTTATTGCTGATGTCAGACTATGTGTTTGTATTGGCTGCCTCCAATGTTGGTTACATCATTTTTAATTTCCTCAATCTGAATTCCGGCTGGATACACCGCATGGACAGACCGAACTGGGACCGCCCATACAAAGCACCTACTATCCTACTGCTTTTAGGCGGCTTGCTCGGTTTTGTTAACCTGGGATTGATGGGATTAGGCGCTGACGTCTGGGGGGCAGGCACCCTCAATGCCGGACTGTTTTTTGCAACCTTGATTGTGCCGGTTTTTATTTACAGACACTTCATCCAGGATAAAGGTGTATTTCCATCAGCCATGCTAGAAGATATGCAACTAGACAATGCGAAGGATGGCGTCATGAACCGCGCTGGCGTGCTCCCTTACATAGCGTTGCTGGTGGGCGTCTTCATTGTCTTCTGGCTGCATAGCATTTAGTTCAAATTGGAATGCGTGGCCTAACCAAGGGTGAGCAAGTTTGATTGCTCACCCTTTTTTAATCCTTGCTCTGGTGAGCTCAACTTTTTGAAGGTGTCACTTGAAGACAACTTTACTTCTTAAGTAGTACATCCTAAAGAGAGTGTTGAACAAATCTTTAATTTTATAGTATTCGGAATCATCAATTTAATGGGAGAAAAGTCATCATGTCTAGAAACTCAATACTCAATATTCGACACCGGGAATTAGGGTCAAATTTAGATGGCGACACATGGAATGATATGCCTATTCCTTGGAGCTATCACACGGATGTCCATGATGAAGTGGTCGCGGTGAGGAGTCGTGCCGGCTTATACGACGTGTCTGGCTTAAACATCATCAATGTGGATGGCCCAGATGCAGAAAAGGTCCTTGATAGGCTGGTGGCTAAGGACATCACCAAACTCGAACCCGGCCACAGTGTCCTGGCTGCAGAAACGGATGAATCCGGTGCAATTTGTGATGACATCATGATTATCAGAGACAATACAAACAGCTTTCGACTCTCCCACGGCTCAGGCAAAACACCGGAAAACTTAAAAATGCTTGCGGCTGGCAAAGACGTGACCATCGCGCCCGATCTTGATGCGCATATTTTATCTTTACAAGGCCCTCAATCCTTAGCGATATTAGCGCCGCATGTCATCGACTTTGACCTGGCAAGCTTGGATTATTTTCAGCACAAGCCCACCAGCCTATTTGGTAAAAATGTTGTCATTGCCCGCGGTGGTTATTCAGGAGAGCGTGGATACGAAGTCTATTGTAAAGGGCAAGATGCCATTGAAATATGGGATAAGATTTTAGAGGTTGGCAAGCCTTTGGGCGCGATCCCAGCCTCCTGGAACTCGCTAGAGTTAACGCGCATTGAAGCAGCGCTCTTGTTTTTTCCATTTGAAATGCCTGAAGGTGATACCACACCATGGGAAATCAATATGGGCTGGGGCGTGGACCGGGATAAAAAGGGAGACTACATCGGCAAAGCGGCTGTATTGGCGTCTAAAGGCAAAGAGCGGGTAAAACAAGCTGGTTTAATCTGCAAATCACCAACGAGTGTTGAGGCTGGCGCAAAAATAGTCAAAGATGGGATAGAGATCGGTGTCGTCACCAGCGCCTCCTTTAGCAATTATTTAATGCAGTCTTTAGCCATGGTGCATTTAAAGCCAGAATACACAGCGATTGGAACGGCAGTAGAAGTGGTGTGCAGCCATCAAAGAGTGTCAGCATATGTGGCCCCTACCCCCTTTTACGATCCCTTGAGACGACGGACGCACGCTTGATGACGATAATGCATGCAATATCAGGCTGGCGATGTTGCATGCGCATCTAACGATGATGAGATCGTAAAAATACGTATTGCGTAAGTAGCAGGCGCCTATGAATGGGATGCCTGCTTTTTTTACACACAAAATTGCAACATTGTTGCAATTAAATCCCCCACCCTTTAAAATGCAACAAAATTGCATTTTAAAGTTCAAGCATGTTATTCCCCAGTTTAATGCTGGCCTGTACCGTAGGTGGTGTGGTTTCGGTACTGATCGCCGGCTGGTTATCAAATACCCTGTTCGCCAATCATGCGCGGCGCATGGTGGCATTTGCCGTGGGTGTACTGCTCGGGTTTGCTTTCACGGATTTATTACCGGAAGCCTTGAATCAAGGCATTAACCTCACCAACGCGGGCTGGATGCTAGTTGCAGGCATGTTGCTATTTTTCATTCTGGAGAAGCTGGCATTGTGGCGGCATTTCCATCATGCGGACGCTGCACCTGTTGCTACTCATCCTGTAGAAAAGCAGTCTGGCGGCCAGGTGGCCATTATTTTGCTGGGCGACGGTATCCATAATTTTGTCGATGGCATCTTGCTGGCAGCCAGTTTTCTGACAGATATCAAGTTGGGCTGGGTGACGGCGTTTGCGATTGTCGCGCATGAAATCCCGCAAGAGATTTCAGACTTTATGGTGTTGATTAATGCTGGCTTGAGTAAACCCCGTGCGCTCCTGCTAAATATGCTCTCGGGCTCGGCCATGATTGTGGGCGGCTTGGTCGGCTGGTTGAGTTTTACGCATATTGCGCCGCTGATTCCGTACGCCTTGTTACTGGCCGCCGCCAGTTTTATCTACATCGCCCTGGCAGACTTAGTGCCAACGCTGCAAACGCAATATCGCCCGCAGGATTTACTAGTGCAATGCCTGTTGATTGCTTGTGGCCTTGGCGTGGCTTGGCTTTCACCCTTTATCCAGCAACAGATTGTCGATGTTTGGAGCAGCACATGACAGCAGGCAACGCAAAAATCCCGGTGACGATTTTAACTGGCTTTCTCGGCGCGGGTAAAACCACCCTGCTCAACCGCATACTGCAGGAGCAACACGGCCAGCGCATAGCCGTGATTGAAAATGAATTTGGCGAGGCCGGTATCGATGGTGAGCTGCTGCTTCATGGGGACGAGCAAATCGTGGAAATGAACAACGGCTGCATTTGCTGCACCGTGCGTGGCGACCTGGTGCGTATTCTCGGTGATCTGGCGCAAAAACGTGCCGCGCAGGAAATTAGCTTTGACCGCGTGATGATCGAAACCACGGGCCTGGCCGACCCGGCGCCTGTTGCACAAACTTTTTTTGTCGAAGATGACGTCTATGCCAGCTATCACCTGGATGCGATTATCACGGTGGTGGATGCGGTGCATGCCATGCAGCAACTGGATGCGCACCATGAAGCGCAAGAGCAGGTCGGGTTTGCTGACCGTATTCTGCTGTCAAAAACGGATCTGGTCACGCCAGAAGCAGTGAGCGCGCTCTCGGCAAGGCTGCATAACATCAACTCCCGGGCCACCATTCACAGCGTGCACTTTGGCCAAACCGACCTCAGGCAGATTCTGGATATTGATGGTTTTTCACTGGATGCCATCCTGGAAATCGAACCAGACTTTTTGCGTGATGTGAGTCATGCGCATGACGACGACGTCACCTCGTTTGTGTTTAGTAGCGAGCGGCAGTTTGACCTGCAAAAACTGGAAATCTTTCTCGAAACCATCATCCATGATTACGGCCCGCAGCTACTGCGTTACAAAGGCATTGTGCATGCCTACAACGATCCACAACGCATTGTTTTTCAAGGCGTACACATGCTCATGAGTGGTGACCATACCACGCAATGGCAGCCTGATGAGCGCAAAGTGTCTACGCTGGTATTCATCGGTACCGACCTCCCTAAAGAATTTTTCATGCAAGGACTCAATTTATGTCTGGTTTAAGCGCGTCTCACCTCAAAAAACTCCCTGTCACCGTACTCTCCGGCTTTTTGGGCGCGGGGAAAACCACGCTGTTGAATCATGTACTCAATAACCGCGAAGGCAAGCGGGTTGCCGTCATCGTCAACGACATGTCTGAAGTCAATATCGATGCCCAGCTGGTACGTGACGGCGGGGCCGAGCTATCACGTCAGGAAGAAAAACTGGTGGAAATGAGCAATGGCTGCATCTGCTGCACTTTGCGAGAAGACTTGCTGGTCGAGATCACCCGCCTGGCCAAAGAAAACCGCTTTGATTACCTGCTGATTGAAACCACCGGTATCTCGGAGCCTTTACCGATTGCCGAAACCTTCACGTTTGCCGATGAGGAAGGTGTGTCACTAGCTGACGTGGCACAACTCGATACCATGGTCACGGTGGTGGATGGCTACAATTTCCTCAAGGACTACAGCTCACAGGAAAGCCTGACCGACAGAGGAGAATCCCTGGGCGAGGACGATGAACGTACCGTGGTTGACCTGCTGGTCGACCAGATTGAATTTTGCGATGTGCTGGTGTTGAATAAAACTGACCTGATGACGCTGGAGGAAATCGCCCGGCTGGAAGGCATCCTCAAAACGCTGAACCCGCGTGCACACATCCTGCACAGCAGCTTTGGCAAGGTGCCGTTAGACCGCATCATGCATACTGGCCTGTTCGACTTTGACCAGGCTGCAGAAGCGCCTGGCTGGCTGCAGGAGCTGCGTGGCGAACATGTGCCAGAAACCGAGGAATACGGTATTTCTAGCTTTGTTTACCGTTCACGCACGCCGTTTCATCCACAACGCTTGTGGCAATGGCTCAATAGCGAATGGCCAGGCGTGATCCGCTCCAAAGGCCGCTACTGGATCGCCTCGCGTCCCGAGTTTTGTGCCATGTGGTCGCAAGCGGGTGCGGTCACGCGCACCGAGCTGGCGGGCATCTGGTGGGCGGCGACGCCGGCCAAGTATTGGCCGCAGGATGCAGACAGCCTGCAACATATCCGTTCACGCATGCAAGCGCCATACGGCGATCGCCAGCAGGAACTGGTCATCATCGGCATGGAGATGGATAAAGCGGCGCTAACGGCAAAATTTGATGCCTGCCTGCTGACAGAAAGCGAGCTGGCATTGGGCATGGAGACCTGGCGCAAGTTTGAGGACCCATTCCCCCGCTGGGCGGTAGAAGAAACCGTTGAAACCAACAACGATATGCAGATATTGGAAAGTGTCTAGCATGTTGTCGGTTGCCAGCTCCCCTCAAACTGCTTCACTTGCGCCTGCGCTGACACCAGCAATGGAGCCCTTGACCTTTAACCCACTGCAAATGCTGCCGATCTTTGAGCCCGAGCAGCAAGTCTGTCTTGTACGCCGGGAGGCGCAAACTGCAATCAGCGACTACCTGCAGCTGGCAGCGCGCAGCTTGGCGCCTGGACTGCGCAACGTGATTTCATTGCAGCCCGCACTTGCGCCACAGTTGCGTGCTTTGCCGTTGCCTGCACAGCCGGGCCGCGAAGCGTTTATTCAAGAGCTGGCACAATTGGTGACGGTGTTTGCCGAGCTGCTGGATTGCCAGACCGTGGGCCTGCGACTGGAAGTATTGCAAAAAGCCATGTGCCCGCAATTTCATGTTGACCATACCGGAATTCGGCTGCTGTGTACCTACATGGGGCCAGGCACCGAATGGCTGGAGGAAGCATTTGCCGACCGCAGTTATTTAAAGCACCGCAGTCACTTAAACCCGCCTGGACTCAACAACCAACAGCGTGCAGGCGTGGTACTCGATGCGCGTGGCATCAGACAGGCAGACGCCTTTGATATCGTATTGCTCAAAGGTAGTCAGTGGCAAGGGAACACCGTAGGCGGCGCCATTCATCGTTCGCCTGTGGTGTCAGAGGGGCAGACACGCGTCGTACTCGCGCTGGATGCCATCAGGGATTAACGCGCTGTGATGAAAATAACTTGCCCGATTCATGAGTGTGTCATCAGAACATGGCTAGATAGCGGACGCGCTCATCGCAGGTTTTTTAATCGCCAGACTGCATGCTAAATCACTACATACGGACCCGACTCAATCAATGGCTGCTAGGCGCCCTGCTGGCAGTCTTGCTGTTTTTTGTATTTGCGCAGCAGCATGCGATTGCGCACGCCATCTCTCACCTGTCTGAAGAGATTAATCACACCCTCAAGCATGATAAAACCAGCCAGGACAATCTGTGTGAAGAATGCCTGTGCCTGGACAATCTCCCTGACACGCTACTGCCAGGGCGTCTGCTACTGCTACATGCACCAGACCTCGTCACATCAGCCCAAACCAGCCATACCGTTTTACATACCAAACCGTCCTATCGCCGCTACGCTGCGCGCGCACCACCTCTTTTCGTTTGAGCCCTGATAACCCCAACACAACCAGACGAAAAAGGCCTCAGCGTGAGGCCAAGAGGACAACTTTATGAAGATCAAACGCATCATTTCTGTAGCGGTGGGCGGCCTGTTTGCCAGCTACCCTGCAATCTCAGTACTGGCAGAACCGGTGGATGAAAGCGCACTCGAGCTCGATAGCGTGCAAGTGACTGCAGAACGGTTCAGCAAAATCCGTAATAGCCTGTCACCCGCCACGGGCGGCAGCGTATACCGCTTTGACCAGAAAGATATCAGCAACATTCCAGGCGGTGAAAACAACAGCTTTAACCAGATTTTGTTACGCGCCCCTGGCGTCGCTAATGACTCTTATGGGCAACTGCATATCCGCGGCGATCACGGTAATATCCAATACAGGATTAACGGCGTCATTCTGCCGGAGGGTATCAATGGTTTTGGTCAGATTCTGGATACGCGCTTTGCCGATAAAATCAATCTGCTCACCGGCGCTTTGCCTGCGCAGTATGGCTACAGATCGGCCGGGGTAATTGAGATTGAGACCAAGAAAAATTTTAAACCAGGCGGTAATGTTGGTTTTTATGGTGGCACCAGCGACACCGTCAACCCCAGTATTCAAATGCACAATTCCACGGGTGACTTCAGTTACTATGTCACGGGTTCTTATCTCTCCAATAATCGCGGCATCGAAAATACCACCGATAGCTACAACCCGATTCATGATAATACCCAGCAAACCAAAGGCTTCGCCTACATGTCGTACTTGCTGAATCCGGAAACGCAAATTGTGGCGATGCTGGGCTCTTACTATGGCAATTTTCAAATCCCTAATAACCCGGCGCAGGCGGCCAACAGCGACTATCTCTCGGCCTTAGGTTTGTCTGGCTATAATTCCTCCAGCCTGAGAGATCACCAGAACGAACGTAACCAGTACGGCATACTGGCCGTGCAGAGCTCCATTGGCGCTGATTTCGATTACCAGGTTTCGCTGTTCACACGCTATACCAGCACCACTTATACGCCGGATATCACGGGGGGCTTGGCCTTTAATGGCGTGGCCTCGCGCGTGTTTAGAGACAGCATGAGCAATGGCTTGCAAGCCGATGGCAGCTATCACTGGGGAGATAGCCACACCATCCGCATGGGGATGTTTACCAGCACCGAAGATATCACCAGTAACAATACCGCCAATGTGTTCCTGACCTCGGGCGGCACGACGACCAACACCCAGGCCACCATTGTTGATAACAATCACAAAAACGGCAACACCTTACTGGCGCTTTACTTGCAGGACGAATGGAAAATCAACAACAGCCTGGTGATGAACTATGGCGTGCGAGCTGACAAAATGAATGCCTATGTCAGCGGCGGCCAACTCAGCCCACGCCTGGGCCTGGTATGGAATGCCACGCCTGAAACCACCTTCCATGCGGCCTACTCAAGATACTTTACACCGCCTCCGACGGAGTTGGTCGGCACTAAAACACTGGCCTTATTCAGCAATACCACCAATGCTGCGTCCAGTGACCTCAATGGCGCAGTCAAACCCGAGCGCTCACATTATTTTGACGTCGGCGTCAGTCATCAATTAACGCCCAAACTCACCGTGGGCTTCGACAGCTACTACAAAATTGTACAAGACCTGATTGATGAGGGTCGCTTTGGTGAAGCCTTGGTCTACACGCCTTTTAACTATGACAAAGGCAGAATTTATGGCTTTGAATTGACCGCGAGCTATAAAGACGAAGCCTTCTCAGCTTATGCCAACCTCTCACGCTCCATGAGCCTGGCCAAGAAAGTCGTCTCTGCACAATATAACTTTGAGCAAGATGAGCTGGACTATACCGCCAATCATTGGGTGCATACCGACCATGACCAGCGCTACACCGCATCCGCCGGCGTCGGTTATTTATGGCAAGGCTATCAACTCAGCGCCGATGCGTTCTTTGGCAGCGGCCTGCGCCGTGGCTTCGCCAATACCGAACACATGCCCGCCTACACGCAGGTCAATCTGGGGGCCAGCACCATGATCAACGCAGGCACCCTCGGCAAGCTGGAAACCAGGCTGGCCATCATCAACCTGTTTGATAAAAAGTATGAATTACGGGATGGCTCGGGCATTGGCATTGATGCGCCACAATTTGGGCCACGCAGAGGGGTGTTTATTGGTCTGAATAAATACTTTTAATCTGCTGCACCGCTAATCATGTGATGGACCAAGGACCTCTGATCATCGGTTAATCGGCGGTCCATCCCCCGATTGAATGATCAAAAAAGTGACAGTCCATCACAACAAGCGCCCACAACGAGGCTGCTGTGTTTTTTTTCTACACCAGACATTGTTTTTTAAGGAGAAGTCGCATAGATCACTTTACAATCATTCTTATTTAACAGCTTTAACCCAATAAAAATAAAACATATTGCTTCAGCCACCGGGTGAGATGAGGCACAAAGAGAACACACTGAACCAGATTGATGAATACGCAGACTTATAGGGAAGATAAATCATGATGTACCCAAAAACGATTGCCAGCCTGCTGGCAGTCATGTTGTTCCCGGCGGTAACGGTTTATGCTGAAGACTCGGTAGAACTGGACCCCTCCAAACAAAGCAGTAAAGCCAAGAAAAATGAAGCACCGGTCACCAGTGTCGAGCTGGATAGCGTCGTGGTGCTTGGCAAAAAAGAGCAAGTCTCAGCCACTGATAAAGGCCTGGCTGGCTCGGTAGATGTCATTACGCGTCAAGAACTCGAGTACGAACACGTCACCGATACCCTGGAATTGTTTAGCAAAACACCAGGCGTGGTGCTGTCTCGCTTTAGTCAGGGCATTGTCAATACCGAAGTGTCTATCCGCGGTTTTAGTGGCGATGGCGAAACGCCCAATGCCAAAGTGCTGGTAGATGGCATTCCGTCTAACTTGTTCTCAGGTCTCAGTGAGCTGGATTATCTGTTCCCCACCAACATTCAGAGTGCCCAAGTATTTAAAGGCACCAGCGACGCTTCGACCGGCCTTTTTGCCACCGCAGGCAACTACAAGGTAGAAACTCGTAAAGACGTCGGCAAGCAATTGCAATTTGGTTATGGCAGCTTTCAAACGCGCGAAATGCAAGGCTACTATGGTGAAAAACAAGGTGATTTCACCCAAAACTATGCAATCGGCTACCGTAAAGGCAATGGCTTCCGTGCCCATACCGAAAATGAAAAAATTGCCTTGTCCGGCCGTTGGCAGCTAGATTTTGAGCAGTCCAGCCTGGCATTGAGCGCCAAGTATGGCAAATACAATTCGCCTGAAGCACCGGGTTTTATGTCCAAACAACAGGCGCGGGATGATCGCAGAGGCGTAGCCCCCAATGCACTCAACGATAGCGGTGAAAAAGAATTCAAGCATTTGAGCCTGCATTACGATTACTTTTTTAATAACGATCTGGATTTAAGTCTGAAAGCCTATTGGCAGAATTTTGATCGTGAACGCAATGTACGTTTTTTTGGATCGCCAGGCCTGGAACATCGCTTGGAAGACGAAACCTCGATTGGCTTTGTGAGCAAGTTAAACTGGAGAATCAATCCCAGCTGGGCTTTTGAAACCGGCTACGATATTGAACGCCAGCATGTCGATGAATTCCGTCAACGGTTGACCACTATCCGGCGCAATGCCCAATACGACTTCACCGCACAAGGCATTTACGCCAAATTTGAAAACACGCCGCTGGACTGGCTACGCTGGAACCTGGCCTATCGGGTGGATTATTTGAACAGCGACCCTAGAAACCAGTTTGTGATTAATGGGAATACGCTCAGGACACGCATGCTGGATAACCAGACCATCGTACAACCCAAATTCAACTTGTTTGCCAACCTGAATGCGCAGCAAACTTTATTTGTAAATGCCGGGCGCAGTTTTCAAACACCCACTGGCGTTAACCTTAATCTTTATAGTACCAATGGCCCGACCAACGTAAAGGTTGCGATCAACGATGGCTGGGAATTAGGAATCAAGAGCCAGTGGCATCCTGATTTGAATACGCGTCTTTCTTATTGGCAACAAAAAGCCGAAAACGAATTTATTAATATTGACAACATTAACCAACTCATAGGTACCACCCGCAGGCAAGGGATAGATGCCAGTTTTGACTATGCGTTAGACGAGCAATGGCACTTTTGGGGCAATGTGTCACGGGTAGAGGCCATTATCGTGAAACCGGATGCATTACATCCGCAATTCAAGGATAACTCGGTCCGCAGCATCCCCTCTTACACCGCCTCGCTGGGCTTGCAATATGCGCCCAATGCAAACTGGATTGCACGTGTTCACGTGGATAGCCAAGGCGACTACTACGTCAATGAGAGTAACCAGGGCGGAAAATACGGCGGCTATACGCTGACCAATGCCAATATTGACTATAAAACCAGCTGGGGACGCGTCAGCTTGTTAGCCAATAATATTTTTGATCGCTACTATGAGTATGTGTATGACTTTTCATCCACAGGTGCGACCAACCAGCTTAACTTCGCTCCAGGTACTGGCCGTAACTTTATGCTCACAGCAACGGTGGATTTTTTATGACTGCATTGCTATCGATTCAACAGCTCAGCCTGGGGTTTTCCAAGCGGAAAATTCTAAATCAGCTTGAGCTCAACTTACAGGCAGGTGAAGTCGTCTCTGTGCTGGGCAGCAATGGCGCCGGTAAATCAACGCTGCTGAAAAGTATTTTAGGCTTACATGACACGGCCGAACAAACAGGCAATATCCTGATTGCCGGTATTGATATCGCGCAGGACCGCCAGCGGGCGCTATCGCACCTTGCCTATGTGCCGGAGCAACCTGCCGTGTATGGACATCTCTCTGCGATAGCAAATATCCGTTACTTTTTAAGCCTGGCCAACATAGGTGAAGAAAAGGATATTAACAGCTGCCTGACCATGGCCGGCCTGCCGGAAACAGCTTGGCACCGGCCTTGCAGCGAATACTCCAAAGGCATGAAGCAAAAGGTGATGCTGGCGTTTGCACTTGCCAAACGGGCCACGCTGCTATTGCTTGATGAGCCTAATTCAGGGCTGGATCCACAGGCTACCGAAGACTTAAACCAGCTGATTGTGCAATGCAAAGAAAGTGGCATGGGCGTGCTGGTGGTCACGCATGATGTGTTGTCCGCCATTGGTTTTTCTGACCGCTTGCTGATGCTGACCAATGGGCAGTTGCAACCGGTAATGCTGGACCAGTCAGCACTGACACTGGATAGCCTGAAAAAACTGTATCAGGGGCAGGCATGAGCGCATTGATCTGGAAAATCGCCTGCAATGAATGGCGCAGGTTATGGCATGCGCGGGTTCCGGCATTGTTAATGATAGTGCTGGTGACATTATGGGGCATTGCCGCCCTTGCCGCCCATCACCACTGGCAAGATCATGCACAGACGGTAGCTAAGGTGACAGCGCGCAGCCAGCATGACTGGCAATCGCAACCCGACCGTCATCCGCACCGGGTCTCGCATTTTGGCGATTTCGTCGCCAAGCCGGTCCATCCGCTCAGTGTGATCGAGCCCGGCATCCTCGACCAGTCTGGCCATCTGGTGTATCTGGAAGCACATCGTCTGAACAGTGCCAACTTCAACCCGGCGACTGAAGCCACTACGCTGGGCCGCTTTTCATTAATTACACCAGCCATGATCGTGCAATGGTGGATGCCACTGTTTTTGATCATGATTGCCTATGCCACCGTCACTGCCGATAAAATCACCGGCATCCTGGCTTTCATGCGCGGCAATGGCACCCCTGGCTGGGTGATTGCCGCCGGAAAATGGCTGGCATTGTTTTTACCATTGCTGCTCCTTTTGTGCCTGCAAGCACTGTTGACGCTGGCATGGAGCTGGCAGAGCGATCAGTTATTGGCCAGGCTGGCGCTCATGTTGCTGGCCCAAGCGCTTTACATTGCCGGCTGGTGCCTGCTGGTCGTCACCGTGTCCTGGTACAGCCGGCAACTGCATAGTGCCTTGCTGACGTTATTGCTGTGCTGGGTCTGTGTCTGCATCATTTTTCCGCGCGGGCTGGCGAATCTGGCCCAGATCGCCTATCCAACACAGCCTCGCGCAGAGGCTGAATACCATGCAGAAAGCAAGCTGCAAAGCATAGGTGACAGCCATAACCCTGACGATCCGCATTTTCAGGCCTTTAAACAGAGCATACTCAACAAATACCAGGTAAGCCGGATCGAAGACCTGCCAGTAAACTACCAGGGACTGCTGATGCAGGAAGGCGAGCGCCTGACCACGGCCGTCTACCGCGAACAACAGTCATTGCATGACGCACAGCTGGCAAAACAGAATGAAAGTATCCGGCACTGGTTATGGCTGACACCGGCATTGGCGCTGCAATATATACAGATGGCGGCTAGCGGCAATGACCTGCCGCACCACCAGGCGTTTATCCGGCAGTCGGAAGCCCGGCGGTATCAATTAATCCAATATCTGAACCAGATCCACACTTACAAAGTGGACCAGCATGACGATAAGAACACGCGTGTTTCTGCCGATTTTTGGAAGAACGCGCCCCGTCCCCCGGTGAATCTGCCACCGATGGTAGTCAGCCACGCCAGTCTGACAGCTGCCTTTCTGGTGTTGATTGGCTGGCTGTTATTGCCTGGCTCCTTGCTTGTTAGGGTTTCGCACCGACTATGAAACATGAATTCACTCTGCTGCTCAAGCAACGCAGCCTGACCCTATTGCTTTTGCTCAGCCTGGTACTGGTTAGTTTTAGCTTGTTAAACGGCTGGCAAAATATCCGTCATATCCAGTCCCAGATCCAGCATGCGCAACAGGAAGAGACCCTGCGCAAGCAGGACTTTATCCAGCACAACAGTCATGACGGGGCACTTGAGGCAGGAGAAGTCGGCTATTACCTGTTCCACAACGTCTATTACCGCCCTGGCGAATGGAGCTTTATTGCCCTGGGCAACCGGCTGGTGGTGCCGTACGTGCAACGGATACGTTTACTCGGCTTGCAAAGCCAGCTTTATGATGGTGAGTCGCATCACCCTGAATACGTGATGCTGGGTACCTTTGACTATGCTTTTTTGCTGGTATTTTTTGCGCCTTTGCTCTGTATCGCCCTGATGCATGACCTGAAAGCCAGCGAGCAACAGGCGCAACGTTTACTGTTTTTGCATAGCCTGGTAAAAGAACCAGGTCATTTCTGGTTTAAACGGGTGTTATCCCGCTGGGTGCTTGTCACGCTTGTCTTCGTACTCCCGTTATTACTGTTTGCCGGGATGCACTCGCTTTCCTTGTCACCCCTGTTACAGATTTTGACAATTACAGCCTTATATACGTTTATATGGTCTGCATTGTGTAGTGCTGTCAGCCTGCGCAAACGAGCGCTCAACGCCAACTTCAATGCCATGTTGCTGAGCAGCATTTGGGTCATGTTATGCGTGGTCTTACCGAATCTTTGCCAGCTATGGCTGCACGCCCGTTATCCCTTGCAAGACGGTAGCCAGCTTGCCATGCAGCATCGGCAATTGGTACATGGCGCCTGGGATTTACCAAAAGAGGATACGCTGAAACCCTTCTATGCCTTGTATCCGCAATGGAAAGATACTCCGCCCGTCACAGGCCGCTTTCACTGGAAATGGTACTTTGCCTTTCAGCATATGGGCGACGTCCACTTGCAAGCACAAGTGGCTGCCCGGACACGAACCTTACAAATGAGGGCGGATGCCGCAACAAAGATGGGGCGGTGGTTACCCACGGTCTGGGCACAAACACAACTGGAAGCGGTCGGATGCAGCGATATTAGCCATTTGCTAGTACACAGACAGCGGATAGAGAAGTTTCACACCCGCCTGCGTGAAGCCATCTACCCTTTTTTGTTTGAGGAGCGGGCACTACATCGCAAAGAGATTGAATCCATGCCAGTCTTTGACGCAAACGAGCCGTGCGCGCAAGGTCCGCATCCTGATGGCAACAGCTAAGGGGCCTTCACCACACCAATAGATAATGTGACTTCGCCCGCGCGTATCGGTGGCGTGGCATTTTGAATCAGGATGCGCCCGGCCACAGGCGCACGCAAAGTTTCAATCTTCTCGCCAAAATAATCCGTCACTTCACCTACGACCTGCCCTGCTGTCACCCAATCGCCAATGCTGGATTTGGCCGTAAACAAGCCGGTTTGCTGGCTGCGTATCTCAACCATTTTGCTGTAATAATGAATTGGCGAGGCTACCTTTGTCGTGTGTTGCGTGCTGACATCTATCGTTTCAGGCGCATCTATCATGCCCAAGCCACTCATGGCCTGTGCACAAGCTTGCGTGATCATGGCCACAAAAGCGGCATCGCGCTGTGCAAACTGGCCGACTTCCAGCGTCAATGCAGGCTTGCCCCTGGTCTGTGCCGTATTCGGATATGAGATGGAATGATCAGGATCATTGGGCCTGCCGTCATAGAGCACAATATCTGGCAATCCTAAAAGATCAGCAAAATGCTGTGTTCTGGCATCCAGCGCTGGCACGTGCAACACCGGGGAATACGCATGTGGCCATAAATGCTGGTTGGCACTGCCAGAATGGATGTCAATCAGGTAATCCGTTTTGCTGATGACTTGCGCCGTTAAAAAATCGGCGATCTGCTCAGTCAGGGTGCCTTGTGCGCTACCAGGAAACACCCGGTTCAGGTTTTTCTCATCGACCGGACTCAGTGCAATGCGACGTGCATGAAAACCTTCAAGATTCGCCAGATGAATTAGAATCAAGGTCCCTTTCAAGTGTTCAGGCTGTATCTGCTTGCGCAACTGCTGCAAGGCCAGTATCGAAGGAAATTCATCGCCATGGATACCTGCTGTCAGGGTCAATACCGGTCCTGAAGTTTGCCCATGAATCACCGTCACCGGAATCGCCGTTGACGACACGGCCATCATCCATGAAGAGACAGTGCCTGACGCAATCTGCTTGCCCGCCAAATCAAAGGCCTCCCTTGCATGCAAACTTCCCCAAGACAACAACAGCATGCAAAGCCAGCAGAAGCGCATTTTTTCCTCCTCAATGATATGCAACATTGTTGCGGAATATGATGTATATGTAAAGCGTTAAACCAGCAGTGAGCTCGCCAACGGCGACGATTGAGCGAGCCATTGAATGGCTAAACGGATGAACTAAAGAAACTAATCGCGTACATGCCTTACTAAAAGATTGATGCACATGATTTAAACGCCTATGATCTGCTTTTTAATTCATGGCTTGTTGTTATACCGCTTTTTTAATGGAGTCCCGCATGCGTATACTGACCCTCACCGCTCTTTTGATCTTGACCTTCAGCGAACCAGTTTTTGCGCGCAATATCAGCGTCGAACAATCTGAAGCCGCCAGTGCCCGCGATGCCGTAGGCGACGCCATGAGCAAACTCAGCGATATCGAGCAAAAAATTCAACGCCAGCAATCCGTGCTGACGCAAGCACAAGAAACGCTTAAACAATATCAGGCGGAAAAAGCCCAGATTGAAAAAGACCTCGATGCCAAAAAAGCCATCTTTGAACAAAAGTCCAAAGCACTGGATGAAGCCTGGAAACAACGCAACGACTACTGATCCAACAATCCAGCCACCCAAAACCAGTCTGAGGACTGGTTTTTTTATCACTCCATGCGTGCGCTTTGCTTTTTGCACGGCGTTTTAGGCAAATCCAATCCAGTTGACCTGCATCAATATACGGCCTGACTTGCTGACCTACAATGCATTCAAGTTCAATGCACTAATGGAGTGATCACAATGAAAAAAACCGCAATCAGTTTAATGTTGGCTGCTTTATTGCCAGCCCTCAATGTTCAGGCAGAACAAGGCGACTGGGTTATCCGCCTGCGCGCCACCAATATCAGCCCGAACGAAAGTAGCGATCTGGGCAAATATGTAAACAAAAATATTGCGGCAGGCGCGATGTCTAGCGGTGCAGAATTAAAAGCGGACAGCAATACTATTCCTGAGCTGGACATTAGCTACTACTGGACCAAAAACATTGCGACAGAACTGATTCTGGCGCTGGGCTCCAAGCACGATGTCAGCATCACCAAAGACTCAGGCACTACCGTCACCAATCAATTACTGGGTAGCATTGATGCTTTACCGCCAACCTTAACCGCACAATGGCACTTTAACCCCGACCAAACCTTTGACCCCTATGTCGGCGCCGGGATTAACGCAACCTTTATGCTGGACCGCCGCCTCGACCTGCGTCAAGGCCCATTAGCAGGTCAAAAAATCAAAATTGACCGTGACAGCTTTGGTCCTGCCTTGCAGGCTGGTCTGGATGTTAACCTTAAGGATGGCTGGCTGCTGAACGCGGATGTGAAATACATCTGGATGAATACCACCGTAAAAATGCAAAACCCGCTCAATGGCAACGCCTGGACAAAAATTGATGACCTGGATATCGATCCATGGGTGATCAGCCTGGGTTTCGGCAAGCGCTTCTAGTTAGGCGCATAACGTCTCTTCCCTGGGGCAAAGCATTAGCTCCATTCACCTCTGATACTCTCCCAGTGTCAGAGGTTTTTTTATCTGCGCCTGACTGAGCGTAGCCTAAAAACAAATGCTAAAAGTGAAACCTTGGCGCAAGGCCAGACAAATGTAACTGCTCCAGCAATTGCAAGCCGCGCTCACGCGCGCTGCGTTTACGCTGGCCAGTATACTTGGCAATGATCAGTTCATTTTTCATAGAATGCTCCCAGCCTACCAGCTCGGTCACGGTCACCTGATAGCCATGCGCTTCCAGCGCAAGGCAGCGCAGCACATTGGTCACCTGGCTGCCGAACTCACGCGTATGGATAGGATGACGCCACAACTCACTTAAAAAAGTTTTTGATAAGGCCTCAGCTTTATGTTGCCGTAGCGCTTCAGCCACCTCCGCCTGACAACAAGGCACCAATACCATAAACTGTGCCTGCTTTTGCAAGCCAAACGCAATCGCATCATCGGTGGCGGTGTTGCAGGCATGCAAGGCCGTCACAATATCAACCTGTTCTGGCAGTTGCGCGGACTGCATGGCTTCTGCTACTGTCAAATGCTCAAACTGCATGCGGCTAAAGTCGCATGCTTGCGCCAGTTGGCGCGACTTTTCAATCAATTCACCGCGGCTCTCAATGCCAATCACCTGGCCTGCCTGATGCTGTTTCAGCAACAAGTCATACAAAATAAAGCCCAGGTAAGATTTGCCGGCGCCGTGATCAACCAAGACGGGCGAAGGTTGTTTTTCCATCACCGCCTGCATCAGCGGTTCGATAAAGTTGACCAGATGATAGACCTGCTTGAGTTTGCGGCGGCTATCCTGATTGAGCTTACCGTCGCGGGTGAGGATATGTAAAGCCTGCAATAAGGGCAAGGATTGGCCAGGCCTGACCTCGGGGGGCAATAATGTTTGGACCATGTTGCGGACTACTTTAAAATGCTAATACGCCAGTTTAACAGCACAATTGTTTGACGGCACGTGAGTTTAATCGCATGAGATGAACGGCATGTGCCTAAGTGCGTCTGCTACAGTCTTTGAGTCCCATTTTAGCGGGAACTCTCAGGCTGGTTTTGCAATCATGTAAGAGACAGGGTGGTCAGTTTTATAAAAAACACCCGCCTTTGCAGCGCAACCGCTGCATTCAATCCGCTGCCACGCAGCGCTGTTGTTCAATCGAATCAGGGAGTAGTACCTATGCCGCAACAATCCATGCTTCAGGCACGCCGATATCTATCCTACACCGCGCCATCACAACCGTGGCGATGGTTGCAATGGGCCTTGTTACTGCTCCTGCTAACGACGCATCTGGCGCAAGCAGATACGGTATGGCTCAAAAACGGGGACAAAATCACCGGGACGCTAGGCGTCAAAATCTCAAACAAGCTCACCTTTAAAACCAGCTATGCAGACGAGATTAAAATCAACTGGGATGACATCCACAGCATTGATGCGGAAAAGTCTATCCTGATGCAGCTATCAGATGGCAGTATCGTTACCGGACGTTTGATACACAGTACTGAGGGGCAGGTCATTCTGGATGAGGAAACGAATACACGGCTGGTGGACACTGAACTCGGCGAAATTCATTACATCAATCCGACCCTGGATCTGATTGGCGAAGGCTATGTCTGGACCGGGAACATGAGCCTGGGTGGTGCCTTTAACAACGGTAACAGTAAAAACCGCAACATGCAGTTTAATGGCGAGTCGATTTTGCGCGGCTTTGATACGCGCTATACCGTACAGGGCTACTACTATTGGGCTGCAGATAAAGATCGCCAGACTCAGAATAATGGGCGAGTCCGTGGTCAGTACGATCACTTTTTCACAAAAAAATGGTACGGCTACTTGAACACGATTCAGGAAAAAGACCGCTTCCGCGACATTCGCTTGCGTAGCACCTACAGTGTGGGTACGGGTTACCAGTTTTTTGAAAGCGAAAAACGCAATCTTTCACTGGAAGGTGGTCTGTCATACATCACCCAGGATTATTACGAGGAAAGTAACGAGAATCATGCGGCCTTGCGTTGGGCGGTCAACTATAACCAATACCTGTTTGATTCATTTGTGCAAGCATTCCACCGGCATGAAGTCACTTACACGCCGAACTCGCCGTCACAAATCCTGCTTTACAGCTCCACCGGCTTGCGTTTTCCGTTTATTTTCGGCTTGAGTGCCTCTACACAAGTTGACTATAACTATGACAGCCGCCCTGTCGATGAACGGCGTAAAGGCGATACGCGCGCGCTGTTTACGCTGGGTTACAGCTGGAAGTAATCGCTAAAAAGACAATCGTATTTAGTGGCTGGCCGCTTAAATGTTAAAATACGCGCTTGATGGTGAGGTGCGCAGCTGATAACGGCATAGAGTTCCCTCACACAACCGGGTACGGCAAAGACATTGAACCCGTATTTTTTGAGTTAAGCATGGAGCAAAAATATGGCGATACAATGGTTTCCGGGGCACATGACTTCTGCCCGCAAAAAAGCAGAAGAGACACTGGAACACATTGATGTCGTCATTGAAGTGCTGGACGCCCGCGTACCCGCCGCCAGCCACAACCCCATGATTGAGGAAATGCGTAACTTCCGCCAGCGCCCTAACCTCAAAATCCTCAACAAAGCCGATCTGGCTGATCCGAATGTGACGCAAGCCTGGTTGAATTACTTTAACAGCCAGCCCAATACGAAAGCGGTTGCCCTCTCCTGCAAAAAGCCCGGTGATGCAAAAAAAATCCCAGGTCTATGCCGCCAACTGGCCCCGCATCGCGGCACGCCGCTGAAACCTTTACGCATGATGATTATGGGGATTCCCAACGTCGGCAAATCCACCTTGATGAATGCCCTGCTCAACCGGCGTGCAGCCAAGGTCGGCGATGAACCGGCCGTGACCAAAAGCCAGCAACGTTTCGAACTGAGCGACAGCCTCAACATCACGGATACGCCGGGCATGATGTGGCCCAAAATCGAACACGCCTCAGACGGTTATATGCTGGCCGCCAGCCATGCGATTGGCCGCAATGCAGTAATTGATGAGGATGTGGCTGAGTTTTTGGGCAATGTGTTGTTGAAGCAATATCCAGCGCTCATGAATACACGCTACAAGCTGGACGTGATGAAGCTGAATGTGGCTGAAATAGATGGCATCGACTTATTGCAAGCCATTGCCAAACGCAGAAGCTACAAACGCAATGATGGAGAGTGGGATATGGAGCGCACAGCGATGGCCTTGCTCACAGACTATCGAAGTGGCGCCATTGGCCGCGTCAGCCTGGAGTCCCCGCAAAGCCGAGCCGAAATGCTGGCACAAGCGGCTGAGCAACAAAGTAGTCCGGTTCAGGAAGAAATACCCGCCTCTGAATCAGACCAAGCGTAAAGTCTACGTCAACGGCAGGAGCGCTCTGAAGTTAGGCAATCACGCTGGCATGCCGTTTCGCAGGTTTACCTTTCACTGGGGACTTATCAAGCAATTGCTCTATATTGCTCACAATACGGTTGCGGCCGTTTTGCTTGGCACGGTAGAGATTCTGGTCTGCCGCTGCAAACAAGGCATCAATCACATAGCCCATGGTTTCTGAACTCACTGCCCCCACACTGACCGTACATTTAATCGCCTGGGTCTCACGACTCATGCTCTCCACGCCGGCAATGCTCACGGGCGTCACCTCAATAATCCGGCGGATGCGCTCTGCCAGCACCATGGCCTCCTGCTCACCGGTGTTGGGCATCAGGATGCAGAACTCCTCACCACCATAGCGCCCGATGACATCGCCGCCACGCAAGGCGGCACGTATGGTCTCGGCGCAAGACTTAAGCACCACATCGCCCACCAGGTGACCATACACATCATTCACCTTTTTAAAATAATCCAGGTCGACAATCAGCATGCCCATGGGGAGCTGAATGCGTTGCGAAACCGCCTGCATGCGACTGGCGGCTTCTTGCAGGCCACGCCGATTCAGCACCCCAGTCAGGCCATCCAGCGTCGCAATCGCCTGCAAACCGGCTTGTGCCTTGACATGCATAACCAACAACAGCAAGCTCACCACCGCCGTGATGACCAGCATGAAAAAGGACACCAGATAAGCATGGATACTCCAGTCGCCAAAACCATCGAGACTCGCCTGATCCGCCAGGCCAACCTTGACTGCGACAATGGCCAGGATCAAGCCAACCATGGCAAACAGACTACAACACAGCCAAAAGATATTGGCGACAAAATCTTTTCCATGCCCCACTAAACTGCGGCTGCCGTAGGCAAATATCCAGAGCAAAACGGCTAAATTACTCAGTAGCAGCCAGCGATTGGAAATATGCATGTTCAACATCACGGCATTGCAGGCCAGCAAGGTTGTAATCACGAGCAAGGTCCAATAGCGGTAAACGCGATACCCCCTGAACATGCGTATCCCATTGACGAGCTGACTCAAGCCTTGTGCCACCAGAGTCACCGCCGCCGCAATATAGATACTTTGTGGTCCGATGATGAGGCTAGTTTGAGAAAAGAAATACACGGCCAGTCCACAGGCAAAAATGAGCAAGCCTCGCACCCAACCCATGATCAGGCGGCGCTGCTGATAGGCCCCAGAAATCATCAAGACCAGAACCAGCGTTAGGGTGAGTCCAATTGATGATAGAATGGCGCTATTGAGATCAAACACAGGGACGGACAAAGTTAGTTAACCTGAAGAAACATCATACTATGGTTACAGGACTATACCCATATAAATGAAAGGGTTGAATAGTCCATCTAGGCTAATAATTGTCTGCTTTCCCATTATTCTCCACTTTGTACTGAAACACGTTTTATCAATCCGCTCATGCAGCATCTGTTAAATCCTCCCCAGCGTGAAGCGATTCACTATCTTGACGGCCCATTGCTGGTACTGGCAGGCGCTGGCAGTGGTAAAACCCGCGTCATTACCCAGAAAATTGCCTACCTGATCAACCAGGCGGGTTACCAGGGTCATCAAATCGCAGCGATCACCTTTACCAACAAGGCCGCGCGTGAGATGCAGGAACGCGTGACCCCCTTGCTGGAAGGCAAAAGTGGCAAGGGACTTACCGTCACCACTTTTCACTCGCTAGGCTTGCAGATTTTGCGCCAGGAAGCGGCGCTGCTCGGCTATAAACCGCAATTCTCCATTCTGGACGCCTCGGACAGCTTTAAAATCCTCAGTGATATTTTAGCGACCACCGACAAGCAACTCTTGCGCAAAACACAATGGCAAATCTCCAGTTGGAAGAATGACTTTATCAGCCCGGATCAGGCCAAATCACAAGCCGATGAAGAGCTCACCCATGCCGCAGCCCGGGTGTATCAGCTTTATCAGCAAACCCTGCGCGCATATCAGGCGGTAGACTTTGATGACCTGATCAAGGTGCCGGTGGAGCTGTTTGATCAGCACAGTGAAATGCTGGAAAAATGGCAACGCAAGTTGCACTACCTACTCGTGGATGAATATCAGGATACCAATGCTTGCCAGTACAAGCTGATTAAACAGCTAACCGGCCTGAGAGCACAATTCACCGCCGTAGGCGACGATGACCAGGCGATTTATGGCTGGCGTGGTGCCGACGTGGAAAACTTGCGTCAGTTGACCACAGACTTTTCCAAACTCAAGGTGATCAAGCTCGAACAAAACTACCGCTCTACCGTGCGGATTTTGCGCGCGGCCAACCACGTCATTGCCAACAACCCCAAACTGTTTGAGAAAAAACTATGGAGCGAACTCGGCACCGGCGACCTGATCCACGTCACGGCGACGCAAAGTGAAGAGCACGAAGCAGAAACCGTGGTGATGAAGCTGCAAGCACACAAATTCGAGCATCGTACGACTTACAAAGACTACGCCATTCTCTACCGCAGCAACCATCAGGCACGCATCATCGAGCAGTTTCTGCGTAACCACAAAATCCCCTACACAATTTCGGGGGGCCAATCATTTTTTGACAAGGCTGAGATCAAAGACATCATCAGCTATCTGCGCCTGATCATGAACGAAGATGATGATCCTGCCTTTATCCGTGCCGCCACCACGCCGAAAAAAGGCATAGGCAACACCACGCTGGAGCGATTGGGCGAATACGCCAGCGCACACAAGATGTCATTGTTTGCCGCCGCCTTTGAAGGTGGCTTTCAGCATGAGGTCGGCGCCAAACAGCTCGATGACCTGCTAACCTTCTGCCGCTTTATCCAAACACTGCAAGGCCGTGCTGTCAAAGACCCTGCTAACGAAGTGCTCAGCGATTTACTCACCGCCATCCAGTATGAAAGCTATCTGTACGACGGTGAAGAAGCCAGATCTGCCGAGACGCGCTGGGGAAATGTACAAGAATTCGTCGCCTGGCTCAGCAAAAAAGGCGAAGCCTCGACCGAGTTCGGCCATGAATCGGACGGTAAAAACCTCATCGAACTGACACAACTGGTTTCGCTCATCACCATGCTAGAAGGCCGCGAAGACGGCGAACCGGATGCCGTCAAACTCTCTACCCTGCACGCCTCAAAAGGACTGGAATACGGCCATGTGTTTCTGATCGGCTGTGAAGAAGGCATCCTGCCACACACCAACTCCATCGACGCTGACCAGATTGAAGAAGAACGCCGACTCATGTATGTAGGCATCACCCGCGCCCAAAAATCACTCAACATCACCTGGTGCAAAAAGCGCAAACGCGCGGGGGAGATGCAAGCCTGCGAGCCTAGCAGATTCATCGCTGAATTGCCCAAAGACGATGTGAAACACTTCGGTAATCCGTTTAATGGGCCAGATCAGGTACTGAGTAAAGATTATGGCAAGAGTAAGATGGCAAATATTAAGGCGATGTTGGCATCTAAACTTTAGGGTTGGAACGAACCTGATAGTCGTCCAGAATAAAGAAGTCAAGAAAATTAATTAACTCCAATCAGTTAAAGGGATCTAAAAAAGTTCAGATTTTGTTTATAATCGGTGATTTTTAATATCCCTATAAAACAAAATGAAAGCAGTCATATTAGCGGGCGGCCTAGGCACTAGAATTAGTGAAGAGACATCAATCAAACCGAAACCAATGGTTGAGATTGGCGGAAAACCAATACTTTGGCACATCATGAAGTTATATTCAGCATATGGCATCAATGATTTTGTTATTTGTTGTGGGTATAAAGGCTATGTAATTAAAGAGTATTTTGCCAATTACTTTTTACACATGTCAGATGTAACCATCGATATGGAGCATAACACAATGGAGGTTCACCAACGCTATGCTGAGCCTTGGAAAGTCACACTGGTAGATACCGGTGATGCCAGCATGACTGGTGGGCGATTAAAAAGAGTACTCTCTTATGTGCAAGATGAAGATGCGTTCTGCATGACCTATGGTGATGGTGTGTCCAATATAAACATTACCCATTTGATTAACTTTCATAATCAAATGGGTAAAAAAGCCACAATTACGGCCACCTATCCACCTGGTAGGTTTGGGGCGCTGGAAATTCATAATCAAGAAGTAAAAAGCTTCAGAGAGAAACCTAAGGGTGATGGTGCCTTAATCAATGGTGGCTTTTTTGTGCTTTCACCGCAAGTGCTCGAATATATTGATGATGACAATACGATCTGGGAGAAGGAGCCTTTAGAGAAGCTAGCTGCAGCGGGCGAACTTGCTGCTTTTGAACACTCCGGTTTTTGGCAACCAATGGACACCTTAAGAGACAAACAACTTTTAGAAGATTTGTGGCAAACAGGTCAAGCACCATGGAAGATTTGGAAATGAATCTAAATTTTTGGCGAGGTAAACGAGTTTTTGTCACTGGCCATACAGGTTTTAAGGGGAGCTGGTTATGTCTATGGCTCCAATCTCTGGGAGCTGAGGTTACAGGGTTTGCACTTCCTCCGAATACCACCCCAAATTTGTTTACTGTGGCAGATGTGGTCAAAAATATGAGTTCCGTTTTTGGCGACATAAGAAATTTTGATGATGTTAAGAATGCAATGGATGCCGCAGATCCAGAAATAATTTTACATCTTGCCGCCCAACCCTTAGTGCGATATTCATATCGTAACCCAGTAGAAACCTATGAAACAAATGTGATGGGGACGGTACATGTTCTTGAAGCAGCTAGAACACAAAAATCATTAAAATCTATTGTATGTGTAACCAGTGACAAATGTTATGAAAATAAAGAGTGGCATTGGGGCTATCGTGAGAATGAGGCCATGGGTGGCTATGATCCATACAGCAATAGTAAAGGTTGTGCTGAGTTAGTTAGTGCCGCATACAGATCTTCCTTCATGAATCCTGATAACTATAAATCTCATGGTATTTCTTTAGCCACTGCAAGAGCTGGGAATGTGATTGGAGGAGGAGATTGGTCCGAAGACAGACTAGTGCCAGACATTTTACGTGCCATTATTAAAAGTGAGTCTGTAAAAATACGAAGCCCCCACGCCATTAGGCCATGGCAGCATGTACTCGAACCACTTAATGGATACATGCTTTTGGCTCAAAAGCTGTATGAATCTAACGGGCTATATGCAGAAGCATGGAATTTCGGACCTGATGACAACGATGCAAGAAATGTTGCTTGGATAACTCAATTATTGGTCGACAAATGGGGGCAAGGGGCAAGCTTCATCATCCAAGAAGACAGTTCAATACATGAGGCCAATTATCTCAAGCTTGATTGCTCAAAAGCGAAAGCAAAGCTTAATTGGTATCCCAAATGGAGTTCAGAAATTGCCATATCAAGAATTGTTGGCTGGCATCAAGCACACCTCAACAACGAAAACATGCACGCATATTGTTTAAATGAAATCGCCGATTACCAAAGTTAATAATCATATAAATTAAGGTATTTAATTAAGAATTAAACTAAAGGTGTAAAAGATATGAATCGTTGTGAAAAGCAAATGCTGGATATTTTAAAAAAACTGAAACAAGAATACGGAGCGGTTTCGGTCAAAGCTGAGTTTGAAGCAGAAGGAACTAGGACAGATGAGTTGTTAAGGCTTATCGATCTAGCTAGACGTGCTGATTTAAGTGTTGGTCTGAAAATTGGCGGGTGTGAAGCAGTAAGAGACTTGTTTGAAAGCAAGCAATTTGGAGTGGAATATATTATTGCACCAATGGTTGAAACTCCTTATGCACTTAAAAAATTCGTTGAGGCTAAGAACAAGGTCTACGCTCCGGACCAACAGGAATACACAGACTTTCTGTTTAATTTAGAGACAAAAACCACCTTTGACTCCCTTGATGAAATGGTTAAAGTAGCGAAAGCAGAAGGCGGAGTTAAAGGCATTGTTTTTGGTCGAGTTGATTTTGCAGGCTCTTTAGGTTTGGGGCGCAAAGCTATAGATAGTTCAGACATTACAAACTACATTGTTGCCACGGCGGAAGCTTGCAAAAACAATAATTTGGATTTAGTGGTAGGTGGTGCTGTATCAATAGACTCATTACGCGAATTAAATATTATTAATCAAGTAAAACTGACACGGTTTGAAACTAGAAAAGTAATATTTTCAGCAGCCGCACTTGATAATCCCAATATGTCAGACGGATTAAAAGAAACTGTGTTTTTTGAGTTATTGTGGCTCAGAAATAAACGTGACTATTATGGTGACATTCATAAAGAAGACGCTGATAGAATCGAGATGCTTGAAAAGCGTTGGGATGATTTAAAAGAAATGAGATTAGTTGGGTGATAGCATCAGAAAACATAACGCCTATGGGTCATATCCTAGTTTTTGGCGCCACTGGCTCGATAGGAACTGCAATTTGCAAATCATTTGTCGCTGATGGGTATCAAGTCACAGCTGTAAGTCGCAGACCAATCGAAGAAAACATTTCGGACAAATGCAATTGGCTTGAATGGGATATAAACACTGAAAAAGAATATGCATTTTTCGGAATTCCTGACCAAAGCGTTGACTCAGTGGTATGGGCGCACGGAATGAATATGAATGACAGCATTCTTGATTTCAACTTAAGCCATCACATGCAGATGTACGAAGCAAATGTTGCGTCTATCATAGTTAGTTTAGAGACACTAGTTAGCAAAAATTTATTAGCCCCTAATGCTCGCCTATGTATTATTAGCTCAATTTGGCAGAATTTAGCCAGACAAAATAAGCTTTCATATTGTGTTACAAAATCAGCTTTGCAAGGATTAGTTCAATCACTAGCAATTGATTTAGGAAAAAATGGGGTACTAGTGAATGCTGTGCTTCCAGGCGCACTTGATACCCCAATGACACGAAATAACTTAAGTGCAGGACAAATTACAAGGTTAGAAGAGCTAACCCCAACTGGCTCACTACCTACGCTTGAAGACATTTGTGGATTAATCAAGTTTTTGTGTTCAAGTTCAAATACAGGTATCACTGGCCAATTCATAAAGGCCGATAGAGGATTTTCGCATGCAAGAATCATTTGAAGTAACCTCATCATCTGGTGCCTATAAAGTAACAGTTGGTGAGAATTTATTAAATGAAGTAATAAGTTGCAATCCTGAGGCAATCTACATAATTGATGCCTGCCTTGAAAATAGACTGCCAATAAGCATCAATAAACGAATCGTAGTAGTTGCAAATGAGAACAATAAATCGCTCGAAGCGATGCCACAAATCATTGATCAGATGCGGGCTTTAGGTGCCAACAGGACGACCCATCTGGTTGTCATTGGGGGTGGCATACTTCAGGATATTGGTACTTTTTGTGCTTCAATCTTCATGAGAGGGTTGAGCTGGACTTATATGCCAACAACCTTTTTAGGGATGGCTGATTCGTGCATAGGTGGCAAGTCCTCTGTCAACGTCTTGGGCTACAAAAACCTAGTAGGTAATTTTTATCCTCCTGAAGATGTAGTGATTGATGTGAGCTTTATTGAAACCTTAAGTGATGAACAAATCGTAGGTGGCTTATATGAAGCTGCAAAAATATGCTTTGCTCGCAGTTATGACCACTTTCAAGAATATTTACTTAACTCACCCAGCGCAGAAATCAGCCAAGCGAATGCTCAGGCAGTTATTCTGCACGCACTCAAAACAAAAAAATGGTTTATTGAAATTGATGAGTTTGACCAAAGGGAACGCTTACTACTGAACTATGGACATACATTCGGACATGCCATTGAGGCAGGTACAGACTTTTTCGTATCTCATGGAATTGCAGTCGGTGTTGGTATTTTAGTTTCTATCGAATATGCGAAATCCAAAAGCGCTCTATCTGAGGTCGGATTAAAAGTTGCTGATCATCTCATGAACCATGTTAAATCATTGCTTGGCTATGGCACTGAAAGCGTAATCAAAACATTACCTAGACTGGATTTAGATTTAATTATTGAAAAATTCAACAACGATAAAAAACATATAACCAATTCATATCGTATCGTAATACCAAACGCAGACGGTGCATTGAAGTTAGTATCGGTAGAAAAAAACGAAACAACCCTCAGACAAATTGTAAATGCCTATTTGAACGTATTTAAAGACATAGGCTGGCATGATGTTGAATTGAAAACTAGAGCATAGGTTGAGAAAACTGTAGCGCTCATCATGCATAGAGCTGTCGTGAGGAAATGTTAAAATGAGTAATTGGTCTATCGATAACGACATTACAAATATAATAAATGCCGTCGGTATAAATTGGGAGTCACTGCGTAATTCCCGAATATTCTTGACTGGAGGAACTGGGTTTATTGGTTGTTGGCTTCTTGAAGCTATTCGTGCAGCAAATCTAAAACTTGAGTTAAATATTCGCGTGACAGTACTAACTCGTCGCCCTGAAGCATTTTCAGTTAAAGCACCGCATTTGGCTCTCTATTCAGAATATACATTTCTCGCGGGCGATGTCGCCAACTTTAGTTTTCCTGACGGTGAGTTTACACACATCATTCATGCCGCGACTGATGCCAGTGCTGCACTGAATGAAAATGACCCGAGATGTATGTTCGATACGATTCTTACAGGTACACGACGTGTATTAGATTTTGCGCTCGAGAAAAAAATTCCACGGACACTATTTTTAAGCTCAGGGGCAGTCTATGGTCAACAGCCATGGGAAATTGAGCATGTTCGAGAAGATTGGACTGGGGCTCCGAACTCCGTAGATCCAAAAGCAGCATACGCTGAAGGTAAGCGCGCAGCTGAAATGCTGTGTTCAATTTATGCCAAACAGTTCGGACTTCATATTAGTATTGCCAGAATTTTTGCGTTGCTAGGGCCATACTTGGATCTAGGAATCCACTTTGCAGCTGGCAATTTTATAAAAGATGCAATGCAAGGAAAACCTGTGATCGTCAAAGGTAACGGTTTACCATGTCGTTCATATCTATATGCCTCTGATCTGACAATTTGGCTTTTGCACATGTTGATAAGAGGCGAATCCATTAAGCCTTACAACTTAGGCTCAGATGAATCAGTATCGATTGCTTCTCTGGCTGAAAAAATTTCCAAACTTATTGGAAACGGCCAATATGAAATTCTGGGGGCAGCGGATAAAGGCTGGAACTTGGGACGGTATGTTCCAGATACAAATTTAATTAATCAAGACTTAGGTTTAAAACGCACTGTGTCACTGGATGATGCAATACTTAGGACCGCCATGTGGAATGGCTGGAAAGAAGGAAATAAATGAAACTGTCAGATTACGTTGCACAGAAAATTGTCGAGCATGACATTCAGCATGTTTTTATGGTGACAGGCGGTGGCGCCATGCACCTAAATCATTCATTTGGAACTCATAAAGACCTCGAATGCATTTTTAATCATCATGAACAGGCATGCGCAATTGGCGCTGAAGCATATTACAGACTGACAAACCGCCTACCAGTAGTGAATGTAACATCTGGGCCCGGCGGCACCAATGCGATTACTGGCGTTTATGGCGCTTTCGTTGATTCTATTGGAATGCTGGTACTTTCAGGTCAAGTTAAATGGGAGACAACCGTAAGAAGCACTGGACTTCCACTCCGCCAATATGGCGACCAAGAGCTTGATATTGAAGAGTTAGTCAGACCGATAACAAAATATTGCGTAATGGTGACTGACCCAAATAGCATTCGTTATCATCTTGAAAAAGCAATCTATCTTGCCACCTCTGGACGGCCTGGACCTTGCTGGCTTGATATCCCTTTGAATGTTCAAGGCGCTCAAATTGACCCAGACAGTTTAAAAGGTTTCGACCCTGCAGAGTTAGACGAGCCATGGAAAAAAATGGATCTAACACAAGCTAGCAAGGCGGTTCTTGAAAAAATTTTAGGAGCCAAACGTCCAGTAATCTTTGCTGGTGGTGGGGTCAGGTTGAGTGGTCAACATGATACGTTTATTAAAATTGTTGAAAAATTAGGTATACCCGTAGTTACTGGCTGGAACGCCCATGATGTTATCTGGAACGAGCATCCTTTATATGCAGGTCGTCCAGGTACAATAGGTGATAGAGCTGGTAACTTCGTAGTCCAAAATTCAGACTTACTTGTAATTCTTGGTAGCCGTCTAAATATCCGTCAAGTCAGCTACAACTGGGGCTCATTTGCCAGAGAAGCCTATAAAATATGGGTTGATATCGATGAAAATGAACTTAAAAAACCAACAGTTAAAGCAGACATGCCTATTCATGCGAGCCTGACTGACTTTTTGCCAATTTTGGCGAATCAGTCGTACTCAGGCCCTACTAAAGATCATCTAAACTGGCTCAACTGGGCTAAAGCTAGACAAGCAAAATATCCTGCCGTTTTACCTGAATATTGGGAACACCCCCGAATCAACCCCTATTGCTTCATGGAGTCGCTCTTTGAAAAATTGGAAGAAAATCAAATTGTAGTGACCGGAAATGGAAGCGCGTGCGTTGTTAGTTTTCAGGCTGCGAACCTCAAAAAAGGTCAGCGCCTTTGGACCAATTCTGGATGCGCAACGATGGGATACGATCTTCCTGGCTCAATAGGAGCTTGCAAAGCCTCTGGTGGAAAAACAATTGTATGCTTAGCTGGGGATGGCAGCATTATGATGAACCTTCAAGAGCTTCAAACGATTGTAGGTAGTCAGTTGCCGATTAAAATTTTTATCCTGAATAACAGTGGATATGTATCAATTTTTCAAACACACCGGAACTTCTTTAATGGAGTAGAGGTTGGTGGTGGTCCAAAGAGTGGAGTAACTTTCCCTGACTTTTCAAAATTGAGTGCGGCTTTTGATTTGCCATACGTGAGATGCGACCAACATTCAGACATGGCTCAAGTGATTGACGCCACTATGAAAGTTAATGGTCCTGCCATATGTGAAATTATGATTGATGAGAATCTTTCTTTTGCACCAAAATTAGGGTCAAAACCTTTACCAGACGGCCGCATTATTTCACCTCCATTAGAGGATCTTTCACCATTTCTTCCTAGAGAAGAGTTGCGTGAGAATATGATAATCAGAATGGTTGAGGACTAGCCACAGTGAACTACCAAACGCTTTGCCAATTGTTGGTTCAAAAGTGGACACAACATGAAACAAAAATACGTTTCTTGTTAGTTGGTGGCTTAAATACAGTGGTAGGACTCGTTACTTTTCCTGCGCTATATTTTTTGTTGACAAAGCATGGTATTAAATATTTGCAAATTTTGGTAATCAGTCAGGCTTTTTGCGTAACACTGGCGTTTTTCACAAACAAACATATCGTGTTTCGCACAAAAGGCAATAACATTAAAGAATACCTAAAGTTTTTAACCTTTCATTTTTCGTATTTTTTATTAAATCTTGCAACCTTGCCATTACTTGTTGAAGTGGTGGGGATTCACCCTGTCATTGCTCAAAGTACTTTTGCAATTTTAGTGATCATTAGTAGTTATTTCTGGTATAGCAAAGTTACATTCATTTCAAAAAAGTTAAAATTGTGAACAAGACCTCATTCATAAAAAGACCGTGTCCCGCCTGTGGCGACACACATACCTCCGAAGTTATCTCCTCTGAAAAGTTGGCAGAGGACCATACGTATGAGCAATTAGAATCTTATTGGAACGGATTTTTCAAAGAAAAATTATTTTTCTCTTATAAGCGCTGTGCCAATTGCAATATGTTGTACGCACCAGTATTTTTTAATGAGCTTCAGTTGGAAAGTCTATATGGTCAGATGCCCCCTAATATGGATGAAGTACCTCTAACTGCATTAAAAAAAACCCAGAGAGGATATTTTAATACCCTAAAAAAACACTCCAATCTCGCTGGAGGTTTCATTGAAGTAGGCCCGGATATTGGCTTATTTACTGAGAACTGTGCAAATGAAGGTGCCTTCTCAGAGTACTGGCTGTTTGAACCAAATCGCAGTGTAGAAAACACACTTGAAAAAGTTGTCACTGGCAAAAAATATCACGTTATTCATGAAATGTTTGGGTTCTCACATGTGCCTGACCACTCGGCATCAACAGCTGTAATTATTCATGTATTAGACCACTTGCTTGATCCAGTGGCCACTCTAAATGAGCTCAGAAACAAACTAACACCAGATGCAAGACTGCTTCTAGTTACTCACGATGAGTCCTCATTGTTACGTAAGATAGTCGGCTGGAAATGGCCTGCTTTCTGCTTACAGCACCCCCAAATTTACAACCCTCAGACCATGCGCACCCTTCTAGAGAAAGCTGGCTTTGAAGTGATAGAGCAAAGCAAAACTGTAAACTACTTTGAGATTCGTTTCCTACTTAAACATTTGTTGTGGGCATTTGGATTTAATGTGAAATCTATGCCAAGTTTTGGCGGACTTTCTTTAGGCCTAAAATTAGGCAACTTTATTACTATAGCTACTCCAAGAGGTAAATAAAACCGTGACTGAACGTACATTACTTAGCATCGTCACACCCACCTACAATGAAGAAGAAAATGTAGATGAGCTATACATAAGAATCAAAGCCGCTATTGCCCCACTGACACAGTATCAGTTCGAGTTAATTTTTATTGACAATCACTCTGTAGATAATACTGTTGAGAAACTCAAACAACTTGCATTAATTGACCCTATGGTCAAAATTATTGTCAATACGCGTAATTTTGGCCATATACGATCACCCTACTATGGCATCCTTCAATCCAGCGGAGCTGCTACGATCTACCTCGCGTCCGACTTACAAGACCCTCCTGAGATGATTCCTGATTTCATTAACCATTGGGAAAGCGGATATAAATTAGTGATGGCGACTAAGCCTGTAAGCAAAAGCTCCGTTTTTATTCATAGCTTGAGAAAAGCCTACTATCGTTTTCTAGATGGAATATCTGATATCTCTTTAGTCGCAGACTCAACTGGTTTTGGATTATATGACAAAAAGGTATTAGACCAGATTCGTAAAATTGATGATCCTTATCCTTTTTTGCGAGGTCTCATTTGTGAACTTGGATATGAAATTAAAACGATAAACTTTACGCAACCAAGAAGAATTAAAGGTATCTCAAAAAACAACTTTTATACCCTTTGGGACATTGCGATGCTTGGGATAGTTAGCCACTCAAAAGTACCAATCCGTATTGCTGCAATCACTGGGTTCCTAGTTGGTACATTAAGCTTTCTGATGGGGTTAATTTATCTAATATTAAAGATAGTTTTTTGGAACTCCTTTGCAATGGGCACCGCACCGATTGTAATCGGTATGTTTTTTATGTTTGGCATATTAATGTTTTTTATAGGAATACTAGGTGAATATATAGGCTCTATACATAATTATGTGCAGAGAAGACCCGTCGTGGTAGAGCGTGAGCGAATCAATTTTTAAGTATTAGAAATCAATTTATAAGTAAAACAATGAATAACAAATTAGTTCAATACCTAAAATACCAACCCATTTCTTACGCTCTTGAATTCATTGCTATGCTAATGGTATTGCTTCCCAATGCACTTATTGTATCTCCAGAAGTACTGGTTGATAGGTGGGATGGAGCAAATCTTTATATACTTTCCAGAACTGTTAGTTTTTTGGTTTTAGTAGCTTGCTTGGTAACATTCAAGTATGTGCAGAAAATCGGAATAAGTTATAACTTGAATAAAAATCCATACTTAACCTCACTTGCTTCTCTTAGCTTCATACTGTGTTCGGTTGGCTTATGCTTAATGATTTTTTATAAGAAATCCTTAACAGATAAGATGATTCATGAGCTATTTGTAGCATTAGGCTCTTTGTACTTGATGATTCATATTTGGGGGTTATTTAATATATCGCTTTTGCTGAGAGTGAAAACCAAATACCTTGCTGCTTTAGTAGCCTCACTATCACTCTTCGTTGTTTTTTTACCCTTATGCTCTTCACCTCATATTAACTCTGAAAGCTACCCTAACCTTGCAGAGATTAACTTTATCAAGACCAGAATCGTTAATGAATCGACATTAGACAATGTATTCAAATCATTTCTTCTAACACCTGATGAAGCTAAGGTAGTTAGCATAAATATCCAAAGAATGAGATTAGCAAAAAGAGAGGGGCATGCAGGATATTATAATTTCAATGGAAATACATTTGAGTGGGAGTCGACTTTCGGCAACCTCTCGGCTCTATGTCTTTTAGGCGATTTTAGTCAAAATAAAAGTAATACTGAAAACAGTGTTGTTAATTGCATAGATGAGATTAATGATGACAAATTTAAATCAATTAAAGTTTTAGAGCAGATTAAATTTTTAAATCATGATATCTCAGCATCCATTTTTAAAATACTTGCCACGCAAAACTTAAATGACCGATTTACAAAACAAGACAATCAAGATTTAAAACATTTATATGTGCAATTACTTAGAGGCGGAGTCTTACATCACTATAACTCCATCGCCCAGACAATCAATTCAGCAAATAGCGTAACTGATTTTTTCAGTAATCAATATGGATTAGGGCCTTTAGCATTTGTCAGCATCATTTCAAGTATCTCTGGACTGAGTTTATTTGACTCTTTATTCATTTCTGTAGTTATTTTTAATATAGCTATCGCTGCTATCTTGCTACTTACAATGAGGTTCAGAAGTGTAAGCTTGACAGTCTGGATTGGCTTTATACTGTCTATCTATGTAACTTATGCGGTATCAAATGTCTTAGCTCCATTTCTTTTCTTTATAAGATACCTACCCACTATTATTTTTTGCTTGTATTTGTATTCTAGACATGGCGATCAACAAATTTCTCATAAAAACATCAATCTATTAGTTTGGTCTTTTTTTATCTTTGCCATTTCTATTTATAATTTTGAATACGCATTACTTACCTTATCGTCACTCTGTGTTGTATCTTGGTACTGGCGTAAGTGGAGTATTTTTGCGTTAAGCTCCGTGGGCTTATGTGTTGCAATAATTCCAAAGCTATATCTACCATCCGTTGGGAATGGCGAACAAAATTACATTTCATATATTGCGGGTGTCGGGATGTCCGGTACGTTCAATTTCATTACCGTACTCTATATTGTGATGTTGGTTAGTTTGATAGTGAGAAATCACAAGCTAATTTTCGCCCCAAAATCAAATCACAGTTTTGAAGAGGCAGTGCTAACCGCTATCATAATAACGCTTAGCTTTAAGGTTGTTTGGAATGGTGGGGGCAATCATATTGGCCCATTATTTTTATTAATGTCCCTAGCCTCCACGTTTAATGATGATCGAGGGAATGGAAGTATTGGATATTCCATATACAAGAGAACCAACTTATTTCTTTCCATACTCATACTTTTAATAGCCACTGTTAGTTGGCAATCATACTATTTGAACAATAAATTTAGTGGTGTTAAATATACGAGGACAGAAATCAGTCGCTTCTTCAGCGCACCTACAACCTTCATAGATAAAATTCAAAGCTTTAAGCTTTTGTATCAAAAACATGATTTAGTTTTAAGTCAAACAGATAACGCACTAGCAATGTTTGTGGGTGACTCTATTACTGGCCCCTTCCCAGATGTTTCAACTAATTTGAACACGCCTAAGGATATAAGCTTAATCGTAAAAGCCTATGTAAATAGTCATCAGAGAATAATAGTAGATAAGGCTATTGTCGATGACAGCACAATTATGAACATTAAATATAATTTCCAAGGAATCAATGAAAAAACCGACAGCGCCATTCAGGATTATTATTCAAACAACGCGCGATTCAAAATAATCTATGAAAAATTAAAGCAAAAGGGCTATGTGGAGTGCAATGAGAATAAGGACTTCGTTGTATTGTGCTCAAAAGAAACAGCAAAAAATTAGAATCTCAATCAAATCTAGTGGAAACCCTGATGCAGTTAGCTCGCTCTTTGCTGCCTAGCTTTATATTTAAAAAGGATAAACCTTATCAACTATTAGATATACGCAGTGATTTTAAGTATTTTGCGCTTATCTCACTGAGCTTGATTTCATATCAACTATTTTATGTTATTTCATACTACCCCATCACTGAAGGTTGGTTCTCCGAGTTTGCTCATCTTATTAGAGCAGGTTACATTCCATACAAAGACTTTCATCTTTTAATCAGCCCGTTATACCCATTAACACTGGCGTTGATACAGACTATATTTGGGGAGCATTTAATTATCCTGAGATTAATTGGAATGGTTATAACCGTTTCAATTGCTATTTCTACGTATTTAATTCTTAAACGATTGTTTACCAGATCGATAGCTGTTATAGCAAGTGTAATGGCAACGATCTACTACCAATCAGGCAATGCTTATATAGGATATGATTTCACCCAATTCTTAACTCTTTATCTTCTATTAGGTGCAATGTTTCTAATTGAGACAATGAGTGCAGAGTTTGACACCGCCACTAAGGTTGAAACAAAAAGCTATAGTTTGTTTTTTAGTGGACTGTTTTTTTCTTTAGCACTTTTAACAAAACACTCTAATGCAGGTATCGTGATTTTAACTATGTTTTTAGTCACCATGCCTTTGTCTTTTATCTATTTAGGCTTTTACAGATCCTTTAAGTTATTACTTCAGATTAGTACTGGATTTATAGTTCCATTAACAATTATGTTTATTTGGTTAGGGGCTCATGGGGTATTAAATGCGCTAATTCAAGATATTTTTATAAATGCTCAACAAGCTAAAGGTGGAAGTAACGTAATTTTCTATAATTCCGTCATAAAAACATTATCGACTGCAGACCTGCACATAATAAGTTGTACTAAATTATTTTTATATGCGGCCTTTGTATGGATCCTTTTAAAGAAAATCTCTACCTGTACATTGTTTAGGATTACCAGCAAAGAGTGTTTTTTCTTAAACAAAACAGTTCATAACTCAATTTTGTATGCGACCATCTTTACATTAATACTTTTGTTGATTATGGCCTATATTTACTTAGCCGGATCTGAATATACTGGTTTAAATATAGTTACTAAAATAGGTCAAACTATTTTGGTAACTAATATTACTAACTCGCTAAGAGTCTATATATTAGGTTCAATAATAGCTTGTGTTTTGCTAATCATTAACCCAACTAGTTTTCATGTATATTTATTTTTATTATCTATATTTGGTTTAGGGCTTAGCTTTGGAAATGGGAGTTCTGCAGGGCTATCTGAAATCAGCGCATTTTTAGGCTACGGTGTATCAATTGGTATTCTTTTTACACTTTTTACTAAAGTTAGGTTTGGCCTCCTGGTACCACTGTTCATCTCTTTTTCTATAGCATCAGTCCAAATAAGTAGCAAATTTTCATCGCCATACTATTGGTGGAGTGTTATCACACCAGATATAAGAGCTTTAAACTGCGCTAATAGCGAGGGCTTATTCAAGGGGATTTGTGTTCCAGCAGACCAATACAAAAAAATGGAACAAATAGCCAATGAGGTTAGAAAACACAGTTCTGAAAATGAAATATATGTTTACCCACACATGCCAATTTTTTATGAAATGACAGAAAAAATACCATATCGAGGAGCAGTTGTTAGTTGGTTTGACTTTATGAGCGACGACCAAGCAAAAGTTTTAGCGCATGAACTTTTGGAGAAACCGCCATCAATGTTAATCATTGCCGATCTTCCTGATGAAGTGGCTACGGCACACGAACAATTATTCCGTGGTGGGCGCCTATCTGGTCAGAGAGATATCATCGCATCAATTCATAAATTAGTAGCTGATCGGACTATATGTCGACTTCGCAAAATTAAGAATTTGAATGGATTAGATATAGACCTATATATCAGAACAGAAAAGACCACAGACAAAGATGTGAAAAATTACTGCGAGTCAGTTAAAAAATCCACTTGAAATTACAAATCATGAAAACATTCATAGTACTAATTATATTCACTTTAATTGGATTCAAGCTATCTGCATTTGCACCAAGCATTGGCAAATGGATGTTTTTGTTGGTTTGGGCTATTGCTTTCTTGTTAATCCCAGCAGTTGCTTATCTGAAGAATCAACAGATTTCAAATTTCATTTTGAGAGGTGTATGTGCTTTAAAAGATGCTTTGAAAGCTAACTATGAGAGCCTAATAGCCGCGATGCTTACTCTATATTCGCTGCGTACTCTTCCTAAATTCATTGACTTGAAGTCGGTCCTGGATCTGCATCCTGTTTATACAGTTTTTGGTTTAATACTAATTGCTATTGTATCCCTAGTGATAGTTAAGGATATTCTACGAACTTCCCCATCAAAAGCGAATGAGACCAATTCTTATCTAAGTTACATTCCATACGCAATCTTTCTAATTTTATCTGCCCGCTCTGACTACTTTGGTATTGACCGAGGTATTGCATACCATTGGGAATATTATGTTGGCCCAATCCGAACGTTAAGAGATGGCGGTTGGCTGCTATGGGATACACCGTCTCAGTACGGATTTTTGTCTGTTTTACTACCCTCACTCATACCAGTAAATTCAGCATTAGAGGCGTTCTATTTTTTCCAGGCTTTTATCCTCTTTGCCTGTGCTAGCTTTTTTTACTTCGCCATTACAACAGTTTGTAACTTAAGAAAAATCCTTGCTACGTTACTGGTAATCTCAGCCTTTTTCTTTTCTGACACCTCACTAGTCGGCCCTGGATCTTACCCATCATCCAGTGGAATGAGATTCGTAGGTTGCTACGCGCTATTATGTTGGGCCTCCTATATCTTTATCTATCAAAAAGAGTCAATTCAGAAATATATTAGCAAGGGAACGTATATATGGATCTTTGCGGTTCTCTGGTCAGCAGAAAGTGCGATATATTCCTCTACTATATTTTTAGCCCCAATAGCTTTGTATATTTATATTGGTATCCTTTCAGGTAATTTAAATGCTAAAGAGTACATAAGGTTAATTAGAAAGCCTGCAATTGCATTCATTCTCATACTGTCTCTGATTTCATTTTTTTATTGGCTTAAATTAGGACACTTACCTGATAAAAAGATGTTTACACTTTATGGCAATGCATATGCCTCTGGGTTTGGTGCGGTTTCCATCACGACAAAAAGTGCAATCTGGTTTTTTGTCGTGTTATTAGCGTTACCACTAACCGGTCTGTTTAATTTATTGAGCAGTGATTTCAAGTATGATGGCAGGAGCGCTCTATTAATAGCTGCGATAGGTTGTATCTGGTCCACAAGCAGCTATTACTTAGGCCGAGCAGTCCCCAACAACATTGTTGCCTTATACCCCTTATTGGTTTTTTCAATTTTATTGGTCATTCGCACTAGCACAACGGATAGAATGGTCACTACTTTAGTATGTTGCCCAATATTAGTGCTTGCGCTTTCATCAATCTGGATGAACTCAGCGGCCATACCCTTTCCATCTCATCTTTCGTTTAGTCCAAGGACCATCAGTAACGATTTGTGGCGCCCCGATACTGAGTTAGGAGCATTGCTTAATGAATCTCATGTGGAGGCAGAATCACCAGTTGTCTACTATGGTTACCAAGCAATGCCTCCTGCAATATTTGAAAATGGGATATGGAAATCACGTGAGCATACTTGGCTACCTAGCCCTCTCCAGCTTTTGGAGTACCCAATCTCAGCAGAAACACGCGCATTGATTTTGAAGCGATACATTACGAGAAATGGAAATGGAGGATGGCTAATTCAACGAAAAGAAGAGAATGAAGATAGATTTCAGGATTGGATTTCATTGCTAGAAAAGAGCTACTCTGTGGACAAGGTTGCAGAGTCAAAAAACTATCGAATTTACAAGACTCAGAAATCTGATAAATCGCCTCCTAAGATTTCAGCTATTAAACTCCAAAGCTGATTTAGCTACTAGTCAAAATAATGTCAACATTTATGAGTTAACTTGTGAGGAATAATTATTCAAAGCTTCAAAGCTGGTTAGGCTTGAGCAGTTCAGTATCTGTATCACTTGGCGCAAAAATCTGGCAAGCAGCTTCAAGCGCGCTTACTATTATTCTGATTGCGCATTTATTTTCTAAGGAGCAACAAGGCTATTTTTATACATTTAGTAGCGTACTAGGCTTGCAAGTTGTTTTTGAAATGGGACTATCTTTTGTCATTTTTCAGCATGCAGGTCATCTGTTTTCTCAATTGAACTGGCTATCAGATGGCGATGTGGCTGGTGATCATAGCGCTAGACTAAGATTCTTTTTGCTTTTACGAAGTGCATTCACTTGGTATTTTTTTGCAGCGGTAGCTTTACTTATCTTTTTGTTACCTGCAGGCATTTTATTTTTTCATAACAAATATGGTTTATCGCCAGACGTATGGTTATGGCCATGGATTACATTAGTTATTATTACCTCACTTAATCTCATTATTATTCCAGTATTGTCGGCGATAGAAGGCAGTGGAAAAGTAATTGAGGTTAATCAATTAAGGCTTGTCCAAGGGTTGATAGGTAGCGGCTTAGCTTGGCTTTTGCTTTTTTGTGGTTTTGGCCTGTGGATGGTAGTCTCCCTACCTTTGGTGAGCTTAATCTGCTCTGTATTCTGGCTTCATAAATATTACTCACCATCCATCAAGACATTGATTTCAGTTAAAAGAGTAATCACTGAGGATCGGTTTTCTTGGAAAGCTGAAGTCTGGCCCATGCAGTGGAAGATTGCAGTGAGCTGGATTTCTGGCTATTTTATATTTCAATTATTTACTCCGATATTATTTCATTTTCATGGTCCTGTTTTAGCTGGAAAAATGGGAATGAGTTTATCTTTAGCAACAATGGTTAATAGTTTTGGATTTGTGTTGCTTCAAGCAAATGGCCCCATACTTACTAAACTTGCAGCTCGAAAGAGTTGGATTGAATTTGATCACCAGTTTTTCAGATTTTTTAAGCAATCCTTATATTTGGTATTTTTTGGATATTCAATGATTGTTGTTTTCATTTATTTATTTAAAGGTTTACCGATAATTCAACGTCTTGTTGAATTCAGAGTCATCTTAATTTTATTTTCTGGTTTTTTGATTTCTCATGTAATTAGCATGCTTGCTTATTACATGAGATTGCATAAAAAAGAACCTTTTATGATCCTTTCAATAGTAGGAGCAGTATTGTTATCAATAGGTATATTCTTTTCAGGTCGTATATATGCAGACCTAGGAATGGCAATTTCTTTTTTGCTTGTTAACTTAATCTATGGCTTACCGAGTAGTTTATGGTTATGGCATAAATTCAGAAAAGAATGGCACTCAAATGAAGCTATAATAGATTTATGAAGACTCCCCTACTCTCTATTGCCATCCCAACTTACAACCGAGCTGAGTGGTTAAACTTATGTCTTGATAATTTAATCCCTCAACTAAAAGAGTATTCTGCTGATGTTGAAGTGACTGTTTATGATAATGCCTCACCTGACCATACTGGAGAGATAGTACAGCCTTTCCTACAGCCTAACTTACCCCTCACATATATCAGAAACAAAGAAAATATTGGCTCTGATAGAAACATTGCCCAATGCTTTAATAATGCTTGCGGAAAATACGTTTTGATATTGGGTGATGATGATGTAGTTGTTCAGGGTGGGCTGAAAAAAATAATACACCTTTTAAAAGAGCCTCAATTTGAGCACGGGGTTGTTTATGTAAAAGCTTATGGATATGACGATGAATTCACAAGTGAATTACCGTTTCAGTTCTATTCTGCAACAAAAGTTTATTGGGACATCGACAAGTTTATGTACCGGTGTGGTAGCGGTATGGCATTTATTTCTTCTTTGATAATAAATAAAGAAAGAATTAAAAGAATCAATGCAAATCAGTTTATTAATACTGCCCTAGTACAAACATATCTTTTCTACGAGTCTGCAAGTGTTGCGTCAACAAATCTTTTTGTTGATGAGTATTTGATAGCTGCAAAGAGAATTGAGAAAAGAGATTATGATGTAACTCAGGTGTTCGCATCCGGTCTGAATGATGCTTTTGAATACTTTATGTCAAAAGGACTGAATAGACGTACAGTAAATAAAATTAACAACAAACTTATTTGGTACTTTTTTCCTTTTTTTATTATGCAACTACGTTTAAATGAACACCATAACATTCATATAATTGATGACTCATACAAGACTCTTAAGAAGCTTTATGGCAATAACGTATTGTTTTGGATATGTTTATATCCAATTATAAAACTCCCCAAATTACTGGCCAAGACTTGGGCCGTCATGTGTGTATTGGTGTCAAGATTTTTAACAATGGAATTTGGTCGTTTATATATCGCGTTAAAAAGAAGAGTTAGATTGATCGCTGCTCAGTTTAGATAGTGAATAACTATTACGATTCAAATATGCGTTTTTTAAATGAGCAACAAGACAATTATAAAGTTTGCATTTTGTTAGCTACATTTAATGGTGAAAAGTGGCTAGGAGAACAACTCGATACACTTTTAAATCAATCTTATCAACATATTGATATATACATTTCAGACGACCATTCGGCGGATAAAACACTATCAGTTATTGACACTTACAGAAGACAGCACACTAATATTTTCTTATTAAAAGTCAGTAAAAAATTTGGCAATGCTGCACAGAATTTTTTCAGGTTATTATTGGATGTAGATTTATCAGAATATAAATATATTGCATTTTCAGATCAAGACGATGTTTGGGAAAAAGAAAAAGTTAACTTAGCGATTCAGTCATTAAAAAATAAAAATGCAGCCGTTTACTCAAGTAATGTAATAGCATTTTGGCCAGAGGGTAAACTTAAACTAATTAACAAAGCGCAGCCACAAAAAGTATTCGACTACATGTTTGAATCTGCTGGGCCTGGCTGTACTTTTGTAATGTCGCAACACTTTGCTTGCGAACTAAAGAGATTTATCTTAGCGAACCAAGAGGCATGCAAAAACATCGTTATGCATGACTGGTTCATTTATGCATTTGCAAGAAATGCCGGCTATCATTGGTTCATCGACAATCATCAAACAATGCTCTATCGGCAACATGTGAATAATGCCATTGGGGCGAATGTAGGACTCAGTTCGTTTCTTGCTAGACTTAGACTGATTCGTGAGGGTTGGTATAGAGATCAGATTATATTAACTGCTTATGCAATTGGATACGCAAATAACTGGGTTATAAAACGCCTGAAAAGACTTAGCTTAATTGATAGATTGGTGCTTGCAGTTAATGTCACAAAATTCAGACGCAAATGGTTAGACCAGATTGCTTTTGTTTTTTTAGTATTTTTGATGCAAAAAAATCGAAACCGTCACAAATGAACGACTTTGATTATGAAAAGACTACTTGATCTCATTTTTTCTTTTTGCGCCTTGATTCTTCTTTTAATCCCAATAGCAATCACAGCAATGCTGGTATCTACCACTTCTCGTGGCCCAATCCTCTACTGGTCATCGCGGGTTGGTAGCAATAACAGGATTTTCAGTATGCCAAAGTTTAGATCCATGCGCTTAGGCACTCCGCAAATAGCAACTCACCTGATGAACCAGCATACTAATCATGATACATTTCTAACCCCAGTGGGCAGCTTTATTCGCAAATCAAGCCTAGATGAGCTACCCCAATTATGGAGTGTAATTAAAGGAGATATGTCTATCGTTGGTCCACGCCCTGCGCTGTTTAATCAAGACGATTTGATCGCATTGCGTACTGAAAAAAACGTGCATACGTTGAAACCTGGTATCACAGGGTGGGCGCAAGTGAATGGGCGCGATGAAATTCCAATTTCAGAAAAAGTGTCGCTGGACGAATACTATTTAAAGCATCAATCAATCTGGTTAGATATTAAGATTATCTGCATGACAGTGATCAAGGTCATCCGGCGTGATAACATCACGCATTGATTGATTATTTGATTGTTATGCTCAGGCTACCAGCACGCGTTTTATCTTTTTTTGCGTTTATCCATGATGCGGTTGTCGTGATCGCGACATGGGTATTTGCCTTCTTGTTACGCTTTAACTTCCAGATACCTTCAATCTTTATACAGTATATCTGGCAGACATTACCAGTGATTTTTGCCATTTATGCTATCTCCTTTCATAGCTTTGGGCTATATAAAGGACTTTGGCGATTTGCCAGTCTGCCTGACTTAAAACGGATTATGCGCGCAGTTGGTTTTGCAACCTTACTGAGTGCAGCCTATGCCCTTTTGATACACCCTAGCATCATCATCCCTCGATCTGTGCTGATAATGAATCCTATGTTACTCATTTTAGCGATGGGTGGGAGCCGTTTTTTATATCGTGCCTGGAAAGAGCGGCGCTTATTTAATGCGGTTGCACTGCAAGGTAAGCCCGTGATTGTGATCGGGGTTGAAGATGCCTCTTTTAACCTGATCAAAGAGCTCAGTAAGAATCCGGAATGGCGTGTGGTGGCGATGATAGATCCTGCGAACAAGCTGATTGGCCGGGAAATTATGCATACCAAGGTCGAGGGAGGCTTGGAAGATATTCCGGCGATTGCTGCACGTTACAGCTGCCAGCACTGCATGATTGCAATGCCAAGTAGCCGGCACCAGAAGCGTAGATTGGCCGTAGAAGCCGCGCGAAAAGTGCCTTCGATGGAGGTATTAACCCTGCCCGCTATGTCTGACCTGATTAGTGGCCGGGTGAGCCTTTCTCAAATTCGCAAAATTGATGTGGAAGACTTGCTGGGCCGCGATGTGGTGCAGCTGGACACCCATGGTTTGAGCTTGATGCTGGCTAATAAAGTAGTGCTGGTCTCGGGGGCTGCGGGCTCCATTGGCTCGGAACTGTGCAGACAAATACTGAGTTTTCACCCGGCACAATTAATCTGTCTGGATATCTCGGAATATGCGTTGTATACCTTGCAGCAAGAATTTAATCAGTCCGTCACCAATGCAGAGCTGGTCTATCTGGTGGCGGATGTGAAGAATCAGGCCAGGATGCAACGCATCTTGCAAAATCATCAGCCGGAGGTTGTGTTACATGCCGGGGCTTATAAGCATGTGCCTATGATGGAGCATTTTAACGTGGTAGAGGCCTTGCAGAACAATGCCTACGGCACCTACCAGATTGCAGCGGCGTGCCAGGCGGCTAATGTGCCCACTTTTGTGCTGGTCTCCACTGATAAAGCAGTGAATCCGACCAATGTCATGGGCGCCAGCAAGCGTCTGGCCGAACTCATTTGTCAGGGCTTGCAAAACAAGCAAAATCACACCCGTTTTATCACGGTGCGTTTTGGCAACGTGCTGGGAAGCAGTGGCAGCGTGATTCCAAAATTCCGCGAGCAAATTGCGCACGGCGGCCCAATCACAATTACACACCCGGAGATCACACGCTACTTTATGTCCATCCCTGAGGCCGCGCAACTGGTATTACAGGCAGCGACCATGGGCAACGGCGGTGAAGTCTTTGTAATGGATATGGGCACACCGGTCAAAATCATTGATCTGGCACGTGACATGATTAAACTATCCGGTCTGCAAGAGCAAGAAATACGCATTGAGTTTACCGGCCTGCGTCCGGGTGAAAAGCTTTATGAAGAGTTGCTGGCAGATGATGAAAACACCTTGCCGACGAGCCATGAAAAACTACGAATTGCCCAAGCGCGCAGTGCAGATAGCCTTTGGCTGACGCAGTTGCTCGAGTGGTTGGCGACCATACCGCATTTGCCAGAGTCTCAAATCAAGCAAGACTTGCAGCGCTGGGTCGAGGAGTATCAGCCAGATACCCGGCCCGCACCCTCTGTCTCTTTACGTGCCACTCTGGCGCCATTAGAGACCCTCCCCTCGCCTTCACAACAGATACACTGATATGCCTTTAATCACACTCAAACAGGCCAGCCTGGCCTTTGGTCATGTGCCATTGCTGGACCAAGTCAACTTTCAGCTGGATAACAAGGAGTGTGTCGGCATCATTGGCCGTAACGGTACCGGTAAATCCAGCATGCTTAAAGTGGTCGCCGGGCTGATCAAACTGGATGATGGCGAATATTGGCGCGACCCTGGCATCAAGATTGCCTACGTACCGCAAGAGCCCGAGCTGGATGCAGCGCATGATGTGTTTACTGCCGTCGCCCAAGGCTTGGGGAATGTCGTCACACAACTTAAAGAATATCATGACCTGTCACTGCAGTTGTCGCAGACGCAAGAGACTGAAGCTTTGCTCGATCGCATGCAAGTATTACAGCACAGCCTGGAAGCTGAAAACGGCTGGGCGCTACAATCCCGCATTGCGTCTGTGTTGTCCAAACTTGGGCTACAGGCAGACACCCCAATTGCCACCTTGTCAGGTGGCTGGCGCAAACGCGTGGCCCTGGCACAGGCATTAGTGCAAGCCCCCGATGTCTTGTTGCTCGATGAACCGACGAACCATCTGGATCTGGAAGCAATCGTCTGGCTGGAGGAGCTGCTCTTGGGCTTTCAAGGCAGCGTGATGCTGATTACGCATGATCGTCGCTTTCTGGACCGCCTGTCTACCCGTATTGTCGAACTTGACCGCGGTCATTTAACCGAATTTACAGGCAACTATAGCCAGTACCAACTGAAAAAGGCTGAATTACTGACCGTAGAAGCACAACACCAGGCCAAATTTGACAAGTTTCTAGCGCAGGAAGAAGTCTGGATCCGCAAAGGGGTTGAAGCCAGGCGTACGCGCAATGAAGGTCGCGTCAGAAGACTGGAACAACTGCGGCTTGACCGCGCTGCACGCCGTGATCGTCAAGGTCAGGTGCACTTGCAACTGGATGCGGGCGAGCGCTCAGGCAAGCTGATTGCAGAACTGCAAGAAGTGCGCATGGCGTTTGGTGACAAAGTGCTGATTAATCGCTTTAGTACGCGCATCATGCGGGGGGACCGCATCGGACTGCTAGGCCCGAACGGAGTCGGTAAATCCACGCTGCTCAAGCTGCTCTTGGGCGAGTTGGCGCCTAGCGCGGGCAAGGTACAACTGGGGACGAATATCCAGGTGGCCTACTTTGACCAGATGCGCGAACAGCTCAACCCGGAAGCAACCCTGATGGACACGATCAGTCCGGGCTCGGAGTATGTGCAAATCGGTGAAACACGCACCCATGTCATTGGTTATCTTGAGGATTTTTTGTTTGCACCGCAACGTGCACGCTCCCCGGTCAAATCTCTGTCTGGCGGTGAACGCAATCGTCTGTTACTGGCCCGATTATTTGCGCGTCCGGCCAATGTATTGGTGCTAGACGAACCCACCAACGATCTGGATATCGACACGCTGGAACTGCTGGAAAACCTGCTGCAGGATTATGCGGGCACCCTGTTCCTGGTGAGTCATGACCGGGCATTCCTGGAAAATACGGTGACACAAGTCATTGCTTTTGAAGGCCAGGGCAAACTCACCGAATTTAGCGGTGGTTATGATGACTGGCTGCGCTTTAGCCAGCAGCGCGAAGCTGCAAATAAACCTGTCGAAAAACCGGTGCCTGCCGCCCCGTCCACCGCCAGCACGAACGCCTCATCCAACACCTCAACCCGAAAAAAGTTGAGCTTTAAGGAACAGCGTGAGCTTGAAGCGCTGCCTGCAGAAATTGAACAATTAGAGCAAGAGCAAGCTGATATCCAGGCACAGTTTGCACAAGGCGACATTTACAAGCAAGCGCCTGAGCAGGTCAAGCAACGACAAGAGAGACTGGATGAAATTGAAGCGTTAATCTTGCAGAAACTGGAGCGCTGGGAATGGCTGGAAAGCCAGTAAGCAACGCTCAAGCTTGAAAATGGCAATGATGAATTGCCATTTACGGTTGTGATCGTTTGATTTTAATGCGAGTTATACCGCAAAACTGGTGCGAGAGCTGTGGGCACCGTGAGTTTGGCCATTTTTGCCATAGAACTGCGTGGCATTGGTTGCTTTGCCTTGAATCGCATCCAGTTTTTCCTGGTTACGTTGAAAATGCTTGTTGATCAGGATGCCGTTGATGCGGTTAAGCTCTTTTGCCTGCGCCAGCTTTTTCTGGAACTCCATCCATGCAGTATCCATCACTTTGCCATGACCTAACTCCAGCCATTTAGCCATGCCTTTTTCATTGGCTTCGAAGCCGGCGGCCGACAAGGCAGCGTAACGCTGTTTTGCGGCTTCACCCAGCGCCTGTAGTAACTCTACACGCTGATCAATAATCCGTTCTATGGTGTCCAGATCAGCTTTGACCAAAGCTTTTTGTTCATTCTGCAAATCTTCAATGAGCGCTTCAACCAGATTGGCATCCGCTTCAAAACTGATCTCAGGGATAGCGTTGCGATTTGCAGTTGTCATAAACATCATCCTTTTTTCGAATGTATCAAATCCTTAACGGTTTGCAATAAGCCGTCAGCCACTTTACCCGTGTCGACAGTAAAGTCTCCACGCGCAATAGCACTTTTAATTTCGTCCACTTTGTGCGTATCAAACACCTCTGACGAGGCGATCCCCGCTTCAATGGACTGCATCTGCACCGATGCCGCGGACAATGTCACATTGTCTTTGCTGGCTGGCGTTGCCGATGTGCTTGTTTTTTCGGTACTTTTGCTGCTGGTACCTTTATCTAATACTGGTTTATCTACACCAATCCCAAGTTTCTTGATCGAATCTGAAATATTCATGCTATCCCTCTGCCTTGATGTCTGAGTTTGTCGGGTGACTAAACCCTCATTGATTAACAGTTCTATCGGCATAGTTTAAGCGAACTTTAGTTGTTAATATAGTTTTTATCTCAAGATTCTGATCGAGAAGTATTTTTTCATGGATGTCGTGGTGAGTCTGCCTAATATCTTACATCGACTTTTCCACTCGACAGTGCAACCCCTTTAATCACCTGGCCGCTACTGACTTTGACATCCACCACCTGCCCTGCATTGGCTGTTTGCAGTGCAGTCCCATCTGCACTGACCACAAATCCTTCGCCACGGCTATTTAACTGTACAGTCTGACCCTGCATGATCACAGGTCTGGACTTAAGCAACTCTGGGCGCAACACCGTGCCCAGCGGCATATTCAAGGCGGCTTGTTTGCCTTCAAGCATGGACAAGTCCGTGATAATGCCAGCCGGTAACTTGCTTAAATCCCCTGATTGCAACACCACATCGTTCGGGCTGAGTAGTGCACCCTGACTGACTGGCACTGCCGTCACTGCATATTCAGCCCACACTTGCACGTCTGCCTGCACATACAGCGTCCATAACTTGGTCTCGGCTTGCAGGCAACGGACACCTATATGTGTTTTACCCCACAACCGTGAGCCTGGTACGGTAAATCCTTCCATCATGTCGCAGGCAGCAATACGAACACGGCTGTCTAGTGGCTGAATGTCGACATTGACTTTGCCTGGATAACCTTGCGTCTGGCTCTGCACATATTGCACAGCGGTTTGATATACGCGGCTGTGCATGTCTGCGACCGCCGGCTCAGCGACACGCTGATTGGCCAGCGTAGCGGTTGTCGCCGTACGGTCAGCTGCGTGCAATAAATGACTGAAGAACCCGGTCAGGGCAATCAGCATCGCACAAAAAATTGTAAGCAGACGAGGTTTCATGAGCATTCATTCTACGCACAACCGCTGGCGCTAAATGCTCAAATAAAGGGGATTTACCGCATTTAATTCAGAAATTGTTCATAAACGTGCGGCGTACACTAGGCATAGCTAGTAAAAGTGACTCGAGCAATAAGAGGTAACGAGTTATCAGGATTAACGGCAGTGTCTGGCAAACCTTTAGGATGTTTTTGAACAAAGGTGCTTTGGCGACGAGGCTACAACAATCGCTAACCAAAGATTAAAGCCAGAGATTCAGGCAAGTGAAAGGAATCAATGATGATCAACAAATTAGACGCCGCACTGAATTTTCATCAGACGGCATTGCGTGTACGCAATGAACGTCAAGAGCTGTTGGCATCCAATATCGCCAATGCGGATACACCGCAATACAAGGCACGCGATATCGACTTTAAAGCCGCCATGCAGGCCGCCATGCATCCAGCCAGTAGCACGGGTAGAGCGACAGGTGGTTTGCAAAAAACCGACTCGGGCCACATGCAAGGTCAGCCGAATCAGGGTTACGCAGGCCCGGGTGATCCATTGTTCCGTACGGTGACGCAAGCCTCTGTAGACGGCAATACGGTAGACATGGATGCAGAACGTAATGCCTATGTCGATAACGGCATCCGTTATGAAGCAAGCTTAACCATGATCACCGGCCAGATCAAAAAAATGCTGACCGCAATCAACGGCCAGTAATTGAGTAAGGAGTACTGACATGTCTTTGTTTAATGTATTCAAGATTTCCGGCTCTGCGATGAGCGCACAATCCATGCGTCTGAATACCGTAGCCAGCAACCTGGCCAACGCGGACAGCGTGGTCAGCTCTGACGGCAAACCCTATCAAGCCAAACAGGTCGTGTTCAAGGCCGTGCAAGATGCGGCGAATCAAAACGCCAGCACGGTTGCGGTTGACGGCGTGATTGAAGATAACCGCCCCGGCAAAGTGGTCTACGACCCCAAACACCCGATGGCCAACAGTGAAGGCTATATCACCATGCCTAACGTCAACGTTACTGAAGAGATGGTGAATATGATCTCTGCCTCCCGAGCTTATCAAAACAACGTGGAAACCATGAATGCGGCCAAGACCATGTTGCTTAAAACACTCAATATTGGTCAATAACCTGCAGAAAGGAATCTCATATGACCACGGTGAATACAAACAATCAGGTCCCTCAAGACTTGCTCAATACAGTGAACAATCGCTCATCAAGTACAACCAGTACCGATGATGCCCAAGATAGGTTCATGAAGCTTCTGGTGACGCAAATGAAAAACCAGGACCCGCTCAACCCGATGGACAATGCCCAGGTGACTAGCCAGATGGCGCAACTGAACACGGTAACCGGGATCAACAAACTGAATGACTCCATGACCAGCCTCATCAACAACGTGCAGATGGGCCAGTCCTACCAGGCGACCAGCATGATAGGCCGCAATATATTGTCTGCCGGCAATACCATGGAGCTGGGTGAAAAAGGCGCACTGTTCGGTGTCAACATCCCGAACGGAGCCGACAACCTGACCGTCACCATTAAAAATGGCGCAGGTACCGTCATTCAAACACTGACGCTAGGCAAGCAGGCCACCGGAATCAATGCCCTGTCTTGGGATGGAAAAGATGCGAGCGGCCAACCGGCACCGACTGGCACTTATACCTTTGAAACGACCGCAACACTGGGGGATGCAAAAACAACCAGCACCGCATTAAGCCTGGCCCAGGTGCAAAGTGTTTCACAAATGAACGGCTCGTCCAGACTGAATTTGAGTACAGGCAAGGACGTGGCACTGGCCGATGTCCTGGAAGTATTCTAAAGCCCCACAGAATGTAATCTTACGCAAGGAGAAATAGCATGAGTTTTCAACAAGGTCTTAGCGGTTTAAATGCCACCTCTCAACAATTGTCTGTGATTGGCAACAACGTCGCCAACGCCAACACTGTGGGTTTTAAGCAATCAACCTCCAAATTTTCTGATGTGTATGCCGCCTCATTGAACGGCGGGGGTGCCACACAAATCGGGATTGGTACCAAGCTGGCCAAGGTCTCGCAAGAGTTCACTCAAGGCAACATCACCAATACCAACAATACACTGGATGTAGCTATCAATGGCAATGGCTTTTTCATTATGAGCCAGAACGGTGTCGTCACCTACACGCGTAACGGCCAGTTTGAGATGGATAAAGATGGTTATATTGTGAATAGTGAAGGCAAACGCCTCAGAGGCAACAGTGCTGACAACCTGGAAGGCTCCTCGCCAGTAGATATTCAAATTAACACCAGCGACCTGCCCCCAAAAACATCCACCCAGGTCACCGGCAAGCTCAATCTGAACTCGGATAGCCCAGTCATCGATCAATCGGTTAAACCATTTAACCCTTCTGATGCCACTACCTACACCAACTCGACTTCGATTACCGTGTATGATGCCTTGGGCAATAGCCATACGGTGCAGAATTACTTTGTCAAAACCGCTGCAAACACCTGGCAAACATATACCACTGCTGACGGCAGTGTGGTCCCACCGAAAGCGAATGCTTCAGATCCATATACAGCAACAGGCACGATTAAATTCACGACCTCTGGCGCGTATGACACCACCAACTCTACAGCCCTGAATGTCAGCTTTACACCTTCAAGCGGTGCAGCTGCCGTCAACCTCAAACTGGATTACACCGCCAGTACGCAATATGGCTCTGGCTTCAGTGTGAACAAGTTAGCCCAGGACGGCTATACCTCTGGCCGGATTGCCAACTTCAGCATCGGTAGCGACGGCATTATTGTGGGACGTTACAGTAATGGTCAATCACAGGCGCTGGGCCGTGTGGTTTTGGCCAACTTTGTCAACCCTAACGGCTTGCGCTCGCTGGGCGGCAATCAGTGGCAATCCTCGTTCGATTCAGGCGAAGCCTTGATTGGCGCACCAGGCAGCAGCACGCTGGGGGTATTGCAATCTTCGGCAGTGGAAGACTCCAACGTCGACCTGACTGCAGAACTGGTGAACATGATTATGGCGCAGCGTGTTTACCAGGCCAACTCACAAACCATCAAAACGCAAGACCAGGTGCTGCAAACACTGGTGAACATGCGTTAATTGAGTCGTTAAACGCTGAATGTTGACTGATTGAAGGAGTCGCAATGGACCGTCTGATTTATACCGCCATGACCGGCGCCAAACATATCCTGGAGCAACAGGCTACCACTGCACACAACCTGGCCAACGCAACGACAACAGGCTTCAAAGCGCAGATAGACAGCTTCCGGGCGGTGCCGATTTTAGGCGATGGCCTGCCGACCCGCGCCTTTGTGGTTGACGCCACCATGGGTACCAATTATGCCGCAGGCAGCATTCAGCAAACCGGACGCGACCTGGACATTGCCGTGCAAGGCGAAGGCTGGATTGCCGTCCAGCGCGCCGATGGCTCTGAGGGCTATACGCGTAACGGTTCACTCAAGATTAACCAGAATGGGCAGTTACAAACCGAATCCGGCTTGAATGTGATGGGCGATGGTGGTCCGATCAGCATTCCACCGGATGTCTCGGTGACGATTGCCAAGGACGGCACGGTCTCCAGCGTGAACAACCTGACGGCGCCCGGTGCAACCAATATTATCGGCCGTATCAAACTGGCAAACCCGCCAGAATCCAGTCTGAAACGGGCTGCAGATGGCTTGTTTGTGACTTCGAATGGACAACCGGCACCGGCAGATGCCAATGTCACGGTGGTCGGTGGTGCATTGGAAAGTAGTAACGTGAATGTCGTCGATACCATGGTCAACATGATCAGCCTGGCGCGCCAGTTTGAGATGCAAATGAAAATGCTTGATAACGCCCAAAACAACGCCGGAAAAGCTGATCAACTCTTTGGTTTGAATGGCTAAGGCCAGGACTAAGATGACACTATGAACATGGCTCAATGCCCAAGGAGTGAACGATGATACGCTCATTATGGATTTCCAAAACCGGTCTGGATGCACAGCAAATGCAGATGGACGTGATTTCAAACAACCTGGCCAACGTCAGTACCAGTGGCTTTAAAAAATCGCGTGCCGTATTTGAAGACCTGTTATACCAAAACCTGCGCCAGGTCGGTGCCCAGACTTCTCAGCAAAGTCAGTCACCCAGCGGCTTGCAGTTGGGTACCGGGGTCAAACCGGTCGCGACCGAGCGTATTTTCACCCAAGGCAACCTGCAGCAAACCGGTAACGACAAGGATGTCGCGATCCAGGGCCAAGGCTTCTTCCAGATTTTGCTGCCAGATGGCACCACCGCTTATACCCGTGACGGCTCTTTCCAGGTTGACAGCCAGGGCCAGCTGGTCACCGCTAGCGGCTATCCTGTACAACCGGCAATCAGTATTCCGGCCAACGCGCAAAGCCTGACCATAGGCCGTGATGGCGTGGTCTCGATCACCACTCCAGGTTCTACCGCCACTACACAGATTGGACAGATCCAGCTGGCAACATTTATTAACCCGGCCGGCTTGCAGGGCAAAGGCGAAAACCTGTATGTCGAAACCACGGCCTCTGGTAACCCTGGTGTGAACACACCAGGCACTAATGGCGCGGGGCTGTTGAATTCTGGCTATGTTGAAACGTCCAACGTCAATGTGGTGGAAGAACTGGTTAGCATGATTCAGACGCAGCGCGCCTATGAAATTAATAGCAAAGCAATCACGACCTCGGATCAGATGCTGCAAAAACTAGCGCAGCTTTAATCCCTGGTTGAGGGGCATTCAAATGATGAATAGAACGATCATGAGCTTATTACTTTGTCTGGCATTCTCCCAATTACTGAATGGCTGTTCCATCACGCCGTCTACGATTGTTCAAAAGCCTGAAACACCGCGCGTTGCAGCAGCCCGCCCGGATACGCGCAGCGAAGGGGCTATTTTTAACAGCGGTGCCTACCGTCCACTGTTTGAGGATCGTCGTCCACGCTATGTCGGCGACATGGTCACCGTGCTGATTACAGAGAACACCACCGCCAACAAAGCCACTGACAATGAACAAACCAAAGACGGTGCAACTACGGCTGGCGTCACCGGTTTATTTGGTCACAACGTGCCTAAAGCCTCATTCAATGCCAGCTCTGCCCTCTCCTTCAAAGACAAGGCAACTGCGGATGCCAGCAACACCTTTAGCGGCTCTGTCACGGCAACCGTGGTCGATGTGCTGCCCAATGGCTATCTCGTGATCAGCGGCGAAAAACAGATCGGCTTTGACAAAGGCACAGAGTATGTGCGCTTCTCTGGCGTGGTCAACCCGGACATGATTACCATTGGTAACCAGGTGGTCTCTACCAAGGTGGCCGATGCGCGTATCGAATACCGCACCAATAGCAAAATGGATGCGGCAGAAGTGCTATCGATGTTTTCCCGCTTCTTTCTTAGCATGATTCCGTTGTAAGGGGCACACATGATGAAACAAACACGCCCCCGCAACGCACGCACCCTGTTACGGTCTTTTTATGACTACAGAAAAGAACTGTTGTGCATGCTGTTATTGCTCAGCGTGACCATTGTCAACACCGATAATGCCCACGCAGAACGGATCAAAGACATCAGCAACATCCAGGGCGTGCGTAGCAACCAGTTAATTGGCTATGGTCTGGTCGTCGGTCTCGATGGCACTGGTGACATGACAGTACAAACCCCGTTTACCGTCCAAAGTATCATCAGCATGATGAACCAGCTCGGTGTGACGATTCCACCCGGGACCAACCTGATGCTGAAAAATATTGCCGCCGTCATGGTCACCAGTGCCCTGCCCCCTTTTGCGCAACCAGGACAAACACTGGATGTGACCGTTTCCTCCATGGGCAACGCCAAAAGCTTGCGGGGTGGCACCTTGCTGATGACACCGCTCAAAGGTGCAGATGGCCAGATTTATGCCATGGCGCAGGGTAACCTGGTGGTCGGCGGGGTCGGCGCTTCAGCCAATGGCAGCCAGGCCCAGATTAACCATCTGAGCGTGGGCCGGATTTCTGAAGGGGCGACCGTAGAACGCGCGTTGCCAAACACCCTGCTCAGCCAGGATATTGTCAGGCTCGAGCTTAAAGAAAGTGATTTTTCAACCGCCAATAACGTCGTGGAAGCCATCAATAAAAAGTTTGGCCCGATGACTGCGCAAGCCGAGAGCGGCCGCGTGATCCAGGTTCGCCCACCTGAAAGCATGAGCCGTGTCTCATTTCTGGCCAACCTTGAAACCATTAATGTGGCGCTGGCGGCAACGCCTGCCAAAATTATTCTCAATGCACGCACCGGCTCCGTGGTTATGAACAAGGCTGTGACGCTGGATAGTTGCGCCGTCTCGCATGGCAACCTGTCAGTGGTCATCAATACCTCTCCGGTCATCAGCCAGCCTGGCCCTTTCTCTAACGGCCAAACGGTGTCTACTGCAGTGTCTGAGATCAATATTAACAAAGAGCCTGGCAAAGTGCTCAAGCTCAACAATGGGGCCAACCTGGCAGATGTGGTCAAAGCACTCAACGCCATTGGCACGACGCCGCAGGACTTGCTGGCAATTCTGCAGGCCATGAAAGCGGCCGGTGCATTGAATGCCGAGCTTGAGGTGATTTAAACGGGAGGCGCTCATGCAACCACGTGTCGATCCAAATAGCCTGGCCATAGACGGCAGTGCGCTGAATAGTCTCAAGCGAGCCAAAAATGACTCGCCTGAAACCATTCGTGCAGTGGCACGTCAGTTTGAAGGTATTTTGATGAACATGATGCTCAAAAGCATGCGCGATACCGTCCCGCAAGAAGGCTTTGCCGATAACGAACAAAGCAAAATGTTTACCGGCATGCTTGATCAACAACTGAGTACCCATTTGAGCCAGAAAGGCCTGGGGCTCACTGATGTGTTGGTCAGGCAATTGAGTAAACTCAACGGACATCCCGTGGATACCAACACGCCCGCAAGCGGTAACGAATCGGGCAAGGCAAATAAAGCCACTGACAAAGTCAGCAGTGCAACGGTGCAGAGCGCAGCTCCCTCCCATGCCCAAGCCGTGCTGGCACAAGCAACACAAAAAATCCGTGAAGCGTATCAACAATGGGAAGCTGCTGATACTCAGTCCACAGCGCCAGCCAGCGATACCGCCTGGGCACGTGGCATCCCGGAATTGCCGCCTTTGATTGAAGAAACACAAGCCAATGTGCAAGGCTTTACCCTGCCCCAGGCGCCGTTGGCGACCGCGATGCGTGAAGTCGCTGGCAAAACCCAGCAATTCATTCAAAGCATGCTGCCACATGCGCAGGCAGCCAGTAACGCATCTGGCATTCCTGCCAAATTTATGATCGGCCAGGCTGCACTGGAAAGCGGCTGGGGTAAACATGAAATTAAAACAGAGAATGGCGTCAACAGCCATAACCTGTTCGGCATCAAGGCTGATGCCAGCTGGAAAGGCAAAGTCGTCAGTAGTACCACCACCGAGTACATGAATGGCGTCAAGCAAACCAAAGTGGAAAAATTCCGTGCCTACGACAGCTACAGTGATGCATTCAAGGATTACGCCAAAATGATTTCGCAAAATCCGCGCTATCAACAAGCCATGAATAACACGCATGATGCCAGCGCTTATGCCCATGCGCTGCAGCGTGCAGGCTATGCGACTGATCCGCAATATGGCAAAAAACTGACGCAAGTGATTAATCATTTGCGAAGTTGAAATTAAAGTATTTGAAAACATTGCCGTTAGGCAACTTAATCGTGATGTTGATGACCGTTTTTAAGCGGTCATCCATCCGCTTGCCCGAAAGGTCTATAGCATATGAATGTATTAAACGTTGGGAAAAGTGCGCTGACCGTCGCTCAGCTAGGCATTGCAACCACGGGACATAACATTGCCAATGCATCCACGCCTGGATACAACAGGCAGACGATTGTTCAAAAGGCAGCAGCCGCACAAAGTTTTGGTAACGGTTACCTTGGTCAAGGCGCCGAGGTTGGAACTATCGTGCGCTCCTACGATGACGTGCTGGCCAAACAAGTGATTAATACAACCAGTAACCAAAGTTCAAGCTCGGTATATTTACAAGGCATTAATGAAGTTAATAGCCTGCTGTCTGATGACAAAGCCGGCGTGAGCGCGGTGATGACCAACTTTTTCAGATCTGTCAGCGCAGCGGCTGCGAACCCTTCGGATATTGCCACCCGGCAAACGGTCATTTCCAATGCGCAATCCTTGGTGAGCCGCTTTACCGCAGTCAATTCGCGTCTGGATGAAATGCGTTCCAATATCAATACGCAAGTTTCAACCAGTGTGGCAACCATTAACAGCTATGCCAGCTCTATTGCGGATCTGAATGAAAAAATCAAGCAAGCGTTTAGTTCAACTGGTAATCCACCCAATGACCTGATGGACCAGCGTGACTTGCTCGTCGCAAAAATCAGTGAACAGATCAAAACGACAGTCCTGCCACAGCAAGATAACACTTACAACGTTTCCATCGGCAATGGCATCCCGATTGTACTGGGCAATCAATCCCAAGACCTGTATGCGGTACCCAATGACACGGATAGCACCCGACTTGAAGTCGGTTATGGTGCTTCTGGCTCGCCTAAACCGATAAGCGGCTCTCTGACGGGCGGCGCATTGGGCGGCGCATTGCAATTCAGGGATGAAACGCTAGACACGGTACAAAACCAGCTGGGACAACTGGCGATTACCTTTGCCACGGCGTTTAACAACCAGCACAAACAGGGCACAGACCTGACCGGCACCGTTGGCCAGAATATGTTTAATATTGCTGGCCCGGTCGCGATCAGCAACCGCAATAATACTGACCAGAGCAAACAGGCCTCTGTCGCGATCACGGACCCTTCACAACTGACCAGCAGTAACTACACCCTGGAGTATGTGAATGGTCAGTACAATATCACGCGCCAAAATGATAAGTACGTCTGGACAAATGTAACCTTGCCATTCAATCAGGATGGCATCACCATTAACACGAATACCAGTTCACCGACCAATGGCGACTCTTACCTGATTAAGCCTACCCAGTATGCTGCCAGCGGATTGACCCTGGCGGTAACGGATGTGGAAAAGCTGGCATTGGCCGACAACCCTTCTAAAGGGGAAAGCGACAACACCAATGCGCTAAAACTGGCTGATTTACAGAATCAGAACTTCGTCAGGGTGAATGCCAGCTCTACCAACAGAACCTTTGCACAGGCTTATGCCCTCACCACCAGTGCGGTGGGGATTAAAGCCAACCAGATGAGCATCATTAACCAGGCCGACAAAACTGCGCTGGATAATGCCACCTCGGCCATGCAGTCACAATCAGGGGTCAACCTGGATGAAGAGGCTGCCAACCTGCTACGCTATCAGCAAGCGTATCAAGCGGCAGGCAAAATGATGCAAATCGCCAGTAATATGTTCGATACCCTGCTAAGTCTGGGCAGATAAATTCAGAACTGGGTAAATCACATCGAGTAAGGATGTCACTATGAGATTAAGTACAAATACGATCTATGCCAATGGCACCAACCGCCTCATGGGCCTACAAAGTGACGTGAATGATCTGAATGAAAAAATTTCTTCAGGCAAGAAAGTCCGCTCGCCAGCGGATGACCCGGTTGCCTCTGCCAGGATTATCGAGATCAACAATAACAAGAGCATGAAGGACACTTTTGCTGAGACGCGAAAAACGGCCAGCAGCATGCTCGAAAACTATGAAACCAATTTATCGTCCGTGACTGACCTGGTGTTGAATATCAAGAGTTCACTGACGGCCGCGGGTAACGCCACCTATAACGATTCACAGCGCCAAAGTATTGCGACTGAGTTGCAAGGCCGCCTGGATAGCCTGATCAGTCTGGCCAACGCCAAAGACTCCATGGGTAATTTTATCTACTCAGGATTTACTACAGATAAGGCGGCATTTACCAGTGCGGGTGTTTTCCAGGGGGAGACCTCGCGCATGAATTTGCAGATTGACGATAACCGGACCATGCCGACCACGTTTACAGGTGATAGCGTGTTCAATGCCAATGGCAATAATTTATTTGCCAACATGCAACAGGCAATTACGTTGCTCAATACACCGATTACTGATGCAACATCGCGCACCAACTTCACCAATGGCCTGGCAACTGCTCTGCAGAATACAGACAAATCCCTGGACAGCATTCTTGATACCAGAGCGCAAATTGGTAGCCAACTCAATGAAATCCAGATTCTGGATGACACAGGCGATGATATATCCCTGCAATACTCTAAGGTACTTTCCGACTTGCAAGACCTGGACTACACGCAAGCACTGTCTGACCTGGCTAAAAAGAATACCATTATGGAAGCCGCTCAGAAGTCGTTTGTTTCGACCTCTAAATTGTCACTGTTCCAGTTTATTTAATTCAGACCGGTATCGCACTGATTTTTAGCCGATCGCTTACCAGCGATCGGCTTTTTCATGGATCAATCCAAACAATACGTCTAAAGCGCGATTGGTAAATCAGTGAGACTAATGCAGCACTTGCAGCATGTATTGCTGCGCATCGATCATCCAGTCCTCGACCGGATGAATCAGGGAAGGTAATCCGAGCAAAATCATGATAAACCCGACCGCGATGGTGATTGGAAAACCCATGGCAAACAGGTTGAGTTGAGGGGCAGCTTTGGTTAATACGCCCAGCGCCATGTTGGTAATCAGCAGACTGGCAATCACGGGCAAAGACATCAGCAAGCCTTGCGAGAAAATATGACCTCCAATGCTTGCAATCGCCTGGCTATTCAGTTGCCAGTGCGTCATGCCTATCGGCATGGTTTCAAAACTCTGCATCATCACCGCAATGACAATCAAGTGCCCGTCCAGGCTCATAAACACCATTAAGGTCAGCATGGTCAGCATCTGGGCGACGGCGATGGTTTGCCCTTCGGTATGCGGGTCATAAAAACTGGCAAAGCCCAGCCCCATGCTCATCCCCATCATAAAGCCAGCCAGCTCAACGGCAGTGAACATGAGCCGCATGACAAAGCCCATGCTGATGCCGATCAAAAACTGCGCCAGTAATGAGAACAAGCCTTGCCATGACAGCACGGCAATATTAGGCACCTGGATGCCAGGCACCAGTGCCAGCGTAATGATAAAGCCGATTGTGAGTTTAATGCGGTTGGGAATGGAGGGATGACTAAACAACGGCACCACGGCAATGCAGCCGAGGATACGTGTCAGCGGCCAGAGAAACTGTACCACCCATTGCTGCAGGTCTGAGTCATGAATCGTCAGCATGTGGCGAGGCAGCCGTCGTTAATTGACCAGCTGTGGAATCATGGTGAAGATATGGTGCATGTAGTCCACCAGCGTCATCAGCATCCAGTGCCCGGCCAATAGCAAGATCGCCATCACCCCTACCAGCTTGGGGATAAAAGACAAGGTCTGCTCGTTGATTTGTGTGGCCGCCTGAAAAATACTGACCACCAGACCAATGATCAGCGCAGTGCCCAATACCGGCGCTGCCACCAGCAAGGTGGTCTGCATGGCTTCACTGCCCAAGGTCAGGACTTGTTCTGGACTCATACAATACTCCAAAAAGAAACGAGTTAGAGGACAAAGCTTTGCGCCAAAGACCCCAGGATCAATTGCCAGCCGTCTACCAGCACAAACAGCATCAGCTTGAAAGGCAAAGAGACCACGGCCGGTGACATCATCATCATGCCCATGGCCATCAAGATACTGGCCACCACCATATCAATAATCAGAAACGGGATATAAATGGCAAAACCAATCTGAAACGCCGTTTTCAGCTCACTGGTCATAAATGCAGGCACCAGAATTCTGAGCGGGACTTCTTCTGGCGTATTGATGGACTCACTATGGGCCATATTGGCAAACATGGCCAGGTCGGTCTCGCGCGTTTGCTTGAGCATAAAGGTTTTAAGCGGCAAGACACCGCGTTGCAGCGCTTCCTGCATGGTGATTTTACTTTCGGAAAGCGGCTGGTAGGCATCGGTATAAATCTTGTCAAATACCGGCCCCATGACAAAAAAGGTAATAAACAAGGCCAGGCCTATCAATACCTGGTTAGACGGTGCAGATTGTGTCCCCAACGCCTGACGTAACAGCGACAGCACAATCACAATGCGCGTAAAACCGGTCATCATGAGCAAGGCGGCTGGAATAAACGTGAGTGCAGTCAGCAGAATGAGCGTTTGCAGGCTCAGTGTATAGTCCTGGCCCCCCCCTGGCGCCGGCGTCACCGTGCCGATGGGCAAGCCCTCTGCCGCCAGACTGCCTGATGACCACAATAGCAGCAGTCCGATTGGCAGCATGACTTGCAAAGACTTGAGGATGGAATGTAAACGCATGCAACAATACCCGTCACTGACTTGCGCCATCTTTGGACAGCACAAGCTCTAAAATAAGTTAGGGATAGTCTACGCTGGGGACAGCCCAATCAAAGGCTGGAAATAAGCCACTCAAGGCTTGTTTTTGAAAGATTTGACTTTGTCTTGCAAGGTGGCCTGCATCGCCTGTTGCAAACGCACGGCAAAAGAAGCTTGCGGATCAACAATCGCTTGAGCAGAGATCGCCTGGGCAGAAGGCTCTGCCGCCTGCATGCTGTCGGCTACAGCCGATTCAGTGGCACTCGGACTCACCTCACCCAACGCGGTCATTTGCCCACCATGCAGCCCCACCACCAGCCAACGGCCACCCACTTCAAGCACCACCACCCGCTCGCGTGGGCTCAATTGCAAGCCGCCAACCTGCCTGATCACACCAGCTTTTGAATAGCCTTGCCCAGGCAGGACGCGGCGCAAGAACCAGGCAACCGCCGCAATCGCCAGCAAGACGATCACCGTGCCCCACACCATACGGCCCAAGGTATCGCCGGTGCTAGGGGCTACCGTGGCAGCCGTTGTTGTCGCGGCAGCCAGGGCGAGCGGCGAAACACTCCAGCTAGCCACGGCGGCCAGCAGCCATTTGCATGCATGCATCATACGCATCAGTATCCCGGAAAGTTAGCGGTTCAGTTTACGGATACGTTCTGCGGGGGTAATGATGTCGGTCAGGCGGATACCAAACTTGTCGTTCACCACCACCACCTCACCTTGTGCAATCAGGCAGCCATTCACTAATACGTCCATGGGTTCACCCGCCATGCCATCCAGCTCAACCACAGAACCTTGCGCCAATTGCAGCAGGTTCTTGATCGAAATCTTGGTGCGGCCCAGCTCTACAGTCAGCTGTACCGGAATATCCAGAATAAAATCAATATCGTTCTGGGTGCCTTCGAGTTTGTTGCTGCTGCTAAACTCGTTGAAGACGGCGGCCTTGCCTATCGGCTCTTGCAATGCAGAGGACTCGGCTTTGGTTTGCTCGGCCAGGGCCGCGCCCCAGTCATCCTCGGCAATGGTTTGCACCCCTTCCGACTCAGGCATCCCCATGCTGGCCAGTGCGGCATCCAATTCCTCTTCATTACTACTTGTCGCGGGATCCATTGCCATTATGACTCTCCTTGCAATTGTTCCTGACTACTACCGTCAGCACGTATCATTTTTTCCACCTTGAGCGCATATTGCCCGTTAAACACGCCATAACGACACTCCATAATGGGCACGTTATCGATTTGTCCTTCTACCGTATCCTGAATATTCACAGGAATGACATCCCCCACTTTTAACGCAAGCAGGTCTGCCACCATCATCTTGCGTGTGGTCAGATTGGCCACAATTTCGACTTCTGCCGCCTGGATTTGCTGGGTCATCATTTTTACCCAGCGTTTGTCACCGCCAAGGTTCTCGCCTTGCAGGGACGAGGTCAACAAGTCCTTGATCGGCTCCACCATGGCATAAGGCACACAGAAATGAATTTCACCACTGTTAGGTCCCAGCTCCACATTAAACGTAATCGCCACCACCACTTCATTCGGCGTGGCAATGCTGGCAAACTGGGTATTCATCTCCGAGCGCAGATACTCAAACTGCACCGGATAAATAGGCGCCCAGGCTTTCTGGTAGGCGTCAAACAAGATATTCAGCACGCGTTGAATAATCCGCTGCTCGGTTTCGGTGAAATCACGCCCCTCCACCCGGGTATGAAAGCGGCCATCGCCGCCAAACATATTATCCACCAGCAAAAAGACCAAGGTAGGATCCAGCACCAGCACACCCGTGCCGCGCAAGGGATTCATATGGATCAAATTGAGGTTGGTGGGGACCACCAGATTACGGATAAAGTCCGTGTACTTGATGATCCTGACCGGCCCTACCGAGATTTCGACTGTACGCCGCAGAAAATTGAACAACTCAATACGCAGCAGCCGGGCAAAACGCTCATTAATGATCTCAAGCGTGGCCATGCGCCCGCGCACGATGCGCTCTTGCGTGGCCAGGTTATAGTTGCGAACACCAGACTCATCCTTGCTGGAGGCATCACTGTCATCGTCGCCCTCGACACCCTTGAGTAAGGCGTCGATTTCGTCTTGTGATAAAAATTTATCTGCAGACATGGTTACTCTCAGGCATTACTGGATGACAAATGAAGTAAACAACACCTGTTTGATCTTGAGTTGTTTACCCCCCTTTTTCAATGGTTTTTTCAGTTCTGTCAGCAGTTCTTCGCTGAGCTGAGCTTTGCCCTCAGGGGTCGCAATATCCGATGCTTTTTTACTGGTGAGCAACATCAATACACGGTTACGCATAAGCGGCATTTGTGCCTTCATTTTGTCGGCCAGCGCAGTGTCTTTGGCCTCAATGGTCAGGTCCAGTTGCAAAAACTTTTCATCGGGATCAGGCAGCAAGTTCACGGTAAACGTTTCAAATTGCAAATAGGCCGGGCCCGCACCCGCTTCACCATGGCCACCGCCACCACCGCTTTCATGCTCTTCCTCTTCTTCATCGGCTGCGGCCTCTTCCTCTTCGCCCTCAGCAGCACCTTCTTCGTGGCCATCTTCCTTCTCGGCCTTGCTACCGTGCTTATCTTTGGCCTGATGCGCCTCAGGTTTTTTCATCAGGAAGAAGGCTGCTGCGCCGCCGCCAGCGGCTAACGCCAGCACCACGGCCAGGATCACAATCAGTTTTTTCTTGGATTTGGGGGCGGCCTCTGCTGCACCGTCTGCTTTTGCTGGTTCTTGAGCCATGACACTACCTTTCTTACTGTAAAACCTTGACGATATATGGTGTCATTATGCGGAGAGCGCCCAGCAAAACATTGCCGGATAAAAGGGGAAAATCAGCGTTAAATCGACCTTTATGCTGGTTGAGGCATGCTAGCCAGCATGGAGCAATGCTTATACAAAGGTATCCACCAGGCCACGTACCACACGTGGCTGGACTGCCGTTTGCGGTGCGCTCGCCGTGTCTGACTCAGCCCCAGGGGCTGCAGTCCTTGCAGAATCACGGCTGGATTGCTGTTCAAAATGCTGTTGTGCCTGCTGCCCGTTGCCAACAAAGGTCTGGCCCAGTTGCAAGCCCTGGGACTGCATGCGATCACGCAGATCCTGCATGCCATCTTCCAGCGCCTGGCGCACCAGAGGGTTATCCGTGATAAAACTGGGATTCACTGACTGGTTATCGACCTTTAACACCACCTGGATGGGCCCCAAATCCGGGGGCGACAATGTCAGGCTGGCCACTTCGTCGCTCTGGCTAGCCATCTGCATCACATGCTGGTTAATTGCGGCTTGCCAACGGTCATCGGTAAACGGCGTCGTAATCTGGGTGGTGACCACCTGGCTCAAATCGGTCACGCCAGCCGATTGCAACCAGGGCGTCTGCGGCATGGCCTCTATCATGGGCAGCGTGGTCAATGTACTGGCGCCCTGCGTCGTTTCATGCGCACGCACGGCCTGCTCCATGACTTTCGGCAAGGCAATCTCCGCGCTGGTCGATTTGGCGTTATTCAACAGCGCTGTAAAACCTTCCGCCGTCTTTTCTGATTTGGTGGATAGGCTTGAGAGCTGCTTACCGTCTGGCACAACCGCGGTCGCTGCTGTCAGCGTGTCTTTGTCGGTGGCTGGCGTGATCTGCAACTCATTCGTTATTCCGTGTTGGCTAGAGGCTTTATCGAAGCCAGCGGCTGCAAAGCGACCGTTACTAAGGGTCAATGCGCCGCCTTCGGCGCCACCTTTTGCAGCCTCTGCGGGCTGATTGGCCCGCATCGCAAGCATGGTCTGCATCCATGGCATGATGCCGGCAGCCGCAGCACTGGTATCCTCAGTCGTGACAACACCAGTTTTTTTCTGGTCAGGTTTGGCATCGGTCAAACTGGCAGGGTCAATTAACCCCACAACAGGAGAGACCACGCTAGAAGCCTCTTTGGCGACATTGTTTGCCTGACTGGCGTTCTCGTCTGCTTTGGATTTGGCCGTGGTTTTGACTGTGCGGTGGGGAATATTTTTTTCAGTTGGGGCGACTTCTGTCCCCGTGGCGGCAGTGGCTTTGTCAGCCGGTTCAGTCGGTTCGCTCGCCTTATTCGACACAGCACCTTGCTCAGTGTTGCTCTCCGCTTTGGGCGCAGTAGGCTTATCTTTAGGCGCAGCAGGTTGGGCTTGGGCCATTTGCTGGCGCAAGGTTTGTGAAAACGCATCGGGTGACACCGGCTCCTGGCCGCCTGACGACGTCATGGGCACTTTAAGCGCCTCTGACGCCTGGGTAGGCAGTACTGGTGAATTAATCAAGGCCATCACATTACTCCCGGCTATTTACCAACGTGCTCGTCTGGCGCGGCTGGCAAATTCGTCCATCATTTTCTGATCACGCTTGTTTTCAGCCTTGGCCTGTGAGGTTTGAGCCCGCGTAATCAAAACTTCATAAGACTTTTGCTTGCGCTGTTTTTCCTGCAACCGCAACCGCTGCTGCTGGACAATCGCCTGACATTGTTCGATTTGAGCATTTTGCGTGCGTACCGCCAATTCCAATTGCGAGAAAAAGCCCTGAAAATTACGGTATAAATCGGCTTTAAGGCCGTTTTGCACTACCTGCTGCCATTGCTGCTCATATTCCTGCTGATATTGCGCCAGCATGACTTGCTGCTGTTGCGCCTGTTCCAGCTGTTGCATGGCCTGGGCCAGCGCCTGCATCGCCGCTTCCACTTCATCGGCAGCCAACTGATTAAGCAAGGTCAGGGTTTGGGTGGATTGTTTGGCCATGGGCTCGCTTTAAAGGGGCTATAAGGTTAGCGTGTTGGCTAATTGCTGCAGGCTATGCTGCATATCCGCACACTCATCAATGTCTTGTTGTAAAAAGGCATTGATGTCGTCACGTTTTCTAATCGCGATATCCAGCATGGGGTCTGATCCTGGCTGATAAGCCCCTACCGCGATCAAGTCCTGATTCCGCAGGTAGCGTGAGTACCACTGCTTGAGCATGCGGGCGGCCTGTTGATGTTCTTTGCTGGTAATGTTGTGCATGGCGCGACTGATCGACTGCTCGATATCAATGGCGGGGTAATGTCCGCTCTCGGCCAGGCTGCGGTTCAACACGATGTGTCCGTCCAGAATCGCGCGCGCAGAGTCCGCAATCGGATCCTGCTGGTCATCGCCTTCGGTCAACACGGTATAAAACGCTGTAATCGAGCCCTCGCCTCTGGCGCCGTTGCCGGTACGCTCGACCAGTGCCGGCAATTTGGCAAACACAGAAGGCGGATAGCCCTTGGTTGCCGGTGGCTCACCAATGGCCAGGGCAATTTCGCGTTGCGCCATGGCATAACGCGTGAGTGAATCCATAATCAGCAACACATTTTTGCCTTGCTGGCGGAAACGCTCGGCAATGGCCGTGGCATAACTCGCGCCTTGCAAGCGCATCAACGCCGAGACGTCGGCAGGTGCAGCGACCACCACAGAGCGTGCCAGCCCCTCCGGCCCCAGAATCTGCTCGATAAATTCCTGTACCTCGCGGCCCCGTTCACCAATCAGGCCGACCACGATCACATCCGCAGTGGTGTAACGGGCCATCATGCCCAGCAGCACACTCTTACCCACACCAGAACCGGCGAACAGGCCCATGCGCTGTCCCCTGCCCACGGTGAGCATGGCGTTGATCGCACGCACCCCTACATCAAGGGTGTCTTCAATCGGTGCCCGTTGCAATGGGTTGATCACGCGGCCATTAAGCGGCGCGGTCACATCCCCCGGAATTGGGCCCAGACCATCCAGCGGATTACCGGCTGCATCGACCACGCGTCCGAGCAAGCCATCCCCTACCGGAAAATGGCGCGCTCTATCCTGTGCACGTCGACGTGGCGGGCGGCCAATTTGTGGTTTTGGCACGGTTTCAGCAATTTCCATGCTGAACACCTTGGCGCCCGGGGTGACCCCCTCCAACGCGGTTTGCGGCATGAGCAGCAAATTCTCGCCATCGAATCCCACCACCTCGGCTTCTACCCGGCCTCCATCCTGTAACGGGATAAAACAGGCACCGCCTATTGGCATTTTGATACCGGTAGCGACCATCACCAGGCCAGTCACCTTGACGATACGACCTGCGACTTCAAGCGGGTCGACCATATTGATCAGTTCACTGCAATCGCGCAAATAACTTTGCCAGCGCTGCTCATGCACATTGGGCTGCTTGGCAGGCTCATTGGTGACTTGGGGGCTATTGTCAGCAACCGCGTCTAACGTCGGCAGCCCTGAATCTGAAATTGTCATGACGTAGGCTTAAACTAGAAAGTGAAAAACTTATTCGTGGGTGGAGGCAGGTTTATGCCAGTCATCATAGCGTGACAGCCCTTGTACCAGACGTTTCCAGCGGACCTCATTGCTGGCATCAATCTGGTTATCTGCCGTTTCAACCAGGCAACCGCCACGTTCGACTTGCAACTCTTCCACAATTTGCCAGCCTTGCTCTTTGAGTGTGTCGCCGATATGACTGCGTAGCACCTGCGCATCATCCGGGTGCACAATCAGGCGCGCGGGCTGTCTGACTTGGGGCAAATAGTGCATGGCATCCAGCACGACCGGGAGCACCGCCTGCGGATCAGCCTGCAGCTTGGTTTTCATCATGGCTTTGGCCAGATCCAGCGCCAGGCTCAAAACAGACTCGGCAACATGGCTATCCTGAAACGCCAGCGCCTGCTGGAAACTCTGCGCCATTTGCAACAACTGACCACGTTCGTTTTCCAGTTGTGCCTGCGCGTGCTGCATGCCATCGCCATAACCAATCTTGAACCCTTCTTCATAGGCTTCCTGGCGGACTTGCTTGAGAATTTCAGTGACCGTGCGCGCGGCTTCATCGGCCTGTGCCTGTTTGCGACGCACGCTCTCACTGCTATTAGCATCATCAAAACTGGCCATCTCCCAGCGCTGATAGGCACTCATTTGTTCTTTTGGGATTGCTGCAGCCACCATTATGCTTCCTTACACTGACTGGATTTAAACATATTGCTCGCCATCGCCTTTGGCAGCCAGCATGATCTGGCCTTCATCGGCCAGCCTGCGCACAATTTGCAGAATTTGTTTTTGCTGTGCTTCAACCTCAGACAGCTTGACCGGACCACGGCTTTCCATGTCTTCACGCATCATATCGGCTGCACGCGAAGACATATTTCGCAGGAACTTCTCTTTCATTTCATCAGAGGTTCCCTTCAAAGCCACAATCAACATATCAGATTGCACCTCACGCAGCAGCGTTTGAATGCCTTTGTCGTCAATTTCCAGAATATTGTCAAACACAAACATCTGGTCCATGATCTCCTGCGCCATATTGTCATCATAGCTTTTGAGGCCTTCCATCAATTTGGCCTCGTTGTCGCCACTCAGGTAGTTCATGATTTCAGCCGCGGTTTTTACGCCACCTATCGGCTGACGCTTCAGGTTTTCATTGCCTGACAGCATTTTCATCATGCCTTCATTGAGCTCTTTGAGCGCGGCCGGTTTAATGCTGTCGAGCGTGGCAATCCGCAAAATCACATCCTGACGTAAACGGTCAGTAAAATGCCCCAGAATTTCTGCGGCCTGGTCTGCCTCCAGATGTGACAAGATGGTCGCGATAATCTGTGGATGCTCATTCTTGATAAACTCGGACACGCTGAAGGCATCCATCCACTTCAGGCTTTCAATACCCGCGGCATCTTGCGATTGCGGAATCCGGCTTAACAGATTGGAGGCTTTGTCATCGCCAAAAGCTTTGATCAGAACCGAGCGGATATAGGCGTCCGAATCCAGACCGAAGTCACTGCTGCCGGCAAAGTCGACCATAAAGGACTCCAGCACTGCAGTTACCTCTTCACGTGGCACCGGCTTCATTGAGGCCATGACAATGCCCAGCCGCTGTACCTCTTTGGGTGACAAATACTTCATCACCTCCGCCGCTTCGTCTTCACCGAGGGCAAGCATCAAAATCGCGCTTTTAGTCAAGCCTTCAGTCATGGTTTATTTCTCCGCAGTCGCCCAGCTGGAAACCACATTCGCGACCATGCGTGGGTTTTCTTTGGCCACCTGCTTCACGGCCAGCAAGGTTTGATCCATCCGGCCATCATCGCCCGTTAACGCAGGAGGATCGCCACTCAAGGTGACCAGTGCATCTTCACCTTCAGCTGCACTGCCTGCCGCGCCGGCAACCGCTTCACCGCCTGCTGCCGCGTTTTGTGCCGCAGTCACAGCCAGTTGTTTTTTATCCGCGCCAGTCAGTTTGGTGGCCATCGGCTTGAGCAATTTTTTATAAATCATCATCAACACCACCACGCCAGCCAGGAAGCGCAAGGCATCTTTACCATACTCAATCATGACAGGGTCCTTCCACAGCGGTGGCTCAACCAGTTTTTCCTGTGCTTCGGCCACAAACGGGGTATTCACCACAGAGATAGTATCGCCACGCTCTTTGTTGTAGCCCATGGCCTGCATTGCCAGGTCGCTTACCTGCTGCTTCTCGGCTGCTGTCAGTGCACGGTAAGTCGTTTTACCGGTGCTATCCACGACTGGGATGTGATTGACCACCACCGCCACATGCAGGCGCTTGATGCCGCCCTTGGCCTGCTGGATATAGCTCACAGTCTTGTCCAGCTCGTAGTTGGTAGTGGTATCTTTTTGCGTATTTTGTGGCGGGGTTGGGGCAGCAGCAGGCGCAGCATTTTCCCCTTGACCCTGCGCACCAGGGGCATTGATCGGAGCATTTGCATCTGCAGGCGGCTGGTTAGACAAAGCACCAGGTACCGCGCCGTTGTTGGCGCCGGTATTTTGCGTCTCATGGCTTTGCGCACTGCGAATTGCCATGTCATCCGGCTTGGTGTTGGGTTTATAGGACTCGTTGGCCTGTTCTGTCATCGAGAAGTCAATCTCGGCGCTGGTTTCGGCGTGCACATTTTTCGCACCGACGATAGGCGTAATAATGGATTCCACGCGGCGAGCAATGCTGTTTTGCATATTCTCCACGTAGGCCATCTGCTCTGGGTCTAGGCCACTTTGCTTGAGCTTATTGGCGTTGTCAGACAGCAAATTGCCGTTTTGATCGACCACGGTGACGTGATCGGCAGACAGGTTAGGCACACTGCTTGCCACCAGATGCACGACGGCACCCACTTGTTGTGCGTCTAACCGGCGGCCATTGTGCAGATTGAGCAGCACAGAAGCGGTTGGGTATTGTTGCTCGCGCACAAACACGCTGGGCTTGGGAATCGCCAGATGGATACGAGCAGCCTGCACGGCAGAGATAGACTGGATACTGCGTTCCAGCTCGCCCTCAAGGCCGCGTTGAAAGTTTACCTGCTCAACAAACTGAGACACGCCAAATTTCTGGTTTTCCAGCAGTTCAAAGCCGATGTTGCCGCCTTTGGGCAGACCTTGTGCCGCCAGTTTCAAACGTGCCTGATGCACCATGTCAGCAGGCACCAGAATGGCACCACCACCATCGGCAAATTGATAAGGGATATTCAATTTATCCAACTCGGCGACGATGGCACCGCCATCCTTGTCAGCAAAGTTGGAGAACAACACCCGGTAATCCGGCTTCTGACTCCACAGCCAGAACACCACCATCACCGCGACCACGGCAGCAATCCCGGCGACCAGCATTAACTTTTGTCCGAGCTGCCCAAACATGTTGGACGCTCCGCCAGACTCATTGCTTGTTGTTAATAAGGCAGCATCAGCAGCCATCTGAACCTCCAATATTACCTACTTGCAGTGACCTGCCTCCCGGCCTGTTGATTGCCGGTCATGCTGCCACCTCTTTTGAACTTCAATATCCTGTCAGGACACTTTCACATGGATCACATTATGCGCTGACCCTGCCTATTCAAATCAGCAAATAAGACGGATTAATGTTGCCTATTTTGCAAAGCAGTCCAGCTGGCGCAATGTTACAGTGCTCACCATGAGATTAAGAGGCGATGGCCTCCCCCACCAAATGAGTACAGGATGAAAGGAGACACCTATGAACGCAGGCGGTATTGATGCACAACGCATCTCCTCCATGCTGGCGCAATTACGGGCGGCGGCTCAAAAACCAGAAGGTCTGGGCAACAGTGCCATTGCCAATCCGGTCGCCAAGCCGCCCCAGGCAAGCCCGACGACACAAGTGAGCTTTAGTGATGCACTGAAATCCTCTCTGGACCAGGTCAACAATATGCAATTGCAGGCCGAACAAATGGGCAAGGATTTTGCCATGGGAAATGACAACGTCAGCCTGTCTGATGTCATGATCTCCGGGCAAAAAGCGAATATCGCCTTTCAGGCCACAGTACAAGTCCGCAACAAACTGGTCACCGCCTATCAGGACATGATGAATATGCAAGTCTAGGCTTAACTAGCCAGCTGGCGACTGGGCCAGACCATCAGTCCGTTTTAACAGTGAGAAAAGAACAATGCAGGCTCAACACGTGGCTGGCTTGATACAACACACCCCCTCTGCCCCGCTGATGCGACTCAATGGCACGCCAGTATTGCGGCCATCAGGTAGCACCGCCAGCCACGAGTCACCTGACGGCGTGTTAGCCAGCAACCCCGCGGGTGTTCAAGCCTGGTTTCAAAAGGGGATGCTGTTCAAGCAGCAAAAAAACGCCCCGCAGGCCCTGCACTGTTTTAACCAGGCCCTGCATCTTGCGCCTGAGCATGAACCCACACTTATCGAATGCGGCAACTTGCTGTTTGAATTAGAGCAATTTGAGTTTTCGCTCGCCCATCATGAATTTGCTTTACAGTTAAACCCGGCTTGCGTTGCCGCCTTACACAGCAAAAGCCTGATCCTGAGTCGGCTCGGCCGCTATGAAGAAGCCTTGCTCAGTGCAGACCACCTGGTCGGCTATGCACCCACGCTGGCACCGGCTTTATTATGCCGAGGCAGCATCTTACACGTGCTTGGCCGCCATCATGAGGCCTTGGCCAGCTACCAGCAAATCCCGCTAGCCGATCAGCAGAACGCGTTGTTTTATCTTAATCTGGCCAACCTGTATCTGGATATGCTGGACATTGACATGGCCAGCGACTGTTATCGTCAGGCGCTGGCACTGGAGCCACACAACCCGACGTTGCACTGGAATCTGGCGTTATTCCAGTTGCTCACCGGCGATTATGCGCAAGGCTGGGCCATGTACGAAAGTGGCAAACATGCGCCACATCTGCCCAGGGGACGCCGTGCAGCCTGTGTGCAACCGATGTGGACCGGCGAACAATCCCTGCAAGGCAAGCGTATCTTGCTTTACGCCGAACAGGGGCTGGGCGATACCATCCAGTTTATACGCTATGCCAAACAGGTCTCAGCCTTGGGCGCACAGGTGATTATTGAAGCGCAAACGAGCCTGATTCCCTTGTTGCGCTCACTGGGGCCAGACTATTTACTGATTGCCGCGGGCACCGCTTATCAGGACTATGATTACCATTGTTCGCTTATGAGCTTGCCATATATCTTCAAGACAGAACTCGGCAATCTGCCCCGGCATACCCCGTACCTATTTGCTTCACCAGACAAGGTAAGCCGTCTGCAGATGACAGATCAGAACAGATTACGGATAGGCCTGGTCTGGTCAGGGTCCACCACGCATCAGAAAGATCGTTACCGCAGCATTCCGCTAGCGCAGCTGGCGCCGTTGCTGGCACTGGATGCGAGTTTTCATAGCCTGCAAAAAGAAGTCCGCGACACTGACCTGCCTGCGTTAAGCGAGCTGCCACAACTCACGCAGCACCAGGCCGAACTAGAGGATTTTAGCGATACAGCTGCGCTCATTGCACGCATGGATCTGATTATTTCAGTGGATACTTCAGTCGCACATCTGGCTGGCGCCATGCACAAACCGGTATGGATATTGTTACCTGACCCACCAGACTTCCGCTGGCTGCTCGCACGCGAAGACAGTCCGTGGTATCCCTCGGCCAGACTGTTCAGAGCCCATGAGCATGATTGGACAAGCGTCATTACAGACGTCAAACAGGCGCTGGCAGAAGTGATTTCAGAAAAAGCGTAGACGCGGTAACTCTCTGGCAAAACAAGAGGCGGCAATGTTACTGCGACAAAGTCTCTATCTGAGACTGGCCAGTTTAATGGTCGGCCTGCCCTTGTTCCAGCTTGTATAACCAAGCCAGAATTTCAGCAATCGCCTGGTACAACTGTGGGGGAATATGGGCATCGAGTTCGACCTGCATGAGCAGGTTGAGCATGGCTTGTGACTCATGCACATAGACTTCGTGTTCTTGCGCCAGAGCAATGATGCGTTGTGCGAGCAGACCATTGCCTTTGGCCACCACGCGTGGCGCCAAATCCCCAGCTTCGTAAGCCAGGGCCACGGCAGATTGGGTATAAGGCTTATCCTGCTGCATATTGCGGCCTGTGCTGCGCGATTTCTTCACGCACGATTTGCAAGGAATCCAGCTTCACGCCGGAAGCTTGCAAATTCATGGCCAGCGTACTGCGGCCAGATTGCATTTCCTTGAGGCTCGCTGCATCCGTGGGCTGCACACGGACACTGAAGCGCCCGTTAGCCAGCGTGATTCTTACAGCCACCTCGCCCAGCCTTGGCAGCTGCAACTTCAAATTGCTAAACAAACTGTTTAAGGTCGGGTCTTCGCTAGACTGCTGGGAATTTTTGCGCTCACTGACCTGCCACTCCATCATCTGGCCGGGCCAGACTTCACCATGCCAAATCACACGCTGTTGTTCCAGCACCTGTAACTGTTGCGACACCATCTCCGGCGGTACAAAGTGAGGTTTGTTTTGCGGCTCTTGCAGTAGCTGATGCCAGGGCCGGGTGCCCAGCGTCGCCTCTTTCAGGTGAGACTCATAGAACAAGCCCGAGCTATCCAGCGCATGCTTGAGATCTTGCGCCAGCACTTGCGGCTTTTGCGGGCTGTTGCTGACCACGGTTTGTGCCTGCAAGACGGCAGATTGCGACTGAAACGGGCTGGCATCCAGCCAGCGCTGTAGATTTCTGGCGGGAGAGCTTAACTCGACCAGACTCGATTGCCCGGCCGCATTCTGTACCAGACTTTGCATAGTAGCGGGGTTGTCTGCATGTGGCGTCTCTGCCAGCAACCCAGCTGTCGACAGCCGTGACGTGCCCGCCGCGGAAGACTGCACACCCCAGCGCACTTGCGGATAACCCTCGGCGTCTTTGCCCTGGCCTTGTGCCAGCCCCATAAACTGCATGTTCAGTGTTTGCTGTTGCGACAAGTAAGCGGGTAATTGCATCTGCACCACCATGGGTGGCTGGTTGGGTAACTGGATTTGCACTTTAAAAGCAGCCAGGTCGGCATTGCCTGCGCCTTTTTGAGCGTTGTCTTTTTGCAAAATCAGTCCGGTAAACTGCATGCCTGGACGCATGCGCTCCCATAAAGGAGCTTCGGCCTGGGTACCTTCCACCGGCATGATGGAAGTGACCGCACGCAAGTTCTCAGTTTCACTGGTAATGAAACGTTGTGAGAGGACTTGCGGGATAGGAATCATCTAAATCACATCCGGTGGGGTGCGTGCATGTAGCTGCGCATCAAAAATCATATCGGTAATGCGATGCATGACGGGATAGAGCAAATTACGGATCTCGCCATCATCGGCCAAAATTTTCTGCACCAACTCCTGTTTGCGCAAATGCTGCGCCTGTGTCAGTTGCTCGGATTGTAAACGCAAGGTTTGTTCCAGCGCTTTGATCACTTCGATCTTGAGCATGTAAGACTGCTCCAGCTCTGTCACTTTTTCCCAGGCATTTTGCTGAGCGGCCAGCAGCATCTGCGCCATGATTTTGGCAGCAGACTCATAAGTATTAATCAGCGCCTTGGACATATCAGGCCCCGGCCATGGCCAAATGTTGATACGCCTGTGCTTTTTCTGCGATCGCCGAGTTTTCCAAGGCATTCTGTTGTGCAAGGCGGCTCATCCCCGATTTTTCCAGCGTTTCCCAGGCGCCTTTCAACTCCATGAGCAACTGCTGAACTTCATAAACTTTAGTACTATCCTGACGCAGGCTCGCTTGCATGAGTGTACGGATCATGTATTCATACAGCTGGTCCAGATTGAGGGCAACCTCGCCCCCTGCACGTTTGTTCAAGCTGGTACGCAAACCGCTTTCAATGATGGAAATGGCTTTGGAAATATATTCACCTTTTTGCGGAATATCCTGCTTTTGAATCGCTTGCTGCGCGCGGATGCAGGCAGTTACAGCGCCTTCGTAAAGCATGATCGTCAGCTTGAGCGGACTGGCATCCACGACGCCGGTTTCCAAACCTACTTTGGCGTAGGCATTAATGCCAGATTGTTTCGATCCAAACATCATGATTCTCCTGATAATATTCCGCGATTAGCTATTTTTGCTTATTGCACTCAATTGTTGTGTCAACGCACTGCTCTGGGTTTGCATGCTGCTGAGTAATGCGTCCAGTTTTGCGTACTGGGCACGATAACTTGCTTCAAGGCTTGGCAGCTTGGCGCTCAAGTCATCGGCTTTTTTATTCAATGATTTAATAGACGACTGCAAACCGTCTGTCCTGGTGGCCAACGCAGCATCGGAGTCCAGCCAGCTATCAAGCATGCTACTAAACTCCCCGATTAGGCCGCGGTTGAAAGTCACCGTGCCACGGTCTCCAGTCGCAGCGCCTAAAATACTGAGTTTCAAACCTGCGCTATTCTGACCAAATGCGCCGGTCAGGGTATTACCACTGCCAATCGCATTCACACCATTCAGGGTACCAGCCACATCTTGTGAGCTGCTCCCCGCTTGTGAGATATTGACGGCATAGGTGCCAGAAACTGTTTTATCCCCACTGCTGACGAAGCTGACCAATGGATCGGTACTGCTTGCCGAAGGTGAAAAGATTTTCGCCACATCGGAAGGGCTATTCGCCATCGCTTTCTGAAACTTGGTATCGTCCAGCGTCATGACTCCGCCATCACCCACGGTGACGCCAATGTCACTCAAGGTACGGTAGGTACTGGCCGTAGGTGAAATGCGGGACATCATTAATCCGAGTTTCACTGACACGTCACGGGCCACCGAGTCACCCAGCAAAGGGCCATTGGCAGAAGATCCGCCATCAACGAACTTTGTCAGGCTACGCAGACTGGTATTCAGTTTGTTGTAGGCATCGACAAAGCTCTGTACAGAACTTTTAATCGCGCTATTGTCCGTCGCAATCGTCATTGCGTTAGGCGTGCTGGTGACCGCCTTCAGGTTTAAGGTCACACCCTCAATCACATCAGTAATGGTGTTACTCGCCTTACTGATGCTCAACCCATCAACAGTCAATAACGCATTTTGTGCAGCCTGAAGCTCACTTAAGTTTTTACCACTGCCGCTGGAGGCAGTCGGGTCATAAGCAAAGGTGGACAAGCCGCTACCGTCGGTATTGTTGCCATCGTTATCCGTGACATCAATCTTCAGACTATTGGCTGCACCAGTGTCCATGGAAGTGATCACCAGGCGGTTACCAGTACCGTCATTGACAATAGAAGCCGTGACAGAAGCATTTTGTGCGTTAATGGCATCACGGATACCGGACAGGGTATTGTTGCTACTGTCGATATTGACCGTAATCGCATTTTTGCTGCTATTCGCAGTAAAAGAAGCTGCCGTACTACCGTTGGCTGGGGTATAAGTACCAAAGGAAATCTTCAGGCTCCCGGTACCAAAAGTGGTACTGGCATCGCTATAGGCAGACGTGGTAATACGTTGTGAAGTCGCCAGCTGGCTCACCGAAATGCTGTGGTTGCCATTGGTAGCGCTACCATTTGCAGTCGCGCTGATACTGTTTGAATCGGTGAGCGTCACGGATTGCGCATTAAACTTGCCGGCACTGGACAGACCATCCAAAGCTGTTTGGAAGGTACTCAATCCACTTTTCAACGTACCGTACGCAGAGAGTTTGGCATTGTAAGTAGAGACTTGCGTCTTGATCTGGGTAATCGGCTGCTGGGCAGACGTCATCATGGCACTGACAAGAGAGTCAATAGGTAACCCTGATGAGCCCGTTGAGCTTACAATTGATGCCATAATCTAGTCTCCAAATACAATCACAATTCATCACACCGTTTGACGAATGACTAGGCCTCTTAATTTGTCCAGCGTCTTGCTAATGGCCAGCACCTCCTCATTTGGGATTTGCCTGAGCACCTTCTGTGTCTCGGTGTCGACCACTTTCACGACGATACGGTCTGTGTCATCATCAATCGAAAACTGTATGGTTTGCAGCGCAGGCGCCACATAGTCATTCAGTTTTTTTACCGCCCCGGTCAAAGTGGCTTTATCCATCGCTTCGACAGGTTTTTGCTCGCCACTGGCTTCTGCATACTTCACCAGCTTCAAGCTATTTACTGCAGGCACACCTGTTAATGTGCGGTTACCGCCAACACCATCCATAGATTGAGTCATGATGCTGCTCCTCTGCTTAGCCTAAAATCCACAGAGGGATGCCTCTGTGGATATGATTCAAGTGTCTGAACAATTAACCTCTCAGCAAGCTCATGACACTGTTAGGCAACTGGTTGGCTTGGGCCAGCATTGCTGTGCCTGCTTGTTGCAGAATCTGGTTACGGGTCATCTTCGCAGTTTCTGACGCGAAGTCTGCATCCGTAATCCGGGATTTCGCTGCAGAAATGTTTTCCACGTTCACTTGCAGGCTGCTCACAACGGCTTCAAAACGGTTTTGGTAGGCACCCAGGCTGGCACGTGAAGTGTTCACCGCATCCAGTTGTGCATCAATCGCGGTAATCGCTGCAGTCGCGTCTGAAACGGTGGACACGTTGCCGCTAATAGATGCCGCAGTCACTGCGCTCACCTGCAAGGTATCTGCAGAACCAGAACCAATCTGGAAGGTGTAACCTGAACCGCCAAATACATTCAAACCGTTAAACTGGGTAGAAGTACTCAAGCGGGATAATTCTGAAGTCAGCTGTGTAAACTCTGTGTTCAGGTTGGCACGGTCACCAGAACCATAGCTGCCGTTGGCTGCCTGTACGGCCAGTTCACGCATACGTTGCAGGGCGTCTGTCGCTTTGGACAAACCACCTTCTGTCACTTGCAGGTAAGAAATCGCGTCGTTTGAGTTACGAATCGCAACATCACTACCACGAATTTGGGAGTCCATGCGAGTGGCAATCGCCATCCCCGCTGCATCATCTTTGGCGCTATTGATACGCAAGCCAGAAGACAAACGCTGAATCGATTGATTCAAGCCTGTTTGTGAAGCATTCAGGTTACGCTGTGCATTCAGAGATGCAATATTGGTATTAATTACAGAAGCCATGTTAAATCTCCTTTAGAGTCGTATATCCAATGAGTGTCAAATGGGCATGTCATATCAACGTTGATTCACTTGCGACTACGTGTTTGCTATTCAGCGTTGTTATTACTTTTATCGACCTCGCCAGAAATTTCTTTAATGCTGCACTTTAAATTTCTGTTGGGTAGATCATGCACTTGAAACTATTTACGACTCCTCTCGGAAAAACTTTAATATCAAATCATTCATGGCAAATTCAAGCCGTGCAACATGGCTACCATGCCGGTGTCAGCATGGTCATCGCGTCAGCACGACTTGGTCTATTCTTGCGAAAAATCCCGTGTAATTTCCTTCAGTCCTGCAGTCTCCATGAACTCATTTTGTGCCCGCTGCACTCAAGTGAGTTAGCGGTACACCAACATGCCTACTTTACCGTAACCAAGCCAGCATAATTTGGCTAAACAACGACGTTTTTACCTGCTTATCTTCAAAGTCGCACAGACGCTCACTGAGAGATGGAGTACGTTGAAATCAGAGGTGAAAATAAAGGTATTCTTTTTATTTTCATGAACTTATCGAATTGGTTGACGTATTGTGGATCATGAAACGAAGAAGGGAAATGAAAGCCATTCGGCTGTAGATCAGGCGCAATGTTGCATCCGCAGGACAAACCTGCAATGCCCATGTTTTGACACGCCAGTGCAAGGGTTGATGCTGTTCTGTTAGACCGGCAGATCAGGATGCATAGCCAGGTGCTGACTGACAATGCTGGCGACTAAAAAAAGAAAAGCGAGCACTTGTCTAAACAAATGCTCGCCATGGTTTGAAAGCCTCGAGAAAACTTAGCCTCTCAGCAAGCTCATGACACTGTTAGGCAACTGGTTGGCTTGGGCCAGCATTGCTGTGCCTGCCTGTTGCAGAATCTGGTTACGGGTCATCTTCGCAGTTTCTGACGCGAAGTCTGCATCCGTAATCCGGGATTTCGCTGCAGAAATGTTTTCCACGTTCACTTGCAGGCTGCTCACAACGGCATCAAAACGGTTTTGGTAGGCACCCAGGCTGGCACGTGAAGTGTTCACCGCATCCAGTTGCGCATCAATCGCGGTAATCGCTGCAGTCGCATCTGAAACGGTGGCAACACTGCCAGTCACAGAAGCCGCAGTCACTGCACTCACTTGCAAGGTGTCTGCAGAACCAGAACCAATCTGGAAGGTGTAACCTGAACCGCCAAATACATTCAAACCGTTAAACTGGGTAGAAGTACTCAAGCGGGTTAATTCTGAAGTCAGTTGTGTAAACTCTGTGTTCAGGTTAGTACGGTCGCCAGAACCATAGCTACCGTTGGCTGCCTGTACGGCCAGTTCACGCATACGTTGCAGGGCGTCTGTCGCTTTGGACAAACCACCTTCTGTCACTTGCAGGTAAGAAATCGCGTCGTTTGAGTTACGAATCGCAACTTCATTGCCACGAATTTGTGAGTCCATGCGAGTGGCAATCGCCATGCCCGCTGCATCATCTTTGGCGCTATTGATACGCAAGCCGGAAGATAAACGCTGAATCGATTGATTCAAGCCTGTTTGTGAAGCATTCAGGTTACGCTGTGCATTCAGGGATGCAATGTTGGTATTAATTACAGAAGCCATGTTTTAGTCTCCTTCAGAGTCCTATGTGTAGTTAGTGTCAAATCGGCATGTCATATCAACGTTGATCCACTTTTTGACTTCGTGTTTGCTATTCAGCGTTGTTATTACTTTTATCGACTTCGCCAGAAATTTCTTTAATCATGCACTTTAAATTTCTGTTGGGAAGATCATGCACTTGACACTCTTTACGACCCTACTCGGAAAAACTTTAAACGTGGCGATGCGTGAGACAGCCTCACTGCGCTCTGAAAAACTGCTGTACCAGCTCAATCACCTGGTCAACAGCCGTGACTGAGAGTTGCGGGCCCATGGGCAAACTCAGTACTTGATTGGCATAACGCTCGGCACACGGAAAATCACCTGCTTGCCAACCGAGCGACTGATAAGCCTGTTGCAAATGTGGCGGGACGGGATAATGAATCAGGGTTTGCACCCCATGCGCCTGCAACCAGGTTTGCAAGGCATCGCGTTGTGGCGTTGCGATCACAAACAAATGCCAGATAGTATTGGCCCAGGCTGGAGAAACGGGCAATTGCAAAGGCAGGCCTTGCAAACACTCAAGATAGCGCTGCGCCAATGCCTGCCTGCGTGTATTCCACTCATCCAGCGCAGCCAGCTTGACTGACAGCACGGCGGCTTGCAAGGGATCCAGGCGACTATTCACGCCAGGCTCCAGATTGTAATATTTGACGGCTGAGCCATAATTGCCAAGCGCGCGTATACGTTGGGCGAGATGCTCATGCCTTGTGGTGACTGCCCCACCATCGCCCAAAGCCCCCAAATTCTTGCCCGGGTAAAAGCTCCATGCGACCGCATCCCCATGCGTACCTATCCGTTTACCCCTGACGGCAGCGCCATGCGCTTGCGCAGCATCCTCCAACACCAGCAAGCCATGCTGTTTGGCTAATGCACAAATGGCTTCCATGTCTGCCGGGATACCATATAAATGCACCGGCAAAATAACTTTGGTTTTAGCTGTGATTTTTGCCTGAATGGCGGCAACATCAATATTGAACTGCCCCTCAGTAGGCTCGACAGGGACCACAGTGGCACCGACCGCGCTCACCGCCAACCAGGTCGCAATATAAGTATGGGAGGGGACAATCACCTCATCCCCCACCCCCACATCCATAGCGCGCAAGGCTAAGGTCAGTGCATCGAGGCCATTGCCCACGCCGACACAATATGGTGCACCAGTATATGCGGCAAACTGGGCTTCAAAGGCCTCCACTTCTTCGCCACCGATATACCAGCCAGAACGGGTAGCCCTTAACAGGGCAGTCTCAAGGTCAGGCGACAATTCGTCATAAGCGGCTTTGAGATCAAGGAAAGGAATCATGTTTGGCATCCAATTATCAACATCCCAGCAACAGGGATCGCGCGTGTTACCGCAAAGATTGCGTTAACTATAGCGCATCTGGAAACTTTAAATTGAAAAAAACAAAACCGGTTTTACCGGCCTATCCTCAACGATAGAGAACTGGTGTGTTGATGAGATGATCCAGAAATGAAGAGGTCGTGAGCTTTTGCCTAGACAAAAGCCCACGACCTGTAAACATATACACCAAGAAAGCTGCTGAAAGACTACCCTTTAATCAGTGACATGACGCTGTTAGGCAACTGGTTGGCCTGGGCCAGCATCGCCGTGCCAGCTTGTTGCAGAATCTGGTTACGGGTCATCTTCGCAGTTTCTGACGCAAAGTCTGCATCCATAATCCGGGATTTCGCCGCGGACACATTTTCGATATTCACTTGCAAGCTGCTGATTACCGCTTCAAAGCGGTTCTGGTACGCACCCAGACTCGCACGTGACGTATTCACTGAATCCAGTTGCGCATCAATGGCTGTAATCGCAGCCGTTGCTGCTGAGGCGGTTTGCACATTACCAGTGATGGAAGCTGCGGTCACGGAACTGACTTGCAAAGTATCCGCAGAGCCAGAACCAATCTGGAAGGTATAGCCTGGACCGCCAAATACATTCAAACCGTTAAACTGGGTGGAGGTGCTCAAGCGGGTTAGCTCCGCAGTCAATTGCGTAAATTCCGTGTCCAGATTGGCACGATCACCACTGCCGTAGCTGCCGTTGGCTGCCTGCACCGCCAACTCACGCATACGCTGCAGCACATCAGTCGCTTTCGACAAGCCACCTTCGGTCACTTGCAGATATGAAATTGCATCATTGGAGTTACGAATTGCCACATCATTACCACGGACTTGAGAGTCCATGCGTGTTGCAATCGCCAACCCGGCCGCATCATCTTTGGCACTGTTAACGCGCAGCCCTGAAGACAAACGCTGTATGGATTGATTCAAACCAGCTTGAGATGCATTTAAATTGCGCTGGGCATTTAATGATGAAATATTGGTATTAATGACTGCAGCCATGTTAAGCCTCCTTAATGTACAAAAATATCGAGCTTCATGTTAAGTATCCATGCCACACTCAAGCTCTTCAAATCTGTTTTAAATTAATCTGATTTCGCACGTTATTACTCAAGTTAAGCAAATGCTGACCGTTATAGTAAGAACGTTGCGTCAAGTTAAGAATCACTTTATCGCAGCCCCGCATATTTGATTTCATTGAATAGAACGTGGTTTTGCCACTATTTCTAGAGATATCCCTGCGCGCTGATTCATGCGCTAAAACGCTTGGACCTTGTCGCACTGCGCCACCACCCAAGGTCGTTACAGCATCTACAAAAATTAGCGCATAAATACATGCGTATTCGCCTTAATAAATTGCTTGCGTGTCCGATATAAATACATAACACGCTCAATGAATGCGAAGGGGGATTTTCATGCAATCGTTTCTGGATTTGAATCAACTGACTAAAGGAATGCAACATTTTGAGGATGCAAAGCCCTTTCGTCATGCCGTGATCGATAACTTCCTGAATCCTGACCTGGTGAAAAAGGTTGCACGTGAGTTTCCCGAGTATGATTCTTCGCGCTGGTTTTGTTACCAAAACCAGATTGAAGATAAAAAGGCCTTAAATGACTGGAATGCCTTCCCTGCTCTGACCTATGCCCTGTTTCAAACCCTGAACTCAGCACCCGTGATAGACAAACTGTCCGAAATTGTCGGCACCCAGTTGTATGCTGATAACGGGTTGCATGGTGGCGGCTGGCATATTCACGGCACCGGAGGCAACCTGAATCCGCACCTGGATTACTCCATTCACCCCAAACTGGGCTTGCAACGCAAAATCAACATCATTATCTACGTCTCTGAACAACTGAAGGCTTACCATGGCGGCCATTTGGGTTTGTGGAGTCACGACGCTGAACAAAACCAGCCGGGTGAACTGATCAAAGAAGTCTGCCCCAAATTTAACCGGGCCGTGATTTTTGATACCACCCAGAACTCCTGGCATGGCATGAGCCGCCCCCTGACGCAGCCTTATGGTATCTATCGCAAGAGCCTGGCCGTCTATTACCTGTGCGAACCCCCTGTCGATGCTGACCCTAGAGGCAGAGCTTTATTTGCCCCTAGAGAAGAGCAGAAGGAAAATGCAGAGATTGCTGAGCTGATTAGAATGCGTGCCAATGTATCGACCTCTGGCCAGGTCTACCGCCAAAACAAAAAGCCGGCCAAACAACCAGTACAGCCTGTCACGACCGCAACCACTGTGAGCCACTCGGGCACATAGTGATTCACGTATCAAAAACAAAGGCGCATCAGATCAATGATGCGCCTTTTTATATGCCCACTTCAAAAACGGGATTAAACGGTGATCTCAAGCAGCCCAACGCGCGCGCATAAACTCATCATAACGCCGGAAATAATCAGTTTCGTCATATTTTTCTGAGGCCAGGCACATTAAAACTGAACCTGAAGAAAAATTATCAATTTCACGCCAAATCATAGGACAGATATACAAGCCATAATAAGAACGGGCTAAATGAAATTTTTTCTTATCCTTGCCATCATCCAAGGTGATATCAAAACTACCAGACATGGCGACAATAAACTGATGCAGATTCTTGTGCGCATGCCCGCCGCGCTCGGCCCCGCCCGGCACATCATACACATGGTAGACGCGCTGAATCGCGAATGGGATTTGATTATCACTTTCAATAAATGTGAGGTTGCCATGCGGGTCATGGATTTTAGGCAACTCAATAATTCTGCAATGTTCTAGTGGCATACACACACCTGCTCTATCTCGTAACTCAAGCCACTATACGATAGGCATGCACGAATTAATTCAACTAATAAAGCCTGTAAAAGGCAGCATTTATCATCAGTAAGGTGACAGGTTCGCCTCACAGCAAAATAAGGCATATCAAATTGCTCGCCACCAGAATCTGTGGCGAGTCAGTGACTTGAGATTCAGGCAGGCAGTGTTTCCTTGACTGTTTCAACTTCTGCGTCCTGGCGGGTTTCTGCATAGTACAACCCTTGAATCACCTGATCGTTAAGTGAGGTGGCAAAAAAGCCGCTCGACATTGCGAGTAAAGCAATCTCAGGATGCAGTGCTGCCACGGTTTGCTGATCTTGCTCCCAAGCATCCCGTGCCGCCTGATCTGGTACCAAAAATCCACCCGGGATACGTTTGATGGCAGCAATCAGAGGTTGGGCATCTGCCGCAATCATGTTCATGGCCGCCAGTTCGGCCAGTAATTTCTCAACGATGAATGCGTCCGAATCATTCTCACCGTACAACTGTTTGAAATAATTCTGGTTAAACTCAACCACAATATTCATATCTTCGTCTTGTTGATCAGCACATGCCGTCTGATTTGTAATCCGATAAGCGCATTTATCCATATCCAGAACATGCAAAATCGTATACACATCACGGATGTCCGCTTTTTTAATGCGCAGAAATAGCACTGCAATCGGCGATTTAATCTCTTGCACTATGGTAGGCTGTTTCCCCAGCGCCTTGAGCAAAGCTGCTGGCGCACCGGTCCAGACCAAATGGCCACCTTCAATAGGACCACTCACGGCCCCCTCACCCAACTGTAACCGCCATCCACTGTCATTTTTTTCTACCGTTTGGATCGCTTGTTGCACATAGGTGATATTGGGATGACTGAGTACTTGTTGTTTGACTTGACGGCAGATGCCACCGACCGCCCCTTGCTTGGGATAGTGAAATACGGTGGGTTGCAGGGGCACCGCTTTTCCCTGAAAACTAGCCAGCAATGTCTCGGGGTAGAAGAGTGGTAACCAGGCGACACGATGATAACGTGCCAGCATTTTGTCGGCTGTCACGCCTTGTGCCTTCATCAGGTAAGGAGCAATGATATGGTCATGCATGGCTTTACCATGATTGGCAAGGGAAGCGGTCAGGTAATCCAGCGTATGGTAACGGGCACCATTGGATTTTTCGCGCGCATGAATCTCTGCAGCAGGTAATTGCTGCAACTCTTGAATACTTTGCTGGGCAAAAGGCAATTGACTAAAGGTATGGTAGCTATTACTCAATACCACATCATCGTAAGCCTTGTTCTGCAACCACATTTTTGGCATGTCAAACTGATGTAATGGCGCATACTGCAGGGCCCAGGCATGCACGATATTCATAAAGCGGCCCACATCATTACGTAGCTTGGGGTTATAGCTGGCTAAGGTACTTTTTTGCGAAAGATAGCCATCCAGCTCAAACTTGACTAGACCCGCATCAAACATCACGCCATCAATCTCCAGTCCGGCAAAGTAACCGCCCAATGGTCCACCAGGATTGACCAAGGTCACCTTTTTGCCTTGGCGCGCCAACTCTAATGCCGCGACCATTCCAGCTAAAGCATTCCCTACAATCACCGTTGTTTTAGTATCCATTTTCAGTCCTCAAGTTTGAGATTGACATAAATTTCAGAGCCGTTTTCAGGAAAATGCCGGGCCAATTGCCACAAGCCATCCAGCATTTCCTGCGTCAGCAAGCCTTGTTGCATCAGCGTCATCATTTGGTGATGGGTAAATGGCTTCACCAAAAAAGAACCTGCCTCAAGCACTTGTAATCCTAGTTCTTTCGCCAATACTTTTAATTGTTTTAAATCAAAAATACGTGGCTGATTAAATGATTTTTGCAGTGCAGACTGGGCATAGACGCTATCCATCAACCCCATCTCCACAGCTAGCAGGCGGTGCATAGACAACGCATTCGGCACATTGATATGAATCACTGTATTTTGACCTGCCAATGCTTTGGCACTAGCCAATAATGCCTTCGCATCTGGCACCTCATGCAACAGGCTGCTCAGCAGGATCAAATCATATGCCGGGTCAGGTTTACCGAGATGGCTACTTTCAAGAAACGCCTCGATCACTTGTGCACCTGCTAATTGGGCAGTATCTTTTCTGGCTTTTTCTGCAAACTGCGGGCCAGGCTCAACGACGGTCAGGCTTTCAAAGCCTTGCCAGTGATTCGCAATCGTATCCCAACCGCAGCCTACCTCCAGCACATGTTTGGGTTGATATTTTTCAAACAACTCTAGCAAGAGTTTTTTACGATAGCGCGCCTGAATCACTTCAAAATCGCTGGCGCTGTACGCTTGCTCATAAGCCGAGATCGCTTGTTTACGTTGGTCATCATGCATCATATACAATCCATTTCCAGCCATTGCAAGGTTGTCGTGCGGCCACCAAACATTTCCTTTTGCGCACATAAGCCTTCATTAAAACTTAAGCCATTGTGGCAGGTAGAAATGCCAAAATTAAAATAGAGCTTATCTGCGTAGACTTCGCTGATGAGCGTTTCCAGTAGTAAATCTACCGCCCCCACTTCTCTTGCCACCGGACTAGGCGCAATGTATTGCGTGTGCGCAACCCGGCCAAAATCAAACATGACAACTCCGGCAATCGGCTGCTCATCTAGATAGGCCATATACAAGCTGATTTCAGGACAGCGGCTGGCTAGCAGCGAGATCTCTTGCAGGCTGTGCGTGGGACTGGTGCCATGTCGCGCTTGCAAATTATCAGTGAGTATCTGCCAACAACTGGCATAGTCATCACTTTTTCTAATCGTGACCCCTGCTTTAGCCGCTTTGGACAATGCATGCTTACGACCTTTTGATAAGCGCAAACGTGACTCCTGCATAATGGTGGTTGATACATCCACTCGCATGGTCCTGGCACCTAATCTAAACAAGGCATACAAATCCTCTTCACTGGGCATGCTGTGATAAATATGTGGAATAGGCTTATAAATAAGCTTTTTAATCCCCATGGCCGCCCAGTAATCACGTAACTGCTCAAACAGGGCTTTTACATCTGCCGCCCCCAGACGTGCACTCATGACCAAACCGCCAAAACTCAAACCGCCATGGCTGACGATGGTGTCACCGTCGCGGCTCGCCGGCAACATGGCAAGTACTTGCCCTTCCTTCTCTATCCACAAAGAAGCATCCTGAAAACGGTCAGCGTGATAATCCATGTAGCCTCTTTTGAAAAAGAAGGCCCCATTCCGGCTCTGTGCCAAAAACTGGTCCCATGCCACATGCTGTTGCTGATAAGTCCGAATATCCATACTAGTGACTCATTTTCCCCAATACCTCTTGATAAGCGTTCATGGAACAAGCCTGTTCATAGTAGGTACGTGCCGCTTTTGCATACTTCGAATGATCAGCATTCAGTGCTTTTAAACCGGCGATAAACGTCTCCATGTCATGCCAGTAAATCGTCTCAGGGGCATGGCTGCCAACGTTAAGATGACGCGGGCAATCTAGGGCTTTAAACGCCAGTAAAGGATAGCCGGCTCCCTGCGCCTCAATATCCGACTTAGCGCCCATAATAGGGGCAGAGCCAATAAACACATGTGCATCAATCTCGAGCAAGGCTTGCCATAAGGAGGGCACGTTGCCCATATACACAAAACGAGCTACATCCAAGCCTTTTTGCGTTAGGTAGTCCCGCACTTGTTGCAGCACAGGGGCCTGAATCTCACCAAAATGATAATGCTGACCTTCGCCTAGATACAATGCCTGGCAGACCAACTCCTGAAAAGCAATCGCACCCTCGGTTTTAAACTTGGCAAAGGTGCCAGCCGTGACTGTATTCAACTTGCCAGAGGTATAGTCAAAAGTTTTAATCCCTTGGTCAACAGCCGTCGTTGGTAAAAACAATGTTTCGCGATCCAAATCTTCATGACAGTTGATGGCTCGCTGCCCATACAAATCGACATGTTTCAAATGGGGGACGCCGCTTCCTACTGACAAATTGTGATCCGCATGGTGAATAAAGTAGTAATCCGTCTCAAAATTAGGCTGACAAGCCACGACCGCAGCGACATCATCCTGATGCGTCAACAAAAACACATTGCGGGCATAGGTATTAATCAGGCTGGCCAAACGTTGGCCTTTGGCCAGCAAACTTTCTTGTGGCAGGACTAAAACAGGGCACTGTGGCAGCGCGCTTTGAATATTCTTGTAAAACGATTGTGTTGCAAATCTTGCATAAACATCGGTGATCACCAGCATGGGATTCTCAAGCTGATGCAGCATGGTAATAATATCCTTGGTATGTCCGCCAAAGTCATAGACTTCTGTTGCAACAACAATGTTTGCCAGTTTGGCATTGCGTGGTACAACGGCTGGAATACCCAAGTCTATGTTGGCAAGTAACTGATCAAAATATGGTGCAAATATTTTATGACCAGTAAATTCTGGCAGCCACATCAGCTTCAAGACCACTGCACGCACAAAATTAATCAGTTTATCGGTCTCCATCAAAGCTGGAAAGCGTTGCATAAAGGCCTCACAAGCGCTTAAATCCATATTGCCAGAAATCAACGCTCCGCTAGACTGGCCTCTTTGAATATCGGCTACATTGGCTGTCACAATCTCCTGCAGCAGGCCGGTAGCGTCTATCAACCCCTCCATGACCGGACTTTGTTGAACTTGAGGATTGCCAATGAGACCAATCGCGTAATTGACAACTTCCTCATATAGCATGTCATGCATTGCCTCAGACAAGGCATACTTCTTAGCCTCGCTGATTGCCATAAACACGGTTTTAAAGGCATGTAACTGGGTATAGGCATCAATAATGGTGACCCAGTACTGCTCAATTTGAGGGGCATTCGCAATCGCTGCTTCCAAATATGGTAACGCGGCATCTAATGCCTCTGTTTCTGCGAGCAATCGTCCATAGTCATGATTAGCCCTGGCATGTTTGGGATCAGCTTGTAACACCTGTTGTAACTGCGCCTTGGCAGACTGATAATTACCTTCTGCCTGTAAAGCTTGTGCTTGCGTCAACAAAGCCTCTATTGCTGCATGCGTTATCAAGTTTGACTCTACAAGCGATGCGGTCTCTGTTTCTTTTTGCAAGCGCCAGGCACTATCGGTTTTCTCTAGACACTCCTGATTTAATAGCTGAGCCATTTGTGCAGTCAATGCATGTTTCTGGCCTTGCTTGATCGCCTCATAAGCTGCAGGAAAGTCTTGCGCTAAGATATAAGCATCAATCAGGCTCACCCAATATTGTTCAACCTCAGGCCTGGCCATGACTGCTGCTTCAAACTTGGGTAAGGCGGCTTCAACACCCCGCGTATGCGTTTCAATAAAGCCCAGATTGTGATTGGCCCCGGCATGTTGTGGCTGATTCTTGAGAATATCCTCATACAAAGCCATCGCCTTTTGAAGCTCACCTGCGGCTTGTAATTGCTCGGCCTGCGCATACACTTCCTCAATCGCTTGCTCGAGCTGATTTAACCGATGGCGCTTAATCCGATCAACGATCTTATCTTTCAAAGCAGTGTAGCCCAAACTATCCACGTCACAGTGCTGCTTACAGGCCTGTTTTTTCATTTCATCCAATGCCTTGAATTCATCCATGGTCACAAATTCAGCCAATGTCGAATTGACCAGTGGCATTAAACTTGAATCATAAGCTTTGACCCGCCATTGCGGTTGTGTCACCAACATCAAGGAAACAATACGTTCAAACACAAATGACTTACACGGCAAAAGTTTATGTTCATGGGTAGTATCGGCATTCAAACATTTTGCGAGCAGCGTTTTACCCTCTTCAGCTTCATGAAACAAATCTTCACAAGCTGCCAGCCATGTTCGCCAGAAGCTAGGTTTTGCCACAAAGAAATTAGAATACACAGAGTTTTCGCTGTGCATGATGAGTGTGTCCATCTCGGCTTGAGGCGCAATTTTATTGATCACCAATTCAAAGCAAGGTGCAATGCCTTGATGGGCCAGGATACCTTGATGGAATTGATTCAGGAAAAACGCGGTCTGGTCAAAAAAAGGTGAAAAAAGAATCACGTCTGACTGATCAGCATTGGCCTCGATAAAACGGTAAACCTCTGCAGAACTTAACCCGGTTTTTTCAGAAAACTTTGGCGAGAAGAAGCCATAGAAGGTCTCTTCATCTAGCGCCTCATTTAAAAAGTATTGACGCATAAACCAATACTCACGCCAATCTGGTCGGGGATTGGCCAGGTTATCAAACGGAATAAATCCTTTATCCAACTCGAGGCGACTTTGTTCGGAATAATAAGCCTGGTAAATTTTAACCTTAGCAACGTTGCCTGATTTGACAAATGAAGCAGGCACTTCACTTGCAGTGGTCATGACTGAAGATCCGGTCGCTTCCATCATGTCTACACATGTCTGGGCCAGTACGTGTGCTTTTGACAGTCCTAAACCATACTGCAACCCTAATTGAATTGCCGCAGCAGCTTTTTGCAATTGCGCGCAAAACATCAAGGCCTCAATGTAGCTGACCCAATATTGCTCATTCCCGGCATCCAGCTGAACAGCCTGTTCAAGTTTGCCGATTGCACCAGCATCCCCTTGTGAGCGCAAAACCAATCCAAACTGGTGATAAGCAGGCGCATAGCGAGGATATTGCTGCAACATAGCCTGATAGTGTCTTAGCACTTGTTCCGGTTGATCTGCCAGCGCATTGGCCTCAGCCATCAGTTGCTCCGGCGTGGCATTCATCTGATTGATAGTGTCCTGGCTCATGCATTGGCCTTTCTTGAAAGTTCATGGATTGCTGTCTGCAGGGTTTGTGGGCTGACATCCGGTGCATTCGTGCAATGCTTGCAGGAGCTTGGCATATCACCTCGCAGCAATGCATGACGGAAGGCACGTATCCCTTCACCGTTCAACCCCTCCTCTTCTTTGCCACTATCAATATTGCCCACCGGATCCATTTCAGTCATGCAGCAAGGGAAGATCGCGGCATCTGCAGCCAGTGTAAAGCGTGTCCATGGCTGCAAACAAAGCTTGGTGGTAAGTTGCGGATCGGCCTGCGCAGCGCCTGTATCAGTGGCAGCAGCATTGATACTTTTTGCCATCGCTTCGATTCTCTCCATCAAATGTGGCTGTATGGTGACGCGAAAGCCCTGCTGCTTATCTGCAATTTCCATGGCATGCTTTAAATGCTCAACAGCTTGCTTGAATGACACCGGATCATCATTATGCAAAGGACGAATCGCATGTTTGTCAGTGGCTTCACGCTCAAACAAATCTGAAATCGTCACCGACGTGATCGGCAAATTAGACAGCATCGCCATCAATTCAGGCAGGCCGGCAGCCGCCTCATGATATAAAGTAACGTTCACCGTCAGTTTGGGCAATTTGAGGCCGTGAAACTGGCAGTAGGTCTGCAAACGGGTAATATTGTAAATAATCAAACCGAGGTCGGACTTGGCGCGTACCTCACGTGTCAATTGCCGATCAGCGGTGTCAATTGAAATCACGATGCCATCTAGCTGGGCAAAGACCGCCCAATCCTCATCCTCATATTTGGCCGCAAAGTTGCTGTTGACATGGATATAACATGACGGATTACGAGACTTGCCAGCTTGTATCATGCGTGGAAAGTCTTCACGCCAATGCGGATGAAAAGTGGACTCCCCGGTTCCTGCCAGCAACAACTCGCTATAAGAAGATTGCTCGATTAAATGAATGACCGCATCCACGGTTGTGGTCGTCATATCCATATTACGCCCAGGAATTTGGTCGTCGCCGGGATTACTCTTGGAGCAATACTTGCAGCGCAAATTACAACGGGAAGTGTACTCAATCATCAATGCCTGAGGATAAGCCTTTAACCAGCTTTCAGGGAAAACTGTCTGATCCGCAAGTGGTTTTGTCTTGTTAAACCACTGAACAGGTTGCGCTAACAGAGGCTGCTGAGGGACAACGGACACTGGCACGTCATTGCTAACAGTCGTCTGCATCTTGCTTTCAGCAAATAGCTGTTGTTGTAATTGCTCGACAGAAACCAGGGCTGAATCAGGCGTATTTTTCTCAGCAAACTGTTGGCTCGCCGCTTGCATGCAATCATTCATCAGCATGGCTGCTGACGCAGCGGTTAACCCATGTTGCTGCCCTTGCTGAATAGCCAAGAGCGCTGCTCGAATGTTGTCTTGCATCATCAATGCATCAATATAGGTGACCCAATATTGCTCTACTTCTGGCTGCTGCATGACTGCTTGCTCCAGTCTTGGCAAAGCGAATGTGACACCGCGGGTATGTGTTTCAATCCATCCCAACTGGAAATTGGCTTCCGCATGTTGGGGTTCTGCCTTAAGCAAGGCAAGATAAAGTTCAGCCGCCTGCGTAATCTCTCCTTCTGCCTGTAATTTCTGGGCGGCAGCCATTAAATCACTACTAGGCGTGACAGGAGAAAGTGTATTTACGGCTTCTACAGTATCAATTTCTTCCACAAGCATCTCTGGCTCCATATGTAGAGTGGGGTGAGATAGGTCGGCATCCACCCATCTGCTTTGAATTGAAGCTGGGGCCTGTTGCGCACACCAGCGTTGCCACATCTGGAATAACATCTGGCGTAACGCCTCTGCTTGCAAGCCAGGTTTGGCGAGCAAACTGTTAGAAAAGTGTTCACGCATGTGGGCGCGACACGCTGCCAACTTTGTAAAGTCAGCACACAGGTCCAGGGTCTGCTTGATCAGGCTGTCATGGTCTGAGGCAATAAACTGCATCAACCCCAGATGCTGCATCAATGCCATGGCGCCACGGCTTGCTAAGCGGTCACCGGCAACACATAACGTGGGCACGCCCATCCACAGCGCATGTGCAGTGGTAGTGACGCCGTTGGAGGGGAAGGTATCCAGGCAAATATCGACCTCGTGGTAATAGCCTAAATAGCTTGCCATGTCAGTGCGTGCGTAATAGCGGATGCGGTTAGCGGCAATGCCAGCTTCGGCAAACCAGGTTTGCAAATGCTGCGTGCTTTCGCCCTCTCCCACCCCACCAATCACCAGGCGGCTGTCAGGCAAGGCTTGCATCAACGCGGCCCATTGTTGCACGGTAGCCTGGGTGATTTTGAGGACCCGGTTAAAGCAAGCAAACGTGACATAGCCGTTGTTCAGTGCAGGCAAGGCATTCACCTCTGGCGCTTGCTCATATGGGATAAAGGTAGCATTCACCGGCAGCTGCACCAGCTTTTCAGTAAACTGGTCATCAAACTGGCCAGCTGGCAACAGATAAGGGTCTGCCAGGTAATAATCCATGCTGCTCAAGCCGGTGGTGTTGAGGTAGCCTAGCCAGCTCACCTGAACAGGTGCAGGCTTGCGCGCAAATGTCAGCAAGCGGTTGCCTGAGGTATGGCCGGATAAATCAATCAGGATGTCAATGCCGTCATCCCGGATTTGCTCGGCCAGTGCCTGGTCTGACCAGGATGAGACTTCGTACCATGTTGAAAAATAGCCCTGCATCTGGGTGGTGACATTATCCACCAGCGGTTGATTGGCATAGGCAACCAAGCGCAGAGAGGTTTCTTTGGCCAGCTCATTAAGTAAAGGCAGCATAAAGTGCGCGACCGAATGGGCCCTGAAATCTGCAGAGACCCAGCCGATATTAAGTGGCCTGTGCACGTCACGTGTATTCTGATGTGGCAGCCAGGCTGCTTTGAGCGGCGCTTCATACAAGTCGGCATAGGCTTGATGTGCTTGCATGAGTGCGGCATTGTCTATGTGTTCTGCGTGGGTCATGCAAAACAGCAAGTTGCTGAAGCAATCGGCATAGTTGGGTTGCAAGGCCAATGCGCATTTAAAGTGCTCGATGGCCGTTTCTACCTGACCCAGATCCTTGAGGACTGTCCCCAGATTATTGTAAGCCGCAGCGTAGTCCGACTTGAGCGCAATCGCTTGTTGAAAGGCAGTTGCCGCTCCAGGCAGATCTCCCTTGGCCTTGAGGACGATGCCGTAATAGCAATGTTCTTGTGGATCTTGCGCATTCAATGTCAGGGCCTGTTTGGCCGCAGCGCTGGCATCCTTTTTTTGCAGCATCAAGACATCCGCCAGCATTTTCCAGCCCGCCAGCCACTGCGGATATTGCCCCAAATAGGTGTGCAGGGCCTGTTCCATTTGTCCATATTGTTGCTGCTCAAACGCTGTAAGCAAGGCTTGTTGCTGGGAGGCATCCGGTTGCATGGCTGCGTCTTGCGACGAAGCTTGTGCATGTTGCACGGATTGGCGAGTGAACCCAGGCATCTTTAACGCTTCGGCAAGCTGGTGCACCGCCTCCGCATGCTGCGGCAATGCCATGGCTTGCTCAAAGGTGGCAGCCAAAATATCCGCACTCGCCGTGGCATGCATGGCCACCAAATAATGTTGCAGATACTCCCATTCAGCCGGCTGTGCAGCATGGGCTTGCGCAAAACAGGCCACGGCCTCTTGCTGATGCCCCTGCGCCCAGGCGATGAGTCCCAGATTAAACCAGGCAGGGGCGGATTGCGGGGCAACCGCCAGAATCTCTTGATATAACTGTGTCGCAGTTTGCAGATCACCCGCTTGCTGATGCTGCAGAGCCAGTGTAAACACTTCTTCAAGCGCCGCGCCAAGTTCAGCCGTCATTGGCGTGCCAACTGCAGCCTCACCCTCGCCCCATTTACGCAGATACATCTGATATTTGTCACGCCAGCGCTGCTTGCCAAAATTGCCCATGCTCTGGTGCGTCAGGCTGATCGGCCAAATACCGAGCTTGAGCCCTGCCTGAGTCGCTGTACGGCAAAAATCCAGGTCATAAAATTCAAAATCAAATTGCGGGTCATGGCGCACATTGGCTTGCGTCAGCGTGCGTTTGTAGGCAGCCATGAAGACACCATCCATCAAGACGCAATCGCCTTGTTCAGCACCAAAATAAGTGTTGTGCCCAAACGGGTGTTCGCTGTGCGCAACCTTGCCACGCAAGAACGCAGACTGCTCCCAGGTAAAGGCAAGATCGGTAAATAACCATGCCGGTTGCTTCGGCAACATGCGCGCAGTGCCGGCGACGCCAATCACATCATAGGCCGCCAGGCCATCCATCACAGTTTGCACAAAAGGGTTCTGGTCCAGCCAGATATCGTCATGGGCAAAAATGACCAGCGCATTGTCAGGCGCGATGGCAACGGCCTCATTAAAAACTTCGGACAAGCCGCGTGTATTTTCGTAATACACATAGGGAACGATTCTGGCATCTTGCTGCATATGACGCTTGAGCGATACGCCGAGTGCAGAAGAAGCCCAGAAGGCCTCTTCACTGGCCCGGGTGGCGCTAATGATCCAGACCGGATCCTCACCGGCATAAGCATCCTGAATGCGTGTTTTAGTCACCAGCGCGTCGGCAACACCCGTCACCCGCTCGCTCCAGACATTCCACAGCAACTGTTCCATATCGCGTGCAAAACGCTCGCCATCCATCAATGGAGAGCGCATCACTTGCGCACGTAAGCCTGCCCGCAGATTGGCAAGAGCAGGTAAATCCGCAGCGAATTGGATTGCTTTTTGTACAAAAGCTTTCTTATCTTCGGCAACCCACTCTGGCAAGCCAGCGCTGGTCATCATGCTGGCGCCTTGGCGGGAGATCATGGTCTCGCCCGGCATGGTTAGCGTAGGTACGCCCATCCACAAGGCTTCGCAGGTCGTTGTCCCGCCGTTAAAGGGGAAACTGTCCAGAATCATGTCCACGGCATGATAGTTTTTGAAATAGGCATCTCGCGCTGTGGGACGCATCAAGACACATTGTTCAGGCTGGATACCCGCTTGTTGCAATCTGGCCAGGGCTTCAGCTTGTATCTGATCATCTTGAAAGGCCTTGCACTGCCAGTAAAGTTTGGCCTCTGGCAGCGCAAGAAACACTTGTGCCCAAACCGCCAATACCTCGTCGCTGACCTTGCTGTATTTTTGAAAGCAGCCAAAGGTCACATAGCCATTTTGCAAGGCAGGTAACGCATTCACCTGCTCATTGGAGTCAGGTGCTGAGAAACACAACCGGGTATGCGGCAGTTTGACAACGCTTTCGGTAAATTGCCCTTCACTACCCGCAGGCACGCTGACCGGGTCAGCAATCACCGCATCCATGGTGGGCAGTCCTGTGGTGTCCCAGTAGCCCAGCCAGGAGGCCTGCACGGGTGCCGGACGCCAGGCAAATAATGACACGCGGCTGTCTGCCGTATAGCCAGAGAGGTCAAGCAAAATATGAATACCATCTTCACGGATCAGGCTGGCAGCACGGGCATCATTCATGCCTGCTAATGAACGCCATTGCGTGCAGTGTTTTTTCAAGACCTGGCTGTAATTGTCCTCACGCCCATCGGCTGAGTAAGCATAGATTTCTGTTTTACCGGCATCGATATGTTTTAACCAATGCTCAAGAAAATAGCCTACCGGATGACTGCGCAAATCTGCAGAGACCAGACCAATGCGCAAACGCTGATCTTGCGCGTTGACCAACCAGTTTTTGAAAGGTGCAGCCTTGGCCATAAACTGCTCACCACAGGCACGTGCATACTTTAAATGCTCTTTCGGGCTCAGCTCATTGGCAAAACTGTTGGTATATAACAGGTTACGGTAAGCTTTATCCAAATGGGGTGCGCGTGCGATGAGCTTGACATAAGTCTCCACCGCCAGCTTGACATCGCCCTGCTCCAGATAGGCACTGCCCAGATTGATATAAGAGTCCAGATACTCAGGATCCAGCGCAATCGCCTTTTCCAGGGCTTGCCGGGCACGCTCCACCTCACCAACCAAACGCAGCGAAACACTGTAGTTACTCCAAAAAGCGGCGCAGTCCGGCTTGAGCTGCAACGCTTTTTCATAATACTCCAGAGATTGTGCATACTCTTGTTTGTAATACAGCAGCAAAGCCATATTGCAATAGGTAAACGGATCTTCGATCCCCAGGCTCATCGCTTGCTTGCAATAACGTTCTGCTTCAGTGAGCAACTGCTGGTTAATCAGGGTAGAGGTAAAGTTATTGAGTTCTTCGATCTCTGGCGCTTTGACCTGCATGATGGCCTTGGCGCAAGCTTCATATTCCAACGGTTGTTGTAACTGTTTATACAGTTGAGCCAGGTCATTGAGCAACTGCCAGCTCTCAGGATTGAGCACCCTGGCTTGCAACCACACTTGTTCGGCTTCCTTAAAACGGTTTTTTTGCCGCAGACAATGCCCGTACTGGTGCAGTGCATCAAAATAGGTCTGGTTCAGATCAATGGCGCGCTGAAAATGTACCAGCGCCTCATCCAGGTTACCCAGGACAAACAAGACTTGTGCCATGTTGTAGGCCAGCACGGCATTGTCAGGCTCAATCTCTAGCGCCTGACGATAATATTGCACAGCCTCAAGTGACTTGCCGGATTCATGCAGCAACGCTGCCAGGTCAAACAATACCAGTGCATCGTGCTTGTTAAGCTGCAAAGCGGTACGCAACAGTTTCTCGGCTTCTTTCTGCTGCCCGGCTTCTTTGAGCAAGCTGGCCAGATTGGCATAAGCGCGGGTCATGGATGGATTCAAACGGATCGCCTGACGATAATGCTTGGTGGCCAGGGTCACATCCCCCAGTTGCGCGGCTACGTTCGCGGCATTCAAGAATACCTCTGCATCTTTTTTAAGCAGCTTGACGGCTTGCGCAAGGGCCTCGCCGGCGCCTTGCAGGTCACCGCGCTGTTGCAGTAAACCGCCCAAAATTTTCCAGGCAATCCCCTCTTTTGGAAACTCACTTGTTAACTGCCGGGCAATGCTAAAGCAGGCTTCAGTGGCCCCTTGCTGCCAAAGCTGTGCCAGCTGCTGCAACAGTTGCTGGCGGCCAGGTGCGCTGCCATGTGTTTGGCTATCCTGGGCAAACGGGGTGACAGCAAGCTTGTTCATAACAGAGAGTTCCAAAAATTTTCTCTTATTATTGAAAACTCCTGTGCAAAGGCATCGCTTAAAAAAAGCGGAAAACACCAGCCAGCTTATGTGTTCAGCATGGTGACAGCCCAGACGAAATGCTTGCCAAGCCGCACCAGCTCTGGATTGAGGAGAAAATATCGTTTTATGTCAGAAGCATACCAACACGCGCAACCATTAAAGAAAAGATCAGGGCTGCCGTAAACATGCCCCGCTCATGAGACATGACCGGCAAGAAAACCAGGTGGGATAACAAATATAGCGGAAAGGACAGTCTGGCCAGGGAAGAAGCCTGGCGAGGACGACCTGTGATCAAGTACAAGGCGATGCTCAGGCAACATGTACCTGCGCGACTGGCAGATCAGGCTCCCAACGGATCAGGGTAAATAAATCGCACTGCAGGTAAGCACATAGCTTGTTCAAGTGCTCGGTACTGGCATTATAGGTCCGGTCTTTGAGCATTCTGTGCAAAGTCATGCGGCTAATCCCGCTTGCATCTGCAATTTCGGTGATGGTGATGGTTCTGCCCCACTCTAATTGTTTTTTTAAAATAACGGTCTTTAACTCTACGTAAATCACACAACTTCCTGACAACTTTTGATTGTTCGCGTGTTTCAAGCGCGATGCCACACTTGGATAAAGTGTAGTCTGCACATGAATGCCTGGGCTTGATCGATATCAATCCTCCTCAACTACGCGACTGCCTGAGGACACAAAACATTATACAATTTTATAAAGTGTTTGCGATACGTGAAAAGACGCATGCTAGGCTGACTTGGTTCAATCAACGTCAATACGCTTTGCCGTGCCCATCACATGCGAATAGGCACGCGTCAATTCGGCGCCCATCAGGAATATCTGCGCGGAGTAATAAACCCAGATCAATAACACCAAAATGGACCCAGCTGCCCCATAGGCACTGGAAAATGCACTGTTGCCGATATAAATGCCAATCAGCCACTTGCCGATGGTGAATAAGACTGCCGTGATAATGGCGCCTATCCAGACCTCATCCCATTGAATTTGTGCACGTGGCATGGTCTTGTAAATCATGGCGAACATACCAGTCGTCAATGCAAAACTGAACACGGTATTCAGTATCCCCGCAATCAGTATCCAGCCAGAAAACACCGGCGACCACCATTTGCTGATCGCCGCCAGCCCGGCGCTAAACACCAGTGAGACCATGAGCAAAAAGCCGATGCCCAAGATCATGCCAAACGATAACAAGCGCACCCGCAGCAAGTGCCACAAGCCGCTGCCTTCCCGCATCGGTGCTTTCCAGATACGATCCAGCGAGTCCTGCAACTCGCCAAACACAGAAGTCGCCCCTACCAGCAATAGCACCACCCCAATGGCAGTGGCAGCAATGCCTTCGGACGGTCGGCTCACGCTTTCTAGCAGTGTTTGTATTGCCACCGCGCCACGTTGCCCCATCAAGCTATTCAACTGGCCAATAATTTCGCCGCGCGCAGCCTCCTGCCCAAATATCAGCCCCGCAATTGAAATCACTATCAATAAAAGCGGTGCAATCGAGAACAACGTGTAGTAAGCCAGGGCGGCACCCATGCTTTGTGCGTAATCATCCCGCCAACCGATAAAGGCCGTTTTCACCAGTAGCCAGACTTGTTTCATCCAGATTATCCATGCATAGACTATAAAGACTTGCCGTTTAGCAGCAAGGGGGAGCTTTGCCAACGGTAAACGCAGCAAAACCTGACACCAGCATACCCAAGGGCACGGCTACGCCCTATCGGTCAAAGGGGTATCTCGCTGTCAGAAATGGCCGACGGACTGCGCGGCGCCTGACCGCAACAGGGTTACGGCGAAGCATGCGGGATTTGTATTCAAGGATTTGTAAGGCATCACCCAACCGTTTGGGATCCGCTTGCAGATTAGGTAGTGGCTAGACCTGCTGAAGGTCTTCCAGTCTCCTGAAAGGTATCATACACAGAAAAATCAAACTCACGCGCACTGACAATCGACTCTTGCCGGATCACCAGCGGCAAATTGTCGCCGACTTTTTTGTAATCGGTAGTAAACATCACCTGCAACGAGTCTTTGTCGCGATAACCGCTCACAAAAGGCAGAAAACTGATTTCCTGATCCGCACCCTCATTCTCGTTGGGCTCGCCCATGGTGGCCACCCGCCCCACATACACCTTGCGGTCATCCAGCACCAGCATCAGGTTGCGGTCGTTAATCATCGCCGAAAACAGCAACTGGTCCAAAGGACTGTCAGAAAACAACTCTGACATAATGACAATATCCACTTCTTCATCACTATCGAGCTGCAAATAATGTTTAAGCCGCCAATATACCCACTTTGAAATCAATAACGGCATCAACAATGTCGTCAGGGCAATCACACCTAACAGCACATAGCGCTTTTTATCCACCGTGGTCAGCCCAAGGCTATCTGGCAGATAACGGGCCAGCAAATCGACATAATCGATGCCAAGAGTACGCACGCCCTCAACCATCGGGATCGCTGACAGATTGATCAACAAAACATGAAAAATGGCCGCCGAAATCAGGCAGAGAATACCGAGATAGGCCGCTTGCAGGTAAAGATACTGGCCTTCGTATCGATGCAGCTTAAAGAAGTACTGGGGATGGTAATGACAAACAAGAAACCCTGAAACCAATATCAGCAGAACAAATAACACCCCCATGGCTATTTTTGCAGGGGAAGATTCGCAATCTTTGAAGCATCTGCCTGAAAACTGGCTGAATTGACAATGCTGGCCGGGTTAATTGTCACCGTGCCACGACCGACCACTTTTAATGTCGGGTATTTTTTCTTGGCATTTTTGACCTGCTCTGCCAGCAACTTACTATTGGCGCTCATCTTTAGGAATAGCATTTCGACCTCCGTTGGGCTAAGAATGTCGCAATCTCGCAGCCTTGTCAACTATGAGGTGGCTAAGGCTATTTTTGCGACAGTCTGAAATATTAAACCTTGAATGGGATAATATTAACTTTCGAAAGCGAACAGCTCTCCCCTACTGCCACATTGGATCGAGTAAAGACCAAAAGATAACACCACAGATCATCTACTAAACGTCAAGGGGCAAGATTTCTCAGTCTTGCCCCTTAGCATTGATAGTCGCTTTATGTCAGAACGAAGACGCGCCTGGAATCCAGTTAGTGCCTGCGAGCGGAACCTTGGCCATCGCAGCGGATTCAATCGTGAGTGCCACCAAATCCTCAGGCTCCAAATTATGCAAATGAGATTTACCGCATGCTCTAGCAATCACCTGAGCCTCCATCGTCAGCACAGAGAGATAGTTTGCAAGACGACGGCCAGCTTTCACCGGATCTAAACGCTTCATCAACTCTGGATCTTGAGTAGTAATCCCTGCAGGGTCCTTACCTTCATGCCAATCATCATAAGCGCCGGCAGTGGTCCCAAGTTTTTGGTATTCCTCTTCCAGATGTGGATCGTTATCACCCAACGCAATTAATGCAGCGGTGCCGATAGCGACAGCGTCTGCGCCCAACGCCAAGGCTTTAGCGACATCAGCACCATTTCTGATACCCCCCGAAACAATCAGCTGAACTTTACGGTGCATACCCATATCTTGCAGCGCCTGTACAGCTGGTCGAATTGCCGCTAGAATCGGGATGCCCACATGTTCAATAAACACCTCTTGTGTGGCAGCGGTCCCACCTTGCATACCATCGAGTACCACAACATCGGCGCCCGCTTTAACAGCGAGTGTGACATCAAAATATGGACGCGTCGCCCCCACCTTCACATAAATTGGTTTTTCCCAATCTGTGATCTCACGCAGTTCAGCAATCTTAATTTCCAAGTCATCTGGACCAGTCCAGTCTGGATGGCGACATGCAGAACGTTGATCAACGCCTTTAGGCAAACAACGCATTTTCGCGACACGGTCACTAATTTTCTGGCCCAGCAACATCCCCCCGCCACCAGGCTTCGCGCCTTGGCCAATCACCACTTCAATGGCATCCGCTTTCCGCAGATCATCTGGATTCATGCCATACCGGGAAGGCAAGTATTGATAGACCAGAATCGAAGACTGACCACGCTCCTCAGGTGTCATACCGCCATCCCCAGTGGTTGTACTGGTACCGACTGCGCTTGCTCCACGGCCCAGCGCCTCTTTTGCTGGCCCAGACAGCGCACCAAAGCTCATACCAGCAATCGTCACTGGTGTTTTGAGATGAATAGGTTTTTTGGCATAACGTGTTCCGAGCACCACATCTGTGCCACATTTCTCACGATAGCCTTCCAGTGGGTATCTACTGACAGAAGCCCCCAAGAATAATAGGTCATCGAAATGTGGCAATTTTCGTTTAGCACCCGCGCCACGAATATCATAAATGCCGGTGGCTGCTGCACGGCGAATTTCTGACATCGTTCCCGGATCGAACGTCGCAGAAAAACGCGGTTCTGTTTGCGGAGTTTTTTTAGAGGTATCGCTCATGATTAATATGCTCCTGCGTTATCAACATGGAAGTTATAGAGAGTGCGTGCAGAGCCAAATAATTTGAAGCTATCCGGATCCACCTCTGCGTGCCCGGATTTGGCCAGAAGATCCACTAAAATATTGCGTGACTCCTGATCCATCTCCTTCTCTTCACAATCGGCCCCCAAGCTCTTGACGTTACCGCGCACAAAGAGCCGAGCTTCGTATAATGAGTCGCCTAATGCCTCACCTGCGTCTCCAAGCACCACCAAATTGCCAGCTTGTGCCATGAATGCGGAAAAGCTGCCCACAGAACCGCCAACCACAATATCAGCCCCTTTGAGCGAAATGCCGCAGCGAAGCCCGGCGTCACCGTCAATGATTAACAAACCACCTTGCGCCGTTGCACCAGCAGCGTTAGAAGCGAAGCCTTTCACACGCACCACGCCGGACATCATATTCTCCGCCACGCCAGTGGAGGCACTGCCGGTCACAGTGACTGTCGCCAGTTGATTCATGCCTGCGGCGTAATATCCAGCGTGACCATCAATTGTGACATTCACCTCAGCATTCAGGCCGACTGCGATGTTGTGAGCCCCATTGGGGTTGCTAATGACCACGTTTTTACCACTCAACTCTGCTGCAGGACGATGCAGATATTGATTCACGGTTCGCAACTCGGTATTTTCCAAGTCAAATTTTAGACTTTCCATACGTACATCTCCTTTGGTGAAGGTTCAAAAACGTGAGCATTCTTCACATCAGGAAGGTGGGCTAAAGAGCGGAACTCTGAAGCGATCGCGACATAATCATCATGCTCCGCGACCACTGCAGGCTTACATGCAAATGGATCCCTCACCAAGGCCAATTGATCTTTGGTACCCATCAGCAATGTATAGAAACCATCCAGCTCGTCGAAACCATGTTCCAGGGCGGTTTTCAAATCGTCACCTTCACGCATACGCCACTCAAGGAAACGGCAGGCTGCTTCAGTGTCATTGTCGGTTTCAAAATTGATCCCTTCATGTTGCAGCTTGCGACGGAGGCTGTTGGGGTTAGAAAGGGATCCATTGTGCACCAGGCACCAATCTGTGCCTGCTGTAAAAGGGTGCGCATGGGCTGGCGTAATGGCAGATTCAGTCGCCATCCGTGTATGTCCGACCAAATGCGTGCCACTCAACGCTGGCAAATCGTAACGCGCAGCCACATCGGCAGGCAGGCCGGTATCTTTGTACACGTCGATCGATTGACCCACAGAAAGGATATGAATCTGCGGATAGGCTTGCTTGATCCAGTTTTTTACTTTCATGGTGTCAACTGCGGAGGTGAGAATCGCATGATTCCCCTTCACCGCGAGAGTGACCTGATCTGAGTGCTCTGAATTAAACGCTTGCTCCAATGCCTTCCAGCTAAAATCTGCCGTCGGTGCATATAGGCTATATTTCAACGCATTTGCATCCACTGGAGATGTAAACACAGCCATGCCAGCAGAGTCCGGCCCTCGCTCTGTCATCCCAATCAGCATCGGCATCATCAATTGGCCGATATTTGCGCGCATACTCTGGTTTTTAACCAGTAATCCTACAATCCCACACATCATTTTCTCCTATCAATACTTCATGTTCGATGACCAATGCGTCACTCACATCAAACAATTAAAAGAACTCAACATACCTATCAATTTCCCACTGGGAGACATGCCGTTGATAATCTATCCACTCCATGCGTTTGATCTTTAAAAACTCTTGGGCAAGATTTGCCCCCAGCGCATCCATGATGACCGCATCACTCTCAAGCGCATCCAATGCCTCACCCAGATTCTGGGGAAGGATGCCAATCTTTAAGGCTTGAAGTTGCTCGGGGCTGTAATCGTAGAGATTCTCATCATGTCCCTTGCCTGGGTTTAACTGACGGGCAACGCCATCCAAGCCCGCTGCGATCACGGCTGCGGTTGCAAGATATGGATTACAGCTGCCGTCAGGGAGCCGCAGTTCTAAGCGGCCATAAGGAATACGCACCAATGTCGAACGGTTATTGTTACCGTAACTGATATACGCTGGCGCCCACGTTGAACCGGTTAATGAGCGCCCTACGACCAGTCTTTTGTACGAATTTACGGTCGGATTACATAAGGCGGTCAGTGCCGGGGCATGCGTAAGAATCCCGCCCAGGAAATGATAGGCCAGGCTAGACAACCCTAGGCCAGAGGGATCATTGTCGTCTTGGAACAGGCTTTTTTCTCCATCACCTATGGACATATGCATGTGCATACCATTGCCTGGCCGATTGCTAAATGGCTTAGGCATGAACGAGCAGATCATGCCCATCTCATTGGCTATTTCACTCGCAGCCATCTTGAATAAAATGTAATCGTCTGCACTTTTGAGGCATTCAGAATAGGTGTAGTTAATTTCAAACTGACCATTCGCATCCTCATGATCAATTTGATAAACATCCATCCCTGCCGCAATCAGCGACTCAGTTAACTTACCCAGATACTCAGAGTGTCTTGTGATCCCTTTATAGTCGTAACATGGTTTTTGCAACGTATCAGTTTCATCAAACGGCAGAATCTGACCCTGTTCGTCACGACGCAGTAATGAAAACTCTGGCTCTAATCCTGTGTAGAAGGTCCATCCACGTTCGGATAACCGGGCAATCTGCTTCTTAAGAACGACGCGTGCATCATATTCATGCGGTTTATTGTTAACATGCCCATCGCACACCAGTCGCGCATAACCAGGTTGCCAAGGCACCAAGCCAATGGTGCTCAGCTCACCAACCGCCATGTAATCAGGGCCATTGGGTGCAATGCCTGTCCCCCAAATTGCACCACCAGCAAAACCTGCGCCTTTCGTCAGGATATCGTTGAGATGCTCAGCCGGCACGGACTTGACCTTAGCTACCCCATGAATATCGACGAATTGAGCAAGGACGTACTTGACCTTGTTTTCCTGCAAAAACTTTTGTGCTTCCTGCAAAGACTTCATTGAGTGCCTCACCTAAAATTTATTAATTAAAATTCGAAACGATCAAGAACTAGTTATCATCTGTTTGAAGTGAACATCCAGGCCAACAGCGCCTCCGCCAAACTCCCCGGCGATTTCGGTGAGCGTGCTCCATATATAGTTACCATAGCTACCATCGCACCATAAGCGGTAGACCAGCTCCCCATTCAGCAATTGGCGGATTAAAGTCACAGACACGCCAGCCACACTGGTCATCAACACAGCATCCGCAGCAAACGCGCCTTCACTCAGGTCTAGTGCACATATTTCACTGAATGCACTGTGGAAATGCACGCCGCTCAGAATGAACGAAGCGTCATAACGCGCCACTTCATAAAGATGCTCTGGTGCATCATTTGCATTGATTGCAATCTGCCCTTGGTGGAAACCTTCCAATAAAAATTCACTCCGCCCAAGTCTTAACACCAATCCTCCAGCGTGATCTTTACGCCATGTATTGGGTGCTTCTGGCACGGTAAAGCCTTGGGATTCAAGCCACTCAACGGCCTTTGCTCCTTTAATGCCTGCTCTGGAAAATGCGCTCACATCACAAATACCGAGCTTCTTCATCCGTTGCATCTCGATATCCGTATTTTCATAACTTAGAACGATTTCCATCCCGTTCAAGATTGCTTTCTTCATCGTTAACCCTGACTGCGCAAAACTGACGGGGGAGAGTCGGTCAAATACCATTTCCATATTTAATCCCCTTCAATAAATGGTGACTGGACAACATAGGCCTCCACCATCTGGCCGCTGTCGGTTCTAATACTCAAGACGTCACCCAACGTTGTATTCGCTGGGGATACATATGCAAACCCGATGAATCTTTGCAGTGTAGGACTCAACGATAGACTGGTGACCCTGCCCTCAATCTGGCCACTCTTGCTGATCACTAAATTACATTCACATGGCACAGGGCCCTGGAAATCTGGCTTAAACGAAAAAGCCACCAGTTTTTTTAGCAGAGGACGTTTGCGGATAATTTGCAAACTGCGTTTACCGATAAAGAAAGGTTTATTGAGGTTGATGGCCCAATCAGCACCAAGCTCAAAGGGATTGGTAAGACCATCGGTATCATGCCCCACTAATGGGTGGCCCATTTCCAATCGAAGCAATCTTTGTGCCTCTGTCCCAAATGGTTTAACACGTTCATCAACGCTTCCACTGTCTAGCAGCAAATTCCACAACTTAAGCACAGCTGAGGCAGGCACATGAATCTCATAGGCCTGGTTAGAGACAAATCCAACGCGAATCACACGTGCCTTTATTTCTCCTATGGACGTATCGGCTACTGCACCTAATAAAAACTGGTCTTCAGAGAGATCCAACAGGGTGATCTTCTGAAGCACCTTTCTGGCCAATGGCCCGGCAATGTTCACCGCGCCATATGCGCCCGTGACATTGATGAAGGTCACATTCAGGCCCCAAATCTGATTCCACCGCTGCATCTCACGGTAAACCGCGGCGGCATTGCTGGTACTTGCGGTCACATAGAAGAAATTTTCTGCGATCCGGCACGCGACACCGTCATCTACCATTACCCCTGATTCGTCCAGCATTAAGGCATATCGGGAGCGCCCAACCCTTTGATCTTTAAAATTACCAGTATAGAAACGTTCCAAAAATTCAGCGGCATTGGCGCCATGAATCTCAATCTTGCCCAAGGTACTGACATCAATGATGCCGGCTGCACTTCTGACGGCTTTTGCTTCGTTCTGGATAGACTGCTCTTTGGTTTGTCCATCCACGTTGTAGTAGGCTGGACGTTTCCATGCGCCTACGTCCGTGAACACTGCACCGTGTTCTGCGTGCCACTGATGCAGCGGGGTATCTCGATGAGGATGTAACCCCCTGCCTGCCAAATGGCCTATTGGTGTTGGATGAAAGAAGGGCCGTGCAGTCGTCGTGCCAATTTTATTGACTGGAAGACTTCTGATGCGCGCCAGAATACGAATCGCATTCATGTTTGAATGCTTGCCCTGGCTGGGCCCCATGCCAACTGTCGTGAAACGCTTCATTAATTCGATGTTATCGAAGCCTTCCTGAGCCGCATGGATGAAATCTTTTACGCTGATATCTTCGTCGAAATCCACAAAGTTTTTACCTTTGGGATGCATCACAATCGGATAAGGATGGCTAGGCGATGAGCCGGCAAAACTGTCTACGGTGGCGTCGTTTCCAACATATCCCAAATATTTGAGGGCATCAGAGGCAGCACGGGCGCCATCCTGGATGCGTTGATTCAAGCCAAAAACACCGTTGACCTTACCTGCAGCGAAAATGCCATTGGGCAGTCTTGACGGTACGAATTGGTGTATTTGATCGTCATAACGCATGCCGGTGCCAGCCTGATAGAGCAATGCAGCAGCAGGCGCCCAGCCTGCACACATGACGATACCGTCACAGTCAATCTGTAAGGATTTCCGAATATCGGCCTGCGCAGAGGCTTCATCGTAATCCGCAACAATCGCGCCTTTGACGCCTAACTTGCCGGATACCGGCACAGCTTCATAGATGCAGGCACCGTTATGGATTGGGATGCCTTTATTTGCGACCACACTGGCAATGGCATCCGTCTCGCCACCCGCCCGCATATCAACAATCGCCGCGACCTCTACCCCAGAGGCAATCAGATCAAGCGCCACCCGGTAACCATGGCTATTAGCGGTGACGACTACGCCCTTCAAGAATGGCTTAACGGCATATCGTGCCATGAGACGTTGCGCAGCGGAACCAAGCATGACTCCCGGGAGATCGTTGTTTCTGAACACGGGAGGTTGCTCAAAGGCGCCACTGGCAACAATCACTGCTTTAGCACGTACTTTTGTGATTCCAGATTCGTCTACGATCGGGATCAGATGATCAGCATAATATCCGGCTGCATAAGCATTAGTTTTCACTTTTAAATTACGCAGGCTTTGTGCTTCACTCAACATGTTTGCTAACTGTTCGTGATGCTCTGAATTGCCTGCATTGTCGTAAGCAAAACTTCCGCCGGGGTTGGCATTTTCATCCACCAAAAGAACCTCTAAGCCTTCACGGGCTGCAGTCAAAGCAGCAGATATCCCTGAAGGGCCAGCGCCAACCACCAGGAGATCGTAATGCGAATGCTGTTTCTTTTTTAAGAGCCGCGGATAGTTAAAGTTCACCACGCCCAAACCAGCTGCATTGCGAATGATGCGCTCCCAAAACGGAAACAAACCACGTGGGGTATGAAATGCTTTGTAATAAAAACCAACGGGTAAGAGCGCCGATATCGAATCAAGAAAGCGCTTCTTATCCGCCATCACCCCGCCGTCAACATTCACTACTTGGAGTTTCATCCCCGCTTTAACCTGAACAACATCGGCTCGGATATTGGTATCGACACCATCTGTCACCATGATGTTGACGTCATGATTTGCCAAGGTAAAAATGCCTCTGGGGCGATGGTATTTAAAACTACGGCCTAATACTTTCTCGCCCGCAGCCCACAAGGCGCTGCTAATCGTATCCCCTTCAAAGCCCTCATAATCTTTACCTTCAAATGAGAATTTAATTTTGTTGTTCCGATTGATCCACTCACCGGAAGTATTTTGTAACCTCATGCTCATTGAGCACCTTCCTGTTCATATAAGTAGGTACGTGCTACGTTGTCGGTTAAGGTGTCTCTTTCTGCAACAAACCAGGTTCCGCTAGGAGAGTGATACCACCATTCTTTTTTTAGCCCTGGCGCGCCATTGCGGTTATAAACATAATCGGCCCACTCTTTGTCGCTGCATTCAGCTTCGGGCATATCACGAAGTTCACCACCAAAGACAAATTCGCTTAGCGGTCTCACGCCATTAATCGGGCAAGTAAGTAATTTCATTTCTAATCTTCCTGATGCTTAGTGACCGACCGAAGCCGCACCTTTTTCGCCAGTCAATTCGTACTCTTCAAATCTTGAAAGCCTGAAAGGCTTGATGAGATCTGGCGCCATATCATTAGCAATCGTGGCAGCCATCGTTTTCCCGCTGATCGGTGTGGCCTTGAATCCCCACGTTCCCCACCCGGCATCGAGATAAAAACCTTCCACCGGTGTCTTGCCCATAATGGGAGAGAAGTCTGGGGTCATGTCTGCCATCCCGCCCCACTGCCTGACGATCTTCACATTGGAGAGGAATGGGAACATGTCTAACATGTGAGACGTCAGTCCCTCCACAAAGTCTAAAGAAGACCTGGTCGAATGAACCTCATAGGGATCCAACGAAGACCCCATGACCAATTCGCCACGGGAAGATTGACTGACGTAGACATGCAAGCTACCGGAAACCAGGATTGAATCCAGCCAGGGCTTCATTGGCTCAGTCACACAGGCTTGCAAGGGATGAATGACAATAGGCGTATCAATGCCAGCCATTTTGCAAATGCGGGGAGTGAACCCTGCCACCGCTGAAAGCACTCTGGGGGTAGAGATATAACCTCGGCTCGTTTGTACCCCTTGAACCTTACCGCTCTTGATATCGATGCCAGTCACTTCTGTACTCTGAAATATATCGACACCTAACCTATCGGCGCCGCGGGCGTAACCCCAAGCGACAGCATCATGCCGAGCCACAGAACCTGGCCCATGATACAAAGCCCCTAAAATGGGCGCATGGCCACTGCAGCTGATGTCTAGCTGAGGACAGGCTTTTGAGATCTCATCCGGACCAACGACATAACTATCCACGCCCACATGTTTATTGACCTCAGCGCGCCAACGCATTGTCCGCATCGCTGATTCTGTATGCGCCAATGTGAAATGGCCGCGCGTTGAATAGAATAGATTGATATCTAACTCTTCGGACAAACCTTCGTATATTTTGACGCTGGCATCATAGAAGTTCACGCCCTCTGGGGTCAGGTAATTAGACCTGACAATGGTGGTATTGCGGCCAGTGTTGCCGCCACCCAAATAACCCTTTTCAAGCACGGCAATATTAGTCATGCCATGGTCTTTAGCCAGATAGTAGGCAGCAGCCAAACCGTGCCCGCCCCCACCAATAATGACAGCGTCGTAACTTTTTTTAGGGGTTACATTCTCCCTAAAAAACCGAGTCTCTTTGTACTCTTTACTCAACGCATATTTAAGCAATCTTAGAGGCATTCAACGCTCCGCAACGATCCAACATCAATCTCGACATGAAAATTTTATTCCCATCAGGAAACAACAGTTCCATTTATACGCATTGCAAAAACCGCTGTCAACGTCTTTATGAATATTTTTTTCCTACCAGGAATAAATTTACCTATTTTGCAATGATTTGGTGCATAATTTGGACTGATGAACCCATTTAGAGCATCTGAATATGCTTAAAAAAGTGGCTGAGGATGGGTTAATGACTAAGAAAGAGTTAGTCAATTAATTCACCAGCAGGAGCTTGATTTGCCGTCACTTGATTTATTGGGCTTGTGATAATTAAACGAGAAGTATGGATATGGGAGTTTTAGCCGCCAATGACCTCTGATTTGAAAAAAAATGTTGTCCCTATGACTGAAACAGAATCCAAACCTTTGGGTAAACACTTGGGGAATGTCATCAAAGAGGTCAGAAAACAACATGGCCTGACCATTGCCGATGTCGCTGAGAGAGCGAATATTAGTGTTGGAATGTTCAGTAAAATTGAGAATGGTCATGTATCAACCAGTCTTGAAACATTGGAACAAGTAGCCAACGCGCTTGGCGTAACGCTTTCAAGACTGTTCCGCGACTACAACGCTCCCTCAGGAAATGCACAATTCGTTAAAAAAGGGCATGGTATGGAAGTAGTACGCCGCGGCACAAAGCTCGGCCACACATATCATTTATTAGCCTATGATCAAGGGCCTCAAAAGACTTTTGAGCCGTTCTTGATCACGCTTGAAGATCAGGCAGAAGAATTCCCCCCTTTTGAACATGGCGGCACTGAATTTATTCATATGCTGGAGGGGGTATTAGAGTACAAGGTAGGGTTGGAGACTTTCTTACTTGAGCCAGGCGACTCACTGACCTTTAGAGGAGACCAGCCGCATCAGCCAGCCAAGCTCATAGAGGTCCCCATCCGTTTCCTGGCCATTATTCATCACGATCCAGCTGATCATACAGGAGGCAGTGAATGGACGCAGTCATAAGTATTCGAGATGCACAAGAAAAAGATGCCGTTCAACTAGCCAACCTTCTATATGTGCTATTTAGTATAGAAGCTGATTTCAAACCGGACATGGAGAAACAAAAAGCCGGTTTAAGTATGCTGATATCACAACCAGAACATGGGGTAATCAAAGCTGCATTTACAGAAGATGGGAAACTGATTGGGATGGTTAGCGCGCAACTTGTCATCTCCACGGCACAAGGAGCAAGCTCTGTTTGGGTAGAAGACATGGTCGTTCATGCAGAATTTAGACAACAAGGAATTGGTAAAAAACTACTGCAGTCGGCATTAGATTGGGCAAAAGAAAAAGGAGCGACTCGTGCCCAGCTATTGGTCGATATTGAAAATGAACCTGCGATAGGGTATTACCGGCACCTGGGTTGGGAAAGCACTCAGTTAAATGCGAGAAGATTATTTTTATAATTTTTGTACATTTTTAACTAGTCATAACTTACCCGCTAAGGTGAGAAAGTATGCTCATTCACAAACTACCGTTTGAATCGCCACTAATTTACTAGACACCTTTAAGCCGTAATAATGGCAATAAAAGAAAGGTGCAGTATGAGTGGTAAACGTTATCCAGAAGAATTCAAAATAGCAGCAGTCCGTCAAATCACAGAAGGCGGGTATGCTGTCTCTGAAATGGCGCGCAGGTTAGATGTCACTGTCGATAGTCTGTAGGCCTGGGTCAGGAAATACGGCCCGGATGCAGCAGAGCATCAAGCAAAAACAGCTGAGCAGGCCGAGTTGCAACGTCTGCGTAAAGAACTCAAACGTGTCACTGAAGAGCGAGATATCTTAAAAAAAGCCGCGGCATACTTCGCGAAGCAGTCAGGTTGAGGTATGCCTTTATACAACAGCATCAGGACTGCTGGCCGATACGGTGGCTATGCAAGGTGTTGAATGTTCATCCGAGTGGGTTTTATGCTTGGCTAAATCAACCGCATTCCAAGGCTTATCAAACCAGCCAGCGGCAATCCGGCCTTATCAAGCAAAGTTGGTTGGAGTCTGGTGGTGTGTATGGTTATCGCAAAGTGCATAGTGATTTGCGCGCTTGGGGTGAGCACATTGGGATCAACCGCGTTTATAAGCTGATGCATCAGCATGGACTCAAAGCCTTGGTCGGCTACCGCAAGCCACGCCATTATAGTGGCAAGCCCCATGTGGTAGCGCCTAACACGCTGAACCGTGAATTCAATCCAGTGATGCCAAATCAATCATGGGTGACCGACATTACCTACATTCGTACGCATGAGGGTTGGTTATATCTGGCGGCTGTCATGGACTTATTCTCCCGACGTATTGTGGGTTGGTCTATGCAATCCCGGATTACCAAAGAGCTGGTATTAGATGCGTTGCTGATGGCTGTGTGGCGCAGGAAGCCTAAACAAAATGTGCTGATTCACTCAGATCAGGGTAGCCAATACACCAGTGAAGATTGGATGCTGTTTCTAAAAGCGCACAATCTTGAATCTAGCATGAGCCGCAGAGGTAACTGCCATGATAATGCTGTGGCTGAAAGCTTCTTTCAACTACTAAAGCGGGAGAGAATCAAGCGCAAAATATACAACGACCGGGATGAAGCAAAGCGGGATATCTTCGATTACATCGAGTTCTTTTACAACTCAAAACGAAGACACAATTCCAATAACTTGCTATCTCCGATAGACTTTGAAAAGCAGTTCAATCAATCGGCTGAACAGTGTCTACAAAATTAGTGGCGATTCACAAGATGCATAAATCCAAAACTAAACCAAAGGATTAATTGCATGTTTTTCGATTAACATCTAAGAGTTGTAATACTGCTATCTCGGAAGAGTTAACAAGAACTCGTCTGTTTTTTCAAATAAATGGTCACTAGGATCACTGCCTCCCATCTTCAACTTTACCAGTTGCGCAAGATCTTCATCGTTCAAAACAAGGATTAACTTACCCTGCACTCGCATAGCACCTTGGATCATCTTGCTAGCATTCGTGTCTGCACCGCCTCTAGAAATAATTATTGCTACCTTTCTAAGTGCTCTTTCCATCAAATACGGCACTATCAAGTTAGCATCTGAAGGAATAAGTAAGTCTTGGGCAACGAGGCGAGAGCTTAAAAGCCTAGACTATTCAGGCTCATGGAATGAGATCCCTATCGCATATTGCTGAAAGGTTTTTACAGGGACTTAGATAAGAGGATTTTTGGAGGCACAATAAACGTGGTCGTTACTTTGATAAATCACGTTAGTGTTAAACCCCCTCAGTAGATCCATATTATCAATATCATGCATAACATTAATTTGACGAGGAAGCGCCTTATACCTTTCCTTTGTAGAATTTAGTATTTCTATCGGCATTTCAGGTAGTTGAAATTGATCAATGTCAGCGAATATATATCTAATAAATGCATGTGAGGTTAGATTAAAGTCAAAACCATCGTAGCCCTTTTGATTTATATTGGTACTAAATGAGCGGTCAGACAACAAACATTGTGGAGAGGTATAAGAACTTACCAACACTTGGATTGCAAACTTGCTGTCAATGAAACATTTTCTTACAACGCTCTCGAGCATATTAAGGCCACTTTCGCCAGTGGGAACAAACAGCATGAATAACATATGCAGCCATTGTTGATACTCCAGATCGCTAATACCAAATTCCTGACATAATCTCTTCTGGTGAGGCTTGCGCCCATTAAGGATTCGATCAAATGCAGCTTGATGCTCTGGCAATGCGGGCAAATAGTTGGTCAAAATCCCAAAAGTGTTGAGCGCTTTATGAATGGAAAAAGGATTTCTGGTCAAATTAAGTAGTTTAGCTAAGAAAATATTGACTATTTCGTCTTTGATATTGACGTCTTGTTTTCCAATACTGAGTTTCTGAATTAAACTTTCTGTAAACATCCTTATGCTGGCTTCATAACGATTGAAAGAAGACTCAAAGTTATTACGAAGCAATTTATCTTGCCCCACATCAAAACTGAATAGATCTAGGTAAGCAAGTGAATTTGAAATATTACGCCCATTAGGATTTACCAAGCGAATTTCGAGAGCCTCTCGATCAATAATTTCGAATTCGTATATCTTCTGGTTTTGCTGTAACGCTTTAGGGTTTATTGCATTTAATCTCTGCTCTGCCTGAGAGACAAAGTGCTGCAATTTTGTAACATTCTCCCAGCTCATGTAGAGCGCAGTTACTTTCCAACACGTTTTATTAACTCATTGCAGACTACGGGAACCAACATTTTTTGCTTGTCTGCCATGAGTTTTGGCAAAGCTGAAATAAGATTGCTTGTAGACATTTCGGATATCAACTGTTTTGCCAGCCCTAACTCAACGACCATTAGAGCAGAATGAGCTTTACCTCGTGTCTGTGCCTGTCGTTGCGCAGATGTCAACTGTGTATCAGCTTTGGGTCGACCTCTTTTTTTCTTTTCAACTATTACTTCATCCATGGAAGTTACTGTAACATATTTTTAAATGAAGCTAGTTTTTAAATCAAACAACTAAAATAGCGATTAAGGTCAACAAATTTACCTAAAAAAATTGTTGAATTATTAAAACTTAAATAAGGGGCATTCGAAAATATCAAGAGTGTCCCCAAAGAGGATAACTTACTCACATGGAATACACCGTCGACAGAATTATTGCTGTTTACAGACAAAGGAAACTTAAGCTCGAAACTGAGCATTTACGAAGCAAAAAATGGTATGAGTTTCTTTGTAGCAACATGCGTCAACAATCCAAGCTATCTTGGGCCGGCAAGCAACTGGCTTTTCAGAATAATTTCTCAAAGTATGTTGTTACTGAGTTGAAGAAACATGCAGATTACAAAACCAAATGGATGAAAGCTTTATTGTTTTACAAAAACAAAACTGAAGTTTTTGGTTATCAGATCGACTTCCTTAATTACCTTCATACATTTTTAGCCTTCACTATAGCTATGCTACTTTTATTCAATGAAAAATTTGAAGAGAATGCAAATTGGAGTTTAGTTTTTCTCACTACCTGTTTGATTGTATGGGTATTTGTCGCACGATCAAATCATAGACTCGAGTTGAGTGCTTACAAAGAAGTTATAAACATCATCGAATCAAACAAAGACAAATTCCAGGAAGATTAAAAGCAGGAGCTTGATGGTATATTGTAAACCTTATCCATAGCCCGCGCGCTTCTATCGCTAGCGGGCTGTGGGTAAGTTTAAGCTATTTGTATTTTGAGAGTTTTCAAAGGCATTCGTAATTGTTGGTTTTGTCCTCTGCGTTTTCTATCCCGAAATTTTTTCGGTTTAAAGCATTACTTACTTTAGCATCTACTTTAATTTTCAAGCGTTGGTTCTCAGCGTCTTTTTTAATGTTTTGATAGGCATCAAACTTACACTGATTAATCAGATTAAAGTGATTTTCAATGTCTGTCGCTTTCCCAGCAGCAGCATTGATTGCGAATGACAATAATAAAACAGACAAAATTGATTTCATGCTTTTCCTTTCATCAAAAATTAAAGTTACAGTAACATATAAATCACTCATTATCAAATTATTGGTTGCGTCTGGCCCTTGCAAGCCCCTTATAAGCCCCTTCAGAGTCACATTGCGTCAACCAATGGAGACATCATTACGCCAGGCCTCAGGTACGGCCTGTAACTCTGCACATGCTTTTTTAGCAACATTACCCGTGAGTGCTCCTTTGATGGAATTATGTTTCCACCAATCCAACACCCAAACCCATCCTGAATCCGCATCTATACGCATTCCACCTAGCGTTTCGACAAGCAAAGCAGCATTGATCGTCTGCTTAGGGCTCCAACCAAAGGAAGCGCCCAGTGTTCGCCAGTTGACGCGATATATACCAATGATGTTACTGAACCTATTGGTAAGGAAGATAAGAAGGGTTAAACGGGTCTCGACAGTATATTCGGCCATATCAGGATCGTCCCAAAAGTACTCATCGATGACTCTTTGACGACTCATGATGTGGCACTTTCTAGAGCATTACGCCCAATTCCTTTACGGTTTTTACTACCCGGTGGGCGTCCCCGACCTCCACTTACGGACTTAATCTGTTCTTGAGTGGTGTTCTTTAGTACAAACCAATCGATCACAGCCGCTTTAGTAAATAAAAGGGCTTTGGAATGAGGTACTAAGAACGGAAGCGGCAATACGTCTGCCTTTTCTTTATTTGACTTCTGGATTACCCTGCGAGCGTAAATTCTTTGCTCAGTAATTCCAGTGATCTTGGATAACAGAGTTACATCAACAAAATCAGGAAGGTCTGCTAAAGCTGAACGTTCATAATCGTCACTAGACATGATTTTTCCTTGTTTAAGGAAAAAGCCATGAGGATCTATCACTCATTGGTGACAGCGACTTGGAAGGCCGGCTGCGCAACTCCTGCGCAACTTTGCTCTGAAGAATCAGTGAAGGTTAGATTGGCTTAACTATCTAACCACGGGACACCTGTCTACAACCTATAAGGTCTTTTGAAATCGCGCTGAATTTCGGAATTACATACAACACCATGGGCAGCGGTACCCTTACTGTTTTTATAGGTTACTTTTAATTTTTTAGTGTCAACAGATTAAATAATGCATATGAAATTGTTTTTTGACACAAATTTGCCACAGTGGTTATTTTTTCTGGCAATATTTAGAAAAATATAAAGAAATAAAAAGAAACAAAAAAAACCAGCTAAGTTGCTGGTTTTATTTTATAAAAAATGGTGCCCGGAGCCGGAATCGAACCGGCACAGCCGTTAAGCCGAGGGATTTTAAGTCCCTTGTGTCTACCAGTTTCACCATCCGGGCGGTAGGTCTAGCAAGCTTTGTATTCTAGCACTGTCGTCTATTTTGCATAGCGGCCAGAATGTGTGCTTGAGAGAAATTTGGAGCGGGAAACGAGTCTCGAACTCGCGACCTCAACCTTGGCAAGGTTGCGCTCTACCAACTGAGCTATTCCCGCATATTTACTACATGAGACTGGAGGCGCGAGCCGGAGTCGAACCGGCCTAAACGGCTTTGCAGGCCGCGGCATAACCGCTTTGCTATCGCGCCAGAACCAACAACATAAAAACAACTTATGTTAAAAAGGGAAAGCCGCGCTTTCCCCAGAATTTGGAGCGGGAAACGAGTCTCGAACTCGCGACCTCAACCTTGGCAAGGTTGCGCTCTACCAACTGAGCTATTCCCGCGTATTTCCTTACGTCATGTGTCGTAAAGAAGCTGGCATTTTAATGATTTTGAGACCGGTGTCAAGGAAGATTTTGAAAATAATATGTCTTTTTTCGCCTTGCTTTTTTAGATGGTTTCGCGTATCGCCGGCCACGCCGCGCGCAGGTAGTAACCCATGGAGATCAGGGTCAGCAATGCGGCAATGACAATGAGCCATTCACCCAGCCACTGGATGTTGATGCCAAGCAGCGGATCAAACCAAAGTAGCAGGATGATGGCGACCATTTGTGCCGCCGTTTTGATTTTCCCAACCATGGCGACCGCAACATTGGCGCTTTTGCCTATGCTGGCCATCCACTCGCGCAAGGCACTGATGGCAATTTCGCGGCCGATGATAATCAATGCAACGACAGCGCCGACCCGGTGCAACTCCACCAGCACAATCAAGGCGGCGGCCACCATCAGCTTGTCAGCCACTGGGTCAAGAAACGCGCCAAACTTGGACATTTGGTGATATTTGCGGGCCCAGTAGCCATCCAGCCAGTCGGTGAATGAGGCCAGAATAAACACACTGGCAGCGGTGAGGTTCACCCAGTGTGCTGGTAGCCCGTCGCTAGCGACGGCATTCGCGGGCAAAAAGAAGATTCCAACAAACACCGGGATCATCGCGATGCGTAGCAGGGTGAGTATATTGGGGACATTCCACATGGTTATTTTGCTCAGGGCTGTTGCAATGGCTTAATGCAATCGTTCGTATATGGTTTGCGCCAGTGCTAGGCTAATGCCTTCGACTTGTGCAATCTCGTCTATGCTAGCACTTTTTATCGCATCCAGGCCACCAAATCGCGTCAACAAGGCTTTGCGGCGCTTGGCCCCTACCCCTTCAATCTCTTCCAGGCTAGAGGTGATGCGCGCTTTGGCGCGCTTGGCCCGGTGGCCGGTAATGGCAAACCGATGCGCTTCGTCGCGGATTTGTTGCAGCAGGTGCAAGCCGGGATTATCCACGGGTAAATTCAGCATTTCGCCGGTGTCGGAGAAAATCATGGTTTCGAGGCCCGGTTTGCGCTCTTCACCCTTGGCAATACCAATCAGCAGGATATCGTCTAAACCGACCTCCTGCATGACCTCCATCGCCACGCCCAACTGGCCCTTGCCACCATCAATAAAAATCAGGTCTGGGCGCTTGCCCTCGCCCGCCGCGACTTTTTTATAGCGACGGGTCAGCACATCCCGCATCGCCGCATAATCATCGCCTGGCGTGATGCCTGTGACGTTATAGCGGCGGTATTCACTGTTTTGCATATCACCACGGTCAAACACCACGCAACTGCCTACCGTGGCTTCACCCATGGTATGGCTGATATCAAAGCACTCAATGCGCTCGGTGTTCTCGGCAAGGTTAAGCGCCTCACGCAACGAGAGCAAACGCGCCTGCTGGTTGGCCGAAGTCGCCTGCCGTTGTTGCAACGCCAGTTCTGCATTGGTCTGCGCCATCTTGAGCCAGACCTTTTTATCGCCAATGGCATTGGTCAGCACGCGGATTTTGCGCTCGGCCTGCTCGCTAAGCATGGTTTCGAACTCTGTTTTGTCGATCTCCGCCCCGCACACCAGCAAAGGCGGCGTGTTTTGCGCCACATAATACTGGGTAATAAACGCCTCTACCGTTTCTACCAGCTCAGCATCCTGCGCATTCTTGGGGAAAAAGCTCTTGTCACCCAAATGGCGCCCACCACGGATCATCACCAGGTTAATGCAGTGCTGGCCCTCAATCTCCGCGCAAGCAATCACATCCGCATCACTCACGCTAAAGTCACTGACAAACTGCTTGGCCTGCACCTGACGCAAGGCCTGAATCCGGTCACGCAACACCGCCGCCTGCTCGTATTCCATCGCCTCGGCTGCAGCATTCATCCCATCCGCCAATGAATCCATCACTTCACTGGTTTTGCCGAGCAAAAACAGCGCTGCGTGACGCACATCACTCGCATAATCTTCCTGCGAAATCAGGTTCACACACGGTGCAGTACACCGTGCAATCTGATACTGCAAACAAGGCCGTGACCGATTGGCAAATACCGTGTTTTCACAGGTGCGCAGCTTAAACACCTTTTGCAGCAACTGTATGCTCTCACGCACCGCTGGCGAGCTGGGGAAAGGCCCAAAATACTGATGTCCTTTACGCTGGGTGCCACGATGGAACGCCAGCCGCGGAAACGCATCGCCCGTCAGGCTAATATAGGGATAAGACTTATCGTCGCGAAACAACACGTTATAACGCGGCATGATGCTCTTGATAAGGTTATTCTCAAGCAGCAACGCTTCAGCCTCAGAGCGCGTGACCGTGGTCTCGATATTGGTAATCTGCGACACCATCATTTTGGTACGCGGACTGGCGAGATTTTTATTAAAGTAACTCGAAACCCGCTTTTTTAAATCTTTGGCCTTGCCGACATAGATCACAGTATTTTCCGCATTGAGCATGCGGTAAACGCCTGGCAGGTTTGGAAGGTTTTTGAGGATGGGTTTGGGGTCAAACATAGCAACATTTTAGCATTTAGCCATTTGCGTGGGTGAATCACAGCTGAACTGCCAGCGTTGATGTGTAGCGGGTTGGACCCGCGATGGGAGTGTCTGTTTAACTCTAGGGGAGTTTTATACCCGACTAACGAATAAGGCCCCTAAACGCGTCTTTCATCAGGGTCCGAGCCGACAATGCCCAATATAGCCGGTTTGTAGTACCGCGGTCCTTCACCTTCTCGCTTAACACTGACTTCAGCAAAGGATACAGATGCGCTAAAAAACTTAAATACACACAAAAATATTGCAGATAACTATTTCTAAAATGGGGAAGCCCTTGTAGTTTTAAGTAAGCGGCTCGCTTTATTGCGTCCCGCTTGATGGATGGATTGGAAAATTAGCGGTGGCCAAGTGAATGCACCTTTGAGAAGTTTACGTACTTACCATCGGCAGCGTAATACCACTCTATTTTTTGAGAGCGAATATGAACTCTAAATCGATCAACTATCGGTATAGTCGCGGGATCGCCACCGCATGCGGCTGTGTGATTTTCTCGAACTGCAATTTCGGCAGTACGGCTGTCACAAGCTTCGGTAATGATCAACAGGCATTGTTCTTTCGTCCAGCGATAGAGAACGTTGGAACGAATTTTTGACTGAAGAAGGCGCATAACTTTGGTTTCTGTATTCTTTGAGCACTCCATTACGTTAGCCGCTAGTGTAGGCGGTGTCGCAAGGCAGAATGCAACAATGAGAATTAGGTGAGTAGGCATATTGCGATCAAGTTGCCCAACGTTTGAATTAAGGGGCTGGCTTTAGCCAGTGATCTTGCCTGTAAAAAGTGGACATCATCTAACCGATCATTTCCACCGAAATCGGTGATTGATACCCAATACCCGAATGCAACCGTACCGGGTTATAAAAGTCATCAATATATTGCTTAATTGCCACTTTCAAATCCTCGCCCCCTTTAAAACGATTGCCATGTATCCACTCACTTTTAAACGAATGGAAGAATGACTCCATGTGTGCATTATCGGTACACTGCCTTGGTCGGTTCATACTTGGCTGAATGCCATGTTGCCTTAACAAGGCCTGATATTCAAGCGCGGCATACTCAATCCCTCGGTCTGAATGAAACCATAGGCCAGCTGTAGGTTTTCTTTGCTTGATGGCCATCTTCAGTGCCGTACAGGTTAAGCTCGCCTTACGATGATTGTCCAATGCCCAGCCAACAATGCGACGTGAGAACATATCCATTACCACGGCTAAAAATTGCCAACCATTGCCCGTTTTAATAAAGGTCACATCGCCCACCCACAATTGATTGATGCTGGTAGGTTCTGTCATGCCAAGCTTCTCATTACCATGACGCTGAAAGAATGCGTGACTCCCTGCATTCCGCCAGTACAGTCGACTTGCTCTGCCTGCAAGGCCCATCTGGCGCATCAACTGTGCAACCTTGTTACGCCCACAGTGGAGCCCTTGTTGCCTAAGCGCGGCATAGATACGCGGGCTGCCATAAGCTTCGTGGCTGCTTTTGTGTATTGCTTTAATCTGTTCACACAATTGCCCATCTGACACTGTACGTGCTGATACTGGACGCCTCTGCCATGCGTAGAATCCACTGCGCGATACCTTGTATTTCTCGCACATCATTTGGATCGAGAAATCTTGGCTATTTTGGGCAATGAAACGGAAGATGTCCGTTTTGCCTCTGAAGTGAATTTGATGGCTTTTTTTAAAAGGTCATGCTCCAGCTTCAGCTGGGCGTAGGCTTTTTCTACCTCGCGAAGGCGCAGTAGCTCTGCTTCATTAACCAGCTCAGGTTTATCGCTTGGTGGATTTGCCATAATCAGCCCTTCACGAGATTGTTTTTTCCATCGTGACAGCATAAAGGGATGAATGTCTAGAGAATGGGCTACGTCTTGCACCAATACACCAGGTTGGGAGGCTAATCGAAGTGCCTCAGCTTTAAATGATTCCGAATATCGTGCGTATATCCGTTTGATTGTTCTTGCCATTTAACATCTCCTAAAAAGTTAGGTCGATGTGTCTACTTTTCTAAGGCAAGTCCACAGTCCCGCTTGAATGATGGGTTATGCATTAAATTAAAGTGGCTGACTTTTTTGCATTAAATAACGGGGCAATACCTTGATAGAAAAAGCGTATGTTGTCGTCCGAACCATTATCAATGCGCATGATAACCTTCTCCATTGCACTAAAGCCAATTTGAAAATCAGGCTCCCCAATAACTAGAATATAAGGATTTCTCTCGTTCCCATTAAGATACCGACCACCAAATTGTTTTTTGGCGCACTCAAAGATATATGCGGAGAACATTATATGTAGCTCTTCTGAAAATTCGCCAAGCCTTAAATGATAGTCGTGAAGATCAGCATCAACTAAATCTAAGGATGCCTCCCTGAAATCTAAATTTCCCGCCTTTTTTAATAGCTTGACTAACTTTGCAGCTTCAAGAACCATAAACTCATCAATAGTGCTCGGCTTATTCTTTTTAAGGAAACTAAACATAATTACTCTTTCCAAAGATTATGCATAACGTTTGACATAAGGGGCTGGCGACATCGGTGGCTCAACTCTAGTTACTGAAAATTGTATCATCGAAGTGCGCTTTCGCCAGTCCCGCTTGATGGATAGGTTAGGCATTATTTAACAACCCATGTTTTCTCAGAAAGAAATAGTAAACGCAGCACAGAAAGAAAAATATCATAGGAATGCGAAAAGTTAATGGAATGCCTGAAAAGTAATTAATATCAAATGGTCGGTAGTTAAAACTAAGGCTAAGCTGTTCGGGGTATAAATTGAAGGCGGTAAAATAAAATGAAAATGGTAGTAATGCAAAAGGAATAATGGTTTTTTTGCTTCTTTTGTAGAGAAGAATGCCTGAAAGTAACATTAGAGTAGGACTAGAGAAAAATAGGTAATATTCAAATAAACTTAAATTTACAAGAGGGGGCGCTGTGTACAAAACGAATCCTATACCCACATATGAATAAATTCCCCATATTCCAACAATAAAAATTAGTAGAGTCGTATGCCAAGGAAGCTTAAGGAATTCTTTTATCATATTCAGCCTATTTTTATGCCTAACGTAATGTAGACACCGAAATCGGTGTATATCCTGAGGCAGAGCTATTGATACAATCAACCATAATTTTAAATAACCCTTTGTTTATATTAATCAATTTAATAATCATAAGTAAAAACCTTTTTATTAAATCAATAACAAAACACACCTGATCACTAACACTAGCTACCCTAAAAGCTCTCCACCTATCGCCCAGTCCTCATACTCAACCTCTTCAAACACTATATATGTGTAATTCGCTGGCTTGTGCGCATGCTTTTGCAGCGTTTCGGTAATCTCTTTGGCGATTTGTTTTTTCTGCTCTTTGGTGACTGAGCCTGCTAGTTTCACATTGACATAAGGCATATTGACGCTCCTTCTGTGGTTGGTTAAATGATCTTTAAACTAGTGATGATGGCCTGCACCACCGCGGAGAATATCGCGGATGAGGTTGAGCGTGACCACCAGCAGCAGTACTGAAATCAGGATAGAGAGGATGGGGTCTATGCTCATCCAGCCGGTAAAGTAGATGACCACCCCGGCGACCACGGCGGTAACCGAGCCGAGTAAGTCGCCTAACACATGCAGGAATGCGGCACGGTGGTTTAAGTTTTCATCACCGCCGTGATGGTGTTGCTGATGATGCATGTGTTTGGCAACAACGATGTTAACCAATAAGCCTACCAGGGCAATAATGCTGACATAGCCGCCTGCGACTGGCCGCGGATTTTGCAAGCGCTCGATGGCTTCGTAGACAATCCAGCCGGTGACTAGCAGCATGGAGACGGCGTTGATCATGGAGACCCGACGCTCGGTGTGTTTTGAGGCAGGATGCCCACTGCGCGCCTGCTGTGCTGCCCACATCGCAAGGCCGAGTGCCAGCACGTCAAACAGCATGTGCCAGGCGTCACTGAGCAAGGCGAGGGATTGTGTCCACCAGCCACCGACAAACTCGACCACGGTAAAGACGGAAATGGCGAGAAATGGCAGCCAAAACGGGTTACCGTGCTCGTGATCATCATGGCTATGTGCGTGTTCATGATTGTGATCATGCCCGTGATGATCTGCGTGATCGTGACCATAGGGGCAGCGGCCAGTAGAGTGAGAATGTTCGTGAGGTGTATGGCTAGGCTTCATGATGGCATGCTAATGCAAATTAGCTGTTTTTCACAATAGGGCACTTCTATAAATTCAATTTACGTCGCGATACGGCGTTGCTCATATAGTGGGTTAAGCAGGCAATTCGCAAAGCGAATGCTCGCAAAAAACGCTTCCTTACAAAACATATTACTTATATGCTGCGTCAGATTTTTTTAATCGCGCCTTGTCTAGCCCATGCATTCTAAACATAAGTCACTTGATTTTATAAAAGCACCCTATCGACTTTCTGACAGAAAACGGTCTCTATTGAAAAATCTGGGATAATGCTGGCTTGTAGAGAAAATCATCATGTTAAGTTACCGACACGCCTTTCATGCTGGCAACCATGCCGACGTTTTAAAACACTGGATATTCAGCCTGGTGCTGGATTATTTTAATCAGAAGGATAAGCCTTATTGGGTGGTTGATACCCATGCGGGGGCCGGACTGTATCGCCTGGACAGTAGCGTGGCGAATAAAACAGCAGAATACGTGGATGGCATTCAGCGTTTGCAGCAAAGCCAGGCGCCTGAGCCGTTTCAAATCTATCTGGAGGCTGTTGCCGCAGCAAATAAAGATCAGCCCATGCTTTACCCGGGCTCACCCTGGCTGGCCAGCCACTTAATCAACCCGGTGGATAAATTACGCTTGTTTGAGCTACACCCGGCCGATGCGGCTTTGCTGGAACAGCAATTTGCATCACAAAAACGGCAAATCGCGATTCAGCAAAAAGATGGCTTTGAGGGCATCAAGGCTTGCCTGCCGCCACCGACCAAACGTGGCATCGTGCTGATTGATCCGCCTTATGAAGTTAAAGACGATTATGCGCGCGTGGTGGATTGCATTAAAGACAGCCTGAAGCGCTTTGCCACAGGCACTTATTTAATCTGGTACCCGCGCTTGCAACGCCCAGAACCGCAGCAAATGATAGACAAGCTGCGCCGCCTGGAGACGGACTTTTTGCATGTGACGCTAGATGTAGAACAACCTTCAGCCGACGGCTTTGGCATGTATGGCAGTGGCATGTGGGTGATTAACCCGCCGTGGACCTTGCGGCAATCGGTAGAGCCACACCTGCCGTGGCTGGCACAAGTGTTAGCGCAAGATGCAGGCGCGCATGCCAGTTGCGAAGGCAAACAGCGCTAGACTGGGCTTGATTCAACTAGTCTTGATTAGGCGAGCTGGAATGGGCAAACAGCCATGCCACTAATAGCGGATACGGATGCGTTTATGCGTATCCCTGCCCTGCCCAAGCGTGACGGTAAATTGATGGCTGGCGATGGTTTGCCGGTTGCCAGTCTGGATACGCACCCGCCACTCGCCTGGCGTGAGATTGGTTTTATAGGTATAGCCGCGATAACCGCTGTCACGTCCGCCTGTCAATGAAAACCCCGGGGTAGAGACACTCACCCACTGGTCGCCCTGTTTTTTCTGCCAATCATGCAGCAGATGGGTTTTGAGGCCTTGTGGCGCAAAAATGGCAGAAAAGCATACCAGCCGTTGACCGGGCTGCAAGTAAAAATGGTCGGTATCCACCCGCCAAAACTGCCACCAGGGCGACTTTTCCACCGTCATCCAGTAGCCTTGTGGTGACTTTTCCAGATCGTAGGCTACCACCACGGCTTGCTTGACCAACGGCACAGGCGGAATCATGTCTTGCTGGTAAGCCAGCATGAGTAACCCGGCGATTGCCCACACTGGCCAGATTCGGCCTCTATGATGCGGCGCGCGCTGGTAAAGCACATAAGTGATGGTCGCCCCGAGCAAGGTACTCAGGTAAAACCAAGCCGCATGCACGCTGCCAAACAAAAAGGGAAAGGCAAAGTTACACCAGAGGATGGAACACAGGCCGAACATGCTCCAGCACAAGCTCAGGCGCCGGTATTCACTCTCAAGAAACTCGTTGGCGACCAGCAACGCGCCCAACACCAGGGTAATAATCCAGGCCACGCCCTCGCTGGAGCTTTTGAAGTACAGAATAAACAGAGCGCTTAACAGGCTGCCAAACAAAAATTGTAATACCCAGTATGGCCAATCGTGCACTGGCCAGCGCGTGACTTTGTGCTGTACCCATTGGAAGCTCAACAGCCGCTCGCCTAGCCGCCGGATGGAAGAAGAAGGTTCGGCCAACTGGTACATGAGAATAGCGGCCACCAGCAAATACAAGGCAAAAATGATCATGTCGGACATGGCGACTTTTTTGCCTATGGTAATCGCGTCCCAGACAAAGCCGCCGATAAAAAACACGATCGGCAGCGCCATGCGGCTACGGGCGAGCCAACGTGACCATCTTGAAAGGGCTGGCGCTTGATCAGTCATCATTCATTACACTTTCCACATCTGTCATCAGGCAGCGTTTTGTATCAGGGCGGTATTTTGCGCATGCGCTGCACGAAACACAATCTTATTTTGCGCGTTTGAAAAGTAAACTTACTTTGATAATCAAACCTTGCCTGTTAAACTTTAAGTTATCTTAAGAAAAAGCCGTTAACTATCAATAAAGTTAAGTTTTTCTCTCACTAATCATTGGCTAATACCCTGATATCCCATCAAACATGCGAACCCTAGTAAAGCAGTTGGTGTACAAAGTAAGCGAGATCAAATCTGTCAGTTATGAAACTGAGCAGGCACTGATCCGCGTGCTTTTTGTCAGCATGATTACGCTTTACTTGCTGATTAATCGCAGCAGCTATGAACCCGTATTGTTGTGTCTGATTTATCTGGGCTTTGGTTTTCTGATGTTGTATAACATCTTGCGCAACCCGGCCAAAAACGAAAAACGGCAATGGACCGCCATGGTGATGGACATCACTGCCACCTCGCTAGAGCAAATGATCTCGGGGGCGATGGCCGGCGTATTTATCGGCATTTATCTGTGGCTGATTATTGGCTATGGCTTGCGTTATGGCACCAAGTTTTTCAAAGGCTGCTATATGCTAAGTCTGGTGGGCTTTAGTCTAACCTTGTATTTAAACCCTTATTGGATAGAACACCAGCATCTGGCTTATGGCTTTTTGCTGACGCTGTTACTGATTCCACCGCATGCCCTACGGTTGCTGGTGAGCCTGGAAAAAGCTACCAAAGAGGCTGACCAGGCCAGCGAGGCAAAGACAAACTTTCTGTCGAATATCAGCCATGAAATGCGCACACCGCTCAATGGCATTATTGGCGCCAGTGAACTGCTGGCCCAGACCAAGCTTGACCGCAAACAAGCCGAACTCTTGAATATGGTTGGGGCCTCAGCCAGCAGCCTGAAAAAGCTCATCAATGACGTGCTTGATATCAGCAAGATTGAAAAAGGTAAAGTCGATCTCGAAGAGATTGCTTTTTACCTGCCCGACTTGATCAACCGCTTGCACCTCGTGTTTCAACTTGAAGTGGAACGCAAGCAACTCTGGTTGAAGTTCAATCTCGCCAATGAAGCGGAACGGCACTTTTCTGGCAGCATGCACCATCTGGAGCAGATATTGACCAATTTGATCGCCAACGCGATTAAATTCACGCAGCACGGTGGCGTCGAGATCACGGTCAGTGTCCTGGAACAGTATGCCAACCGCAGCCTGTTATGTTTCCGCATCCAGGATAGCGGCATCGGCATCAAGGCAGAGGCCTTGCCTTTTATTTTTGACAGTTTCACCCAGGCAGATAGCAGCATCACCCGGCGTTATGGCGGCACAGGCTTGGGTACGACGATTGCCAAGCAACTGGTTGAGGTCATGGGTGGCAGCATTAGCGTGAGCAGCAAGGAAAATGTAGGGACGGTATTTGAGGTCAGCTTGCCACTGACCCACGCAATCGCGCCCAGTGTTGACCGGAGCACCGAAATCAACCTGGATAACGCCTCCAATGTGGTGCCATTAAGTAGCCACACCCGATTCCGCAAAAAAATCCGTGTGCTGATTGCAGATGATAATGTGGTCAACCGGATGATCCTGAATGAGACCCTGCAAAGAATGCACTGTGTGGTGAAATCCGTAGACAACGGTGATGCCGCGCTTGATATGCTGGAGCAGCATCAGTTTGACCTGATGATCCTGGATTACAACATGCCGGAAATGAATGGCCTGGAGGTGTTCAGGATCTATCATGCCTTGCCGGGCAGTCAGCCTATCCGTACCGTGATCCTCACCGCCGATGCCACCAAAGCCACACAGGATCGCTGTTTGCGCGCCGGGGTCTATCAGGTATTGACCAAGCCAGTGGTGTCGCGCCAGATTCAAACACTGGTGGAAGCCATTACAAGCACGCTGGACACGCAAGCAGGCGCAGAGGCGCTTGCCGTCACCACAGCCGCTTCGAAAAAACGTGGCAAAGCGCAATCGCCAGCAGATGCGCATCCCTCGGCAACCGCAGAAAGTATCCCGACCATTGCACCGATGACCGAGCCGCTGCTGGATCAAGACCGTATGGCGCACTTGCTCAAGCTCGGTGGCAGCGAGGCGTTTTTAAACAAACTTATCCGCGAGTTTATCGAGACAACAGATGACCTAGTCCGCGACTTAGGCAAGCAATGCATGGACCTCAACTTTGCACAAGTTCATACACTGGCGCACAGCCTGGCTGGGGAATCCGCCAACATGGGTCTGATTCCATTGAGCAAGCACAGTCGTCGCCTGCTGGGCTTAAACATGAAGGATGCCTCGACCATTTCCCTGCTATATCAGGCAGTTGCAGACTGCTACGAAGAAACCCGTGGCCAGCTCATGCAACAGCGAGACAAGCTTTCATCCAAGCGGTCAAAAAAATAGCTAGTGCAAGCGCCTGGCATCCCCAAATATCAAGCACACGCTTATTGGTTCACAACGCGGTCATGCACGAAGAACGCCTCACTTTCAGTAGACGGTGTCAGCACAGCTTCTCTCTGCTGATCTGCAGGCACAGGCTGAAACAAGCGTGACTGCGCACGATAAAAACGGTCCATCACTTTCAAGTCGCGCTCACTGAGTTGCAAGGCATTTTCAACCCAAAGCTGCACAATCGCCGTCAATTCATCATAGCTTAGCGGATGAATTTTTTCCTTGGCTTTTTGTGCGGATAAAAACCCTGCGGCGTGTTTATTGTTTTTATCGATAAAGGTGCGTACGGCCTGCTCGCCTTCCCCTTGCTCGACCACCATATCGATCAACCCCATTTGCAGACACTCTTCCGCGCTATAGCGCTCGCACCCCAAAATCATCTTGTCAGCCACTGCCATGCCTGCTTTGCGTGCAATGAGGCTGTAAGCGCCCATGCCTGGAATCATGTTGAAGAATAGCTCGGGAAAGCAAAACACAGCCTGTCGCTCTGCGATCAACACATCACTGGTTAAAGCCGCTTCTATGCCTGCCCCCAACACCTCACCTTGCAGCAGTGAAATTTTGGTGACATTGCCCAGTTGAAAGCGGAAAGCGCGTTGTGCCACCACATCTATACTGAGTCTGGCATAGGCCTCCAGTTGCGCCCTGTCCTGTTGGCGGATGGCCGCAGCCATCTTTTGCAGATCGCCACCCATATTAAAATAGCCGGGCGTGGCAGAGGCGAATACCGAATAGCGGATCGGCAATGACGCCCCGTTCGCGGTCTCAACATAACCGCCACTCAGTTCGATATCATGGTGGTGCGCATGCAAGTCCAGCAACAAGGCGTGATTGATGCACGGAATCCGTTGCGGCTGAGAAAGATAAGTCCACAGTGCCTGCGATTCTTCATCATAACGACAGTACACCTGGCCGTAATCATGAGCAAGCAAGCGTTGTTGAGGGAGGTAAGGCAGTGTTTGTTCGCACGATTTCATGGGTTTCTCCTTGGATATTGGCAACCTGTTAAACCAATGAATGGCTGTGCTAGCCGCAGCCATCATTGCTTACAGCCAATACATCATAATCAAAACAGATCACCTGCGAATATCGCCGTTACCGCTTTTACAGTTGCAAGCAAATGTGCGGCTTGAAAAACAACAGCAGAAAACAAAATAACGATGCTGATAAAAAACAAAGGGGGCTTGCGCCCCCTTGTTGTACTTGAAGATTAAGCCCTTATGCCGTTTCTTTGATCGGAATAATCTTTTTACTGTTTTCCAGAGAGGCGGCATACTGCGTCATCTGATTGAAGTTGAGATATTTGTATATCTCGGCAGTATTGGTCAGCTTGCTGCCCAAGGTGTCCATATACTCCTGCATGGTCGGCATGCGCCCCAGCTTGGCGCAGACCGCCGCCAGCTCGGCAGAGCCCAGATAGACGCGAGCATCCTTGCCCATACGGTTATCAAAGTTACGGGTAGAGGTCGAGAACACGGTGGCCTTGTCCGCCACGCGTGCCTGGTTACCCATGCAAAGCGAGCAGCCTGGCACTTCGGTACGGGCTCCTGCCACCCCAAAGGTGGAATAAACGCCCTCGGCACGCAGTTGTGCTTCGTCCATGCGGGTCGGTGGAGCAATCCACAAGCGGGTTGGGATGCCACCTGCGCCTTCAAGCACCTTGCCAGCAGCACGGTAATGGCCGATATTGGTCATGCAGCTACCGATAAACACCTCATCAATCTTGTCCCCCACTACGGCTGACAAGGGCTTGATGTCATCCGGGTCATTCGGGCAGGCCACCAATGGCTCTTTGATTTCGTTAAGATCAATCTCAATCACATGGGCGTATTCGGCATCACTGTCAGGCTGCAACAGCTCCGGTTTTTCCAGCCAGGCCTTCATGCTGGCAATCCGGCGCTCCAGCGTGCGTGCGTCGGCATACCCGTTTTCGATCATGTTCTGCATCAGCACGATATTGGAATTGAGGAATTCGATCACCGGCTCTTTGTTCAGCAGCACCGTGCAACCGTTGGCGGAACGCTCCGCCGAGGCATCCGCCAATTCAAACGCTTGCTCGACCTTGAGGTCAGGCAAGCCTTCAATTTCAAGCACGCGGCCGTTAAACACGTTTTTCTTGCCCTGCTTGCCGACGGTCAAGGTTCCTTCCTGAATGGCCGCATAAGGAATCGCGTTCACCAGGTCACGCAAGGTGATGCCTGGTTGCATTTCACCTTTAAAGCGCACCAAGACCGACTCAGGCATATCCAGTGGCATCGCCCCGGTTGCTGCGGCAAAAGCCACCAGACCAGACCCAGCCGGGAAGCTGATGCCAATCGGGAAACGGGTATGCGAATCACCGCCCGTACCCACGGTATCCGGCAGAATCATGCGGTTGAGCCAGGAGTGGATCACACCATCACCGGCACGCAAACTGACACCGCCACGGCTGGACATAAACTCTGGCAGCTCGTGCTGCAACTTGATATCAACCGGCTTTGGATAGGCCGCGGTATGGCAGAAGCTCTGCATCACCAGATCGGCGCTAAAGCCCAGACACGCCAGCTCTTTGAGCTCGTCACGCGTCATGCCGCCTGTGGTATCCTGAGAGCCGACGGTGGTGGCTTTAGGTTCGCAATAGGTACCTGGTCGCACACCCATGCCTTCAGGCAGGCCACACGCACGGCCCACCATTTTTTGCGCCAGAGTATAGCCTTTGCCAGTATCTTTGGCAGGCACCGCTTTAATAAAGAGATCGGTCTCACCCAAGCCCAGCGCTTTGCGGGCATTTGAAGTCAGGCCGCGGCCAATAATCAGCGGAATGCGGCCACCGGCGCGCACTTCATCCGCCAGGGTAACCGGGTTCATTTCAAATGTGGCCAGAACCTCGCCCGCTTCAGACAACACTTTGCCTTCAAACGGCTTAATCACAATCACATCACCCGTATTCAGTTTGGAGACATCACATTGAATCGGCAAGGCACCAGAGTCCTCAGCCGTGTTAAAGAAGATAGGCGCAATCTTGCTGCCAATGACCACGCCGCCCGTGCGTTTGTTCGGGATAAATGGAATATCGTCGCCCATCCACCATTGCACTGAGTTGATGGCAGATTTACGTGAAGAACCTGTCCCGACCACATCGCCTACATAAGCCAATGGCAGGCCTTTTTGCTTCAGGTCCTCAATCACTTTGAGGCCATCAGACATACGGTTGACCAGCATCGCCTTGGCGTGTAACGGGATATCGGGACGGCTCCAGGCATCTTGCGCCGGGCTTAAGTCATCGGTGTTGGTTTCACCATCCAGCTTGAACACCACCACTTTGATCTCATCTTTGAGCGCTGGTTTGCTGGTAAACCATTGTGCCTCTGCCCAGGCTTGCATCAATGTTTTGGCATGCGTGTTACCGGCCTTCATTTTGGCATCCACATCGTGGAAGGCATCAAACATGAGGATGGTCGTGGACAAGGCCTTCACGGCATGCGCCGCCATGGGCGTATCCAGTAAAGCCACCAGCGCCTGCACGTTATAGCCACCCAGCATGGTTCCCAGCAGTTCAACGGCTTTTTCAGCGCTGACCAAGGGTGAGCTGGCCTTGCCATTGGCAATATCGGCCAAAAAGGCCGCTTTGACGTACGCCGCCTGGTCTACACCGGCCGGAATGCGGTTCTCAAGCAGATGCACCAGCAAGGCTTCCTGCCCGGCTGGAGGAGACTTGAGTAACTCAACCAGGGCGGCCACTTGCTCAGCGTTCAGGGGTAAGGGAGGAAGGTTTTGCGCAGCGCGCTCTTTTACGTGGGTGTCGTATGCTTCTAACATGATGTGTAGGCTCTATTTAATAAATCAAATTTGGGCAATAAAACGAAAATCGGGGAATGGGCCGGTATTAACCACTGGCCGCGAGGCATTCTTTTGATTTGATTATAATGCACTCCCTTCGCCAGAATGTTAACTGCTTGTAACATTCTGACAATTGATCAAAATGACAGCCGTTGTCAGCATCAAAACAACACTGCGAACGCTGTCAGCGTGTACTGTCTCCGTAAAGTTGCTTGGCAAACGGGGTACTGCAGCTTTTGCCAGCAGCAGAGGACTCCCATTTATCGAGCAGCTCTTTCTGATAGCCCTTGCCATGTTGCTTTTCCAGGTAGGCACGTACCTCAAACACATCGGCAAAACCATTATGGTCGGTGTCCATTAACGCCACCTGGTCTTCCAGACTCGGTCCGGCATATTTGCCAGTGCTATCCGTAAAATACTCCAGGGCAGACTCTGCGTGCGCTTGCACAGTCAACATCATCAGCGCAACGGCGCAACACATGCTGACACCTGTATTTGCTTTTAATCCTTTTATCATACTTACCCCCATTCTGACGCTTAGTAGTATGACGTAGTGTTTAGCAAATCGTGCGCATGTTCTGTGATTGAAAGCACATTAAACCGCTTTGAGCGCAATCTTCTTGCGCCAGAGGGCTGGGCCGCTCTTGTGCGCAGAATCGCCATCGGCACTCACTGCCACCGTCACCGGCATGTTTTCCACTTCAAACTCATAGATGGCCTCCATGCCTAAATCTTCAAATGCCAGCATGCGCGCATGTTTAATAGCCTTGCTGACCAGGTAAGCCGCACCACCAACCGCCATCAGGTAGACCGACTTGTGTCTGGCAATCTCAGTCAGCGCTTCGTCACCGCGTTCAGCTTTACCGATGGAGCCAAGCAAGCCGGTGTTCAGCATCATGTCGGTATAGCTATCCATCCGAGTGGCGGTGGTCGGGCCAGCAGGGCCTACCGCCTCATCGCGCACGGCATCCACCGGGCCGACGTAGTAGATAAACTTGTTGGTGAAATCCACCGGCAAGGGCTCGCCCTTGGCCAGCATGGTTTGAATCCGTTTATGCGCGGCATCACGACCGGTCAGAATCTTGCCGGTCAGCAACAGCGTGTCGCCGGTTTTCCAGCGCTGGGTTTCTTCGCGCGTCACCGTCTCCAGATTCACGCGCTTGGCTTGCGGACTAGGTGCCCAATGCACATCCGGGTAAACCTCAGGGCTGGGCGGAGTCAGCACCGCCACCCCTGAGCCATCCAGCGTGAAGTGCACATGTCTGGTGGCGGCACAGTTGGGGATAATCGCCACCGGCAAACTGGCTGCATGGGTGGGGTAATCGAGAATTTTCACATCGAGTACCGTGGTTAAGCCACCCAGACCCTGTGCGCCTATGCCTAAGCGATTGACCTTCTCGTAGAGCTCCAAACGCAGTTCTTCAATACGGTTTTGCGCGCCTCGTGCCTGCAGCGCCTGAATATCAATCGGCGCCATCAGTGACTCTTTAGCTAACAACATGGCTTTTTCAGCGCTACCGCCTATGCCTATGCCCAGCATGCCTGGCGGACACCAACCTGCGCCCATTTCCGGCACCACTTCAAGCACCCAATCGACAATGCTTTCATTCGGGTTCAGCATCGCCAGTTTGGACTTGTTCTCGGAGCCGCCACCCTTGGCTGCCACCTGCACGTCGACCTTATCCCCTGCGACCATTTCCACGTGGGTAATCGCTGGCGTATTATCTTTGGTGTTTTTGCGTGCCCCAGCCGGATCGTTGACGATAGAAGCCCGCAGGGTATTGTCAGGATGCAGATAGGCCCGGCGTACGCCTTCATTGACCATGGCTTCCAGCGTCATGTCGCCTTCAAATCTGGCATGCATGCCAACCTTGATAAATGCCACCACAATGCCTGTATCCTGGCAGAGCGGACGCTTGCCTTCTGCACACATGCGTGAGTTGGTCAAAATCTGGGCAATCGCATCTTTGGCCGCTGCCGATTCCTCACGGGCATAAGCCGCCGCCAGAGCCTGGATATAATCTTCAGGATGATAGTAGGAGATATATTGCAAGGCATCTGCAATGCTCTCGATAAAGTCTTGGGTTTTAATCAGGGCCATGTTTTGGTCTTTCAGGCGGGCGTTTTAGCGCGCATTGCTTTTCTGATACGCAATGGCAGGACTCACATCTTTACGCAAGATTTTACCATTTTTGGTGCGTGGAAACTCCTTGGCCAGGTAGACTGTTTTCGGTGCTTTATACGCCGCCAGATGCTGCTTGCCAAACACCATCAGTTCTTCTGGGGCAATCTCGGCATCCGGTTTGGGGATCACATAAATCACCACCAGCAATTTGTCTTTTTCAATCTCTTCGCCGACGGCCGCGCAATCTGCCACGGCCGGATGGCCTTTGTAGACGCGCTCGATTTCATATGGCGACACCCGGTAGCCAAAGCTCTTGATAATGTCATCCTTACGGCCCAAAAACCAGAGATAGCCATCGGCATCATACTTGGCGTAATCGCCGGTAAAGAAATAGCCATCATGCTTGTATTTGGTTGTTTCTTCCGGCAAGTTCCAATAGTTCAGGAATAAGCCAGGATCATTATCCGGCACGCTGATCATGCCCTCCTCGCCTTCGGCCACCGGCTCACGGGTGTCGGGATTGAGCAATACAATCTGGTGCCCAGGTTGCGGAAAACCGGCAGAGCCCGCACGAATCGGCCGATACACACTTTGTGAAAGATAGTAGGAAAACTCACTCATGCCTACCGCTTCATAAATATCCAACCCAAAACGCTCACGCCATTGGGTCAACACCTCATCCGACAAATGCTCGCCCGCACTCATATAGTGACGCACACTGGGGATATCTGCCTGTATAGCGGTGGTTTTTTGCAATAACTGGCGGTAAATGGTCGGGACACCAATAAAGATGGTGGCTTTGTGTTTGGCAATCAAATCCAGCCACTTTTGCGCATCATTTTTGCCTTCATGCACAATCACGGTTTTACCCAGGTATAACGGGTCCATCAGCCCAGTGCCCAGCACATAGGTCCAGTTAAACTTACCGGAGTGCATGATGCGGTCTTGCACCGTGTCGCTGTAGTTAAACCAGTATTGGGCGGCTGGCTGGCGCCCCAACAAGGCACGATGCGCATGCAGCACGCCTTTAGGATAACCAGTCGTACCTGAGGTATAGACCAAATAAGCCGGATCCTCTGCCCGCGTGGCATAGGCGGGCGCTGCGTCAGTCACATTCGCCAGGGCTGCCTCCAGCGACACCACATTAAACCCATCCACGGGTGAGACCTCCCCGGATAACTGTGTCAGCAAGACATGCTTCAGATGGGGTGTTTGCGCGATATTCTGCTGCATTTTGGCAGACATCGCCTGCCAGGCGGCCGCGTCAGTTACCAGGACCACGGCGCCGGAATCCTTGGCCAGATAAGCCACTTCTTCTGCAGTGAGCAAAGTAGACGTCGGCACGGAAATCGCCCCGGTTTTCATGGTGCCGAGAAAGGCCGTCGGGTAATCCAGGCTGTTCGGCAGGCGAATCAGCACCCTATCCCCTGGCTTGACAGCCAATTCACGCAACACCTGCGCAAAACGGTCTGTCCTAGCCGCCAGTTCGGCAAAGGTGATAATGCTGGTACCAAAACTGTCATCCTCCACAATCATGGCAATTTCATCGGCTGTCGGTGTGCCCAAGTGCCGGTCACTACAAGCCACCCCGATATTGAAAAACTCAGGGATGTCCCATTGCCATTGTGGATAAGGGGCTAACTGTGTCATGTTCAAACCTTTCCAATCACTCTATGCACGCACGGTTGATGCGATGCTGTTATAGGCATTTCTTTTGAAAATGCTTTTTAAATCTTCAATGACGCTTAAACGCTCATCAATGAGCGAGCGGGATGAAGCACAAGGCGCACGGAACACAGAAACCGGAATGTACTAAAAGTACATGAGGATTTCGAGTACCGCGCAACGCCGTGATTCGCCCGCGCAGCCATTGATTTAAAGCAGAATGCCGTAGGGCCAGTTTTGGCGTACTACCTGCGCCGGCATCAACTGCAGCACATGCAAGGCAAACTCCATATCGCTGACCTTGAGCGCGCGTAAGGCATGCGCTCTCAGCAGCGTCTGCAACGCCTTCCCAAACATGGGCGGGTCCAACATCTCGCCTTCAAACTTGATCGCCCCACCCAACAAGGCATCGGCTTCAATCGCCGCTTTCAAAATCGCCACCTTCTGGTTGATCTCGGTCGGCGATGGCGTGTAAGCGGTTTTACACAAATGAATATGCCCGGGATGGATCACCTGCTTGCCGGTCAGGCCCATGGCCGCTTCCTGGCAAGCGTGTTTGTACACCACGCGCGACTCGTTATCGCCATGCAAATCCAGCCAGCGACGCACGTCGTGCGGTTCCACAAATTTGTCCGGCATGATGTTGCTGCCAATCAGCGTTTCCACACCGCCAATCACACCTTTACCGGCGATCCTGGCTTCAAAAATCAGCTGGTTGATAAAATAGAACAGCTCTTCTATCCAATGCTCGGGCGTGATGTGGATCCCCAAAGCTTTAGAGAAGTCATGGATACCGAACACCACATGTTTCACGGTGTCGTATTGCATCAGTTCAGGTGCAATCTTGAGCGATTTAGGGTGTTCGATAATCGGCTGTATGGTGATTTGCGGGTTAATACTCAACAAAAAGCTAGACAGATCACGCACCTCGGCGGCACCGTAGGATTCACCCGCCTTGGCCAGCATGACGACATCAATAAATTCGCCCATGTCGCGTACCAGCTTCATGTCTTCTTCGTACTCATCGGTACGGAAGGAGTTGGCGCGGATGGCAATGGTGACGCGCTCATTGACCTTGCGCAGTTTGGGCAGCTCCTGCCGCAGCAAGGTGCGGCTCATTTCTTTCTGCCGACAACCATCTTCCAGGTCAAAAATCAGCGTATGCGCATTGGTAAAGTGCGCATGCTTGACCATGCGGTTGGCCGCCTGCTCCATGTCTTCATAAATGCCCAAGCTGGGCGCATATTTCACTGGCGGGTAATACAACTGTATGCCTGGCCAGTAATCCCCCAAGGCACTGGCATCCAGTGCAATCGGCTCTTCTCCCATATGCTGAATCATCTGGTCTCCTGTTCTGCCGTCGGCCGGCTCGCACTCAATTTTTGAAGAAGGGCTGCCATAGGCTTGAGGTCTCCGGTCGGGGCTTTTACGCCCTGAATCAAGTCCCAAAACACGTTATCTGGCAGTTCCAGCAAGGCATCCAGTTGCTCCATTTCTGCCAGTGTCAGGTTGCCAAATTGCTCACTGACAAAGCGTTGCAATACGATATCGAGTTCCAGCATGCCGCGGCGGCAGCGCCAGGTCAGTCGCCGCTGCTCGGCGTCACGTAAAATCTCAGCATTTAGCATAAATTCCCCCTATAACACTTTGATACCAAAGATCTTCTTACCCGGCTTGCTGTCTTGATGGGCCTTGGCTTTTTCGATCTTGAGGTCTTTAATCGCTGCAATGGCAGCGTTTGGATTCAGCTTTTTCGGACAGACATCGGTACAGTTCATGATGTTGTGGCAACGATACAAACGGTAAGGGTCTTCCAGATTCTCCAACCGCGCATCCTGTTCCTGGTCACGGCTGTCGGCAATAAAGCGGTAAGCCTGCATCAGCCCTGCCGGACCGACAAATTTGTCGGGGTTCCACCAGAAGCTGGGGCAAGAGGTTGTACAAGCCCCACACAAAATGCACTCATACAAGCCATCCAGCTTGGCACGGTCTTCCGGGCTTTGCAGGCGCTCGGTTTCCGGCGGCGTGTCGTGGTTTTGCAAATAAGGCATCACCGAATGATAGTTATCAAAGAATTGCGTCATATCCACGACCAGATCGCGAATCACAGGCAAGCCAGGCATGGGACGCAATACCACAGGTTCTTGCAGATCACTGAGTTTGGTAATGCAGGCCAGGCCATTTTTGCCGTTGATATTCATGGCATCACTGCCACACACACCTTCACGGCAGGACTTGCGCATACTGAGCGTTTCGTCCAGTTCTTTAATCCGCATCAGCGCGTCCAATAACATCTGGTCACTGTCTTCCAGCGTGACCTCGTAGTCCTGCATATAGGGTTTTTTGTCTACGTCGGGATTAAACCGGTAAATAGAGAAACGCATATCAATACACCCTTTTCTTCAACTCGAATGGTTCTACGGTCAATGGTTTGAGGCGCACCGGCTTGTACACCAGCTTTTGCTCGCGGGCAAAATACAGCGAATGACTGAGCCAATGCGTATCGTCACGCTCGGGATAATCCTCACGGGCATGGGCGCCGCGGCTTTCCTGACGCGCATGGGCCGCTTGCATGGTTGCCAGCGCCACCTCCATCAGGTTATCCAACTCCAGTGCTTCGACCCTGGCCGTGTTAAACACCTTGCTCGTATCAGCAATTCTTAACTGCCCGGCACGCTGGGCCACCTGCTTGATGGCGTCTACGCCGTCGGCCAATAAATCAGGAAAACGGAATACCCCGCAATGTTTTTGCATGGTCTGGCGCATCGCCAAGCCCACCTCAGCCACTTTCTCGCCCCCGCCATTTTCAAGGCGGTTAACACGCGCCAGCGTTGCATCCGCGACATTCGCTGGCAGCGGCTTGTGCGCACGGTTGGCAGCAATCTCCGCCGCCATTTTGTCACCTGCCGCTTTGCCAAACACCACCAGATCCAGTAAAGAGTTAGAGCCCAGACGATTGGCGCCATGCACAGAGACGCAGGCACATTCGCCCACCGCATACAAACCATTGACGACACGCTCAGACTGGCCGTCATGTACCACAACCTGACCATCCAGATTGGTGGGCACGCCACCCATCATGTAATGCGCGGTCGGCACCACCGGGATAGGCGCCTGGGTTGGGTCTACACCGGCAAAGGTTTTGGCAATCTCGCGGATGCCAGGCAAGCGTTTGCTGATGATGTCTTCCCCTAAATGATCTAGTTTGAGGTACACCGCGTCTTTATGCTTGCCAACGCCGCGGCCTTCTTTAATCTCGGTCGCCATGGCGCGCGACACCACATCGCGGCTGGCTAAATCTTTTGCGTTCGGAGCATAGCGCTCCATAAAACGCTCGCCCTCGCTATTCACCAAATAACCGCCCTCGCCACGCACGCCTTCGGTAATCAATACGCCGGCATTCAATACCCCGGTGGGGTGAAACTGCCAGAACTCCATATCCTGCAACGGCAGGCCTGCGCGCGCGGCCATGCCCAAGCCATCCCCCGTATTGATATAGGCATTGGTACTGGCCTGGAAGATGCGGCCACCGCCACCCGTGGCCAGCATGGTGGCTTTGGCATGAATCACATGAATGTCGCCGGTTTCGATTTCGAGCGCAATCACGCCCAAGATATCCCCATCGGCATCCCGAATCAGGTCCAGGGCAAACCACTCAATCAGGAATTGAGTGTTGGCCTTGACGTTGCGCTGATACAGCGTATGCAGCATGGCATGGCCGGTGCGGTCCGCCACAGCACAGGTCCGCGAAATGGCTTGCTCGCCAAAATTGCGGGTCATGCCGCCAAACGGACGCTGAAAGATGCGGCCATTTTCGAGGCGGTCGAACGGCATGCCAAAGTGCTCCAGTTCAATAATGGCCTTGGCCGCATTGCGGCACATAAACTCAATCGCATCCTGGTCGCCCAGGTAGTCCGAACCCTTGATGGTGTCATACATATGCCACAACCAGTTGTCATCAGACACATTACCGAGCGCGGCGGCAATGCCGCCTTGTGCCGCCACGGTATGTGAACGGGTGGGGAACACTTTGGACAGCACAGCGACATCGGCGCCGGATTCCGCCAGCTGCAATGCCGCACGCAAGCCAGCCCCACCACCGCCGACGATGACTGCATCTACCTGATGATGCTGTAGTTTGCTTGCACCTGTCCCCTGCGCTGTCTTGGTCATGCCATTCACCTTAAATCTTCATTCCAAATAAAATCCACAATACTGCGAGTGCATTTCCCCACACCGCAATATCTACCAATCGTTGCAGCACGGACCGTACGCCCAGATGCGGCACGTAATCCCGCAGCACATCACGCACACCCAGCCACGCATGCAGTAACATGCAGATAAAAAACCACAGTGTCAGCAGGCGCCACCACCAGGGCGCAAACAAGGCCACCCAGTCGTGATAACTTGCTGGCGACAACCACAGCAGCCGCATGCAGAATAACAACAGCCCAAAGGCCATGGACAAGGCACACAGCCGCTGCGTGAGCCAGCGACGCATGCCAGGGTATTTCGCCGTAAGCAGTTCAAATAGCATGCTGACTCAGCCCCAAATCGCCCATAACATCCACAACATGGTGAATGCCACCAGTCCCAGCACAACGCGGCTGGAGAACCTTGCCTTTTGCAGGGTGGTCATCCAATGCACATCCATCGCCAGATGACGAATACCTGCATAAAAATGATGAAAAAACGCCCAGGCCAAGCCCGTGACCAGACACTTGACTGGCCATGTTTGCAATTGGCCGGCCACGCTTTGATAGCCAGCAGCGCTAGACAATGACAGATACAAGGTCCATAAAAGCAATGGCTGAATCAAAAACAGTGCGACGCCACTGGCCCGATGCATGATAGACACCACGGCATTGACCGGCAGCCGGATCGTAAATAAATCCAGATTCTTGGGCCGCTGTTTTTTCTGCTTTTTAACAATCATGCTGCTACTCGTCTGCCTGCGCTGCACGTGCCACTGCACCGGCCACGTATTCCATCAAGCGTGGATCAAACGGCTTGGGAATAATGTATTCCTTGCCAAACGATAAAGACGTTAACTGGTACGCCTCCAGCACTTGCTGCGGCACAGGCTCGCGCGCAAGTTGACTGAGCGCTTTTGCTGCCGCCACTTTCATCTGCTCGGTAATCTGTTTGGCCTTGGCATCCAGCGCACCACGGAACAAATAAGGGAAACACAAGGCGTTGTTGACCTGATTCGGGAAATCACTGCGGCCAGTGGCCATAATCACGTCATCACGCACTGCGAAAACCTGGCTGGGTAAAATTTCAGGATCTGGATTGGCCAGTGCAAAAATCACCGGTTTGGCCGCCATACTGGCCACCAGCTCTGCTGGCAAGCCATTCTTGGCCGACACCCCGATAAATACATCTGCGCCCTGCATGGCCTCGGCCAGCGAGCTCACCTTGCCAGCCGCAATCGCCAACGCACGGTTGTTGTCATGCAAGTCATCCCGCGCCAAATCGAGCACGCCTTTGCGATCCACCATGGTGATATCGGTGGCACCCATCAGCTTAAGCAACTTGGCACATGAGCAACCCGCCGCACCCGCACCTAAAAACACAATTTTGGCGCGGGGCAAGGTTTTGCCTTGGAGCTCAAGCGCATTTAACAAGGCTGCTGCCACAATCACGGCCGTACCATGCTGGTCATCATGAAACACCGGAATATCCAGGCGTTTTTTCAGTTCGGATTCAATATAAAAACAGTGCGGGGCAGCGATATCTTCCAGATTGATCCCGCCAAAAGTCGGCGCGATATTGACGACAGTCTGGATAAACTCGTCAGGCGTGGCGGCATTGACTTCGATATCAAACACATCAATATCTGCAAAGCGTTTAAACAGCACGCCCTTGCCTTCCATCACCGGCTTGCCGGCCAAAGCACCGACGTTGCCCAGTCCGAGCACGGCTGTTCCATCAGTGATCACCGCCACCAAATTTCCCTTGTTGGTATACTTGTAGGCATTGGCAGGATCCGCCTCTATTTCGAGCACTGGCGCGGCCACCCCTGGCGTGTAGGCCAGGGATAAATCCTGTTGCGTTGCGCATGGCTTGGACGACTCCACGCTCAGCTTGCCCGGCTTGGGAAACTGGTGGTAGTCCAGCGCGCGTTTTTTCAAGTCATCCATTCATTAACCTCTTTCTATTCACCAGTCTTTGCGTCGACCAAGACTTTTCAAAATACATGTTGGCTAGGCAAGCAAAGCCCAACAACGCGAAAATGTGTTTTCAAAAGTCATTTCTTTTATCCCGAATAATTCAAAAACTTCAGCAGCCAGACGGACAAGCGCAGCTCAACGCCGCTGATGAAGATTTTTCAATCATTCCAATTCACTCATGTAGTGGTGGTCATCGGTCAGGCACAAACCTAACCGCCACTCCATTGGCTTATCACCATAGGTGAACGACACGCGCTCTATGCTCAGCAGCGGATATCCCTCTTTCAGCCCCAGGGCTTTCGCCACTTCAGCATCTGCGGCCACCGCTTTGATCCGCTCTTCAGCACGGATCATGCGTATGCCAAACTGCGACTCATACATGCTGTACATGGAGCCATTGCTTTCTTCCACCTTGGCGCGATTCAAGCCTTTGAATGGCGCAGCGGGCACAATAATGTGGTCATAAATCAGAGGCCGTCCGGAAAAAGTCAGCAAGCGCTTAACCTCTATGGTGGTCGCGCCCGCCTTCATTTCCAGCACCTTGCCGATATGCACACTGGCTTTGCTTTTGACACAGGAGATAAACTCATTCTGTAACAATTCTTTTTGGCCGGTTTCAGCAGTCAGACGCAAAAAGCGCAACTTCACATCATCCTGATTGTGGGTCGCGACAAACGTACCCTTGCCCTGACGACGAATCAGGATATTTTCAGTAGCCAGACTATCTATTGCCTTACGCACCGTGCCCTGACTGACCTTGTAACGCTGAGCCAGATCAATCTCACTCGGGATCATGTCACCCGGGCGCCACTCCCCACCAATCAGGCTCTGGGTGATCAACACCTTAATCTGGTCATATAACGGCCTGTAACTGGCTGATCCGACTTGTTTATCCATATCCTTGACTCCACACTTGCAGGCATCACAAGACGCCAAAAAATTAGTTATTCAATTTATATCACAGCGCTTTTTTGTTGTCTACTATTTTATATCTTATATAAGACATAAGATATTTGTTGACAGAGTTTTTTTATTCATGAATAATGAATTCAATTCTCGCTGCAACAAAGGAAAACCCATGTCATATGCACTCAGACCACGACGCTCGATGCTATATGTCCCTGGCTGTAATCAGCACTATTTGGAGCGTGCGCGCACATTAGCGGCCGATTCCGTCATTCTGGATCTGGGAGACCCGATTCTGGTGGATGTCAAAGTGCAATCACGGGATAACGTTGTCAATGCTGTCAAGCAAGGTGGCTATGGCAAACGTGAAGTGGTGGTGCGCGTCAATGATCTGCACTCGATTTGGGGGCATGACGATATCAAGGCAGTGGCCAATATTGGCGCAGATGCCATTCTGTTCCCCAATATCGAGTCTCGCGAAGACGTGTTGCAGGCACAACAGCTGCTGGACGATGCCGGCGGCAAGGATGTGCCGATGATGGTGATGATAGAGAGCCCGCTGGCAGTATTAAACGCCAAGGAAATTGCGGCCGCCTCTGAGCGCGTGATCTGCATGGTAATGGCCACCTCTGACCTCATTTCGCAACTGCATGCACGTGTGACGCATGAACGCTCTGCCATCCTCACCTCCTTATCGCTGGTCATTCTGGCGGCGCGTGCGTATGGCAAAGGCGTGATTGATGGCATTACGTCTGATTTTAAGAACATGCATTCGTTTGAATATGCCTGCCGCCTGGGGCGCGACATAGGCATGGATGGCAAGTCACTGGTGCATCCGGCACAAATTGCTTATTGCAATGATGCGTATACCCCGCAAAGGTCTGAGGTCGAACATGCAAGGTTGATCATTAAAGCCCTGAAAGAGGCTAACGAAGGCGGTAAAGGGACGGTCGTGGTCAACGACAAACTGGTGGAACACCACCATATTAAAGCTGCGCAACGACTCATCAAGTTATCAGAAGCGATTGCAGAGCTAGAAGAAGAATTCATTTAAGGAATCAACATGACAGGCAAAATCAACGCCGGGCGTTTTTTTGAAGACTTCCAGCTGGGTGAAGTCATCCAGCATGCGACGCCCCGTACCATCACCAGCGGCGATACCGCGCTGTATATCGCCTTGACAGGCGCCCGCAACCCGCTGCATTGCAGCGCGCCGTTTGCCTTGTCCTTGGGTTACGCGCAGATGCCGATTGATGACTTGCTTGCCTTTCATATTGCATTTGGCAAAACCGTGCCGGATATCTCCGTGAATGCTGTGGCTAACCTTGGCTATGCCGATGTGCGTTTTATCCAGCCAGTATTTGTGGGTGATACCTTGACCACCTCCAGCGAAGTGATTGGTCTCAAGCAAAACTCCAGTGGCAAAAATGGCGTGGTTTGGGTGCGCTCAACCTCGGTCAATCAAGACCAGCAGACAGTTTTAAGCTGGGTACGCTGGGTCATGGTGCACAAGAAAAATCTGGAGGCGCCAGCCCCGGAAACGGTGATCCCCGAATTACCGGCATTTGTCGCAGCCGAGAATCTGCGCCTGCCTGCACCGTTTAATGTGCACCAGGAAATCGCCGTTGCCACTGGCGGCCACTATTTCTGGGAAGACTATGCCGTGGGTGAGCGATTGCGCCATCCTTCCGGGCTCACGATTAACGACAGCGACCACACGCTGGCAACCCACCTTTATCAGAACAACGCCAGGCTGCATTTTGATGCACACATGATGCAATCCACCCCGCAGGGACAGCGCCTAGTGTATGGAGGTGTGGTGATTTCAGCCTGCCGCGCATTGAGCTATGAGGGCTTGGAAAATGCCTTATCCATCGCTGCGATTAATGGTGGCACCCACGCCAATCCAAGTTATGCAGGCGACACGATTTATTGCATGACAGAAGTATTGGATCAATGGACCCTCCCCCATCCACAACTGGGGGCACTCAGATTACGCATGATCGGCCTGAAGAATATTCCGCCGGATCATGTTGAAAACATCAAGACCACCCAGGGCTATCACCCGAATGTGGTGCTCGACCTCGATTACACCGTTTTAATTCCACGAAAAGGAAACTAACCATGGCCGTTCATCCTAACCAGGCGCTCTTTGGTGGCGAAAAACCCTTTCCGGTGATCCCGGCTTGTGAGCACTTTGCAGGCAGTGAAAAACTGATCCTGAAAGCCTTATCCTTACAAGATCCGGCCAATCCGAATGCTGTGGGTCCTGTGTTTGATATCACCTGCGACTGTGAAGATGGGGCCGCCAGCGGGCAGGAACAGGCACATGCCGAGATGATTGTGCGTGTCCTTAATTCTGACGCCAACAAATACAAAATGGCCGGGGCACGCATTCACGACTACACCCATCCGCATTGGAAAAAGGATATCGACATTCTGGTCGGTGGGGCCGGTGAAGTGCTGAGTTACCTTACCATTCCCAAATGTACTGACATTGCGCAAGCGCGTGAAATGATCAGCTACATCCAGACTGTGGCCAAACAGCATGACATCCGCCGTGAAATCCCGGTACATATCCTGATTGAAACCCATGGCGCACTGCGTCAGGTTCATGAAATTGCACAGCTTCCCTGGTTACAAGTGTTGGATTTTGGCCTGATGGACTTTGTCAGCGCCCACCATGGCGCGATTCCTGCCAGCGCCATGCGTAGCCCTGGCCAGTTTGATCATCGCTTGCTGGCGCGCGCCAAAACAGAAGTGGTTTCTGCCGCGCTGGCCAATGGTGTGGTACCTGCTCATAACGTGACACTGGACCTCAAAAATGTGGAGGTCACGTTCAGCGACGCCTCCCGCGCCCGTAACGAGTTTGGTTTTATGCGTATGTGGAGTATTTATCCGACCCAGATTCAGGCCATCGTCGACGCCATGAAGCCCAACTATGACGAAGTAACGGATGCGGCCAGCATTTTACTGGCCGCGCAGGCAGCTGACTGGGGGCCGATTCAGTACGCAGGTGAATTGCATGACCGCGCCACCTACCGTTATTTCTGGGAAGTGTTGCAAAAAGCCAAGCAAACCGGGGTGGCCATGCCGGAAGATGCAGAGCACGCATTCTTTTGAGATGTTTGACGACCGCCGATAAACGCAGATTAACGCCGATACTAAAGATTGTTAGCCAATTCACTTTTAAAGCTTATCGGCGTGCATCTGCGTTTATCGGCGGTTAAATAGAGTTTAATTTTACAAAGGTTCATCATGCAGCAATCCAATACCCCTGGCGGACGCTTCCGCGCCACACTGGCAGCCGAAAAACCATTACAAATTATCGGTGCGATTAATGCCTACCACGCCATGCTGGCCACCCAATCCGGGTTTAAAGCCATCTACCTGTCTGGTGGCGGCGTGGCGGCAGGTTCTTTAGGCCTGCCCGATCTTGGCATTTCTGGCCTGGAAGACGTGCTAGTAGATGTCCGCCGGATTACCGATGCCGTGGATACGCCATTACTGGTCGATATTGATACCGGGTTTGGCGGCGCATTCAACATTGCACGTACGATTAAAAGTGTCGCCAAGGCAGGCGCAGCCGCCGTGCATATTGAAGACCAGGTCAGTGCCAAACGCTGCGGCCACCGGCCTAACAAGGCGATTGTGAGCCTGGAGGAAATGGTAGACCGGGTAAAAGCCGCCGTCGATGCCAAGCCCTATGATGACTTCGTGGTCATGGCGCGCACGGATGCGCTGGCGGTGGAAGGATTGCAATCTGCCATAGACCGCGCCTGTGCTTGCGTAGAAGCAGGTGCGGACATGATTTTTCCGGAAGCGATGACTGAGCTGGGGATGTATCAGCAGTTTGTCGAGGCCGTCAAGGTGCCGGTACTGGCCAATATCACCGAATTTGGCTCTACCCCTTTATTCACCGTAGAGGAACTGGCCACGGCAGGCGTTGGCATGGTCTTGTACCCACTGTCAGCCTTCCGCGCGATGAACCAGGCGGCGCTTCAGGTGTACCAGCGCGTACGCAAGGATGGCACACAGAAACATGTGTTGGATTTGATGCAGACACGTGCGGACCTGTACGAGCATCTTGGCTATCACGCTTTTGAACAGAAACTAGACGCGCTTTATAAAAAATAAGCGCACGCGACCAGAGATAAAGGAGGTTAGTTATGAACACCACCACTGATCCTATCAACACGGCTCCCGCTAGTGAAGCACCCAAGCGTAAAAAAGGCGTCGCGCTGGCGGGTGTGGCTGCGGGCACCACGGCCATTTGTACCGTGGGCCATAGCGGTAATGACCTGCATTACCGCGGTTACGATATCATCGAACTGGCTAAACATGCCACGTTTGAAGAAGTCGCTTATTTGCTGATTCACGGTGAGCTGCCCACCCAACCACAACTCACTGCTTATCATCAAAAGCTCAAAAAGCTACGCGGCCTGCCCAGTGCACTTAAAGCCGTACTGGAACAGATTCCAGCCAATGCGCATCCAATGGATGTGATGCGCACAGGCTGCTCGATGCTGGGGACACTGGAACCAGAAGCTACCGACCGCAATACTGCTGGCGCACAAGCTCTGGGGGACCGCTTGATTGCCTGTTTCGGCTCTATCCTCATTTACTGGTACCACTTTAGCCATCGCGGTGTACGTATTGAGGTAGAAACTGATGACGACTCTATCGCGGCGCACTTCCTGCATCTCCTGCATGGCAAAAAACCATCCGAGCTGCATATCAAAGCCATGAACACCTCACTGGTGCTCTATGCCGAACATGAATTTAACGCCTCCACTTTCACCTCACGCGTGATCGCTGGCACCCTCTCCGACTTGTATTCTTGCGTCACCGGTGCCATTGGCGCGCTACGGGGGCCCAAACATGGCGGCGCCAATGAAGCCGCCATGGAGATTATTGAGCGTTACCAAACACCAGATGAAGCTGAAGCAGATATCAAGGCTCGTATGGCGCGCAAAGAAATCATTATTGGCTTTGGCCATCCCGTGTATACCATTGCCGATCCACGTAATGAATCCATCAAGGGCGTAAGCAAATCCCTTTGTGAAGATGCCGGCAATATGAAATTGTTTGATATCTCGGCCCGTATTGAAGAAATCATGTGGACCGAGAAAAAGATGTTCCCTAACCTGGATTGGTACAGTGCCTCCAGCTATCACATGATGGGCATCCCGACTGGCATGTTCACACCCATTTTTGTGATTTCACGCACCACCGGCTGGGTCGCGCATGCCATAGAACAGCGTATCGATAACAAGATTATTCGCCCGAATGCAGAGTATAACGGCCCGGATAACAGAGCGTTTGTGCCTTTAGACAAACGTTAGTCTTACCCATTTTTTAGCCACAGAGGACTCAGAGAGCACAGAGAAAACTCTGCTGTAGCCTCTGTTGCTTAAATTTTTACTTGAAAGAATCTCTTATGTCCGCCCATATTTCTAATGTACGTCCCGATCCCGATCAAGTCATTGTAGATATCGCCAACTACGTGGCAGATTTTGAAATCAACTCTCATGAAGCTTACGATACCGCCCGCAACTGCCTGATGGATACGCTGGGCTGTGGTTTCGAGGCACTGGATTATCCAGCCTGTACCAAATTACTAGGCCCCGTGATTGCCGGTACGGTTGTGCCGAATGGCGCCAAAGTTCCCGGCACCCCTTATCAGCTGGACCCTATCCTGGCCGCTTTCAATATTGGCGCCATGATCCGCTGGCTGGACTTTAATGACACCTGGCTAGCTGCAGAATGGGGACATCCATCTGACAACCTGGGCGGGATTCTGGCTTCAGCGGATTACATGTCGCGCAAAAATGTGGCCGAAGGCAAAGCGCCATTGACCATGAAAGACGTACTTACCGCCATGATCAAGGCACATGAAATTCAGGGCGTACTGGCGCTGGAAAACAGCTTTAACAGAGTGGGTCTGGACCACGTCATTCTGGTTAAAATTGCCTCTACCGCTGTCGTGACCAAATTACTGGGGGGCAACAAGCAGGATATTATCAATGCTGTGTCTAACGCCTTTGTTGATGGTCAAAGCTTGCGTACCTACCGTCATAGTCCAAACACCGGTTCACGTAAATCCTGGGCAGCAGGTGATGCCACCTCGCGGGCGGTGCGCCTGGCCTGGATGACCTTGCAAGGCGAAATGGGCTACCCAAGTGCACTCACGGCGAAAACCTGGGGCTTTTATGACGTCTTGTTCAAAGGTAATGCCTTCAAGTTCCAGCGCCCTTACGGCAGCTATGTGATGGAGCAGGTATTGTTCAAAATCTCGTTCCCGGCCGAATTTCACGCGCAAACAGCGGTGGAGTGCGCTTTCCAGCTCAACAAGGAAGTGGGCAGCCGTCTGCAAACCATGGAAGACATTGCCAACATCGACAAGATTATTATCACCACACACGAGTCCGCCATTCGCATCATCGATAAAACCGGCCCGTTGGATAACCCTGCTGACCGCGACCATTGTATTCAATATATGGCAGCCGTTGGTTTGCTCAAAGGAAGTTTAACTGCACAGGATTACGAAGATGCCGCAGCCGCTGATCCACGCATAGATGCACTGCGTGACAAGATGACTTGCGTCGAAAAAGCAGAATATACGCATGACTATCTGGATCCGGAAAAACGTTCCATTGCCAATGCCATTCAGATTTTCTTTAAGGATGGCACGCAATCCAGCAACATTGCGGTGGAATACCCGATTGGCCATCGCCGCCGCCGTGGCGAAGGCATCCCGGAACTGGTGAAGAAATTCAAAACCAATCTGGCGCGTCGCTTTGACACATCAAGACAAGCCGACATTTTGGCCTTGTGTCAGGATCAGGCCAAGCTGGAAGCCACTGCTGTGAATGCGTTTGTGGATATGCTGGCGCTCTAACAACGCAAACTCAGTCTCTAAAAAGAGCGCTCAAGCAGCGCTCTTTTTTATTACCTGTATCAAACCCAAACGCTGAATAAAAAAGAGCGACCACAAGGGTCGCTCTTGAACTGCTATTAGCAATACTGCTGCGATTAGTGATCCACAACAATATTTTGCTGTGTCAGCAAGTTTGCGATCACGGCTGCATCGCTGGTTTGGCCGTTGGTTAAATCGACACCAGCCACCACAATGGTCTGCGTTTCTTGACCACTATTGAATGCACCTGAAACATTGTGTGCATCATTAGCAAAGCCACCATTCGAACTGATATGAATAATGGTATCGCTGCCTGATTTCTCGAAGTGCATGTAGTTGACTAAGTTGTTTGGATTTTCACCTTGCAACAAATCACGGATATCCAATACATCACCGCCTTGGTTGACAGGCGCTTTGTTGAAATCTGTGATCGTGTCACGTGCAGGCGCGCCAGCAGAGCCATCATCGCCTTGATCCCACTTGAACACATCCACACCCGCGCCGCCGGTCAGGGTATCGTTGCCTTTACCGCCGATCAGTATGTCATTGCCATTACCGCCGTTCAAGGTGTCATTACCAGCACCACCACGCAGGATGTCATTACCATCGCCACCATTCAAGGTATCGTTGCCAGCGTAGCCGTAGATAATGTCATTGCCGGAGGTACCGTTAACAACGTTGTCACCTGCATCACCACCGATAATTGGCGTAGTGTTATTGCTACTCAACAAGCTGAGATTGAGCAGATTGCTTGCACTTGCGCTATCTTGCAGGCCAGTACTGTCAGTTGCAGTGATCGTAAAGTTTTCCAACACATTGACGCCAAGAAGCTGCGGATTCACCTTCACCGTTGACAGGAATTCATTCAGAGCAAGGTTGTCGATCGTGCCACCGTCAGCAGCTGTAACCACCAGTTTGCCATTTGCACCGATTAAGCCAAGGAAGCCGCTACTTTCTGTATAGCTTACTTTTAAGCCTAACTCATTCGCTACCGCTTGCGAGTAACTCATCAGTGTAGAGCCGATGATCACACCAATCCCAGCATTGAAAGCAATATTGACGTTAGTAATGTTGTTATTGGCATCACTTGCAGTGAAGCTCTGGCGGCTAGAGAAATCCAGCAAATCAACATTCAACAGGCCAGGCAAGGTAATCAAGCCAGCCGCACCGACAGCCGTAGAGACATCAGGCGCCACCTGCGGTGTAGGTGTATAGGTATTATTTTTCGCCACATTCACCGTCAAATCAGCAGTGCTGGTGTCACCATCTTTGTCACTTAATGTATAAGTAACTTTAGTGCTGTCTGCAGGCTGGGTAGTGCTTGACGTCGTGATTTTAATGTTATCAAGCAAACCACCGGTACTGTTCGTATCCACTGATTTAAACTCCACGCGCATCTGGCTACCAGTCCCTGTGAAGCTGTATGAGAATGTACTCATGTTCAAGCTTCCAGTATTGACCGTATCAATGACTTTACCATTCACAATTACTTGAATTGCAGAGTCAACGCCTGATGTATGACCAGCACGTGCCGCATAATCAAAACTTAATGTCACCACTGCATCTTTGCTTGGATTGATATAAGTGTATAGATTTCCATCACCGTTATAGTTTTCAATCTCAAGCACATTGCCGTAACTTGCAGACAAGCCATAAATAGTACTTGGCATAATCTCAATCGTGCCACTCTTGTTGTCTGTGTACCAGCCTAAAGGCACTGGCGTTTGCTGACTACTGCCATTGGCATCAAAAGTGGTGTTGATGAGAGTTACTTTTGTCTGTCCTGGGGTGAAGGCATATTTACCATCGTCCATGTCTACAACAAATGTGCCAGCTTTGGTAACCACTGTCAGCTGATGAGTCGTCGCATTGTAAGAGCTATTATTCGTCCCAGCGACGGCAATTGAACCTGTTTTAGCATCAAAGGTGTAAGTGGTCCCCTCAATCGCCACCGATTTGACATAGCCACCATCTGCGCCGAAGCCACCGCCACTGGTCAAACTGCCAACAACAGGGGTTGGTACAGTCTGGCTCAGTACAGCATCCAATTGCGCAAAGTTAGATACCTGAATTGCATTTGTATCCGTGCCAGTTGAGCCATTGTACGCAACCTGGTTCATGCTGTTTGCCACCTGCGTTGCAGAAACACTGCTACCCACACCAATTGCATATTCATTGATGTTATTGGCTTTCAGGAAGGCCTCCCATGCCTGTCTATCGCTATCCCCTACTTCACGGCCACTATTTGGCTCGCCATCAGAGAAGAAGTAACCAATGTTCTGTCCGCCTGAGATCTTACCGACAGAGTTAAAGGCTGTTTTGCTTCCATCCAGCGCCGCATCATAATTGGTGCCAGATAACGTTTGCAGTGAAGCAAGCACTTGTTTTGCCTCTGAGATGGTCACCCAAGTTGGTGTTTTCTGATAATAGCCATCAGAGAAAGTCACGATCATGACGCGGACATCACCGCCCAATGAAGCATATTGATCCAACAAGGTATTGATGGACTTCACTTCACTAGCAAGACGTGAGGTACCATTGATACCATCCAATGTCGCCATACTGCCAGAGACATCAATGGTAAACATGATGTTTGTGCCTTTGTCGCCCTGAGCAGTGACCGTCTGATTGGTAGCAATCGGCGCATCATCAACCACATTAACAGTGATAGAACCAGTAGTTGTGGTATCAGAGTCTTTAGCATTTACACCAAACTTCAGGGCAAGCGTATCCTCACCTTGAGCAGGGTGATCCAGCGGACCAGACAGCTTGACAGCGTACTTGCCTGAGTTATCAATGGATATGCGCAAGATTTCCTGACCATTAGCAGAACCGATCAGCGTCCCGGTGTTGCTTCCAGCCCAGGTAATTGCCACGCCACCAGACGTATAGGTTTGAGTTGGTGCAGTCAATGTCACACTCTGCAAGTCACCATTTGGATCTGAGATACCTAAATCACCAGAAGCAATAATGTTTGAAGGCTCACCTGGATCCAGAATACCACTTGGTAATCCATCTTCAGACACAGAGGCACTGCCATCTAAAGTCACAAAAACTGGTGACTGGTTCAAAGTGTAAGCATAGTTATCGCTTGGCACACTGGTGTTGCCAGCGTTGTCTGTTGCAGTCACCGTGTAGTTATGCAAGCCTTTAGCAATATCAGTCGATGGTGTGAATGTCCAGTTACCGTTTTTGTCGGCGATAGCTGTACCAATCGCATTTTTGCCGTCATAAACAGTCACAGTGCTACCTGCTTCAGCCTTACCACTCAAAGTTGGGGTTGGGTCATCTGCTACGCCACCAT